>NZ_JBQGAA010000002.1:0-633783 GCF_056542585.1 Ruegeria sp. AB9 | reverse complement strand
GGAAGTTTCTCTTCACCGAACAGGACAAGTGGTTCAATGGAATCCAGAACCAGTTGGTGACGCCCCTGATCACCCGCCTCGATCTCGATCCTTTCTTGATGTTTCAGAATGTTCTGATTGTGGCCGAAGCAAACGTCGGCGGGGGTGAGATTTTGCAGGCTCTCAAACCCCGGAACAAGGATGTGGCAACCAAGTTCTTTGCCTAACGAATTGGTCGACATGATCAGATAAGGCGCATTCACGCCCGGACACCGCCAATTTCAACAGTTTGCTCGACGAGCAGGGTAAACCGCCATCAAACGGGAGTTTTTCAGAACTATCGTCTTGGCCCATCAGCTTGCCTGTGTTCGCTTACCTTCTTGTTCGATCAGAATTAGCATTGCATTATCGCGGTTTAAGCCATTCACCATATTGGAAGTCTCATGGCGATTTTGACCAAAGCCGGAAAGTTGTTTCTGTTTGTTCTTTGTGTGGCTCCTTTTGCAGTGTACGCACAGGACAAACCCCGTTTGATACTGCAAATTACTGTGGACCAACTGCGCGGAGACATGCCCGCTCGGCATTATGACGAGTTCGGGGAAGGTGGCTTCCGTTATCTCATGGACGAAGGGATTCACTACACCAACGCTCATCACACCCACGCCAACACCGAAACCATTGTCGGTCACACCACGCTTGCGACAGGAGCCAACCCCACGGCTCACGGCATGGTCGGCAATCTTTGGTATGATCGGGATCAAGGCCGAACGGTATACAATATTGAAGACCCCAATTATTCAATTCTCACCAGCGGCGCGGACGTGGATGACGATACAGAGATCGACCCAACTCAACGCGCCGCAAATACCGATGGGCGCTCTCCCCTCGCGATCCTGACATCATCCTTTGGGGATGAACTGGCTGTTACGACCGCAGGCGCCGCCAAGGTGTTCGGTGTGTCCATCAAGGATCGTGGTGCCGTGGCTATGGCCGGGCATGCGGGCAAGGCATTCTGGTTCTCAAAATCTGCGGGTCAGTTCGTGACGAGCAGCTATTATTACGACGCCTATCCAGATTGGGTTGATGCCTGGAACGCCAAAGGTCTGCCGCAAAGCTTCAGTGGGCAATCCTGGACGCTTCTCAACCCAATAGACACTTATCTGTTTGCGGATCGTGACGATCAGGAATGGGAGCCGGACTTTGCGGGGTTCGGGCGTACCTTTCCTCACCGGCTGGGTTCGGTCGACGGCAAGTATTTCACAACACACCTGACGTTCAGCCCGTTTGGAGACCAGATAACGGCGGACTTCGCAAAGACCCTGATTAGTGCGGAAGGGTTGGGCGATGACGAAGTAACCGACTATCTGGCTGTCAGCTTCTCAGTAGCCGATTACGTCGGTCATCTGTTTGGCCCATCGAGCCTTGAGGCCGAAGACAATTTGCTTCACCTCGACCGTACGTTGGCCGACCTGTTTGCTTTTGTCGACGCAGAGATTGGATTGGAAAACACGCTGATCGTGCTTTCCTCGGACCACGGCGCCCCCGAGGCGCCAGGGTATTTGGACTCTATCGGCTTGCCCGGAGGGTATGTTACTCCCAGTGATTGGGAGACAACCCCTGCTGTTGATCGGATCAGGGAGCGCTTTGATCTGACAGGTCCTCTGTTTGCAGGCTACGATCACCCGTATCTGACGCTGTCCGACACTATTCGCAACGACCCGAATATCGACAGGGTCGCGTTGGAAACGGCAATCTCCGAAGAGCTTGTCGCTTTTGAAGGAGTTGCCTATGCGGTGCCCAGTTCGCGACTTCGCGAGGGTTCATTGCCCGACAACGCTCTCATGCGGGCAGTCCTGAATAATTATCACCCGGATCGATCCGGAGACATTTACGTGGTCTTCCAACCGGAATGGTTCATCAACGATATGGATGGGTTATCTGTCACTGTCACCCATGGCTCACCTTGGCGCTACGACACTTTCGTACCGATCATGTTTGCGGGCCAAGGGGTGAATCCACAAAAAATTTCTCGGCAAGTTCATACCGTAGATGTCGCCACAACCTTGTCAGCGGTAGCTGAAACCAGGCCACCGTCTGGCGCAGCGGGAACAGTATTGCTGGAGGTTATAGGGCAACAGCCTCGATAGAAATAAAAGAGATTCTGCGCCCCCGGAACTGAGCCAGTCCCGGCTATTGGACTGATGTGAGCGAAACTGCTCCACTCTGAGGTGCCCCCAGTGTTTTTTTGTTCTCTCTGCCAATAGACCGTGGCTCGAGTTATCTCACTATGGGTAGGATATGAGCGTTCTTGGTCGTAAAAGTCGATCCACCAGATGCCGGGACTGAACACTTGGTACGACTGTAAGCTTCGTCGCTAGGCCAGTTCAGATTAGGTCGGAGCTAGCGACGTTCGGGCCGCTGAGTAATCCCTGGTCGAATTTCTGTCTCAAGCGAAAAACGATTGAGCGTCGACTTCAATTACACGTTCGGACAGCAGATCAATCACATCCCGACACGACTGGTGGAAGCTGGCAGTCAACGTGAAAGTCCCCAGAGGGTTCTGCGGCGTAGTCATTTTAACAGGCCGGGGACTCGGGAACGCTCGTCATGAATAAATTTGGATTGATCGATCCTCCTGCGCGCGCTGGTCCATCTCAAGCACCGATATCCCTTGATCATTCTATTTCGGCAAGCCTTTCAGGTTCTCCAAGATCGCTTGCCATTCATTGACTTCCTATGATGGCTTACCGCCCGCTTCTTGCACCACTTCACGCGGATCGACGAAACCTTTGTGGGGGAGTGCGTAAGGTCTCAACTGCCTGTCGGGCACTGCTTCTAAACGTGTTGTCATCAATTCGCCTTCACGTGCCTTAAGTGCCAACGACAGTACGCCCATGGCCTCGACAGGGATCGAACTTAGGATCAGTCCAAAACAGAAGTTACAAGCGACGCTGTAGAGTTCCTCAGAATCCTCGGAATGGTCAATCTGGTGATAACCACGTCATGCCATCGATTTCAATTCCCGCTACGGTGTCATTGAGCGGTCGCGGAGGGTCGTAACGGAAGCGAATTCCGGAAAAACGCGAGAAGTACTGACCCGGAAGGTTGGGATTGCCGAGACGTTGAAACTCCAGGCAATTCTTGATCTCGCGTCCTGTTGGACAGGCGACAACAAGTGACCCGCTGGCGCTGTCGTCATCGAAGCCAATACCAAGTGGCGCGAGCAGAAAGACATCATTTGCGGTCTCCGTGATCACGACACGGGGTTGACCGAACTGCGAAATCAGCCACTTCAGAACACGCCAGGCCGCTTCAGCGTTCCGCCGAGGTTGGACGAGAATGTCAATAGCATCATCGTTTGCATCCACCACCCGCCAGAGCCAGCATTTCCAGCCGTTGATCGGGACCACCACTTCGTCAAAATGTCATTTATCGGTCGCACTTGGCTGGTCTAGCCTGATGCAATTGGCGAAACGGCGGTCGAAGCGGTTAACCCCTTGCCGGACGGTCGCCCAGCTGACAGTAACTCTGCGTTCTGCGAACGGATCTTCACCATCAGCAGTGCTGCGCAATGCGATGGTAGACCCAAACAGCTAGGCTGTGATTTCACGCGGAAAACGAAAGCCCTTCAGGCACGGCACTTGGGGCGAACTTTTCATGCGTGACGCGTACCAGTTCAGAGCGCGCAAACAAGTCGGCGATCACTTTCGTTTTATTCAGCGGCTTTCAGTGGCGGGCCAGCAGGGTGATCGGGCTGATCCGATCGGCTGTCCTGCTCAAGCCTTCCTGAATGCGACTCATCCTCCCAGACAATCTCGGTGGCCTGCATCTGACGGGCAGAGCGTCCGATTGCCATGTCCTGCGCGATCTGACTGGAGCGACCTGCGGTCACACGGGCAAGAACACGGCTGAGCCAAATTGCATAGGTTGTCACCCAGACCCGCAACGCCAGAAGCGATGGGGTTACGATCAGCGTCAGGACAGTCGCAATACCCAGACCAAAGACCACCGCCGTGGCCAGCTGCTTCCACCAAAGGGCCGTGGGGCTGTCGATGGAATAGCCGCCATTGATGAAGTCCAGCGAAAGGCCGAACATCATTGGTGTCAGACCAGCCATCGTCGTCAGCGTAGTCAGCAAAACCGGGCGGATACGCGATTCCGCGGTGCGGATGATTGCTTCGATACGGGGCATATAGGTGCTGTATTCCTGATAGGTGTCGATCAGAACGATGTTGTTGTTCACCACGATACCCGCCAGCGCCACGATGCCGGTCCCGGTCATGATGATCGAGAAGGGCTGTTCCATCACGATCATTCCGATCAATACCCCGGTGGTGGACAAAACCACCGCCAGCAGCACGAGAACCGAGTTGTAGAACGAGTTGAACTGCGCCAGCAGGATCACGAACATTAACCCCAGAGCACCCATGAACGCGTTCACCAGGAAGGCGCCGGATTCCGCCTGCTCTTCCTGATCGCCGGTCCATTCCCAACTGATCGAGTTGGCGAACGGGCCGGTGTCCAGCCATTCGGTCAGAACGGCAATACGTTCGTTCGGGTTGATCAGCGCAAACTGAACATCCCCGTCTTCAATTGCGCTACGCAACTGATCGACACTTTCTGCGCCGGTCAGTTGAACCAATTCGTATGACTTTCCGCCGGCAGCGTTCAACACAGTGCCAGTCGGCGTATAACCTTCCGCCACTTCACGCATCACGGCCAGCCGCACAGGCTGTCCATCGGGGCCTTTGGACACAGCCTTGCTCAGCCCAGGTTCGACATCCGCCTTGACGTCGTAATATCGCTGCTGATCGACGCGGTTGATCTCGGCCAGTTTGGCCACCGGTTTACGAGTCACGAAGTTTGACAGAGGCACCAGCCCGTCTGGAGTGCGGACTTTGAGCGTATCCAATGTCGATAACACGCGATCCTCTTCCGGCAGGCGGACACGGATCTCGATTTCTTCATCGTTGCTGTCCGGACGCATCTCGCCCAACAGGATGCCGCGCGTGACCAACTGAACCATTGCTCCAACCGTGGCCACGTCGGCTCCGAACCGACCGGCCTTTGCGACGTCCACGTCAATCTGCCAGTCGATGCCGGGCAGGGGCAGGGTGTCTTCGGTTTTGATCAGGCCTGGCGTGGCCTCGAATGCCTCGCGGGCGGTGACCGCCGCCGAGGTCAGGTCTTCCCATCCGTCACCCTTGATGCGCAGGTGCACGGGTTTAGCCGAGGCAGGGCCTTGTTCCAATGGCAAAATCTCAACGACGATACCGGGTATCGTCGCCAGTTGGGCATTCAGTTCATCAATAACGAAATCACCATCATATTCGGGCGCTACGAAGTGCCGCTCGAACAAACCCCAAAGGGCGGATTCCGAGATGTTGGGGCGATCCTCCCATGGGATGATTTCGAACTGAACCCGGCCCACCGTATCGGCCGGAGCCTGAGCGCCACCGTTATTCTGATTCAGACCGCCTTCGCCCGCGAAGGCAAAGACGTTGATGACCGCAGGGTGAGATCCGATGATCTGTTCGGCCTCAAGGACCATGGCGTCTTTTTCCGACAGGGACAGGTTTCCGCGGGCCCGCACATAGGCCGTCGCCTGTTCAGGTTCGCTTTCCACGAAGAATTCAACGCCTCGGGATTCCTGAGGGAACCAGACGAAGGCAACGAAAAACACCGCAGAGAAAACTGCCGCCAGCGATACAATCGGCATGATCGGATTGCCGACTAGGAACCGGACCACATGACCAAACGGTGTGTGTTCGTCAGCAGTGTGAACATGGTCTTCTTCGGCGCGTTCAATCTTGGCCGCACTCAGGGTCACGGATCCGGCAAAAGCTCCGAACAGGAATAACAGGGCCCCTGCGATCGAGCCACCGGGCAGCAGGTAATTGGGGTTCAGGACTTGCATCGCGCCCAAAAAGATCATGTACAGGGACGGCGGTACCATCAGCACTCGCACCCACCATGGCGTGCGCGCTCGCAACCAGACCGAAGACCGGTCGAAGATGCGGCTCAACCGCCCGGATACACCGCCCATGACCGGCAAATAGATCAGCGCTACGATCAACGAGGCCGACAGAACGAAGATCAGCGTGACGGGCAGCATTCCCATGAACTCACCCGGAATACCAGGCCAGAATAACATGGGCAGGAAGGCGCAGAGAGTCGTCGCCGTCGAGGACACGATCGGCCAGAACATTCGTTGGGCAGCCTCGACATAGGCATGCATCGGGCCAACGCCTTCCTTGATACGTTTGTCCGCGTATTCCACCACGACGATGGCGCCATCCACCAGCATCCCTACAGCGAGGATGAGGCCGAACATCACGATATTCGAGATGCTGACCCCCATGACGGCAAGGAACGCAAAACACAGCAGGAACGAGGTTGGAATCGCAAAGCCAACCAGCAGGGCGGCCCGCGTGCCCAGCGAGGCAAGTACAACGATCATTACCAGCGCAATTGCGGTCAGAACCGAGCCTTCAAGCTGGCTGACCATCGAGCCGACGATGCGACTCTGGTCGTTCGATGTTCCCAGATCAACTGCCGCTTGAAGCTCGGGCGGCCACTTGGTCTTTGCATGTGCAATGGTGTCCTTCACCTGCGCGACGGTGTCGATCAGGTTATACCCTTTGCGTTTGACCACCTGCAGCGCGACGGTCGATTCGCCGTTGAAACGGGCGGTGCCTTCACGGTCTTCAAAGGTGTAGTTGATCTGCGCCAACTCACCCAATGTAACGACCCGGTCACCGTTGACCTTGATCGGTAGACCGTAAACGTCCTGCGCGGTTTTGAAGGACGATGGAATTTTGACCGAGAATGTGCCCTGCGCCGTTTCGACCTCACCCGCTGCGATCAGCTGGTTGTTGTTCCGAACCACGTTGATCAGCTCATCTGCGGTCACGTTGTACGCCTCAAGCCGCAGCGGGTCGATCACGACCTCAAGCATCTCGTCGCGATTACCTGCGATGCCGGCTTCAAGAACGGAATCCAAAGCCTCAAGATCGTCCTGCAAGTCTTTGGCGACACGGGCCATCGTGCGTTCGGGAACGGCACCGGTCAGATTGACAATGACGATGGGAAACTCGGAAAAGTTGATCTCGGTCAGGGAATACTGTTCCGCGCCTTCGGGAAAGTCCGCCTGCGCCGAATTCATGGCGTCACGCACATCAGCCATGATCGCGGTTTTATCCCAGCCGAAGTCAAACTCCAGCGCGACCCCCGCATAGCTTTCAGCAGCGGTCGACGTCATTTCCTTGAGCCCGTCGAGATCCGCCAATTCGGTCTCCATCGGCTTGATCAACAGGTTTTCCGAATCCTCTGCGGAAATGCCGGGAAACTGCACCGAGACGAACAGAGCAGGAATCTCGATATCGGGCTCGCCTTCTTTCGGTAGCGAGACATAGGCAAACCCGCCTACGACAAGCGAGATAGCGATAAATGCCAGAACCATTCGGGCCCGATCAGCGGCCCAGGCGACGATACCGGTCATTGCGATGCTTCCCGATAGGTTGGGGCCACGATAACACCGCGTGTCACGAATTCCTGACCTACAACAATGATATCCGTCGTTTCGGGCAGGCCGTCGATCCAGACACCCTCTGCCGTGTCACGCAGAATTCGGACGGGCATGAAATCGACCACATTGCCGGTGCCGACCGTACGCACACCCAATTGACCTTCGTTGCTCAGGGTCAGTGCGGATTGTGGCAGCAGGTGGGCTTTTGTGCCCTCTGCCGCGATGCGAATGGTTGCAGTCTGACCGTCGCGAATGGTCAGGTCCGGGTTTGGCACCGTGATTTCAACTTCGAACGTACGCGTTGTTTCATCCGCGGATCGGCTTAGGAACGTGACACGGCCTCCAAGTTGCCGACCGGTGACCAGTGTTGCCGACGCTTCGGAGCCCACCTGCACGCGATTGACCTCGGTTTCCGGCACAAACCCAACCAGTTTGATCGGATCGAGTTGGATGACAGTCGCGCAGAGCGATCCGGGCTGCATCAGGCTGCCCAGCTCTGCCGTGTCACTTTCCAAAAGACCTTTGAACGGGGCAGTGATGGTCAGACGTCCAACTTCTCGCTGCGCCGCTTCTACAGCGGCGGCGGCGGCTTCAATCCCGGCCCGGGTGGCTTCCAGTCCGGCTTCGGCAGACTTCACCCCCGCTTTTGCAGTGCTCATCGACGCTTCACTGGAAATACGGCGGGTTTCCGAGGCGAACCCGGTTTCAGCCAGCTTACGTGAAGCGGTCAGGTTGATTTCAGCCTCGGCGACAAGGGCATGCGCCTCTTGCAGGCGTGCTTCTGCTTCGGGAATACGGCTTTCAGCTTCCAACTTGCCGGCCAATGCTTCGGCCAGTTGTGCTGGGCGCGTGCCAGGGTCGAGTTCGCACAATATGTCCCCAGCCTCGACAAATGCACCTTTGCGCTTGGGTTCCGAGATAACCGTGGATGTGGTTTCAGACAGAACTTCTACCTGCCGGTTTGCTTTGGTCTGACCACGCAACAGGACCGCGCTGTCAATTTCGCGCGCCTGCGAACGCAGTGCGACGACGCCCACAGCAGTGAGATCGGTGGTGTCGGCTTCGGCAGATTCGTTCTGCGTCGCTTCTTCCGAGTCCCCGCGACCGGCGAAGGCAAACAAAGAGTCGCGCTCAAACACAAGAAAATACAGCGCAACAATAACCAGAAGGGCGTTGATGAATGAAATCAAACGCATACAGTATTTCTCCTAGAATTCCGTGCCAACAAAAGCGGGGCGGTCTCGCTATGAAATGGGGCGTCGGCCATGTAATTTCTACACTAAACTGAATAGTTCGGTTTAGTTTTTTTCGCAAGAGTGAAGCCAAGCGGTGAAAATGTGCAAAATCGAACCCTTGGCTTGGCGTTGGTGCCGGGGTATGACATGGCGCACTTATGCAAGACACACAGCCCAGGGGGCAGGAATGAGCGACACTGACAGTTTCATTGATGAGGTCACGGAAGAGGTGCGCCGCGACCGGATGTATCTGCTGCTGCGCCGCTGGGGCTGGGTTGGTGTAGCCGCCGTCATGCTTATCGTGGGCGGAGCGGCGTTCAATGAGTACCGCAAGTCGCGTGATACGGCGCAGGCACAGGATCTGGGCGACTCGATTCTGGCCGCTTTGTCGGAAAACGATTCTGATGCACGAGCAGCCGGCCTGCGGGATATCGAGGCGATGTCGCCGGGCGGGGATGCCGTTTTGAACATGCTGCTGTCTGCATCGCAGATCGAGGCCGGATCGCGCGAGGATGCGGTCAACAGCCTGAACGCGGTTGCTGTGCAGGGGGACCTGCCTGAGATTTATCGCGCCATTGCAAGCTTTAAGGCACTGCTGTTGCAAAGCGATACGCTGTCGGCCGCTGATCGCAGGCAACAGTTCGAGGCACTGGCCGCGCCGGGTGCGCCGCTGCGTCTGCTGGCCGAAGAACAACTGGCCTTGATTGATGTGTCCGAGGGCAATGTCGATGCCGCACTGGACCGTTTGCAAGCGCTGCGCCAGGATGCCGAGATAGGCATTGATCTGCAGCAGCGTGCGGCCCAGCTGATTGTCGCTTTGGGTGGCGAGCCGGAACCGTTGGTGGCACAACAGGGCTGACCAGGCGGAACATAAGATTTAATGACAGGCGAGTTCGGAACACCATGGTAACAAGACTTTTTTTCCGCGCGGGATTGCCGGTTGCGGCGCTGGCTCTGACCGCATTGGCCGCCTGTCAACCACCCGAAGCGATTTTGCCCGGTGAACGTGAAGATATCCGCCCGGCGTCTGATCTGGAAACTATAGAAAAGAGTGGCTCTCAACCCATCAGCCTGCCGGCTCAAAAGGCGAACGCCAGCTGGTCGCAAAGCCCGGGAACGGCTGCTTACCGAACCACGAACGCGGCTCTGCGTGCGACGCCGCAACGGATCTGGTCTGCTTCCATCGGGCAGGGTGACTCGCGCAAGCAACGTATCACCGCCGATCCTGTGGTTGCGGGCGGATTGATTTATACGCTGGATGCGGGGGCGACCGTTTCAGCGGTCACACCGCAGGGCCAGTTGGCCTGGGATACCGACTTGATTCCCCCAAGCGACGGTGATGAAGACGCCACCGGTGGCGGTATGGCCTATTCGAACGGCGTTCTTTACGTGTCGTCCGGGTTTGGGCGATTGACTGCATTGGATGCAAAAACGGGTGCCGTACGCTGGCAAAAACGACTGGACGCGACCGGCAGTGGCTCACCGCTGGTCAACGACGGGTTGCTGTACCTGGTGGCAGGTGATGAAACCGGTTGGACCATCAATACCAAGGACGGTCGTGTTGCCTGGCAAATCGAAGGCACGCCCAGTGTCGGTAACGTTCTGGGTGCACCCGCACCTGTGATCGCCTCGGACCTGGCAGTGTTTGCATTTGGGTCTGGCGATGTGGCAGCCACCTTCCGCCGTGGAGGAATTCGTCGTTGGAATGCTTCGGTCGCAGGAGGTCGGCGGGGACGGGCAGCCGCGCAGATTGTCGACGTGACCGGCAGTCCGATGGTTGTTGGAAACAGCATCTATATCGGCAACCATTCCGGGCGGACCGTGGCCTTTGACGCTGCCACAGGTGAACGCCGCTGGACCGCTGACGAAGGCGCGGTCGACACAGTCTGGCCCGCAGGCAACAGCATTTTCCTGATCAGCGACCGTAGCCAGCTGGTTCGTTTGAATGCGGCGGACGGCTCGGTCATATGGGCGCAGGATCTGCCGACCTTTGTCAAAGACAAGCGAGGCCGCCGCGGACCAATCTTTGCACATTACGGTCCGATCCTGGCCGGAGGCCGTATTGTGATTGCGTCCAATGATGGGTATCTGCGCTTCTTCAATCCCGTTAACGGAGCACTGGTTCATCAGGTCGAAGTACCCGGAGGTGCCACCACCGCGCCGGTTGTAGCCGGGCAAACGCTGTATGTCGTTTCCTCCAAGGGCGATCTACACGCTTTCCGTTGACGGCGAGATGCGCTAAAGGGCGCTTCTTGAGTCTTGAAAGTTGAGTATCATGTCGCTGACCCTCGCCATCGTGGGGCGCCCGAATGTGGGCAAATCCACCCTGTTCAACCGCCTTGTGGGCAAACGTCTGGCTCTGGTCGACGACCAGCCCGGCGTGACGCGTGACCTGCGCGAAGGCGAAGGGCGTCTGGGTGATTTGCGTTTTACAGTGATCGACACGGCAGGTCTTGAGGATGCAACAGATGACAGCCTGCAGGGTCGGATGCGCCGTCTCACGGAACGCGCGGTGGATATGGCCGATGTCTGCCTGTTCATGATCGACGCGCGCGTGGGCCTGACCCCTACGGATGAGATGTTCGCGGAAATTCTGCGCAAACGGTCCAAGCACGTGATCCTCGCGGCTAACAAGGCGGAAGGCAACGCTGCGGACGCGGGTGTACTGGAGGCCTATAATCTGGGTCTGGGTGAGCCTGTCCGCCTGTCAGGCGAACATGGCGAAGGGATGACCGACCTTTATGCGCAGCTGATGCCTCTGGCCGATGCAGCCGAGGAAAAACAGGTCGAGGAGGCCCCTGAAACGGACATCGAACTGGATGAGGATGGCGAGGGCGAGACGCCCCTGATCACCTCTGCCAAGCCGCTGCAGGTGGCCGTGGTGGGCCGCCCGAACGCAGGCAAGTCCACACTGATCAACAAGATCGTCGGCGAAGATCGCCTGCTGACCGGGCCCGAGGCCGGGATTACCCGCGACGCGATCAGCCTGCGGATCGATTGGGCTGACCCGGATGGCGAAAGCACTCCGATGCGGATCTTTGACACAGCAGGGATGCGCAAGAAGGCAAAGGTGCAGGAAAAGCTTGAGAAGCTTTCGGTCTCGGACGGCCTGCGTGCGGTGAAGTTTGCCGAGGTTGTCGTTGTGTTGCTGGACGCCGCCATCCCGTTTGAACAACAAGACTTGCGCATTGCCGATCTGGCCGAACGCGAAGGCCGGGCCGTTGTTGTCGCCGTCAATAAGTGGGACGTCGAAGACAACAAGCAGGAGAAACTGCGCGAGTTGAAGGAGTCGTTTGATCGTCTGCTGCCACAACTGCGCGGCGCGCCGCTGATCACTGTATCTGCCAAGACGGGCCGGGGGTTGGAACGTTTGCGCGCCGCGATCCTGCGCGCTCATGATGTCTGGAACCGCCGGGTGCCGACGGCTGCGTTAAACCGCTGGCTGACCGCCATGCTGGAACAACACCCGCCGCCAGCCCCACAGGGTCGCCGGATCAAACTGCGCTATATGACACAGGCCAAGACCCGACCACCCGGGTTTGTGGTGATGTGCTCGCATCCTGACAAGATGCCGGAAAGTTATACCCGCTATCTGGTCAACGGCCTACGGCAGGATTTCGACATGCCCGGCACACCAATCCGCCTGACACTGCGCGGGCAGGGGGACAAGAACCCCTACAAGGGCCGGCGGAAGAAAAACGCCGGAGCCTTGGCCAAGCATCTCAAGGGGCGTGGGTGAGCCGCGCCGCCTGTGCCCGCCCGCTGTTTAGTTCTTATTAACAAACTGCCGGTTCCTCTCAATCGCGTCTGCTAAACCTTCGGGTGTACCGCCTTCATCAATCGTTGTGGCCAGTTCGTCTGCCGCTGCGCCGGTGGTGAAGATCGATGCAATGGCTGTTGTGCCCCCAAAGAGACCCTCGCTTCCGCCTGCATTGTCGTATTTTAAGTCAAAGCTTGAAATCATGTTGACTGCCTCATCAATTGGCCTGCCAGCGTCGTTCCGTTCCTTAGGGGGAACCAAGGTTGTGACCCGGCGCTGTACGCCTGCGTTTACCTCGATAGGAAGTGCTTTGGCCGGATCCGAGCGCAACGCAATGTTCACTCCGCTGCGTTCGCCGTACACCAGCGCGCGATCCTGAACCTCGGTGCAGCCGGTAAGGCCGGAGCCACTGATCGCAATAGCGGCAAGAATGGATGAAAATTTGGGGAATTTATCCATTGTCATCTCCTTGGCCGGGGGGATTTTCATTTCCGTTGTTTTCATCGTCGGCGCAAGCGAGCAGTTTTTCAGCGCCTTCTTTTTTACCTTTGGTCCCAAGCGCTCTCGCCAGTTTCTCAGCTGCTTCACCAGTTGAGATCACGTCAGAATAGCCAGTCAGGAAGATGCTGCTGGTTGTCATGCTGGTGCAACCGAAGACCGCCATGGCTTCGCGTTTGGTTCGCGGCTTGCCGTCGGCGTCCGTCCCACCCGGCTCGATCACGGGCACAAGTGCGGCGAAATCGCGGTCGAAGCCGATCACAACCTGGCCTTGCTGCCTATTGGCGCTGACTGCAGCATTGACGCCAACGACCGTATCATGTGCGACGTAGAGCTGGTCGCCGCAGGCAGACAGGCCGCATAATCCTAATACTGGTAATAGTCCTTTCACGTTCGCGTCTCCTTCTCACAGGGTGTTTCATCAAGTTGGTCAACTCTGGTCGAAGACAGGTCATCGAGATCCAGATACAGGCTGCGTGCGATTTCGGCGTCTTTTGGGATATCCACTAAAACAGCGGCCTGATGGCGACCAAGAGTCAGACCGCTCCATCTTCGGCCAAAGGCAATCTCCAGCCCTGTCGTGTCCGACACCGATGCTGCAAGGGTTTGGTTGTTGATCAGCGCTTGACGGTCTGTCAGCTCTGTCGGTTTATCTTCGCAGCTTCCGGCAAACACCAGAATCTCGTGATAGATGCCAAAACTGAAGATTGCGGTGCCTTGCAATGTAGCGACATGCAGCCCGCGGCCGCGTAACTCGTGCACAATTGCATTGCCAGTCATGATGGCAGCTGAGGATGAAGTGCCGAAGCCGTTATACGAGCACCCCGCAAGCGAGACGCAAATCAATGGCGCAAACCGCAATATATTTCTCGTTAAAGTCAATCAATGGACCTTAAAAAACTGTTTCATATTCTGATTGGAAGTTTCCCGCACGTCAACTCCGAGGGTTGTGCGAATGATGTTGAAGCTCCCCGAGACATGTGCGGCTGCGTTTCACAGGCGCCTTCCTCTCATGACTGGATCGCGTATTTTCTGTGTCGGTGATCATCACACAAGCGCGTAACTGCGCCAATTTTCGGCATTTTCGCTCTGCGGGCGTGACAGCCCCTGTTCCGCGCGCTAGCATTCACTTGTGTGCATTTGTCTGCACATGCACTGATTGTACGCGGCCAAACCGCACTTGGATTTTGAACACATACTAACAGGGCCATCGTGGGGAGCGGACTGGATGGATCTGAGAGAATACACAAGACACTACGCAGTTCAGGACAACAGATTGGCTGCGCTTAGCTATTTCGGCACGTTTGCGTCGTATTTCGCATCGCTGGCTTTAGCGATCGTATTCGTGGATCGCTGGTACATCATGATCCCGGCCGGGATTGTCTTCGCATTTTCGGCCGTACGCCTTTATGTGCTGCAACATGATTGCGGGCATCACTCCCTGTTTGAAACGCGAATGCAAAACGAATGGGCAGGGCATGGTCTGTCCCCATTCACCTTTGCGCCGTTCGAGGTGATGAAGCAAAACCACAATCTGCACCACGCGGGTATCGGAAACCTTGAACATCGCGAGACCGGTGAAATTCACACAATGACTTTGCGAGAATGGAAGGGCGCGGAGTGGAAAACACGTTTGGTTTACAGGCTGTATCGCAACCCTTTCATTCTGGTGCCGGTCGGTGCCTTGTTCACATACTTCATTCGCTACCGCTGGCCCAAGAATACTGTGCGCTTCGGTGTCAAAGGTGTTTTGCTGCACAATGCTTCGATTATCGTGTTTTTAGGCCTGCTGTATCTGATCGCGGGCATGACCGGTATATGGGTCTGGTTGGTGTTTTCATTTCTAGGCGGAATGCTGGGTGTGTTCCTCGTGTATCTGCAGCACAACTTTGAAGACACCTATTGGGATCGCCGCCCTGATTTGAACCCTCAGATTGCAGCGCTACAGGGGTCGTCTGCACTGGATTTCGGATGGTGGTTTGATACCGCCGTGGCCTGTATCACGCTGCATGACATCCACCATTTCAACGCACGTATTCCATCGTACCGACTACGGGCTTGCCACTATAACCTGCCGCCTGAATTCACCCCTAGGCGGATCAAATTCCCCGAGGCGGTTGCGGCGTTGAACCTGAAGCTCTGGGATGAGGAGGCAAAACGCCTCGTGCCCTTCCCAAAAATCAACCGAACTGCTGATCTGGCGCATAGGTGAACCGCTGGATTTGAGAAGACCGCCGCAGAACTTGCATATATCTATTGTATATACGATTGTGCAGGGAGATAGAGAAAGGATACGTAGATGACCGCAGTGACCGACGTTAAAGGTGTAGGAGAGGCGCTTGCAAAGGCTCTTGCTGCCAACGGCTTTAAGACCGCAGAAGCGATAGCGAAGGCGGCTCCTGCAGACCTGGTGAAGGTCCCTCGGATCGGCGAGGCACGCGCGGCAGTTTTGATTGCCACTGCAAAAGAGACAATTGCCGCGACTCCTGCCGCCAAGAAACCAGCGGCGCGCAAGGCCCCGGTGAGAAAGCCAGCCGACCGCAAACCAGCTGCTCGAAAACCAGCTGTACGCAAAGCTGCTCCGCGTAAGACGGTAGCCGCTGTTGCCGCCGAAAAGCGGGCTGAAGAAGCCGCACGCAAGGCAGCGGAAGAAAAAGCGGCGGCTGAAAAGGCTGAAGCTGCAGCCAAGAAAAAGGCTAAAGCCAAGGCTAAAGCCGAAAAAGCTGCCAAGAAACGCAAGGAAATGGAAGCAGCGATTTCCAAGGCCAAGGATAAGGTGAAAGCAAAGTCCAAAAAGGACAAAAAATCGAAAAAAGACGATAAGAAGAAAGAGGCCAAGAAGAGCGAGAAAAAAAGCGACAAGAAGAAAAGTCGGAAGAAGGACAAGAAAAAGGCGAAGAAATAGATTTCTTCGCCTTGTATTGCTATCCGAACCGGTGCCTGATGGTGCCGGTTTTGTTTGTCAGGCCAGGGTGCCGTCCAGTTGCAGGGTCAGCTTGCCGCCCAGATAGGGACTCAGAACTTCGGGCAGAGTAACAGTGCCGTCCGCGTTCTGGCCGTTCTCCAGCACAGCAATCAGGCAGCGTCCCACGGCCAAACCCGAACCGTTCAGCGTATGGACGTATTCCGGCCTGCCGCCACCTTCGGGACGGAACCGTGCGTTCATGCGGCGGGCCTGGAAGTCACCGCAGGTCGAGACCGAGCTGATCTCGCGATAAGTGTCCTGACCGGGCAGCCATGCCTCGATGTCGAAGGTGCGGCGCGCGCCAAAGCCCATGTCACCGGTACACAGGATGACGGTGCGATAGGGGATGCCCAGCTTTTCCAGAATGCCCTCGGCGCAGCGCAGCATACGCTTTTGTTCTTCATCCGATTTGTCCGGATGGGTGACCGAGACCATCTCGACCTTTTCGAACTGGTGCTGACGCAGCATCCCGCGAGTGTCCTTGCCCGCAGATCCTGCCTCGGACCGGAAGCACAGGGAATGCGCGGTGTAGCGGCGGGGCAGATAGCTTTCCTCGGTCAATGTGTCGTTGACGATATTGGTCAACGAAACCTCGGAGGTTGGGATCAACCACCAGCCTTCGCGGGTCTGATAGCTGTCTTCGCCGAACTTCGGTAACTGGCCGGTGCCTTGCATCATCTCGGACAGAACCAGAACCGGGGCGTTCACCTCGGTCAACTCATTTTCGTTGATATGAGTGTCCAGCATGAATTGGGCCAAAGCGCGATGAATGCGGGCAACGCCGCCGGACAGCAACACAAATCGCGAACCAGAGAGTTTGGCTGCGGTCTCGAAATCCATGCCGTTCTGAACGGCTTCGATCTCGAAATGCTCTTTGGGCGCAAAATCCAGATCGCGCGGTGTGCCCCAGCGGTTGACCTCGACATTGTCGTTTTCATCCGCGCCTTCCGGCACGTCTTCTGCCGGCAGGTTTGCGATACGGATCAACTGATCAGTCAAAAGGGCGTCCAGATCCTTGGCCTCGGTCTGCATCCGGGCGATTTCGGCCTTTTTCTCGGCAACCAGCGCGCGCAGGCGTTCGAATTCAACCTCGTCACCACGACCCTTGGCGGCACCAACTTCCTTGGACGCTTTGTTCTGTTCTGCCTGTGCGGTCTCAGCGGCCAGAATCTTGGCGCGGCGGCTTTCGTCCAGCCTTAGCAAATCTGACGACACCGGCGCATCCCCACGGCGCGCAAGGGCGGCGTCGAAAGCGTCAGGATTTTCGCGAATGGCGCGGATGTCGTGCATGTCTCAGATCCTTAAATGCGTGAATCACTGAAACCGCTTATGCACCATCTGTCCGGCAGGGTGTAGCACCGGTTACGACTTATCGTCCTCTTCGTGGGTTTCATGCGCTAAATGCCCGTCCCACTGCTCTGCCGGAATTTTTGGTTCCGGAGGGTCGGCCATGTAAGAGGGCGTCATGATCTGCACACCATTCTCGTTGAATACGGCGACGATGTTGCGGTGCAGGTCCGAGCGGATCTTCGGAATGATGCTGCCGCGGGTGGTATAGCCGTTGATCTGATAGTTGATCGCGTAGTCGGCCAGCGCGGTCCACAGCACAAAAGGTTCAGGCTTGGCCTTGATTCCTTTGGTGCGGTTAGCGGCCTCGATCAGCATCGCTTCGACCTTTTCGGGCGGCTCTTCATAACCGATGCCGACGGTGGAGTGCAGCAACAACCCGCTGCCATCTGTCTTCTTCGAGAAATTCACGACGTCCGAATTCATCAACTGTGCGTTGGGAATCGAGATCAGTTCGTTCTTGATTGATTTCAGGTGCGTTTCCATGAGTTTGATCTGCACCACGTCACCGACATGATCGCCGATCTGAATGCGATCCCCGATGGAGGTAGATCTACGATAAATCACAAACAGCCCCGCCAGCATGTTGGACACGACCGAGTTCGCCCCGAGAGACAGCATGGCGCCTACCAGAATGGTCAGGCCCTGGAAGGCGGCTGAATCCGAACCGGGGATGTACGGCACGGCAAAGACCAATGCGATCAGAATGACAACAACCCGGGCGATGTTGAAGGTCGGGTTGACCCAGTGTTTTTCGAAATCACCAAGTTCGAACGAGCCGGCCTCGACCGCCTCAAAAAACACACGCATGCCTTTGATGATGTACAGCGTGATCCAAGTGATCAGGCCCAGCATGATTAGGTTGGGAAAATAGCTGAGGATGCCTTTGAAGATCAGCAGAACTGGTTCTGTCAGGTACGTCAGCAACAGCTGTGCGAAATACCGCGTGTCAGCAAAGGACAGCAAGACGAAGGACAAATAGTAGTAAAAGGCCAGGAAAAACAGCGTCAGCAGGACGAAATTCAACCCGTAACGGATCAGGGCTGCAATCGCTTCGGCCTGCACATGTTTGGCGGTGGCCGTCTCGACATTCTTCAAATAGCTCTGCACCAGTTCCAGTGTACGCCGCCGGATACGGCGGTGCAGCCACAACAGCGCGGCAACGACCAGGACGAAACCGACTGTCCATCCGATGGCCTCGATTGCACCGGATACGCGCGCTTCGTCTGTTCGGTTGGATCGATAGGAGATGATGGCCTCTTCGATCGCTTGCCCATGCAGAAAGCTGAGGACATCAAGCTCCATCTGATCCAGCGTGGCGTCGGCGACTGTGACGATGGAAATATTTACACCATCGGCGCGGATGCGGATGCCGAGGTCAGTTTCTTCAAAAGTGATGTCGACACTGTCGCTTTCTGAAGCTTCGGCAACCTCAATGATGCTGTTTTGAACGTTTTCCGCCCGTTCCGATGCAGGCAGCGCGCTGGAACCGCGCAGGAAAAACAGCATATCGCCATCGATGATGACCGGAGCCTTGAAACTGTCCGAGGTTTCGGCCTCGGACGCAGGTGCTTCGTCCTGCGTTTCCTGTGCCTGCAATGGCGCCGCCAGACATACAACAACAGCCAGTAGTGACAGCAAAAGCGTTAACGATTGGAAAGGTTTGTGACGTTCAGACATCGATTCTCCTGATGCCCAACTATAGCTATGTTGCTGCGTCTTCATAGGACATATCTGCGTCGTTTAGCCGGTTCTTTTACCACCATTATCAGCTTCCGGTGGGGCACATCACCGCCTTTGCTTGCAAACACGCATTTCAAAGCATAGGTTCCGGCCAAATTTGCGGAACGGTGCCGCAAGGTTTGAACAAAGGAATATCCCATGGAAGGTGGCGCAATCGCCCAGTTTCTCCCGCTGATCCTGATCTTTGCGATCATGTATTTCCTGCTGATCCGTCCGCAGCAGAAGAAAATGAAGGAACATCAGGCCATGGTCGAAGCCGTGCGCCGGGGCGATCAGGTTGTCACCCAAGGCGGACTGATCGGTAAAGTGTCCAAGGTCAAGGAAGGCGACAACGAGATCGAAGTCGAAATTGCCGAAGGTGTGAAGGTGCGCGTGGTCAAATCGACCGTTGCTCAGGTTCTGAACAAAACCGAACCTGCGAAATAACTTCGCCTCACAATTCCTTGAAAAGGCAGGGTAATGCTGCAAATTGATACCTGGAAGCGGGTTCTGATCTGGCTTGTCTGTGTGACTGGCTTGCTCATGGCCCTGCCAAACGCGTTTTACACGCGGGTCGAGCAATCCAACGATGCCAAGGCCGCGATTGAGCTGGGCGTTGACACGCCTGAGATGCAGGCTGAAGCCGGGCAATGGCCGGGCTGGCTGCCCTCATCACTGGTGAATCTGGGCCTGGACCTGCGCGGCGGCGCGCATCTGCTGGCTGAAGTTCAGGTGCAGGACGTCTATGAATCCCGGATGGAGGCTATGTGGCCGGAAATCCGTGACGCCTTGCGCGATGAACGTTCCGCTGTTGGAACAATCCGTCGTCAGGATTCAGCCCCCGATGAGATTCGCGTGCGCATCAGCCAACCCGAGGGCATGTCGCGGGCATTGGAAGTTGTGCGCGGTCTGGCCCGTCAGGTGCAGACGCTGACAGGTGTCGGGGCCACGGATATTGAAGCCCGCGCCGATGGCGACACGATTGTTGTTCAGTTGTCCGACGCTGAAAAACTGGCCTCGGATGACCGCACGGTTCGCCAGGCGCTGGAAATCATCCGTCGCCGAATCGACGAAGTGGGTACCCGAGAGCCGACAATTCAACGTCAGGGCGCAGATCGCATCCTGATCCAGGTGCCGGGCATCGGCAGTGCTGGTGAGTTGAAAGAGATCATCGGCACCACGGCGCAATTGACATTCAACCCGGTTGCCGGGCGGGGCACCGACCCGGATGCGGCTGCAGGCGTTGGTGAAGAAATCGTGCCGTCGATTGACGAGAGCGGCGTTTACTACACCATCGAATCCGCTCCGGTTGTAACGGGTGAGGAACTGGTTGATGCGCAGCCTGCGTTCGATCAAAATGGCCGCCCTGCCGTCAACTTCCGGTTCAACACATCCGGTGCGCGCAAGTTCGGGGATTATACACGCGACAATATCGGCGCCCCGTTTGCCATCGTTCTGGATGATGAGGTGATCTCGGCCCCTGTAATTCAAAGCCATATTCCAGGCGGGTCGGGCATCATCACCGGTAACTTTACCGTCGAGGAAAGCACCAATCTGGCCGTCCTGCTGCGAGCTGGCGCACTGCCTGCTGGGCTTGAATTCCTCGAAGAACGTACCATTGGCCCCGAGTTGGGGCAGGACAGCATTGATGCGGGTAAAGTCGCCACCATCGTGGCCTTTGTCGCCGTGCTGGCCTTCATGGCGCTCAGCTATGGTCTGTTTGGGCTTTTTGCAAACGTCGCGCTGATCATCAACGTGGGCCTGCTGTTTGGTCTGCTGTCCTTGATTGGAGCAACCCTGACCCTGCCGGGTATCGCGGGGATCGTGCTGACAGTCGGTATGGCAGTGGACGCCAACGTCCTGATCTTTGAGCGTATCCGCGAGGAACTGAAATCCGCCAGAGGCCCGGCTCGTGCCATTGAACTTGGCTATGAAAAGGCGCTGTCGGCCATTGTCGACGCCAACGTGACGACGTTCATCACTGCAGTGATCCTGTTTGCCATGGGAAGCGGCCCGGTGCGCGGTTTCGCGATTACGCTGGGTCTTGGTATCCTGACCTCGGCCTTCACCGCGATCTTTGTCACGCGCTTATTTGTCGTGATGTGGTTCGAACGCCGCCGTCCGAAAACGATCGAGGTTTGACATGAGACTGAAACTCGTACCACAGAACACCTCGTTCGATTTCTTCAGCCGCTGGAAGGTGTGGCTGGGCATCTCGTCCCTGATGATGGTTGTGGCTTTCACGTCCTTCATGCTGCAGGGGCTGAACTTTGGCATCGACTTCCGCGGCGGGACCACGATCCGGACCCAATCCGCGCAAGAGATCGACATCGGTGCCTACCGGGATGCCATTGCGCCGCTTGAGCTGGGCGATGTGACGATCACCGAGATTTTCGATCCGACCTTCGGGGCGGACGAAAATGTCGCCATGATCCGCATCCAGGCGCAGGAAGACGCCGAGGCAGTGGAAGCTGCAACCATCACAGCAGTGGAAGACTCACTACAGCAGGTTGTTCCCGATATTCAGTTCGTATCCGTGGAATCGGTTGGCCCCAAAGTATCCGGCGAATTGATTCAGACGGCGGTCATCGCCGTGGCCTTGGCCATCGGCGCGGTTCTGGTCTACATCTGGCTGCGGTTCGAATGGCAGTTCGCGCTGGGTGCTGTGGCAGCCCTTGTCCACGACGTGATCCTGACCATCGGCATCTTTTCGGAACTGCAGATCCGTTTCGATCTGGCGATCATTGCGGCGCTTCTGACCATCGTGGGCTATTCACTGAACGATACCGTGGTTGTCTTCGACCGGGTGCGTGAGAACCTGCGAAAATACAAGAAAAAAGACCTTAAAGAGGTCCTGAACATCTCGATCAACGAAACCCTCAGCCGGACCGTCATGACCTCGGTCACCACGTTGCTGGCTTTGATCTCTCTTTATGTTCTGGGTGGCGACGTGATCCGCGGCTTTGTGTTTGCGATGATCTGGGGTGTGATCGTCGGGACCTATTCGTCTGTCTTCGTGGCCTCGACCATCCTGTTGTGGCTTGGCGTCAAGCGCGATTGGTCCAAACCGTCGAACACGGCGGGCAATCAGTTTGCCAATATCGATGCCTGAGGCGTTGCAACAGGCTCTGGCCCTGCCGGGCCTTGGCTGGTTGATGTTAACTATCGGAGCCGCGGGTCTTGTCCGCGGCTTCACTGGTTTCGGCACCGCGATGATCTTTGTTCCGGTTGCGACTCAGTTCCTGCCAATTGCGGATGTTGTTTTTCTGATGGCGGCCACCGGGATCGTATCAACCTTTGCGCTGGCGCCGCAGGCGTGGCGTGAATGCGATAAGGGCGAGATCAGCACATTGGGGATCGCTGCAGCCGTGACCGTGCCGCTTGGTTTGTGGATCATGGCGCAGGTGGACACAATCGTGCTGCGATGGATTGCTTGCGGTATCATTGGCCTGACCCTGTTGGCGGTCATAACCGGCTGGCGTTGGCAGGGGAAACTGGGAATACCCGGGCGGCTTGCGATCGGAGGCAGTGCCGGGGTGATCGGTGGAATGACCGGGTTGACCGGTCCTGTTGTCATTGTTTTCTACCTCGCCAGTTCCACAGATGTGCGCAAAATTCGCGCCAACACGATCATCTTTCTAGCGTTGCTGGACGTGGCCATCGTCTTCAGTATCCTGATCGGAGGTGCTGCGGATCTGACGATCCTGTGGATTGTCCTGTTGCTGGGTTTGCCCTATCTGACCACCACGCTGATCGGCAAAGCGCTGTTCGACCCGAAATTAGAACGCTTTTATCGCGTCGCGGCCTATTCGGTCATCCTGACAGCAGTGGTGTCAGGGCTGCCGATCCTGGATTGAAGGAGGGATGACATGCGTCTGAACCAGGTTACCTTTACAGATGCGAAACCGGTGGATGGCTATGGTCCCGGTTTTTTCCGTATTGGTGGTGAGATAATTGAAGGCGCTGTACTGACGGGGCCTGCAGGGCCCTCAAACTGGGGTGGCTATGAAGATTCGCAGCCGCTTCTGGAATTGGCTGATGAAATCGACGTTCTGTTCATCGGTACGGGCACGCACATGACCCATATCCCCCAAACCTTGCGCGCCGAGTTGGAAAATGCCGGTATTGGCGTTGAAATCATGAACTCTCCTGCCGCATGCCGCACCTACAACATACTCCTTTCAGAAGGGCGCCGCATTGCGCTCGCTTTGATGCCGGTCTGACGGGATCTCCCAATATGGCTAAAGGTATCGAAGGGCGTGTAGGGACGGCCCCCTCAAATTGTTCTCGGCTGACAAAGTTTCTGCAACCGAACTGCGGCAAATCCCACCTTTTGCCTCTGATGACATTCCGATAAGCGGGTCTCATGACTCTGATTGTAACTGACCTTTCGATCACCCGTGGTGGCGTTCCTGTTCTGGAGCACCTCAGCTTTCAGCTGCCTCCGGGCAAAGCCCTGATTCTGCGCGGACCGAACGGGATCGGTAAAACGACCCTTCTGCGCACGCTGGCCGGTTTGCAGCCTCCGCTGGAAGGTAAGATCGAAGGGGCAGAGGACCAGATCGCATATGCCTCCCATTCAGACGGGTTGAAACCGACGCTGACGGTGGTTGAAAACCTGACATTCTGGGCTTCTGTCTTTGGCACCAACGGTATTCAAACTGCGTTGGATGCATTCGAGTTGAACGAGTTGGCTGATCGCCATGCCGGGAACCTGTCGGCTGGACAAAAACGGCGGCTGGGGCTGGCACGAATGCTGGTCACCGGGCGACCAATCTGGATGCTGGACGAACCGACCGTATCGCTGGACAAGAATGCTGTGCAGATGTTCGCCGATGCGGTCCGCGCGCATCTGGGGCAGGGCGGGTCGGCCCTGATCGCCACCCATATCGACCTTGGTCTGGACGGAGAGGTTCTGGACGTGGGCCCCAACAAAGCCAAGCCCAAACCCATTGACGATTTCGACGGAGGTTTCCTGTGATCGCCCTTTTGATGCGCGACCTGAAACTGGCTTTCCGTGCGGGCGGTGGGTTTGGGTTAGGTCTGGCCTTTTTCCTGATCGTAACCGTGATGGTTCCGTTTGCGGTGGGGCCGCAATCCTCGTTGCTGTCCACTATTGCACCCGGTGTCCTCTGGTTGGGGGCTTTGCTGGCCTGTCTGCTGTCTCTCGACCGTCTTCTGGCGCTGGATTGGGAGGATGGGTCGCTCGACCTGTTGGCGACAGCTCCCCTGCCATTGGAATCAGTTGTGACCATCAAGGCGCTGGCCCACTGGCTGACCACAGGCCTGCCTCTGGTTCTGGCCGCACCCTTTCTGGGGGTCTTGCTGAACCTGCCAGTACCAGGGTTCTTCTGGCTTGTAATCTCTCTGTTGATCGGAACTCCGGCCATGAGCGTGATCGGAACATTCGGCGCAGCCCTGACCGTCGGCCTGAAACGCGGCGGGTTGTTGTTGTCGCTGCTGGTGCTCCCTCTCTACGTGCCCACCTTGATTTTCGGGGCCGAGGTCGCCCGGCGTGGGGCAACAGGAATGGAAGTGCAGACCCCATTGTTGATGCTGGCGGGGATCACGGCGGCAACAATCGCATTGTTGCCCTTTGCCAGCGCAGCTGTGTTACGTATCAATCTGCGGTGAACCGTCCCAGCTTTGACTGATGTCAATTGAGAAACCCCCCAACTCGGACTAGATAGGGCCCATGTCAATCGCAGCCAAAGCCAACGCCCTCTGGGAATACGCCAATCCGCGCAAGTTTCTTGCGACCAGTGAACGTGTCCTGCCGTTTTTCTGGATCGTCTCGATCATCTGTATCGTCGTCGGTCTGGTCTGGGGCTTTTTCTTCACGCCTGACGACTACAAACAAGGGTCGACGGTCAAGATCATCTATCTGCACGTACCTGCGGCACTGATGGCGATCAATTGCTGGCTTATGATGCTGGCAACTTCGCTGGTCTGGTTGGTGCGGCGTCACCATGTCAGTGCGCTGGCAGCGCGGGCTGCCGCACCGATTGGGATCGTAATGACCCTGATTGCGCTGCTCACAGGGGCGATCTGGGGACAGCCGATGTGGGGCACCTGGTGGGCGTGGGATCCGCGTCTGACGTCGTTTCTGATCCTGTTCCTGTTCTATCTTGGATATGTCGCCCTTTGGGAAGCCATCGAAGACCCGGATACAGCAGCTGATTTGACGTCTGTCCTGTGTCTGGTGGGATCGGTATTTGCGATCCTCAGCCGGTATGCGGTAAACTTCTGGAACCAGGGCTTGCATCAGGGCGCGTCGGTCATGCGCGCAGCAGCTGTGACCGGAGCTGATACCGAAGAGAAAGTAAGCAACATCTACTTCTATCCGCTGTTGCTGTGCATCATCGGATTTGTTCTGCTTTTCGTTGCTCTGGTATTGTACCGTACCGGTACTGAAATCCGTGCACGCCGTGTCAAGGCGCTGCTGGCGCGGGAAAGGGTAGGCGGATGATCCCCGATCTTGGAAAATATGCTGACACTGTCCTGTCGTCTTATGCTGTGTCCATCGCACTGCTTGTGGCATTGATCGTGTTCAGTGTGATGCGTGGGCGCAAGGTGCGAACTGAAATGGAAAAGGTCGAACAAAGGATGTCGCGCAATGGCTAAAATTTCGCCCCTGATGATCGCGCCGCCTTTGATATTCGGCGCATTCGCGGTTTTGGCCGGAATCGGCATGTTCCGCGAGGATCCCAACGCGTTGCCCTCTGCCCGGGAAGGTCAGCCGGCCCCGCCTGTGGTTCTGAGCGAGTTCCCGGAAAAGAAACTGTTTGATGATGCTACGCTGCGGGATGGAGAGGTCAAGCTGGTCAATTATTGGGCCAGCTGGTGTGCGCCTTGCCGCGCCGAGCATCCCAATTTGGAAGCCCTGGCTTCAGAAGGTATCCCGGTCTACGGCATCAACTACAAAGACAAGCTGAGCAATGCCGATTCGTTTTTGACCGAGCTTGGCGATCCTTACGCCGCTATTGGGCGTGACGAGCAGGGCCGCATGGCGTTGGATTGGGGCCTTTATGGTGTTCCCGAAACCTATGTGATTGATGGCGATGGTACGATCATCCTGCGATTTGCGGGCCCAATCACGCAGCGGGTGATTGAAAACACCCTTCGCCCCGCCTTGGAAAAAGCTGCAGGCAGTTGAGGTCGGTTCTATAGCCAAGCCTAAGCGGATCTACAGACGATAGCCGCCGGTTACGCCCAGAACCTCTCCGGTAACAAACCTTGCCGCGTCCGATGCCAGAAACCGTACGACGTAGGCGATATCTTCAGGTGTTCCGATCCGGCCCAATGCGGTCTCTTCGACGAAAAGCGAGGTCAGGTCGTCTGGCCGGGGGGCTTCGGGGATGTTGATGGCGCCCGGCGCGACGGCGTTGACACGGATACCGTCCGGGCCAAGCTCTTTCGCCATGGCACGTGTCCAGAGGTTCAGTGCGGCTTTGCTTGCCCCATAAGTCACGGCATCGCGCGGCGGCAGCGTTGCGTTCATGGATGAGATGCTGACGATGGATGCACCGCGTTTCAGATGTGGCAACGCAGCAGTGAGCAGCGCGGCAGGGGCCAGAAGGTTGAGATCGAGGATCGCCCGATGATCCTCAGCCTTAAACTCTTGCTTCGGAGTGGAACGGACAAGGCCCGCGTTATTAACGATCACGTCCAGCCGCCCGAAGTGATCGATGACCTGTTCGACAACCAAAGTCGGTTGATTGTCTTTCGTCAGGTCAGACTGAATCGTCAGAGCGTCGCCTTTCAGCAAATCTGGATCGGGCTCGCTGGCCAACCATGTGAACGCGATATGGTGATCTGGGCTTAGGTTTTCGACTATTGCCCGCCCAATCCCGCGGGCGCCACCGGTTATCAGGGCAACTTTATCCATTGGCACACAAGATCGGCAAAGTGTCCGAGATTCAACACTGATCTTTACGCGCTTAGAATTCTGTCACTTGCGCAGCAGTATCCAGAACATTGCAGCAATGAAAGCGAACGTTACGAGGTTCATCAGGGTGTCTGTGAGATCACCGATCAGCATCGCGTTGCCCCTCTTCTCTCAGTCCACGGAACAGGCAAACCATCAGCAGGACCGAAATAAAGACAAACGGCAAGGCTCCAAGCGAGATGAGGATTTTCACCGAGTCAACTGATCCAGAAAGGATCATTGCAACGCTTAGAAGTCCAAGCAATGCCCCCCAGATCAGACGCACACGCGGAGGAGGGTTTTCATCCCCACCCGTCGAGAAAGTGCCCAGGACAAATGCCGCACTTACGACGCTGGTCACAATGAACAAAAATGCAGCCATTACAGTAGCGAGGGTCGTGATCAGAGACAGCGGTAAGCGGTCGAGCAGGGCAAAGGTCACACGCTCAATATTCGTTTGGGTGTAAGCCAGAAGTTCGCCCGCGCCATTGAGCGCTTCAAAAAGCCCGATGCCACCAAAAGCGCCGAACCAGAGGATCGAAAACAACGTGGGGGCGAACAGTACTCCGATCACGAATTCTCGTATTGTTCGACCGCGAGAGATGCGGGCGACGAAGACGCCCACAAATGGTCCCCAGGCGATCCACCAGACCATATAGGTAAGTGTCCAATCGCTGAACCATTTGGTGACGTCATCGCCGAAAAACGTAAAAGTCTGAAAGCCCCTTGGAAGGACATTGGTGACATAGTCGCCGAATCCCTGAACGACGGTGTTCAGAAGATATTCAGTCGGGCCGAGGATTACCGTGTAGGCCACAAGGCCGATCGCAATCAGCATAGCTGCGTTGGATAAACGCGCCATGCCTTGACCCAGATCGATCAAGAGCGCCGGGATATACGCAGCGACCATGGCCAGAAAGACAACGCCAATCAAAAGGGCTCCGACCGTTTCCCGGCCACCCAGAACAGCGATGCCATCTGCCACCTGAAACACGCCCATAGCCATGGAACCTCCAACACCGATGGCTATTGCGACGATTGCCATGAAATCTGAAAGCCACCCGACACGTTCTGCCCAGCGTTCACCGGGAAACAGGCTTTGGATCGGGGCGCTGACCATCATGCCGGTGCCGCGCCGGAAACTGAAATAGGCAATCGTCAGCGCGGTGGAGCCGTAGATCGCCCAGGCATGTAGCCCCCAGTGAAAGTTCGTTGCCAGCATGGCTTGCTGCGCCGCGATGAAATCCGGCGCCATGCCTGCGATAAAGTTGAAGTGAGTTAGCGGTTCTGCCACTGCCCAAAACAGCAGGCCGACGCCCATACCGGCGGAAAACAACATCGAAATCCATGTGGCCGTGGAAAACTCTGGTTCTTCGTCATCCCGGCCAAGGCGGATATTGCCATACGGTGAAAACGCCAAAAACAGGCATCCGATCAACATACCTGAAGCAGCGAGCATCACGAACCAGCCGCGGCTGTGGAAGGTCTGTTGGACGATACCACTTGCCCAGGTCACCAAGCTTTGAATGTCCACGACACCCCATATTCCGATCACTGCAATAACGCTGAGGGAGCAAACCAGCAGAGCGTTGGGTTTCTTCATGGTGAATGGTTCCTGTGGATGACCTTGCCCAACAGTTTCAGGTTTTCGAATGAATGACCAGAAAACAAAAGACCCCCGGTTGTTGGCCGGAGGTTTTGATTGGTCGCATCGCTATCGGGTTACGATTCCTTTGCAAGGTTACGCAGCACATAGTGCAGCACGCCGCCGTTTTCGATGTATTCAATCTCGGGTGCGGTATCGATGCGGCACTTCAGGGTGATGGTCTTCTCAGTTCCATCGCCATAGACGATTGTGCAGGGTACCTCTTGCAGCGGTTGAATGGTGTCCAGACCGTGGATCGAGACGGTTTCATCGCCCTTCAAGCCTAGCGTTTTGCGCGTGTCACCCCCTGTGAATTCGAACGGAATGACGCCCATGCCAACCAGATTTGAACGGTGGATACGCTCAAAGCTCTCAGCGATTACGGCTTTCACGCCCAGCAGCGCTGTGCCTTTGGCAGCCCAGTCACGGGACGAACCGGCACCGTACTGCTCACCACCAAAAACGACCAGAGGCGTGCCGTTGGCCTGATGCGCCATCGACGCATCGTAGATCGAAGTTTGCTGGCCATCCGGCCCTTTGGTGTAGCCGCCTTCGACGCCGTCCAACATCTCGTTCTTGATGCGGATATTGGCGAAGGTGCCACGCATCATGACCTCGTGGTTGCCCCGGCGTGAGCCATACGAGTTGAATTCACGCGGCTGAACCTGACGTTCGGTCAGATACTTGCCCGCAGGCGTGGTGGTCGCGAAGGACCCCGCAGGCGAGATGTGGTCGGTCGTGACCATGTCGCCCAGAACGGCCAGAACCTTGGCACCTTCGATGTTCGAAATTGTGCCCGGCTCAGGTCCCATGTCCTGGAAATAGGGCGGGTTCTGGATATAGGTCGAAGTTGGCGGCCAGTCATAGGTTTCGGCATCTGTGGTCTCGACCGCCTGCCATTTCTCGTCGCCCTTGAAGACGTCGGCGTATTTGGACTGGAACGCTTCGCGCGTTACGGTCTGTTCGACCAGTTCGGCGACCTCTTGCTGGGTTGGCCACAGGTCTTTCATATAGACGTCGTTGCCGTCCTTGTCCTGACCGATGGGCTCGGATGTCAGGTCGATATCCATGGTGCCCGCCAATGCGTAAACGACGACCAGCGGCGGCGAGGCCAGGTAGTTGGCGCGCACATCCGGTGAAATCCGGCCTTCGAAGTTCCGGTTGCCCGACAGAACCGAAGTGGCGACCAGATCACCTTCGGCAATTGCCTCAGAGAGTTCTTTCTGGATCGGACCAGAGTTGCCAATGCAGGTGGTGCAGCCGTAGCCCACGAGGTTGAATCCGATCTTGTCCAGATCCTCCTGCAGGCCCGCGGCCTCAAGATAGGCCGACACAACCTGCGAACCCGGTGCCAGCGAGGTTTTGACCCATGGCTTGCGGTTCAGACCCAGAGCGGCCGCTTTGCGCGCGACAAGGCCTGCGCCGATCATCACATAGGGGTTCGACGTGTTGGTGCAGGAGGTAATCGAGGCGATCACGACCTTGCCGGACTCCAACGTATAGTTCTCGCCTTTGACAGGAACTTCCTTGCCCATTGGGCGCTTGAAGGTCTCGGCCATTTCCCTGGTGAAAGCGGCCTTGGCATTGGTCAGAGCAACATAGTCCTGCGGGCGCTTCGGACCCGAGATCGCTGGGACGATAGTTCCCATATCCAGCGACAAGGTGTCTGTGTAGATCGGCGCATAGTTCTCGTCGCGCCAAAAGCCGTTTTCTTTGGCATAGGCTTCGACCAAAGCGATGCGGTTTTCGTCACGTCCCGTATTGCGCATGTAGCGCAGGGTTTCGCCGTCGATTGGGAAGAAGCCACAGGTTGCACCGTATTCCGGCGCCATGTTGGCGATGGTTGCGCGGTCTGCCAGTGGCAGACGATCCAGACCTTCGCCGTAGAATTCGACGAACTTGCCCACCACGCCCTTTTCGCGCAACATTTCCACGACCTTCAGAACAAGGTCTGTGCCAGTGGTGCCTTCGACCAGATCACCGGTCAACTCAAAGCCCACGACCTCGGGGATCAGCATCGAAATCGGCTGGCCCAGCATCGCGGCCTCGGCCTCGATCCCGCCAACACCCCAGCCCAGTACGGCCATGCCGTTGACCATAGTGGTGTGACTGTCGGTGCCGACAAGGGTATCGGGATAGGCGACCTCTTTGCCGTCCTGGTCGGTGTCGGTCCAGACGGTCTGCGCCAGATATTCAAGGTTCACCTGGTGGCAGATACCGGTGCCGGGGGGCACAACACGGAAGTTGTTGAATGCACCCTGACCCCATTTCAGGAACTGGTAGCGTTCCATATTGCGTTCGTATTCGCGATCCACGTTCATCTGGAACGCGCGCGGGTTGCCGAACTCGTCAATCATGACCGAATGGTCGATGACCAGATCAACCGGGTTCAGCGGGTTGATCTTCTGCGCGTCGCCACCTAGCGCTTTGATGCCATCACGCATCGCGGCCAGATCCACAACGGCCGGAACACCGGTGAAGTCCTGCATCAGAACGCGGGCAGGGCGATATGCGATCTCGCGGGGATTCTTACCACCTTTGGCACCCCATTCCGCAAATGCCTTGATGTCATCGACCGAGACCGAGAAACCATCATCCTCGAACCGCAACATATTTTCCAGCACCACTTTCAACGCGGCAGGCAGTTTGGAGAAATCACCCAGGCCGGCCTCTTGCGCGGCGGGGATCGAATAATATGAAATGGATTTACCATTCACGCTTAGGTTGCGGCGTGTCTTGGCGGTATCCTGTCCGACTTTGATGGGCATCCGTGGCCTCCCTCTCAAATGACTTGGATATTAGGAGTTGCTGAATGTTATCTGCATCACCAAAGCCTCTGATTCAAGGTTGAACAAGGGCTGGGAGGTAGTTCTGTATACTATTGTACACATAATTTCGTGTAAATATGTATCACAGTCTCAAGAAACGTTGATTGGCTGTTGAGCGTCAAAGCAGCTATCCCTGAAACCCAACCGCTCAAACCGAGAGTTCACATGTTCAAATCCATTGCTTTGACCACTGTATTTTCCTGTCTGCTTGCCACGCATACCGTAGCAGAGGAAGACCCGGTTGTGGTTGAGTTGTTCACATCTCAAGGGTGCTCATCCTGCCCACCGGCGGATCGGATCATGCATGAACTGGCCAAGCGCGACGATGTCATTGGGCTGGCTTTGCACGTCGACTATTGGGATTACATCGGGTGGAAGGATGAATATGCCGACCCCGATCATACGCTGCGGCAGCGGGCTTATGCCCGCGAAGGTGGCCGTTCCATGATCTATACGCCGCAGATGGTGATAAACGGGCAGCATGATATTGTCGGGGCGCAATCGCGTGAGTTGGATCGACTTATCGACGCGCACCTGAAAGCCGCGCCGGAAGCAACTGTGACGGCTATCCGAACTGCCAATGAAGTCACTGTGGATGTAACACCTGTCGAGTTGCCTGAAGATGAAACTTATGACGTGCGCATCATTCAGTATTCGCCCATGCGCCACGCATCGATCCGTCGCGGAGAGCTGGCCGGACACGAATTGGACTATGCCAACGTCGTTGAGACCTGGCAGATAGCGGGACAGTGGGATGGAGCGGCCCCGCAGACTTTTTCCGCTAAGCTAGGGTCTGACCTGCCTGCCGTTGTATTGGTGCAAAGGGCTGGTCACGGACCAATCGTTGCTGCAGCATGGGTAAAGTGATCAGGGCATTTCTTCCGGCTTGACGCCCAGTCCCTTCCAGTGTTTCCAGCGCCGGTGAATCCAGAACCATTGTCCCATGTGCTGTCGCACCATCTTTTCCAGATCGTCATTGGTGAACTGGGTCATGGTCTTTGGATCTGTATGGGGTACCGGATCATGCAATATGATCTCGAAATCGATGCCATTAGGTTGCCGCACAGCGTAGCATGGAATCAGTTCGGCATTGTATTTGATAGCCAATTCTGCGTTCAAAACAGATGTAATGGCAGGTTTTCCGAAAAACATAAGCTCTTCTCCGCCCTGCGCGTGAAGATCGGACACGATTGCAATAATCCCGCCTTTTTTCAGCGTGCGAACCATTTCGACCATCCCGCGTCGCCCTTGTTCGAACATCGGAGCACCGGTTTTGTAAAACGCTTCGACATAGGCGTCGTTGAAATATGGGTTGGCCATGCGCCGATACAGGCAGCCAATCGGTTGACCGCTATGGTTTTGCAAGGCGACACGAGCGGCGAGATAATGGCCGAAATGCGCAGTGATCATCATGACAGGACGCCCTTGGGCAATTGCTGCATCAAAGGCGGCAATGCCCGGCCCGGTTATTTTCGCCTTGCTCTGCCGTTCGGTGAACCCTTCCGGTGAGAAATGTTCCATTATCGCACGGCCGGCATTGTCAGGAACGTCGCGACAGATCTGCTTGATCTCGGCTTCGGACAGGTCGGGGCAGGTTAGCTTCAGATTCCGACGGACACGTTTGCGAAACCCGACAACAGGTGCCAGAGACCGGACGATGGCCCCCATTGTCGCAATGCGTCGCTTGTAAGGAATCAAGCGCATAGCGCCGATGACCCCCTGCAGAAACAGATTGGCGACATAGTATTTCCCAAGCTCAAACCGGCTGAGCTCCGACTTTTCGACGGGCATGGAGGTGTCTCACCGCGTGTTGCGAATTGCTGAGAAAGACATACAACCCGACGCCTGTAAGCTCAAGCGTCCAGACGAACAGGATACTTTGATCCGCATCAGTTGACCGGTCAGTGCTAAATATCCGCTTTCACGACGTCACCCGGTTTCTTCCTCGTCGTCTTTTTCGATCAGAGCAATTGATCCGGCGTCGACCAGAGTGCGAATGGCACCAACGACCTGTGTCATGGCGTCTTCGGTTTCTGATTGTTTGACACGCCCGCGTTCGCCCATTTCCTCGCGCAGGTTGTCGGCCATACGGGACGAAATGTTCGACAGAATAAACTCGACAGATGCCTTGTCATCATCTGCGGCGGCACCTGCCAATGCCGTGACGAGAACCGGCTGTTCCACTTCACGCAGGATGGAGGGAACATCGCGCGCTGTGATGCGGCGCGCGATATGGGCAAAGGTGAAGATCGACTGGCGCACCAAGTCGGCAAAATCAGCGTCGTCCTCGTCCAGCGCATTCAGCAAGTCGTCGCGTGTGGCGGCCGCCGACTGATTCAGGATCGCGCCTACCCTCGCTCCGGGACCATTGTCGAAAGCCTGAGCAGGCCGTTGATCTAGTTGCGCGGCCAGAGACCAGCCAATACGCTCAACCGCTTCGGGAGTGACATTTGTGGTTTTCGAGACGGCATAAGTAATTCGACGTGCAACCGGGCCGGGCATGCGACCCAGCATCTGAGCCGCCTGAGCGGTATCCATTTTTGAAAGCATGACGGCCGCCACTTCGGTGCTTTCCGCCTGAGCCATGGCCGCCAGATCTTCAATCGGGACGCCACCCAAACGTTGCCACGGATCGCCAATCTGACGCACCCCGGCGACCTTGCGCAATCGCGCCGCCGTCGTTGACGCGATCTTTCCATTCACGGCATCCAATGCACCTGCAAGCCCGTGCGGAAAAGCCAGGCCAACATTGTCCAAAGCATCACCGAATTCCTGCGCCACGGCGCCCAGGGTCACGCGATCCACAAGGCCCATTTGCCCAAGCTGATGGGTCAACGTCTCCTGCAATGTGTCGGGAAGTTCTTCCAGTGGAATATCCGCGCCTTCGTTCAGCAAGAGGCGTACGACGACGGCCGCTTTTTGCCGACCGGTCAAAGTTCGCGGAACAACTTGCGGCGCGTCATCATCCCCTGCGGCAAGCGGGGCTGAACCGCCATTTGCCATTTGTATCAATGCGTTTGTGTCCTGCATCTGCCCGTAGTGCCAAAAATTCCGAACCACGGGCAGACTAGAGGGAGTCGGGTTAAATAACCCTGAAGCTTAGTAGTTGTAGGTCAGCCCTGTGCGGATGGCTTCGCGCAGTGACGCCTCGGCCCAGGACCCTTCGCCGCCACGGGCTTTGATCTCGCGCCATTGCTCGATTGCCAGATCGGTTCTGCCTTCGGCTACAAAGCCCTGTGCCATGTAGCTGCGCGCCAGAAGATTGTTGGGATTGGCGCTGATGGCATTCTGATAGAAGACGTTCGCGAGCTCCAACTCGCCTATCTTGCGGTAGGTAAAACCCCAATATGTCAACACACGGTCATCGTCCTGATCCATGATCCGCAGGATATCTTGCGCGCGCCCGTATTGCCCGTCATAGGCCAATTCGCGAACGGCATTATATAGCTGATCATCGGACAAATTGGTCTTGTTGGGTTTGACACACCGACCTCTGGCTTCGTCGTAGACCCGACCAAACAGACATTTCTTGGTCGTATTCGTCGGTTTTGGCGGGCTGCTGCTGTCACCTCCAGCGGCATGGACGGCCGGGGCAATGGCGAAGGCTTGCAAAGCAAGGGCAGAAGCTAACAAAAGGCGCATATTCCTACTCCGTTCTCGGGGCTGCTCTCAAAATCATAGTGCGATCTACAAAAAAGCTAACAGTGGAACGGTGGCTTTTATTCACAAGTAGGAAAGAAATTTGTTAGCTGTTGACGGACTTCGTGCAGCTTTGCGTTTCAGCGTCCCAGGATGTACCGGGTGCACAGGATTGTGTCTGTTTGGCGTGCCCGCTGCAGGCAAGGCTTGCGGAAGCCATGAAAACAAGGGCCAATGCGCCAAGAACGGTTCGGGTCATGGTGTTTCCTTTCATGGAACATGCACCATGAGAATAACGCATTTCTGCCAATCTGGCAAAAAGACGGGACCCGCTCTGCGAATTGCAGAACGGGTCCGGGCTTTCATGTTGAACTCGAAGTGTTATTCGCCGAACACACGGGCGAAAATTGTATCGACATGTTTGGTGTGATAGCCGAGATCGAATTTCTCTTCGATTTCTTCAGGGCTGAGTGCGGCCGTCACATCGGCGTCCGCCAACAGTTCCTCTTTGAAATCGGTGCGGTGTTCCCAAACCTTCAGCGCGTTACGCTGCACCATGGCATAGGCATCCTCACGGCTGACCCCTGCTTGGGTCAACGCCAGCAGAACCCGCTGGCTCATCACGAGGCCGGGGAACTTGTTCATGTTTTCGATCATGTTCTCGGGGAAGATCAGCATCTTGTCGATCACGCCAGTCAGTCGGGCCAGCGCAAAATCCAGTGTGATCGTGGCATCCGGCCCGATCATGCGTTCAACCGAGGAATGCGAGATGTCGCGCTCGTGCCAGAGTGCAACGTTCTCCATCGCCGGGATCACTGCGGCACGGACCATGCGCGCCAGACCGGTCAGATTCTCGGTCAAAACCGGGTTTTTCTTGTGCGGCATGGCAGAGGAGCCTTTTTGCCCCATCGAGAAAAACTCTGCCCCCTCCAACACCTCGGTCCGCTGCATGTGGCGGATTTCGACGGCGATATTCTCGATGCTGCTGGCGATGACGCCCAGCGTCGCGAAGAAGGCTGCGTGACGGTCGCGCGGGATGACCTGTGTGCTGATCGGTTCGGGCACCAGACCAAGTTGATCGCAGACATGTTCCTCGACGCGTGGGTCGATATTGGCAAATGTGCCGACGGCGCCGCTGATCGCACCCGTTGCGATTTCGGCGCGTGCGTCGCGCATGCGAGACAGGTTGCGGTCCATCTCGGCATAGAAACGCGCGAAGGTCAGGCCCATTGTTGTGGGTTCGGCATGAATGCCATGGCTGCGGCCGATACGGACGGTGTTCTTGTGTTCAATTGCGCGACGTTTCAGAGCGGCCAGCAAACCTTCGAGGTCGGCAATCAGCAGGTCGGCGGCGCGGGTCAGCTGTACATTGAAACAGGTATCCAAAACGTCCGAACTGGTCATGCCCTGATGCACAAACCGAGCCTCTTCGCTGCCTACATGTTCGGCCAGATGGGTCAGGAAGGCGATGACGTCATGCTTGGTGACGGCCTCAATCTCGTCAATGCGGGCCACATCGAATTCCACATTCTTGGCCTTCCACACTGCCTCTGCATTTTCACGCGGGATCACGCCCAGGTCGGCCATGGCGTCACAGGCGTGCGCCTCGATTTCGTACCAGATGCGGAACTTGGACTCCGGCGACCAGATGGCGACCATGTCAGGGCGGGAATAACGGGGAATCATTGGCGGCAGCACCTTTATGTGATTGGGATGAGGCGTTGGCGCGGGGTTTAGCCCCGTGTGCGTTAGGGAACAAGATGTGAGAGCAGGTATGAGACGGTTTGCCCTGATTTTCGCCCTCTGGCCGGGTGTTTTGGCGGCAGACGGCTTCCAGAAACTGTCAGGTGAGGAAATCTTGGCAGCTTTAACGGGCAAGAAACTGGAATACGGCGCGGGCGTTTGGCAGACTTTTGAAGCCAACATGATCACGCAGTATTTTTCGGGCGGACCGAGCGCGGGGCGTTGGGCGGTAAGAGGGGATCAATATTGCTCGACATGGCCACCTGCCGATTTGTGGACTTGCTATGATGTCCTGCGTAAAGGGGAAATGATCCGTTTTGTTGATGATGCGGGTGGCCGGACCGATGGCGTCTATGCCCAATAAACACTCTACGCGTCTTTAAGGATAATGGTTTTAGCCCCGACAGTTGACAGTTGTCATCCTTGTTTTTGACGAGGTTCGAACGCGGCTTTCTTCCCTCTTTGCAACGCAGTGCTGGACAAGGCGTATCCTTGCAGTTCAATCTGCGGGCATAGAAATCATTAGGTTATTAGGATATGCGTATATTAACAGGTCCGATACTTGCCGCCTGCGCCATTCTCTGGGTGGGAGCAGCAGGTTCTGCGCTGGCCGACACTCCGGTGACATACACCGAGGATGGTCGCGCGCTGTTTCGTTTCGACGTGCCCGATTTCTGGCTGCTGCGGACCGGTGGTCCGCGTGAGATCGAAGACACCGAGTTGGAAGATCCGCGCGCGGTGGCTCGGGTTATGGGGCTGCGTCCTGTAACAGATGACACGGTCTGGATGGGCTTTGTCTCTCCGGCGGGGGTTGCGACCATTCAGGACGGGATCCGGTATCTGCAGGATATCGACAAGTTTCTGGTCAATGATCCGACTGTAACCAGCACCAGCGACACTCGTATAGGCGGGTTGCCCGCCCGGGTTTACCGTGGGTCCGGACGTCGGGATGGCAAGGGAGTGAGCTTTACGGCCACCGTCATTGATCTGCCGCGGGGCCGTGTTGCCATAGCCGTTGCTATTCTTCGTGACGGAGCGAACCCGGATTATGCAGATGATCTGAACGCCGTCTTCGCGTCGTTCCGGTCGCTTCAGTGAGGGAGAGAGTGCGATGAGCCTTAAACTGATCAAACGGGTTTCCCTCGCACTGGGACTGGGAGCTGCCACGTTCACGCTGTCGGCCTGTGATGGTGTGACGGTCGGGGTCGGATATGGGTACGATCCATTTTATGACTCGATGCTCTGGAACGATTACTACCGCCGTGACATCAATGTGGATATCAATCCACCGGACCGGCCAAATCGCCCAGATCGACCAACGCGCCCGGATCGTCCGAAACCGCCGGTTGCCAAACCGCCCGCGCGGCCAAGGCCCCCAACGGCACGGCCACCTGCAGCCCGACCGCCGATCCATCGACCGGCACCGCGCCGCTGATAAGCAAAAGGCCGCCAGTCTGGCGGCCTTCTATTCAAGGAAGAAGTTCGGTTGTTATACGTGCCGAGCCTTCGAGTGTCCGGTGAACCGGACACTTGTCTGCAATCTCTAGCAGGCGCCGCTTTTGCTCTTGATCCAGCGGTCCGCTCAGCCGAATTTTGCGACGGAACTGGTCCACTTTGCCTTCATTCGCCAAACCCGCATCCTGAGCGTGAACCTTGTCATGGCATACATCGACGCTGACACTGGTCAGTGGCCAGCGCTTGCGCCGCGCATACATCCGTATTGTCATGGACGTGCAGGCACCGAGGCCGGAAGAGACAAAGCCATAAGGCGACATGCCTTTATCTGTGCCGCCGTACGAGGCTGGCTCATCGGCGACCGCGTGATGGTGTGGGCCTGCCTGAATATCCTGCATGAAACCCGCCGGATCGGCCTCGGTCACCCGAACAACACCTTCCGGTGCACCCGGTGGAGGCGCGGGTGGGCATAGTTTCACATAGCGCGATACCCAAGCAGAGATGACATCCGCTGCATATTCGGCATCAGAGGCCCGCGTGATCAGGTGATCGGCATCGTCGAGGGTGACGAAACTTTTCGGGTGTTTGGCTGCAAGAAAAATGGTGCTCGCATTGTCGATGCTGACCGTTTCATCCCGAGGGGCGTGAAGGATCAGCAGAGCGGCCTTGAGGTCAGCGATTGAAGCGGACAAGGCCGTTTCAGCGATGTCATCCACGAACGCTTTGCCAATCCGGAACGGGCGTCCGCCCAAAGTAACCTCGGCGCTGCCGTCCTGTTCAATCTGGGGCAGGGCGTTTTCAAAGTGATGTGATACGTGACCGGGGTCTGCCGGTGCGCCCAAGGTGACCACGGCTTTTACCGTCGGAATACCGGCGCGTGCCCGCAAAACCGCTGCGCCGCCAAGCGAGTGGCCGATCAAAAGGGCAGGGGCCATGTTGCGCCCGGCCAGATATTGTGCGGCTGAAATCAGATCCTCGACATTCGACGTGAAGGTTGTGTTGGCGAACTCTCCTTCGGAATGGCCCAGCCCGGTAAAGTCGAACCGCAGCACCGCAATTCCCATGGCCGCCAGTCGGGCAGAAATGCGCCGGGCCGCGGGTATGTCCTTGGAACAGGTGAAACAATGGGCAAACAGGGCCGTTGCGAGGACAGGACCATCCGGAAGATCCAGCCGCGCGGCCAATTGGCTGCCGTCATGTCCGGCAAAAGTGATGCGTTCCGTGGGCATGTCGGCTCCTTGAGTGGTTCGGGGGAACATCCCCAATACTGTGTGTAAGCCCGCCGGGTCACAACCCTTTTGTAAAATGCGTCACGTGAAGGTGAGAACCTTGCGAGTGTTTCGATATCTGACGGGTGCCTCCAGTGTCTGGCAGGTCTGGTCGCAATTTACCGATTGACCAGAGTGGTATCAATATTCGTGATTTAAAGTTGAACAAACATTCGCTGTATTAATGTATTTGCCCTGCCTATCTACAGATCATGACTATTGGTACAGGAGACGCAGATGGCACATGCAGACGCTGCCGCACAACTTCCTAAGATACTTCTGCAAACAATGCTGGCAATTGTTCTGGCCGGGGTCCTAGGCTATGCCGTAGGGCAATCCCAGCCTGCTGTTTTCAGCGGGTCCCAGGAGCAGATACGACCAACTATCGAAGACTGGCACGGCAACGTGCGCCGGTCGCATTGGTCAGAGTGAGGCCTTGGCCTCATTCAAGCCCCATCAATCGGGCATCGAAGGGATATTTCGTCAGGTTTTCGTATCCATCTTCTGTTATGAGAACCTGATCCTCCAGTTTGATGCTGAAATCGCCGCCGACTTCGCCCACGCAAGCCTCGACGCACAAAACCATTCCAGGTTCCAGTGCATAATCATAAGAGCCCTCAACCGCCTTATCCGGATATGCAACCAGCGGCCATTCATCGCAAAGGCCGACACCGTGCATCAGGCAACCGTATTTCTGCGCCTGAAACTTGTCGTCCAAAACATGAGCATTTGCTGTCAGTTCCGGGATCATCACGCCGGGCTTGAGCATCTCCATATTGGTCATAATGTGCTCGTGCGCGTGTTGCATGGCATAGATCATGTCCTCGCGCGGTTTCTGGTCGCCAATCCACCAACTGCGCGAAATGTCGATGCAAATCCCGTAGGATCCGATCAGGTCGGTGTCGAACGAGATGATCTCGTTTTGCTGGGTGATCCGCGGGCCGCATTCCTGAAACCACGGGTTGGTCCGCTGACCCGAGGCCAGCAGGCGGGTTTCGATCCACTCACCCCCGCGCTTGATGTTTTCCGCGTGCAGAACAGCCCAGATATCATCTTCGGAGGTTTTGCCATCGCCTACATTGGTTCGGGCAAATTTCTCCATTTCTGCAACGGCGGTCTCGCAGGCATGATTGGCACAGCGCATGGCGAGAATTTCGTCAGGTCCTTTGATGGCGCGGGTTTTCTCGGTCAGCTCTTCGCCTTCCATGATTTCGAAACCCTGCGCCTCAAGCGCGCGCAATCCGTGCAGCATGATCTTGTCGACCGCCAGACGCTTGTTGCCGCCACTGTGCTCTTCGATCAGTACACGTACTTCGTTCGAGAAGACGTCCGCAGCCACGTCAACCTTGTCGCCCCGGTCGAAGTAAAACAGGTCAGCGCCCGAGCGCTGTTCACGTACCAACGGGTTGAAAGTGCTGAGGAAGGGTGAATTCTTGTAGTCCCAGATCACCATATAGCCATCTGCACACAGCAGCACTGCGCGGAACGGGTTGTGGGTGTTCCACAACTGCATATTGGTGCTGTCGGTCGCATAGCGGATGTTCAGCGGGTCAAAAATCAGCAAGCCACCATAACCACGATCGACGACGGCCTGCGTCAGCCGCTTCCAGCGGTGTTCCCGCATACGTGCCAGATTGGGAAGTTCAAGCCCGGCTGCAGCCCACTCCTCAAAAGCAAGTTGTGTCGGCCCAATCTCAATCCTGTCATTTTCGTTTGGCGTGCCATCGCCCAACGTCGCGCCCCGGCTGGGGTCAATCTTGCGCGTGTCTCGGTAATGCTGGTTCATGACTGGCCTCATTGCTTGTTCCAGTTACCATTCACGTGCCGGATATGGTCGTCTGAGAAAAATGCGACGGCGAGGTTGTCGTTTTCGACCGACAAGCTGTCCGGCACGTGCTAAGCCACTGGTATGAAGTGTATTCTGCAAAACAAAATTCCATATGACGTCGGTAATCCGCGCGCTTTGCCGGGTATTCAACCTGCAACGATGGAAAGCTGGTTGCATCAGGATGAGGCCTTTGCCGAACAGATGCAGCGCCGCGAAGAGTTGTTATCATCGCGTCGCGACGACGTTCTGGCACTTGATCCTCAGGCCAAACCCGCTGCCGTGGAATTGCTGGATCTGGTGCTGACGCAGGTTTATCCCACAGCCGGGGAGGAGGCCGTTCGACCGGATGGCGTATCAATCAAAATCGACAGGGATCGTCCGCTTGATACGCTATGCAGGCTGGTGCAGGAGGACTTTTGCATCCTGCAGAAACACGAAAACGAGCATGTTTTGACGGGGGCCATCCTGTGTTTTCCAGCCAGTTGGCTCTTGTCTGAAAAATTCATGCGACCCCTGATCGGCATCCACGTGCCGGTCGACAGCTACGATGACAACGTTGCCAAGCGCGTACAAAGGTTGTTTGACGGAATTCAACCCAATCGCCCGCTGTGGCGTTTCAATGCCCTTTGGTACGAAGACCCGGAACTGTTTCAGCCGCGCAGTGTCGACGACCGGCGCAAGATCAGAGACCGGCGCGAATTGTCATATCTGAGAAGCGAGCGGCAGACATTGTTGCGCCTGCCGAAGACAAACGCCGTGGTGTTTTCAATTCACACTTACGTTCTGGCCGCAAACTCTGTTCCAGAAATGGAAAACCCCGCCTGACGGCGGGGCCTCCTAGGAGGGTCTTCGGTAATTTGGTTACATGCCCAAAACGTCAGCAACATCGGCAAATGCGTTGCTGGCGTTCAATGCGAAAATGGCGAAGGTGAACACAAGCACTTGTGTGTTGAGGCGGAAATCTTCGCCTCGAATCAGGTTGACCGCGGCCATTGACAGAGCAATTGGTGCGGAAACACTGGCCAATACACCCGTCATGCACCAACTGCTGAGGCGCAGGATGTCGCTTGGCTTGTCCTCATCATCCGTGGTGGGGGAATCTGGTTCCTTCTGGCCAGGCAGGTCTGTTTCTTCGCTTCGGAAAGCGATGCTGAGCAATTGTTCATCGGTCAGTTGAATCGGACGTGCGGCAGGCGCATGAAGAGCACTGATCGTGTCATCCTGTTCAGTCAGTTTAACCCCAGCGAACTGCCCCGTTAGTGACTGAAAGATCTGCTTTCTGTCCCGCGTGGCCCTGCTTGGCGTCAGAGTGTCAAATGCGCTCATGAAATGCTCGACGGTGAGAACCGTGTGCGGCGACAACCATTCAACCCGCCGGGTCGAACAAATATCGACCATGCGATACAGGATAACCACCAGCATCAATTCGGAAATCTCGGCGTCATCCAAAAGAGGTGAGACTGGCGTGATCGTCAGTACCAGCCTGTTTTGCGGATGCGACGCACGGGGTTTGGTTATGGTTTTTAGCCCCGCGGCGCGATCCATGCGCTCGTATCGGTCCTCCTGCTCGGAGGTGCCTGTATCCAGTGTCATCCGAACCAGATACTGGCTTGAGACGATGCTGGCCTCAGTGTCGCTGAGCAGGGCCTTGCGCTCGACCAGATGACCGTAGTCTTCCAGCGTTGCGGCAACGATAGATCCAAAGCGCTCTATCGCGCCAGTTGCGTCGCCGTCAAATTGCAGGCCGCCATGGTAGCTGTGCTTCCGAGCCACTGCCCCGTCCTTTTCTGCGTTCTGTTCGGTAAACACTAACACCCCTTCTTGGGGAGAATTTGGCGAAAAATGCAAAAAAGTGAAAATTTCCTGTGATTGGTTACACTTTGGAAACCAAGCAACTAAAGGCTTTTGTTTGTCACTGTGGCGGAAATGTGGCGAAATCAGGCGCGAGACGTGTTGCCGGTACGGCGCGGCTATTGGTCGATTCGGGCGGCCATTATTGCGATGGATTGCTGATAGACCGCGGCTGCATTCCACTGCTGCAAGACGCGAAAATTTGGTTCTCCGGGTTGATAACCGCGCCCCGGCTTCCACCCCTTCTTGCGAAGAAAATTGGCGGTTGAGGCCAATGCATCCGTCATGTTGTAGAAGTCCACGCGCCGGTCGCCCGTAGCATCGACACCATAGGTCAGGGCGTTGCCCGGCAGGAATTGCGTGTGGCCCAGTTCGCCATGTTTTGCCCCTTTTGTCGCCATTGTAATGCTGCCCATGTCGACCAGTTTCAGTGCCCCAATTGCGTGCGGAATAAAGAACTCGGACCGGCGACAATCATAGGCCAGTGTTGTGATTGCGGAAACAACCTGACTGTCACCCATGAAATTGCCAAAGCCGGTTTCCATGCCGTGAATGGCAATCAGAACTCCTGCGGGTACACCGTATTGCCGTTCGAAGGCTGCATAATAGTTCGGGTTGGCGGCTTTGCGTTTGCGTCCTTGTGCGACGATTGTATCGGCCCCTCGAACCCGCATGAATTTATCCAGCGAGTACTTAAAGCTCTTCTGATTGCGGTCCGCGGAAATGGTGCGCGTTGCATACTGTGTCTGGGACAGCGCTTGCAGCCCTTTCTTTTTGACCCCGGCCTTGCGTGCCTGTTTGGCAAAATCCGCTTTCCACGCTTCAAACCCTGCGCTGGTGTTCCCGCAGGGTGCTGCCAGAACAGGGGAAGTCAGGGAAAGGGCAAGTATAGCGGCAAAGCGAAACATGGGCGCAATCCAATAAAGTTGAAATCTGGTCATAGCCTAGCGCGGGCTTCGGTTCCGGCAAAGCGGTTAGTAAAGGTCCAACTCACCCTTTTCCTTGAGTGTTTCGAACCATTCTTCGGGAGTGGCCTTGATGCGCGCGTGCTTTACCATCATCGCGTTCATGTTTGGCAGATTGGTCGAATCCGGCCACTCTTCTGGTCTCCAAAGGTGTGAGCGGATCACACATTTCGGACAGTGTGCAAAAGCGGTCTCGACATGGATCAACAGCGCCAGTTTAGGCGCGCGCCCGTCTATGGCCATGCTTTCCAACAATTGGGGGTCGGCACAGATGCGGGCTGCGCCGCGAATGCGGAGCGTTTCCATCTTGCCGGGTACAAAGAAAATTACACTGACGCGCGGGTCCTTCAGAACGTTGTGGAACGTGTCCACACGTTTGTTGCCCGGCCGATCCGGGATCGTAATCAGGGTATCGGAAAGCACCTGAACAAAACCGGGCGGGTCGCCGCGGGGTGAAATATCCAGGTATCCGTCCGGGTTGGCCGAGGCGATCAGGCAAAACGGCGAGGTCGCGATGAAGTCGCGGCACATCTGATCGAGTGAGGTCATTTCCTTGGCAATGATCTGGGGCAGCGGGTGGCCGGAAATCTGTCTCAGTTCCTGTTCGGACGTAACGAAATTTGAGTATTTTGAAAAAGGTGAAGTGCTGTCAGGCATGCGGTTTTCTCCAACCGGGAGTGTCACCACAAGTCTGTTGGATCAATGGCGGCGCGTCAAATCTTGTGGGCAGAAATGATAAGGGCGCCCGAATGGACGCCCTTGCAAATCGTTTCTGTATGCAGCTCAGCAGCTGTAGTACATGCCGTACTCCACCGGGTGCGGCGTGTGCTCGTAGGTTTCGACCTCTTCCATTTTCAGTGCGATGTAGCCGTCGATCTGGTCTTTGGTGAACACGTCGCCCTGCAGCAGGAAGTCGTGATCCGATGCCAGAGCTTCCAGAGCTTCACGCAAGCTGCCGCAAACGGTCGGGATATCGGCCAGTTCCTCGGCGGGCAGGTCGTACAGGTTCTTGTCCATGGCTTCGCCCGGATCGATCTTGTTCTTGATGCCGTCCAGACCGGCCATCAGCAGGGCGGCAAATGCCAGATAGGGGTTTGCGGCCGGATCGGGGAAGCGGGCCTCGACGCGCTTGGCTTTCGGGCTTTCGGTCCACGGAATACGGACACAACCCGAACGGTTACGGGCCGAGTAGGCGCGCAGAACGGGGGCTTCAAAACCGGGGATCAGACGCTTGTAGCTGTTTGTCGCCGGGTTGGTAAAGGCGTTCAGGGTCTTCGCGTGCTTCAGGATACCACCGATGAAATACAGCGCTTCGTCCGACAGGTCAGCGTATTTGTCGCCGGCGAACAGAGGCTTGCCGTCTTTCCAGATCGACATGTTCACATGCATTCCGGTGCCGTTATCACCATAGATCGGCTTGGGCATGAATGTGGCCGATTTACCGTAGGCGTGCGCGACGTTGTGGATGATGTACTTGTATTTCTGCAGTTCGTCGGCCTGCTTGGTCAGGCTGTCGAAAATCAGACCCAGCTCGTGCTGGCACGAGGCGACCTCGTGGTGGTGCTTGTCGACTTTCATGCCCAGACGCTTCATGGTCGACAGCATTTCCGAGCGCAGATCCTGTGCTTCGTCGATCGGGTTCACGGGGAAGTAACCACCCTTGATGCCTGGGCGATGGCCCATGTTGCCCATCTCGTATTCGGTGTCGGTGTTCCAGGATGCGTCAGTTGCATCAACTTCGAACGATACTTTATTGATTGTGTTCGAGAAACGGACATCATCAAACAGGAAAAATTCAGCCTCGGGGCCCATATAAGCCACATCGCCGATACCGCTGGATTTCAGGTATGCTTCCGCTTTCTGCGCGGTTCCGCGTGGATCGCGGCTGTAGGCTTCGCCGGTATCGGGTTCAACGATCGAGCAATGCAGGCACAGTGTCTTTTCGGCATAGAACGGATCAATATAGGCCGAGGTCGTGTCGGCGATCAGTTTCATGTCCGAGTTTTCGATCGACTTCCAGCCCGCGATGGACGAGCCGTCAAACATGAAGCCTTCTTCCAGGAAGTCTTCGTCAACCAGATCGACATCCACTGTCACGTGCTGCAGTTTGCCGCGCACGTCAGTGAAACGGATGTCGACATAAGCGACGTCTTCTTCGCGGATTGTATTGAGAACTGCGTCTACGCTCATTCCCTTGGTCCTTCTGATAGGTGTGTCAGTAATCGAGTGAGTTAGAGTGCATCCGATCCGGTTTCACCGGTACGGATACGAATGGCTTGGTCGACGGGCGAAACGAAGATCTTACCGTCACCGATCTTGTCGGTTTTGGCGGCCGAGACGATGGCCTCGATGGCGGCATCGACCTGATCGTCGTCCAGAACGACCTCGACCTTAACCTTGGGCAGAAAATCGACGACATATTCGGCACCGCGATACAGCTCGGTATGGCCTTTCTGACGACCGAAGCCCTTGACCTCGATGACGCTGAGGCCCTGGACGCCGACGTCCTGCAGTGCCTCTTTCACTTCGTCCAGTTTGAACGGCTTGATGATCGCTTCGATCTTTTTCATCCCGGCTCACCTTGAATGGTTGTCTCAAGGGCAGTGATCACGTCTAAGATCGGGCGGCAATCTGATTGCGATATCCGGCGGGTCGGGACGTCTTGAAAAACGGCTGTGCGCTAATTTTTGAGCGATCTGCACAAAAAGTAATCAAAACTGAATCGGGCGAGGAGTGAGAGGATGGAATTGCTGACAGCGGCGCAGATGCGGGCCATTGAACAGGCGGCCATCAAGTCTGGTGAAGTTACCGGTCTGGAGCTGATGGAAAGAGCCGGGCAGGGTGTTGTTGACGCGATATTGGAAGAGTGGCCGGTGTTGGACAGACGAGAGGGCAGCCCCTCGTGTTCCGCAGGGCATGTAGGACCAGATGAAGGGGATCGACTGCGCGCTGTGGTTCTGTGTGGACCCGGCAACAATGGTGGCGATGGGTTTGTCGTAGCGCGGCTTTTGCGGGAGCTGGGGTGGGAAGTTGAAGTGTCTCTTTATGGGGACCCCGAAAAACTGCCGCCGGATGCGCGAGTGAATTATGAGAAATGGGGAGCAGAGAACGAAGTTCGCGTGTTCGCGGTCGACGCTAGCCCGTTAGAGAATGATTGTCTTCGGGTTCCAAATGAAATTGATTTGGTTGTCGACGGGGTGTTTGGCACTGGTCTTACCCGGCCATTTGCAGGTGTGTTTGCTGTATTGGCCAACGCACCGGCCAGAACCTTGCTGAGAGATCGCGACGTAAAGGTCGTTGCAATTGACACACCAAGCGGCCTGTGCGCCGACAGCGGACGTGTGCTGGGCAATGCAATCGCTGCAGACATGACGGTGACGTTTCACAGTAAAAAAGTCGGGCATGTCTTAGCTGATGGTCCGATCACTTGCGGGAAGGTGCAGACCAAATCAATTGGACTTGAGGCAGCGAAAGACTGCCAGATCGTTCACACGACCGATATCGCCACGGGGATGCTTCGGAAAGTTTCAGAAGGCCATAAGTATGCACATGGCCACGCCCTGATCCTTACCGGGGGGGCAGGCAAAACAGGCGCCGCGCGTTTGGCGGCCCGGGGGGCTTTGCGGATTGGGGCCGGTCTGGTGACCTTGGGAGTGCCGCCGTCTGCGCAGATGGAAGTGGCCAGTCAGATCACGGCCCTCATGTTGAAGCGGATCGACGGGGCGGAAGAGTTGACTGCAGCTCTGGAAGACAAGCGCCTGAATGCCCTCTGTCTGGGGCCGGCGCTTGGGGTGGAGCGGGCGCGGGCACTGGTGCCGGTGGCTTTGGCGGCGGGGCGGGCGACCGTGTTGGATGCGGACGCATTGTCAGCTTTTGCCGAGAATCCTGACACCCTGTTTGCGCAACTGCACGGCCATTGTGTGCTCACCCCGCATGGCGGTGAATTTGCACGGTTGTTCCCGGATATCGCCGAGGTAATGAACGCGAAACCAACCAAAGGTCCGGCGTATTCGAAGGTTGATGCAACGCGGGACGCTGCAAAACGGGCAGGGTGCGTGGTTCTGTTCAAGGGGCCGGACACGGTGATTGCAGGGCCGGGTGGGCAATGCGCAGTTAACTCGGCCGCATACAAGAGGGCGGCCCCTTGGTTGGCGACGGCCGGGGCTGGCGACGTGCTGGCGGGATTCATCGCGGGATTGCTGGCGCGAGACTTGGCGCCGATGCAGGCGGCGGAAACCGCGGCGTGGTTGCATGTGGACTGCGCGCGCCAATTCGGGCCGGGTTTGATCGCTGAAGATCTGCCGGAACAGCTGCCAGATGTTTTGAAAAAGTTGAATATTTGAGTTTATTGGGCGTGGAACGGCTCAATTCGCAGCGAGTCGGCGGAAATCCGCCGTCAAGACCCGCATCAATGCAGACCGAGTATTTGCCAGGCGCATAGCCGGAGGCCACTATTCTTTTGCGCGCCTTGCGGCAGGTTTGTGATGAGATTTATAACCATATGATATATAAAATTAAATTGTTATGTCTTCGGATAACTCTGTTGCGAATTTGCAATGTTTGCGCGGGACTGAATGCGTGCCACTGGAACGCTCGCGTTCAGTAAACAATTGGACAGTACCTGAACCCCGAACCTTTCATGGTGAGTGAAATGACCTCAAATATTAAAACCATATCAGTAGCCGCTGTTCTGACTGCGACGACCGCAATTCCGGCAGTTGCAGAGCTGAAATATGAAAACAACACCGGTGGCTATGTGCTGCTGTACGGGCAGCTGCATCCGGCCCTGATTTCAGTTGATGACGGACAGGATACCGAGACTCGTGTCCTCGACAACGATCTTTCAAACAGCCGTGTTGGCCTGCGTCTGGTGCAGCCATATGGAAGCAATGAGTTCCAATTTTGGTTGGAAACAGGCCTTGGTCTGCCGGGTTCGGCGTCTGCCGATCAATTCGGAACCAATGCAGATGGTTGGAATCGCGAAGACATTCGGCATGTGGATTTCTCGCTAAAAGGTGGCTACGGTAAGTTTTCGGCAGGTCAGGGCAGCATGGTCGCTGATGGTGCGGCCGAGGTTGATCTGTCATATGTCGGAACCGCTCTTTACTCGTTTACCAACGATGAAAATGCAGGCTTCTTCTATCGTGACGCGAACGGTTTGCTGAGCGGTATTACGGTTAACGACAGTTCCAGCAACTTTGACGGCTCGCGGCGTGGTCGTGTGCGGTATGATACGCCAACGGTCAACGGGTTTTCGGCTGGATTCGCTTATGGTCAGAACATTTTGTCCAGCAGCGACGATGACGATTATTATGACCTCGGCGTGTTCTATGAAAACACCTTTGCCGGTGGTGTGGAATTCGCGGCAGGCGTTGCCTATTCGGTACGAGACCGGGATGACAATTCGGGGGACCGCAAAGACACGATCGGTTCTGCTTCCGTGCTGCTTCCAAGCGGGCTGGGTTTTACGATCGCGGGCGGTACACGTGATGATGATCAGGCCGGTTCGACGGATCCGAATTATTGGTATGGCAAGATCTCGTACGAGGGCGACTGGGTCTCCTGGGGCAAGACGGGTGTCGGTATTGACTATTACGATGGCTCCGATTTCGAGAGCGACGGCTCGGACACCAAAGCCTGGGGCATCGCTGTCGTGCAGAAAGTCGAGGCGATCAATACGGATGTTTACCTGAAGTATCGCAACCACGATTTCGACGACGGATCATCCTTTGACAACAACGAAGCATGGGTTCTGGGCGCACGCTGGAGGTTCTGATTACTCTGACTGGATCAAGTGTGAACGCCCCGGTTTCCGGGGCGTTCTTTTTTGGCGGATTGGCGATCAAATACTGTTGGATTCAGCCTTTGCCCCTTGCACGTAGGCGGCAGGGCAAATAGAAGGCGTCAAATTTGCCCGGCGCGCCCTTTTTGCGCGCCCCGAATCCTATGGGGACTACCATAATGCAGGTTACCGAGACGCTGAACGAAGGTCTGAAACGCGGCTACAACATCGTTGTGACCGCAGCCGAGCTGGACGAGAAGGTCAATGAAAAGCTGACCGAAGCACAGCCGGAAGTCGAAATGAAAGGTTTCCGCAAAGGCAAAGTGCCTATGGCGCTGCTGAAAAAGCAGTTCGGTCAGCGTCTTTTGGGCGAAGCCATGCAGGAAACCATCGACGGTGCTATGAACAAGCACTTCGAAGACAGTGGTGACCGCCCTGCGCTGCAGCCCGAGGTCAAGATGACCAACGAGGACTGGAAAGAAGGTGACGATGTAGAAGTCGCGATGTCCTACGAGGCGTTGCCTGCGATTCCGGAAGTTGACCTGAAATCGGTCGAATTGGAAAAGCTGATCGTCAAGGCTGATGACGCAGCTGTTGAAGAAGCGCTGAACAACCTGGCTGAAACCGCGCAGGATTTCAAAGCCCGCCGCAAAGGTTCCAAAGCCAAGGATGGCGACCAGATCGTGTTTGATTTCGTCGGCAAAGTTGACGGCGAAGAATTCGACGGCGGCTCGGCCGAAGACTATCCTCTGGTTCTGGGGTCGAACAGCTTCATCCCCGGATTTGAAGAGCAGCTGGTTGGTGTGAAGGCCGAGGAAGAAAAAGACGTCAACGTCACATTCCCTGAGGAATATGGCGCCGAGCATCTGGCTGGCAAAGACGCTGTTTTCACCTGCACCATCAAGGAAGTTAAAGAACCGGTTGCAGCGGAAGTGAACGACGAACTCGCCAAAAAGTTCGGTGCAGAAGATCTGGAAGCCCTGAAAGGTCAAATCTCGGAGCGTCTGGAAGCGGAATATGCTGGTGCGTCTCGCGCCGTCATGAAGCGCGCCCTGCTGGACGTGCTGGACGAGAAGGTCGCATTCGATCTGCCACCGTCGCTGGTTGAAGCCGAAGCCAAGCAGATTGCACATCAGCTGTGGCACGAAGAAAACCCTGAGGTTGAAGGCCACGACCACGATCCGATCGAGCCCACTGACGAGCACAACAAGCTGGCTGAGCGCCGCGTGCGCCTGGGTCTGCTGTTGGCTGAACTGGGCCAGAAGGCTGAAGTTGAAGTCACCGACGCTGAGATGACACAGGCAATCATGAACCAGGCGCGTCAGTACCCGGGTCAGGAACGTCAGTTCTTTGAGTTCGTTCAACAGAACGCGCAGATGCAACAACAGCTGCGTGCGCCGATCTTTGAAGACAAGGTTGTCGATTACGTGTTTGAGTTGGCTCAGGTCGCTGACAAGGAAGTCAGTAAGGACGATCTGCAGAAAGCCGTTGAGGCACTGGAAGAGGAATAATCCTCTTCCTTCCCTTCATAATGAGAAGGGACAAAAAAACGGAGCCGCCTGCAATCAGACGGCTCCGCATGGGTGGCTTTTGTACCTATGAGGTGAGGGGGTCAGGCCTCATGAGCAAAAGCACGGGGGGTTTCTAACAGAGCGGTCTTTTGCTCTGGCGTGAACGTGTTCGAGAGCGCTTCGATCAGCTTGAGGACGTCCTGCCGTTCAGCTTCGGTCTTCGCGGCGCTCATCTGTTCCACAAAGTACTTCTCAAGGTCGGTAAGTGGTTTGTGGTCCTGGTTCGCCGGGTTCTGGGTTGCTGCCTTTTTGGCGGCAAACATCGCCAACGCGACTTCGTCATCCAGGAATACATCGTCGTGGATGCCTGAGAACTCACGCAGCCCAGAGATACGTTCCTCGGTGCAATCCAGCAAAGCGGCCAACGCATGGACCTTGCCCATGGGAACGGTTTCGCCGACATAGTCGTAAGGGGCGCAATTCGATCGCTTCAGGACACGGTCCATAACAGGATCGATAACGGTGATGATGTCCTGAATACCTGCATTCTTTGCATATTCCAAAGAGCCGATCATCAATTCGCAAGTTGCGTAGGAGACCGAGTTCTTTTCCTTACCGCGAGTGAGGCGTTGGGTATCTACGCAGAAGCGTGTCGATTCCCACATTGTTGCGCTGCGAAGTGGTGCTTGGCCGCAAAGAATTGCCGAGAAGACATCCGACAACATGTGAGGTCCGGTGGTCTGGAGGGCACGCACGGCTGCGACGACATTCCCCTCATCGTCGAGTCCGATTACATATGCTGGATCCAGGTGATCGAACTCATCGATTTCTTTCCCGTCTTGAATATTGACGTCCCATCCAAGACGTTCGCCAAAAACACGTGCTCTCAACTCGAACATTTCGTCAAGAACTTCTCTGAACATATGTCTGTTCAGGCCATCTACCACGATGATCATTTCTTCCCCCTTCGAGTGGTTGTTCGGTAATCTAGACGTTACCGGTCTCGGGGGATTTTTCTATTGGGGGTTTCCCGTATTTTGGCGAAATTTGGCGTTTTTCTTGTTTAACTTGGGGTAATAAGCCCAATTGCTATCGCCCGACCCACGGCTTGAGGGGTCGTCAGCGCACTAAGCTTTTCCCTGCTGGAACGCAAGTGTACTTCTACGGTTCGGTGCGAAATTGACAAAATATCGCCGATATCCTGTTGCGATTTCCCTGCCGCTACCCATTGCAAAATCTCCGTCTCACGCCTTGAAAGCGTCGGATGATACAACGCACTGGTCAATTCGTCTGACGAAACGACGTTGTCGTGGATATGTACGGCCATAGACTGCAGATCGCTGATCACATGGGTATACAGCTTGCGCCACTGATCCTTGCTGCAATTACGGGTTGCGCTCAGCAGGCCGATGTCCCCGTACGGGCCACGTACAGGGATTGTAACGCCTTGATTGGGCAGGCCAAAATCATGGGCGTCACGGAATACACGCTGAAAGTCGGGGCTGCGCTCAAGCCGACTCCAATCGACCGGCGCAATGCTACGTCGGGCCATGTGGATAGTTGGATCAATCATGATCAAACCCTGGCGTTGGTAATGTTCGGTCCAGGCGTCATCATAGGTTACAAATCCGGCTACCGTGCCAGCAGCCGGGTTCATGCCAGCATAAGCGGCATGATCCATCTCATGCTTCTCACAGATTTGCCTTAGAAATTCGGTATACCGAACTTCTGTATCCGGCAGAGTGCTCAGATCGACAATTTCCATGTGGCGCCTACCAGCTGCGGCCCATCTTACAGCTCGATGGTGTCGTCGAGCATGCATATAACACAGAGTGGAACCCGTTTACCTCACCGAGCCAGAACACCACACTTTCCTAAACATGACAAGGCGAGGTACTAATTGTCTGTGCAATTCGGAATATTGAGACATTCAATAGAACATTTTTGTCACTATTCAGCTAAAAGTGCTAATTATCAGCCGTATTTTGACGCCAAACGCCGTCAATTGGCGGGTTTCAGCCCTGTTTCCACCAGCATTCCACGCGCTTTGGCCTCGGGGTAAAAACCTTTGGCGTAAAGAAAAATTGCCCTGTTCTGGTCGCCATCAGACAGAAGCCAGGCGCCGCGCAAGTATTTTCCGGCAAACTCAAGGTTAGTGTCCGCATCCAACAGACCCTTGGCGTTTCCTGTGTATCCCATCGAGCGCGCAGTGGCGGGAAGAATCTGCAGCAGGCCGTAATAGGGACGGTTAACGGCCCAAGGGCGATGTGTGCTTTCGCGAATAGCCAGCTTGTGAACAAGCTCTCGCGGGAGCTCGTAGTGGTCCGCCCACTTGTTGATCGACGCGCGTAGTTCCGGCGTTTCGTTAGGGTAGAGAGGAGGGTTGAACTGTGATGTTTCGGCCTTGGAGACTTCTCCTGCACCGCAAGCAACCAACGGAGCTGTCATTATGAGTGCCAAGACATTGCGGCGGGTGAACAGGGGCATGTTATCTCTCCGAACTTCGAGTGGTCATGATATGGCCTGAGTGTTTGGCCGCAAGATTACGGATGGAATTGGGCTAAAATTTGCTGGTTTGGTTCGGAAATACTAAAACCAAATGAAAAAGGCCGCGCTTAAGCACGGCCTTTGTAACGTTCAAAGCGCAGCCGGATCAGGCTTTGGCTTCGTCTTCTTCAGCAGGCGCTGCTTCCGAAGCCAGATCTTCGTCTTCCGTCGCGGCAGAGCCGATGTCGTCGAACAGTTCAGCGATCTCGAATTCCGCGGCTGCTTCTTCTTCGGCGGCCAGTTCCTGGATCGATTTGCCCGAGGCTTGCAGTTCGGCTTCTTCTTCCGAACGTGCCACGTTCATCTTGATCTCGACTTCAACTTCGGGGTGCAGTTTGACTGCGACCGAGTGCAGACCCAGTTCCTTGATCGGAGCGATCAGGATAACCTGCTTTTTGTCGACGGTGAAACCTGCTTCGGTTGCAGCGTCTGCAGCGTCGCGCGGAGTGACCGAGCCGTACAGAGCACCAGCATCCGATGCCGAGCGAATCACGATGAACTGCTGTCCGTCCAGCTTTTCGGCCAGAGCTTCAGCTTCTTTCTTGGTTTCCAGGTTGCGTGCTTCCAGCTGCGCTTTCTGGGCTTCGAACGAGGCGATGTTCGACTCGGACGCGCTCAGCGCTTTGCCCTGGGGCAGCAGGAAGTTGCGGGCGTAGCCGGGCTTGACGTCAACGACGTCGCCCATCTGACCCAATTTCGCAACGCGTTCCAGTAGGATAACTTGCATGTCAGTCTCTCCTTACTTCACGGCGTAGGGCAGCAGGGCGAGGAAGCGCGCGCGCTTGATAGCACGGGCCAGTTCACGCTGCTTTTTTGCCGAAACGGCGGTGATGCGCGAAGGAACGATCTTGCCACGCTCAGAGATGTAGCGCTGCAGCAGACGAGTGTCTTTGTAGTCGATCTTTGGCGCGTTCTCACCCGAGAACGGGCAGACCTTGCGGCGGCGGAAAAATGGTTTTGCGGCCATGGTTTAGTGTCCTTTTCTCAGGCGTTGATCAACGACGCTCGCGGCGGTCGCCACGTTCGTCACGCTTCTGCATCTGAACCGACGGGCCATCTTCGTGGCCGTCGACCTTGATGGTCAGAACGCGCATGACGTCGTCATGCAGGCGCATCAGGCGTTCCATTTCCTGAACCGCACCCGAGGGGGCATCGGTTTTCAGGAAGGCATAGTGGCCCTTGCGGTTTTTGTTGATCTTGTAGGCCATCGTCTTGACGCCCCAGTACTCGCTGTCAACCAGCTTGCCGCCGTTATCAGCCAGAACGGTGCCGAAATGTTCGACGAGGCTTTCCGCCTGCGCGTTGGACAGATCCTGACGCGCGATCATTACATGCTCATACAGTGGCATGTGCACTCCTGTTTATATCAAGGCGCATTTCATAGGCGGGGCCATCCAGTCCTTCGCGACCCTGCCACGAGAGGCTGCGCGATTCATCTGATTGCGAAGGATGGCCCCGTATACACGTTTGAACCGCAGTAGCAAGCCCTGCCACATATGCCTTTGAGACGCCGCCCAATTTCCTTTGGGCCGCCCAATTGCTGACGCTTTTCCGCTCAAAGTTGTTTTGCATACCGGACGTTACCCGGAACAAACCGAAATTCGACAGTAACCTTATAAAGGGTGAAATGTTATGACCGCGACAAACACAAACACGTACCGGGAAGAGGCGGCAAGCTCGCGCTTTGAGCATTCGGTGCCGGTAATGATCGCCTTCGCGCCGAACTGGAAGGCTCGTTTGATCCTGGCGCGGATGATAGGGGCGTTCCTGATCTTTTCGGCGTTTTCCATGTGGCTCATGCCGGGTTCGATCGTTGGCGCAGATGTCTGGCCGATCAAGATGGTTGCGTCCATGCTGTTTCTGATCGTCGGTGTCAGTTTGCTGACGATTGAAGTTCTTGATCAGCGCCCGGATGCCTATTTCGACCCCATCCGTCGCGAAGTTCGTGTCCTGCAGAAGAACGAAGACGGGCGCCCGCAGACTGTGTTGCGCCGCAGCTATGACTCGCTGGGTGGCGCGCGTTTTGAAGAGGATGAAGTTCACCTGTTTGACGTGGATGGCAGCCTGTTGATGAAGCTGCCTCTTGAATCGGCGGATGTTAGCCGAGCGTTGAAAGGACAACTGAGCAAAAGCGTAACAATTTTCGGCTGAATTCTATTCTGTTCAAAAAGGAACAGAAGTTGTGACTCGAAAAAGGTTGTGTGCCGCCAATAGGCGGCACATTTTGTTTGTGAGCAACCCTGACGGTTTGCATTCACAAAAACGCGGAGATTGTTATGAAATCCACCCTTCTTGCTGCTGCATTGGCCGTATCGGCGACCACGGCATTCGCCAGCGCCGAGAAATACGTGTTGGACCCCAGCCACAGCCAGGTTGTCTTCAGCTATGACCACTTGGGCTTCTCGACCACAACCGGCATGTTCTCCGGCTTTGAAGGCGAGATCATGTTTGATCAGGAAGACCCCACCGCCTCCAGCGTAAGCGTATCGATGCCGGTATTGGAAATGTTCACAGGCTGGAAGCCACGTGAAGATCACTTCATGACCGAAGATTTCTTTGGTGCGGCTGAGGGCGATCTGATTACCTTTACCTCGACTGGTATTGAAGTAACTGGTGAAAACACAGCAAACATCACCGGCGACCTGACCATGAATGGCGTGACCAAGTCTGTTGTTCTGGACGCCAAGCTGAACAAGGTAGACAATCACCCGATGGCAAACAAGCCTTGGGCCGGTTTTAATGCGACCACAACTCTGGTTCGAAGTGAGTTCGAACTGGGCCAGTTCGCACCGTTCGTCAGCGACGAAGTGCAAATCCGGATCTCAGTTGAGGCACAGAAGGCCGAGTAATCGCACGACAAACAAGAGAAGACCGCCGGTAATCGGATTACCGGCGGTTTTTTTACTAACCGCGAGAAGCTGTAAGTTCTACAGTCACCGCGACGGCAAAGCCGAGCGAGTCTTCGGTGGGCTGGGAAGTTCCTACGTCAAACTCCAATCGGTTCAGATCGACTGATCCTGCCATGGCGGCGGTGTCGCCCTGCAGTTCCAGTGAGAAGGGCAAGATGATATCGATTGTCTTGTCTCGGATTGTTAAAGGTCCGCGTGCTTCATATCCGCTTTCGGTTTTGAAAAGGTCAGCTGTGAACCGGGCCGTCGGAAACTGGGAGTTGTCGAAGAAATCAGCGCTCAAGGCCTGATCGGTCACAGTTCCGAGGTTGAGAGAGCCTATTGCTATCGTAACCTCGGCGGAGCCTGCAGGGCCTGGTTCAGCAGGTTCGTCAAATGTAATTGCCGCTGTCCAGTCGGAAAACGATCCGGTGACGGGGCTACCCAATTGCGAGATGGTTATGGACAACGTGCCGTTCTGGACCTGCCAGTCCGATTGCACCTCGGCCAGTTGCACGTCAGTATCATTGTCATCGGCTTCATGCGCGAACTCGCCCGAGACCCAGCCGCCGGTGAGGACGACGGCCCATACTGCCAGCGCGGCTACGGCCGGGACCAGTGAATGATGCTGATGTGGAGGCTCCGGCGCGTCCGACTGACCTGGTAACATCCGGCGCAATGTGCTGTCCTTGTCGACGACGTGATGTTTCAATGCCCCTGCAATATGCAGGACCAGCGCCCCGACGAGCGTCCACATGAACAGCCAATGCAGCACGCCTGTTACCTCAGCCACAACGGTGGATTTTGGTACAAAAGGCAGATTTTGACCGAAGGGCCAAAGGATTGGGGCGAAACCTTCGGTTGCAGCGTGGTGAACCCATCCGGTCAGCGGCACAAGCACCAGTGACCCATAGAGGAGCCAGTGGACCGTTTCTGCGGCGAAGGCTTCGGGCTTGTTATCGGCATTCAATAGGCCGGGCTTGGTTTGCGTGAAGGCCCACAGAATGCGTGCCAATGCCACGAAGAACACGGTTACGCCCAGAGTTTTGTGGAGCGAGAAAACTTGTGCTGCACGCGCAATCTCGGCCTCGGTTGGCGCTGTTGTGGCGTCAAGAACCGCATGGGCCAAGTTGTCCGCAATCCAGCCGAGCGGCAGGGCTGTGAATATCAATAACGCTGTGAGCCAATGAAACGTCTTTGCGACGCTGCCGTAGCTGGAAAAGGAATTGGTCGAGGCCATGGGTGCAACGCTCCGGGATTCTGTGTCGCGCCCAAGTTAAGGTTATAGGAGAGCGACACAAGTAAGCGCGGGTGCACATCAACGGTGCCAGAATGCAGAACGCAGGCAGTGCTTGTGCCAGACGGTCAGTCAGTTTACACCCCGCCGCAACCTAACATCATCCATGAGGTTGCAATGACACTCGCGTTCGTTTTTCCGGGGCAGGGCGCCCAGACTATCGGTATGGGAAAAGCTCTGGCTGAAGCCTATCCGGCCGCTCAGGCCGTATTCGATGAGGTGGACGAGGCGCTGGGAGAAAAGCTTAGCAGCCTGATCTGGGACGGCGATATTGCTGACTTGACGCTGACCCAGAATGCCCAACCCGCGTTGATGGCGACGTCGATGGCAGCCATGCGCGCTTTGGAGGCCGAAGGCGTTTCGCTGGGCAAGGCCGCTTTTGTAGCAGGGCATTCATTGGGAGAGTATTCGGCGCTGGCCGCTGCTGGGGCTTTGTCGGTTGCAGACACCGCGCGTCTGCTGCGCACCCGTGGTCAGGCGATGCAAAGCGCCGTACCGGTGGGCGAGGGGGCTATGGCCGCCGTTCTGGGCCTGGATCTGGAGGCAGTGCGCGCCGTGGCAGAAGAGGCCGCACAGGGTGAAGTATGTCAGGCCGCTAATGACAATGATCCAACCCAAGTCGTTGTGTCCGGTTCCAAGGCAGCGGTAGAGCGCGCTGCCGAGATTGCCAAAGAAAAAGGTGCAAAACGCGCGGTTATGTTGCCAGTAAGTGCTCCATTTCACTGTGCGCTGATGCAACCTGCTGCAGATGTTATGGCAGAAGCGCTTGCGGCCGTCGAAATCAAGGCACCCTCCGTGCCTTTGGTAGCCAATGTTCGTGCCGAAGCAGTCAGTGATCCGGATCTGATCCGCCAGTTGCTGGTCGAACAGGTGACGGGCTCGGTTCGCTGGCGTGAAAGCGTGCAGTTCATGGCGGCGCAAGGTGTGACTGAGACATGGGAAATCGGTGCTGGCAAAGCGTTATCTGGCATGATCCGCAAGATTGACCGCGCCATTGCAGGCAAGGCTGTGGGTACACCGGAAGATGTTCAAAAGGCCGTTCAGGCCGAATCGTAAGCTCAAAACGCGTCGCAGCCGGCGCACCAAGAGGAAAACCGAATGTTTGATTTAACAGGTAAGAATGCGCTGATCACCGGTGCTTCGGGCGGTATCGGAGGCGATATTGCGCGTGCGTTGCATGGCGCAGGCGCAACGGTTGGATTGTCAGGTACACGCGTTGAACCGCTACAGGCTTTAGCAAACGATCTGGGCGAGCGCGCGCATGTGTTGCCCTGCAATCTGAGCGATCCGGAAGCCGTAGAGGCGTTGCCAAAGCAAGCGGCCGAAGCGATGGGATCGGTGGACATTCTTGTCAATAACGCCGGTATCACGCGCGATAACCTGTTCATGCGCATGTCCGACGAGGAATGGCAGAGCGTCATTGACGTGAATATGACGTCGACCATGAAACTGTGCAAAGGCGTGATCCGGGGCATGATGAAGTCGCGCTGGGGTCGGATCGTGAATGTCTCGTCCGTGGTGGCCGCAATCGGCAATCCCGGGCAGGCAAACTATGCCGCGTCAAAGGCCGGAATGATCGGCTTTTCCAAGGCCTTGGCACACGAAGTTGCAACGCGCGGAATTACCGTGAATGCCGTGGCACCGGGATTTATAACTACGGCAATGACCGAGAAGCTGACCGAAGAACAGAAGAAGGGTCTTTTGCTCAAGGTTCCGGCTGGCCGCATGGGTGATCCTGAAGAAATTGCGGCAGCCGTTCTGTATCTTGCCAGCCCCGAAGCGGGTTATGTTACCGGAAGCACCTTGCATGTGAACGGCGGTATGGCCATGTTGTGATCGCGACAGGGGCGGCGCGAAAGCGTTTGCCTCTTGCGCCGACTATGCTATAGGCGGCGCATCTATGCGGGGCCGGTCGTTCAGGTCGGCCTTCTACCTACCCGGTTAACCGGGACCAAAACCGCCCGAAACGGGCAAATCAAAGCCAACCCGAGCGGGCAAGGGCAGAATTGGGCAGACCGCCCTGTAAAGGAATGAGGAATAGACATGAGCGACGTCGCAGATCGCGTTAAGAAGATCGTTGTTGAGCACCTGGGTGTTGAAGAAGATAAAGTCGCGGAAAACGCGTCTTTCATCGACGATCTGGGTGCAGACAGCCTGGACACCGTTGAGCTGGTTATGGCCTTCGAAGAAGAGTTCGGCATCGAAATCCCCGATGACGCAGCCGAAACCATTCAGACCTTTGGCGACGCGGTCAAGTTCATCAGCGAAGCGTCCTAAACGTTTCCTTCTGATATAAAGCGGCGCTTCCGGGCAACGGAGGCGCCGTTTTTTTATGCCCCCTCAAAATTCATGCTTGCGTGGTCATATCCGGATGCGCACTGTTTCCACTGAGGCTAAATTCAAAGTGGACGGGGCATGATAAGATCCACTCCCATGATAAATACCGCGCGTTTGACGCTGTGTGCCATGCGCCCGGAGGACTTTGACCGGTTCGCCGAAATCTGGCGGGACCCGTGTGTTGTACAGCATATTGGCGGCACACCACGATCACGTGGCGAAGCATGGGATTCATTTTTGCGTAATGCGGGGCATTGGCAGATGGCCGGGTTTGGCCAATGGGGTGTGCTGCAGCAATCGAATCGAAAGCTGATCGGACAAGCCGGGTTCTTCTACGGAAACCGCCAGATGGGCGAAGATTTTGACGGTTTTCCCGAAGCAGGCTGGGTTCTGGCCCCCGAAGCGCAGGGGCAGGGCTTGGGATATGAGGCGGCCAAGGCAGCTCATGACTGGTTCGACCGGGTGATTCCCGGCCCTTTGGTTGCGATGGTAAACGCGTCGAACGCCTCGTCGCAGAAACTGGCCAAAAAGCTGGGCTATGTATTGATGCGGGAAGGGGTGTATAATGAAACCCCGGTGCATTTGTTACGGCGCAACGGACCACCTGCGCTCGCGTAAATCCGTCACTTCACCAGTATGCCGCAAAATGGCCAAACTGTGCCGATCCCGGTAATATTGGGTGGGTGTTCCAGGTGTATGCTGCCGGGGATTTTCAGAGCGATTGAGCGGAGGACCGAGCTCATGAGGATTTACCCCACGATGGAACTGCAGAACGGCAAGTGTGTCACGCTGGACAAGGGTCGTTTGGACAATGCTATGATTTGGCATGTAAACCCGGTGGAAACGGCGCGAAGCTGGGCTGAAGCAGGTGCCGAATGGATGCACCTGACCGATTTCGACGCGATTGAGGGCAAGGATACCAACGTCGAATTGATTGAAGAGATTATCCGCGCAGCTGAAATCCCGGTTCAGTTGGCGGGCGGTATGCGTACCCGCGAACAGGTCGAGCGCTGGATCGACAAGGGAGTTGGGCGCGTCGTGATCGGCACACTGGCAGCGCGCGAACCGAATCTGGTCAAAGAGCTGGCCAAACTCTATCCGGATCAAATCGTGCTGTCTGTCGATGTTTGGCAAGGCTATGTGATGACGGATGGTTGGCGCAGCCAAAGCGCATTCACACCCGAAGCGTTTATCGACGCATTCGAAGGTTCGCCATTTGCAGCTATCGTAGTGACAGATATCGACAGCGATATGGAAGACGTCGAAGCGCAGCTTGGCCTGATCTCGGGGCTTGCGGGGCATTCGCGCACTCCGGTGATCGCAAGCGGGGTTGTGCGCACTGCAGACGATATCTCGCGGCTGGCGTATATCCCCAATATCTCGGGTGCGATCGTGGGTCGGGCGCTGTTTCGCAAGACACTCGACCTGACAGACGCTCTGGATATGGCGAAATCGGCACATGAGCCGGTGGCACAGTTCCAATAATTTGCGCCGCCCTTTCAGCAGGACTCGTGAAAGGGCGGGCACTTCTTCCAATCGTCAAAAACGGTATTTCTTCGGTTGATCAGCGGCGGGAAGCCTGCTTGAAATCGCCGTTGCTCTTGCCCCCGCACCCCGGGCCGGGGTAAGAGCGGTTCTCATAACAGGAAGCAGGCAAGAGGCACTTCATGCGCAGAGTCGTTGTAACCGGTCTTGGATTGGTCACTCCTTTGGCCAGCGGGGTCGAAGAAACCTGGTCGCGGCTGCTGGACGGAGAGTCCGGCGCTGGTCCTATCACGCATTTTGATGCGGAGGGTAGTGGTGTCACTACGACCTACGCCTGTGAGGTACCGCGCGGGGATGGAACCAACGGAACCTTCAATCCTGATGATTGGATGCCGCCTAAAGAGCAGCGCAAGATCGAGGACTTCATCCTGTATTCCATCGCCGCCGCGGAAATGGCCTGCAAGGATGCGAACTGGTTGCCGGAAGATGAAGAAGACCGCCTGCGAACAGGGGTTCTGATCGGTTCGGGCATCGGTGGCTTGGGCTCGATTGCCAACACAGCCAACCTGATCCGTGACAAGGGCCCGCGCCGGGTGTCACCGTTCTTTATTCCAGGCGCTCTGATCAATCTGGCGTCGGGTCAGGTGTCAATCCGTCATGGCTTCAAGGGGCCCAACCACTCGGTTGTGACCGCGTGTTCGACCGGTGCACATGCCATTGGCGATGCCAGCCGTATCATCCGGGCAGGTGACGCAGACGTCATGGTCGCAGGTGGCGGCGAAGGCTGCATTTGCGAGATCGGCATTGCCGGGTTCAACGCATGTAAGGCGTTGTCGACTAAATATGCGGACAACCCCAAGGCGGCCAGCCGCCCCTATGACGTGGACCGTGACGGTTTTGTCATGGGCGAAGGTGCGGGCATCGTGGTTCTGGAAGACTACGAGCACGCCAAGGCGCGCGGCGCGAAGATTTACGCAGAGGTGTTGGGCTATGGCATGTCGGGCGACGCCTATCACATCACCGCGCCGTCCGAGGATGGCGACGGGGCTGAACGCTCGATGAAGGCCGCGCTACGCAGCGCTGGGCTGGAGCCGAATGATCTGGACTACATCAACGCGCATGGCACCTCGACCATGGCTGACACGATCGAATTGGGCGCGGTTGAGCGTCTTCTGGGTGATCACGCCGCGAATGCCACCATGTCTTCGACCAAATCGGCAACGGGTCATTTGCTGGGTGCTGCGGGAGCGATCGAGGCGATTTTCTCGATCCTCGCGATCCGCGATCAGGTTGCGCCGCCGACGATCAATCTGGATAACCCTGCGGTAGAGACACCGATTGATCTGGCTCCGAACGCCAAGCGCGAGCGGGAGATCAATGTGGCCCTGTCGAACTCGTTTGGATTTGGTGGCACTAATGCCAGCGTGATCTTCGGAAAGGTCAGCTAAATGTGGCGGGCCATTGCTTCGAACGCGCTGACCATTCTGGTGGTCGGCTTGTTTCTGATGGGTGGACTGATCCTTTGGGGGCAGACCCAATACAAGGCCGATGGCCCGCTGGAAACCGCAATCTGCCTTCAGGTCAGAAGCGGTTCGAACATGACACGTGTCAGTCAGGAGCTGGAAGAGCAGGGCGCGATCCGTAGTGCCACGATCTTTCGGATGGCTGCGGACTACACAGATCAGGCACAGCAGCTAAAAGCGGGCAGCTTTCTGGTTCGGGAAGGCGCGTCGATGGAGCAGATCATCGACGAGATTACCAGCAGCGGTGCCAGCACCTGTGGGTCCGAGATTGAATATCGTATCGGTGTAACCCGTGCTCAGACACGTGTTCGCGAGTTGAACCCGGCAACGCTGGATTTCATCGAAATCGCGTCGTTCGATGCGTCGGAAGAAGAGGCGCCCGAGGCCTATACTGAAAAACGCAATGAGGCGGACACGCGTTACCGGGTGTCGCTGGCTGAAGGTGTGACCTCGTGGCAGGTGGTTGAGGCGCTGAAGTCGTTCGAAGCCCTGACAGGCGAAGTGACCGAGGTCCCGGCTGAAGGTATGTTGGCACCTGACAGCTATGATGTTGTGGCTGGTCAGGACCGCAATGATATTCTGAAGGCTATGCAGGATAAGCAGCAATTGCGGATCAATGCCGTTTGGGAAAGCCGTCAGGATGGGCTGCCACTGGAGAGCCCCGAAGAAATGCTCACCCTTGCGTCGATCATCGAAAAGGAGACCGGAGTTCCGGACGAGCGCGGGCAAGTGGCCAGCGTTTTTGTGAACCGGCTGAATCAGGGGATGCGGCTGCAGACGGACCCGACCGTCATCTATGGTGTCACCAAAGGGCAGGGTACCTTGGGCCGTGGGCTGCGGCGCAGTGAACTGAACCGGCCGACGCCGTGGAACACCTATCAGATCGACGGTTTGCCGCCGACGCCGATTGCCAATCCCGGTTTGGCGAGCCTTGAAGCTGCGGTTGCGCCAGATGATACAGCTTATGTGTTCTTTGTTGCTGACGGTACGGGTGGCCACGCATTTGCCGAGACATTGCAGGAACACAATCGCAACGTTGCCAAATGGCGCGAGATCGAAGCAGAGCGGAACTCGGGGAATTAATCGGAACGTTTTCGTTCTTTAAAACATGCCAACGCCAGCTCGTGATCCGGCGTTGGCTTTTTTTATTGATACAGTTCCGGCCTTATGCCGCAGGGCGTTTGCCGCGGGGTCGACGCCGTTTGTTGGCAGCGGGTTTTCCATCCCCATTGGCAGGTTTGGGCTTGAACCCCCGGCGGCGGTTGTTTGGTCGGCGCGCCGGTTTTTCAGCTTGTACAGCTTCGGGCATCGAACCGCTGGCAACCGGAATCTCGATCTTCATCAGCTTTTGGATCTGACGCAGCAGATCGACCTCTTCCGGGGAACAGAAGGCGATGGCTTCGCCTTCGCGCCCAGCGCGGGCGGTACGCCCGATGCGATGGACATAGTTGTCAGGCACTTCAGGCAGGTCAAAGTTAATAACATAGGCAACGCCCGGGATGTCGATGCCTCGGGCAGCAACGTCGGTGGCTACAAGAATGTTGACTTCGCCCGCGCGGAACGCCTTGATCGCACGATCACGCTGCCCCTGGCTTTTGTTACCGTGGATTGACGCGGCGTTGTAGCCATCGGCCACAAGCCCTTTCATCAACCGTTCTGCGCCATGTTTGGTGCGGGTAAAGACCAGTGTCAGTGCGTCAACATCTTTCGACAGGATTTCACGCAGCTTGGCTGGTTTTCCGGGTTTAGAAACGAAGTGCAGCGACTGCGTAATCTTGTCCGCAGCTTTGCCCGGAGGCGAGACCTGCACCCGCTGCGGATTGGTCAGGTAAGCGCGGCTGAGCTCTTCCATCTGCTTCGGCATGGTGGCCGAGAACAGCATGGTTTGGCGTGGGGTGCCCAGCGCCGGTGCGATTTTGCGCAGCGCATGGATAAAGCCCAGGTCGAGCATCTGGTCAGCTTCGTCCAGCACCAGATGGCGTACCGCTCCGAGGTTAACTGCACCTCGTTCCATCAGATCTATCAGCCGACCCGGGGTAGCAACCAGAATATCAGTGCCACGAGAGAGGAACATAATCTGTTTATTGATCGATTGGCCGCCGACAACAGTGGCCACGCGCAGCTTGGTGCCCTTTGTCAGGGTGCGGAGGCTGTCGGCGATCTGGTTCACCAGTTCGCGTGTAGGCGCCAGGATCAGCGCCTTGGCTGTTTTGGGATCAGGCTTTCCGGGCTGGGCCAGAAGGTGATCGATGAGGGGCAGGCCAAAGGCCAGCGTTTTGCCGGTACCGGTTTGAGCCAGACCCAGAATGTCGTGACCATTCAGAGCAAGCGGAATCGCCTGGTTCTGGATCGGGGTTGGTTGAGTGAAATTGGCGCGTTTGAGCGCCTCGTTCAGCGCCGGGGCAAGGCCCAGCATATCGAAGTCGAACAAAAAACTATCCTTTACAGCCCGGAGCGTTGGCTCGCGGACAGGTCATGAATGGTCGCGCTTTGGCGACCGGCAGGGGTTGTGCGAGACCTCGGGACGAGCAGGTGCATCCTGCGCCATCCGGCCGTCGCGTCAAGAACCCTGCGTGATGGGGAACTGGAAAGATAAGTTGGCGCTGTGGGGCGGAAGAGGTCCGCTCGGGCTCACGCAGCAGCGCTGTGATTGAGGGCACATGAGGGTTCGGCCGTGGAATGTCAAGCGCTGGTAGATGTTCGGAGTGTCTTCTGAGTTGAAAGAGGTCGTGTTCGCGACAACAGACCGCCATTGAATTATTGTGTTAAACCAACGGCCCTGTTGATCGCTATTCCAGTATTCACGGCCCGATAGGTTGGAAATGGCATCCTCTCAGCAGTGTCAATGTCACGTCGGACCCAATCTTGCGCTTCCAACTGATGAAGGGATGAGGACAACGCCCGATCTGTGATGATCGTGAGGCTGGATTTGATGGCCGAGAAACGATGAGGAGTGCCTGCCAGCGCCAAAACTGGCACAGTCCATGTTTTCCGCAGAAGCCTGGCTTCATCCTCAGTGTGGGCGGCGGTAATTATCTTGCTGGCGACTGCGGCGGCTTCGATTCCTCTTGGCGTCAGTCGAAATTCTGGACGTAACGGGTGCCCGTGGCCGGGATTTCTTTCAATCATTCCAAGTTCAATGAGATGAGTAAGGCTGGCTGAAAAGGCCGTTCGGCTTGCCTTGGTCGCAGCCAAAAGCGGGGCTTGTCGGCCCGGAACATTGGCGTGCAGCAGGGCGAGTATGTTCAGTGACCAAGCCCGCGACGTCAGCTTGACAAGTGTAATTATGTCCATAAAGTATAGTAACTATATTTTTAGAAAAGGGAAATCTTATGTCGCTCGTTTCATTGAAAAGCACCATTACTCTTGCGATGTCCGTTCAGGATCGACATGCCAGCGCAGATTGGTATGCCGCCAAGCTGGGGTTTGAGCTTATCCACCACATTGATGAGGCGGGATGGAGCGAATTGCGGACCAACGTTGACGGAGTCACGTTAGGACTGGGCGAACAGGCCGAAGCCTCACCGGGTAACTGCGTGCCTGTCTTCGAAGTCGCGAATATCGTGGATGCGCGCGGAAAATTGGAGGCCGCTGGAGTGAAATTTGACGGTGAAACGGATACGATCGAGGGGATGGTCAGCACGGCCACCTTCTATGATCCGGATAGGAATGCACTGATGTTGGCGCAGGATTTGACAGGCCAGGGCTGAGAGCATTTAGTGAAGAGAAACTCAACTCACCGGTCGCTCTCCGTTGCGTTCTTGTTGCGTAACTCATTGACTTTGCGAACTTAAACTTGTACATCTTGTGTCATGCTAGAAGAAGTGGGCAACGGCCCCGGGGCGACCCGGTGGCCGTTTCTTGTTTCTCTCGTGCGGAGAAAACTCACGCATGAGGTCACAGGCAAACATGACTTTGATTACCCCGGAAGAGCGGATTTCCCAGACGGCTGATTTGTTGCAGTCGCTTGAGAGGTCCATTCGCGATCTGCGGCAAGCGGCGGAAGAACTGCGCAAACAGATCGGTGCCGGGGAGGATGCAGATCTTGCTGGTTCAGCCAAGCAACTCGGGCAGTTAGAGGGGCTGATCCGAAGTTGCCAGAAAGTGGAGACAAGCTTTGTCGAACAACATCACAGACAAGCCGGAATTGCCCAAGGAGGGTATGCGCTCGACCTTGACCGAGCTCGGTTTGAAATCGGGTGCAGGCTGGCTCGCCTCCGCACCTGCTGCAGTGCAGAACAGATTTCTGAGTGAGATTGGGGAGGGAGGGCTGTGTGCCCTCCCTTTTCTGTTTGAGTTCTGGGCGCTGCCGCATCAGTTGCCGCCCAAGGGCGATTGGCGGTCCTGGGTGATCATGGGCGGGCGCGGCGCGGGTAAGACCCGGGCTGGCGCTGAATGGGTGCGGTCGATGGTCGAAGGGTCAATGCCATTGGATCAGGGGGAGGCGTGTCGCGTGGCACTGGTCGGCGAGACTTTTGATCAGGTGCGCGACGTCATGATTTTTGGCGATAGCGGGATTTTGCAGTGCTCGCCGCCGGATCGGCGGCCTGCGTGGAAGGCATCGGAACGTAAGCTGATCTGGCCAAACGGGGCCGAGGCGCAAGCGTTTTCGGCGCATGATCCTGAGGGGTTGAGGGGGCCGCAATTTGATGCCGCTTGGGTGGATGAGTTGGCCAAGTGGAAAAAGGCGAGTGAGACCTGGGATATGCTGCAATTCGCGTTGCGGTTAGGCGAGCGGCCTCGGGTCTGTGTGACCACGACGCCGCGAAATGTGAAGGTCTTGAAGGAATTGCTGGCGTCGCCGTCCACCGTGCAGACCCATGCGTCGACCGAGGCGAACCGGGCCAATTTGGCGGCGTCGTTTCTGGACGAGGTGCGCGCGCGCTATGCAGGCACGCGGCTGGGGCGGCAGGAGTTGGACGGGGTGCTGCTGTCGGATGCCGAGGGCGCGCTGTGGACGGATTCGATGCTGGATGCTGCGCGGGTGGACCGGGTGCCAGAGCTGGACCGGATTGTCGTGGCACTAGACCCGGCGGTAACGGCGGGGGCGGATGCGGATGCCTGTGGGATCGTGGTCGTGGGCGCGCAAGTGCAAGGGCCGCCCGAGGAGTGGCGCGCCTATGTGCTGGCCGACCGGACGGTGCAGGGCGTTGGCCCGGCGGGTTGGGCGCAGGCGGCGATTGACGCGATGGATGAGTTCGGGGCTGAACGGCTGGTGGCCGAGGTCAATCAGGGCGGACAACTGGTTGAGGAGGTCGTGCGGCAGGTGGACCCTCTGGCCCCTTATCGTGCGGTGCGGGCATCTCGCGGCAAGATCGCGCGGGCCGAGCCTGTGGCGGCGCTGTACGAGCAGGGGCGGGTGCGCCATGTGGCCGGGCTGGACGCGCTGGAGGAGCAGATGTGCCAGATGACCGCGCGCGGGTTTGAGGGGCAGGGCTCGCCCGACCGCGTCGACGCGCTGGTCTGGGCGCTGCATGAGTTGGTTGTGGGACCTGCGGGGGCGTATCGGCGGCCTAGGGTGCGGAGTTTGTGAAGGCAAGAACCATAGCTGAATCAGAGAAAGCTAAAAATTCATTCTATCACTAAACCTTGCTGTGATTTCTTCCATTGACACGCTTGGGCGAAAAGAGTGAACGTTCCAATATACATTCAACTTTCAGTTTTGTTATTTGGAACGTAGAACTGTTTGATGCGATACTACAGGGGCCTAAAAATTCGACTTTTTCTGCTGCTTTGCTTCTTGGGAATGCCAGCATTAGCTAGTGCTTGTAGAGGCGAACCCGGTCCAGCTCAAACCGAGCGCGCGCTTCGGCAGGTGATAGAAAAAGCCGACTACCTTTTCATCGGAAGAGTCTCTTATGTATCGCGGCGTCGATGGAGTGAAGACGATGTAAGGCCGAGAACCCATCCTCGTCTGAAAGAACACGCTAAGAGGCGCGGGGCCGGGGAAGAAATTGGCTACGCAGAGTATTTTGTGTATCACTCGGAATTTGTGGAAGCGACAGCACATCTTGAAATTGTGGAAGAGTTGTATTGGCCAGGATTGCTTGCTTTGGGACAGACTGGGTTGATACCGATTGATCTGCTGCGACCAATTTCATTTGCTGGTTACGGACCGTGTTACAACTTCCCCGAAACCTGCCCTTGGGAATTGGAAATCGGACAGTTAGTCGCGGTCGCCATAAAGGAAAACCCACTTGGTGCATCTAGCGTATCAGTTTGCAGTAAAATCCCTCCGCTTACGTCGGGCGAATCTGAGAAGATTCGTCAGGTGAGAAATGCAACCACTAAGTATGACGCGATGTTACCGTTTCTATCGCAATTTCAGTACCTTAGAGTGGAAGGTGATTCTCGGTTTCGCTAATGCTTCAAGTTTTGAAGCCTGCTCATTGGTTTCATTTTTACATTATGGCTAATAGCTGAAGCGCCCACACCGTTGCCCAACCCCCGTACGCCCCATTCCCAAGCCCTAAACTTCTTTCCCTCATAACTCCTTTCAACAAGCCGGGCAGAGCGGCGGCAGAAAGGAGCACAGATGGTATTCGATTTCTTGCGTCGTGGATCGGCTGAGGCAGCGCCCGAGGCGAAGGCGAGCGCGGCGGGGCCTGTGGTGGCGTGGCAGACGGGCGGGCGCGTGGCGTGGAGCCCTCGGGATGCTGTGTCGCTGACGCGGACCGGGTTTTCGGGGAACCCGGTGGGGTTTCGATCTGTAAAGCTGATTGCTGAGGCGGCGGCGGCGTTGCCTTTGGTGCTGCAGGATCAGGCGCAGCGGTTTGATGTGCATCCGATCCTGTCTCTCATGCGCCGTCCGAATGCTGCGCAGGGGCGGGCGGAGTTGATGGAGGCCTTGTTCGGGCAGTTACTGCTTTCGGGCAATGCTTATGTCGAGGCAGTTCAGGCTGATGAGGGGCTGCCGGTTGAACTGCATGTGTTGCGTTCGGACCGGATGAGTGTCGTGCCCGGTGCGGATGGGTGGCCCAAGGCGTATGATTACGCTGTGGGCGGCAAAAAACACCGGTTTGCAGCGGAGAATATCTGCCACATCAAATCGTTTCACCCGCAGGATGATCACTATGGGTTCTCGCCGATGCAGGCGGCGGCGATGGCGATTGATGTGCATAACAGCGCGTCTCGCTGGTCGAAATCACTGTTGGACAATGCGGCGCGGCCTTCGGGGGCGCTGGTTTGGACGGGCGGTGATGGCCATGGGGTGATGGCCGAGGATCAGTTCCGGCGGCTTTCCGATGAGATTGAACAAAACTATCGCGGGGCGCGCAATGCAGGCCGCCCGATGGTTCTGGAAGGGGGACTGGATTGGAAGCCGATGGGCTTTTCGCCCTCTGACATGGAGTTTCAGAAGACCAAGGAAGCCGCCGCCCGCGAGATCGCGCTGGCCTTTGGGGTCCCGCCGATGCTGCTGGGGATTCAAGGCGACGCGACCTATTCGAACTATCAGGAGGCCAACCGGGCGTTCTATCGCCTGACCGTTCTGCCCCTGGTGACGCGGGTGGCGGCGGCGGTATCGGACTGGCTGGCGGGTTTTACCGGCGAGGAGTTTGCTTTGAAACCCGATCTGGATCAGGTGCCCGCGCTGGCCGCCGAACGGGATGCGCAATGGGCGCGGGTCAATGGAGCCGAGTTCCTGACGGACGCCGAGAAACGCGCCTTGCTGGGCCTACCGGAGCGTGCGGATGGGTGATGGGTATCCTCCGTTCGAGTGCGCGCCGGGCTTGCGTCTGGCCGCGCATGAACGGGTGACCGAGATTCAGCATGCGCATCTGTGCAGGCGGTTGGATCAGATTGAAGAGATGATGGTACGGCTGGAGCGTCGGTTGTGGCTGACGGTCTACGGTGTGGCGGCGGTGATCCTGGCGCAAGCGTTTCAGTCATTTCTGGTGGTAAAGCCGTAATATCAAAATATTACATGGAGAAGTTCATGGACTTGGAGCATAAATTCGCACTGTTCGGAGATGGCTTGTCGGTGACCGATGATGTGGTGATTGAAGGCTATGCCAGCCTGTTTGGGCAGGTCGATCAGGGCAGCGATGTAGTACAGCGCGGGGCCTATCGGGGCTCGCTTGAGGGGCTGGCCAAGGCGGGTCAGCGCGTCAAGATGCTGTGGCAGCATGACCCTGCGCACCCCATCGGCGTTTGGGACGAGGTGCGTGAGGATGACAAAGGCCTTTGGGTTAAGGGTCGTCTGTTAGAGAGCACGCAGATGGGCCGGGAGGCGGCAGAGTTAATCCGGGCGGGCGCTATGGATGGTCTGTCGATAGGCTATCGCACCAAGCGAGCCGTGAAGAATGAAAAGGGCCAGCGGGTCCTGACTGAACTGGAGCTGTGGGAGGTGTCTCTGGTGACCTTCCCGATGCTGCCCAGTGCGCGGGTGGCGGCGAAGGGAACGACCCCGGACGCCCTCGAAGCCCTGCGTTGTATAGCCGAGGTGTTCAACGACGCCCGGCAGGAGCTGGCGCGGACCTAGCGCGCCTCAATACCCACCCAAAAACAGGACATGCTGATGAGCAAGACCGAGACCCCGGCCTTGACCGGAGAGGGTGCGCCCTTGGTTCAGGAGGTGAAGCAGGCGATGGCTGGCTTCGTGAATGAATTCAAAGGCCTGAAGGCTGAAGTTAAAATCAAACTGCAACAAACTGAAGAGCGACTGACCATGCTGGATCGTAAATCAACCATTGCGGCACGCCCGCATCTTGCCGTCTCGAACGAGGACGGAGCCCCGCACCAGAAGGCATTCGATGCCTATGTGCGGTCCGGCGAAGATGATGGGCTACGCGGCCTCGAGATGGAGGCCAAATCGCTGTCGGCTGCTGTCAACAGCGACGGTGGCTATCTGGTTGACCCGCAGACCGCCGAGACGATCAAATCCGTTTTGAATTCGACGGCCTCGATCCGTTCGATTGCGTCTGTGGTGAATGTCGAGGCAAACTCGTTCGACGTGCTGATTGATCATACCGACGTCGGTGCGGGCTGGGCGGATGAGAACTCAGCCACGGCGGAGACCGGGACCCCATCGATTGACCGCATCTCGATCCCGCTGCACGAGCTGAGTGCTTTGCCCAAAGCCTCGCAGCGTCTGCTGGATGACAGTGCCTTTGACGTCGAAGGCTGGCTGGCCGGTCGTATCGCCGAAAAGTTCGCGCGAGCCGAGGCAGCGGCCTTCATCAATGGCGATGGTGTTGATAAGCCCAAGGGTCTGATGATCCATCGTGCGGTGCCCAATGATGGCTGGTCCTGGGGCAGCCTTGGTTATGTTGCGACCGGGATCGACAGTGGCATTGATGCGGACGCAATTGTGGATGTGGTTTATGCGCTGGGCGCGCAGTACCGGGTCAATGGCACTTTCGTTATGAACTCGAAAACGGCTGGTGTGATCCGCAAGCTGAAAGACAGCGACGGCCGTTTCCTGTGGTCCGATGGTCTGGCAGCGGGTGAGCCTGCGCGCCTGATGGGATATCCGGTTCTGATCGCCGAGGATATGCCGGATGCGGCGACCGACAGTTTCTCGATTGCGTTCGGTGACTTCCAGGCGGGCTACACCATTGCCGAACGCCCCGATCTGCGCGTGCTGCGCGATCCGTTCAGCGCCAAGCCGCATGTCCTGTTCTACGCGACCAAGCGTGTCGGCGGTGACGTGAGCGATTTTGCTGCGATCAAGCTGGTGAAATTCGGCACCGCCTAACGCGGGCTGAATCCGGGGGCCCTGGCACCTCGGACGGCGGGCGCGGGCCGGGGCGAGATCCTCTGCGTTGTCTAGCTGTTCCCCTCCGTCCGAGCAACGTGGGGCGGCGCGTGCCCGTCATTTTCCAAGAATGAGGCCCCGGAGGGGTCCGAGATTGCGGAGTGAATGGATGATGTTGATCGAAGAAACCGCCATCGCGGATGCGGCGCTGCCGGTGGTTCAGTTCAAAGCGCATCTGAGGTTGGGCACAGGTTTTGCCGAAGATGACGTGCAGGATGAAGTGTTGAAGGGGTTCCTGCGTGCCGCCATCGCGGCGATTGAGGCACGCACCGGCAAGGTACTGATCGTGAGGGATTTTTCGTGGAATTTGAATGGGTGGCGCGACCCGTCGGGTGAAGTTTTGCCGATGGCTCCGGTGGTCTCTGTTCAGGCTGTGACGCTGACCGACAAGGGCGGAGCTGAAACGGTGGCGGACGCGGCGGCATATCGTTTGGAGCATGACAGCCAGCGTCCCCGGGTTCGCCCTTTGGGATCAAGCCTGCCTGCAATTGCAACGGGTGGGTCTGCGAGGATTACGTTTGTCGCGGGGATGGCACAGGATTGGGGTGGGTTGCCCGCCGATCTGGGGCAGGCGGTACTGCTGCTTGCGGCGCATTACTATGAATACCGAGATGAAACTGCATTGGGTGCAGGATGCATGCCTTTTGGTGTCACCAGCCTGATCCAGCGTTATCGCATGGTGCGTTTTGGCGCGGGGGGTTCGCAATGAATGCACCGCAATTGAACCGCAAGTTGATACTTGAAGCGCCGATGCGAAGCGCTGATGGGTCGGGGGGTTTTACCGAAACATGGGTTACGATGGGGACGCTGTGGGCAGAGGTGACTGCGCGCAGCGGGGCGGAACGCCAGATCGCGGGTGTGTCCGTGTCGCGTGTGGGGTACCGCATCGTGGTGCGAGGCGCTCCCCAGGGATCCTCGATGCGTCCTGCGCCTGATCAACGGTTTCGTGAAGGCAATCGCCGTTTTGTAATCCGAGCCGTGGCCGAGCGCGACCCACGCAGTCAGTACCTGACCTGTTTTGCAGATGAAGAGGTGGCGGCATGAGCTATGGGGTATCTGCCGCACTGCAGGCGGCCGTGTATCAGCAGTTATCAGCGGACGCAGCGGTCAGCAGCCAATCGGGTGGCGCGATCTATGATGCAGTACCCGCAGGAACAGTGCCGCAGACCTATGTGACGCTGGGCCCGGAAGAGGTGCGCGATGCCTCGGACAGATCAGGCGCGGGCGCGATACATCGGTTCACGGTTTCGGTTGTGTCAGAGGCGGCAGGCTTTGGCGCCGCAAAATCACTAGCGGGCTCGGTGTGTAACGCATTGGAAAATGCCTCACTAAACCTGGATCGCGGGCATCTGGTGGGGCTTTGGTTTGAGCGCGCCTCGGCCCGGCGCACCGGGACCGGCGGCACCATTCGCCAGATCGACCTGAAATTCCGCGCGCGCGTGGAAGATGACTAATCAATCAACGGAGAGAGCACATGGCTGCCCAGAACGGAAAAGACCTATTGGTCAAAGTGGATATGAACGGCACGGGCCTGTTCCAAACCATTGCGGGGCTGCGAGCCACGCGCATCAGTTTCAATGCTGAAAGTGTGGATGTCACCAGCCTGGAAAGCCAGGGCGGATGGCGCGAGCTTCTGTCGGGAGCAGGGGTCAAGTCGGCCTCGATCTCGGGTTCTGGGGTATTCAAGGATGCTGGTACAGATGAGCGTGCGCGGCAGTTGTTCTTTGACGGAGAAACCCCGACCTTTCAGGTTATCATCCCTGATTTCGGGATTGTTGAGGGTCCGTTTCAGATGACCGGCATTGAATATGCGGGATCGCATAACGGCGAGGCGACCTATGAAATGAGCATGGCCAGTGCCGGTGCTTTGACCTTTACGGCGCTTTGAACCGATGGCCAATCCGTGGACGGGCGAGGTGGCATTGACCATCAACGGGGAGCAGAGGGTGCTCAAGCTGACACTGGGTGCGTTGGCGGAGTTGGAACAGGAGCTGAATGCAGGATCTCTGATCGAGTTGGTGCAACGGTTCGAGGGCGGAGCGTATTCCAGTGCGGATGTACTGGCCCTGATCGTTGCCGGTTTGCGGGGTGGTGGTTGGAATATCGCCCGAGCCGACTTGATGCATGCCGAGGTTGAGGGTGGCCCCATGGCCGCGGCCAGAACTGCAGCCGAGTTGCTGGCGCACACCTTCATGGTGCCAGAGGGCGCATGAGCGGGTTCGATTGGCCGGTCCTTATGCGGGCAGGGATTCTGGGATTGCGACTGACGCCGGATCAGTTCTGGCGTCTGACCCCGGCAGAACTGCGGCTGATGCTGGGGCAGGGTGCCGGGATGTCCGCAATGAATAGGGCGGGGCTGGATGCTTTGCTGGCGGCCTATCCGGACAAGACACAAGGAGAGCGTGATGACAGATCGTGACGGGTTTGATGACCTGCAAGAGCGAGGGGAATCGCTGGGCGATGCCCTCGGCGATGCTGCGACAATGGCAGCGGCGTTTGACAGTCAGATGAAGCGTATCAGCGCCGCGTTTGAGGAAACCAGCAAGGATGTCGCCACGCTGGAGCGCGGTATGTCCAGCGGTTTGCGTAGGGCCTTCGATGGTGTCGTTTTGGATGGGATGAATCTTTCCGGTGCGCTGGATATCCTGAAGAACTCCATGATCCAAACGGCTTATGCGGCTGCGATCAAACCGGTGACGGATCATTTTGGTGGAATGCTGGCCAACACGGTTGGTGGGCTGGTGAAGGGTATTTTGCCCTTCGCTGATGGCGGCAGTTTCAGCCAGGGCCGGGTGATGCCTTTTGCCAATGGTGGCGTGGTCAGCGGCCCGACCATGTTTCCCATGCGCGGCGGCACCGGGCTGATGGGAGAAGCCGGGCCCGAGGCGATCATGCCGCTTGCGCGTGGAGCGGACGGCAAGCTCGGCGTACGGACGCAAGGCGGCGGGCGTGCCGTGAGTGTGGTGATGAACATCTCAACCCCGGACGTGCAGGGATTTCGCCGATCTCAGGGACAGATTGCAGCACAGATGAGCCGTGCATTGGGCCGCGGCAATCGGAACAGATAAAGCAGGGAGCGGCTGATGAACTTCCACGAGGTGAGATTTCCCGCCAGCCTGAGCTTTGGCTCGGTCGGCGGTCCGGAACGGCGCACGGATATTGTGACGTTGGCCAATGGTTTTGAAGAGCGTAACACGCCCTGGGCCCATTCTCGTCGCCGATACGACGCGGGGTTGGGGATGCGTTCGCTGGACGATATCGAGACGCTGATCTCGTTTTTCGAAGCGCGTCAGGGCCAGATGTTCGGCTTCCGCTGGAAGGACTGGTCGGATTTCAAATCCGGCAGGGCAACGGTGGATACCGATTTTGGAGATCAGGTCATTGCCAAAGGCGACGGCACACGAACTGAGTTTCAGCTGATCAAGACCTACCGTTCCGGCGGGGTCAGCTATGCGCGCCCCGTCGTAAAGCCGGTTTTGGGTACGGTGCGTCTGGGACTGGATCAGGATGAAATTCGCGAAGGCGTTGATTTTGATGTGGATCTGACAACGGGCAAGGTCATCTTTGCGGACCCGCCGCCAGAAGAAGTCGATATCACCGCGGGATTCGAGTTTGATGTGCCGGTGCGCTTTGACACTGACAAAATTCAGACCAGTGTTGCCAGTTTTCAGGCCGGTGATGTGCCGAATGTTCCAGTGGTCGAGGTGCGCATCTGATGGCAGTAGATGTACAGGGCCTGCAGGCGCATCTGCAGAGCGGGATGACAACAGTGTGCCGCTGCTGGGCGATCAATCGCACGGATGGTCAGGAATACGGATTCACTGACCATGATATGGAGCTGGGGTTTGACGGGTTGACGTTCAAGGCCAGTACCGGTCTGACGGCAGCGGCCATTGAGCAGGCTACTGGCCTGTCCATCGACAACACAGAGGCCATGGGCGCCCTGTCCGACGCGGCCATTCGCGAACAGGATATCGAAGCGGGACGTTTCGATGGGGCTGAGGTGCGCGCCTGGTTAGTCAACTGGGCCAATCTGGATCAGCGCGTTCTTCAGTTCAGGGGGTCAATCGGTGAGCTGCGTCGCTCAGGTGGCGCGTTCCATGCGGAATTGCGCGGCCTTACCGATTTGCTGAACCGCCCTCTGGGACGCGTTTACCAAAAGCCTTGCACGGCAGTGTTGGGGGATCGGGTATGTCGGTTCAACACCGACACGCCGGGCTATTGGTTCGAAGGCAGGATTTTGGGCTTTGATGGCGGAACCGTTCTGCACGTCGCAGGTGGAAAATCGATTGAAGAAGGGTGGTTCGAACGGGGTCGCCTAGATGTTGTATCCGGTTCAGCCAATGGGTTGTGGTCTTCGATCAAGAACGACAGGCAGACAGCAACTGGACGAGAGATCACGCTCTGGTCCGGTTTCGGGGCAAGCCTGGCGATCGGCGATAGGGTAAAACTGCGCGCAGGGTGCGATAAGCGCATGGAGACCTGCCGCCTGAAATTCAACAATCTTCTAAATTTTCAAGGGTTCCCCGATCTTCCAGGAGAAGATTGGGTCTTGGCTGTTCCCAAGAAGAGCAAAGCCAATAGCGGAGGCAGCATAAGGTGAACACGCGCAGAGAAGAAATTGTGACAGAGGCGCGAAATTGGCTTGGAACGCCTTATGTGCATCAGGCTTCAGTCAAAGGTGCAGGTACGGATTGTCTGGGTCTTTTGCGCGGCGTTTGGCGCGCTGTGATTGGGCAGGAGCCTGAATCTGTTCCGCCGTACAGCCTGGACTGGTCGGAACCGCAGGGTGAGGAACGTATGTGGGTGGCCGCCAAGCGGCATCTGGTAGAAAAACCGGTAAGCGAGCTGGTGTCAGGGGACGTGCTGCTGTTCCGGATGCGTGATGCCAGCGTCGCCAAACATCTGGGCATCGTCAGTACCACGCAACCTGAGCTACGTTTTATCCACGCGTATTCCGGTCACGGCGTCGTGGAAAACGCACTGAGCGGCCCATGGCGCCGCCGTATCGTTTCCTGTTTCGAATTCCCGATGGAGGAGCTCTGATGGCCACTATTCTTCTTTCTGTAGCCGGGGCCGCGCTGGGCGGATCGATTGGGGGTACAATCGCGGGCCTTTCGACGGCAATTATCGGTCGGGCTGTTGGGGCGACGGTCGGGCGGGTCATTGATCAGCAGTTCTTTAACCAGTCTGTTATGGGCAGCGGCAGTGAGGTCGTCGAAACCGGACGCATGGATCGATTCCGGTTGACGGAAACTGGCGAGGGGGCGCCGGTGACCACCGTCTTCGGCCGTATGCGTGTGGGTGGTCAGGTCATTTGGGCTTCGGATTTTCTGGAAACACAGACGACAACCACAGAAGGTGGTGGTGGAGGTGGCAAGGGAAAACCCAAGCCCCCTGAGGTGACTACGGTCACCTACAGCTATTCGATTTCGCTGGCGATTGCAGTCGGTGCCGGTGAGATTGCGGATGTCGCGCGCATTTGGGCGGATGGGGAAGAACAAGAGCGATCCGGCCTCAACATACGGATTTATCACGGTACGCAGGATCAGTTGCCGGACCCGTTGATCGAGGCGATCGAAGGCGCGGGGACAGTACCGGCCTATCGCGGGACTGCCTATGTTGTAATTGAGGATTTTCCTCTCGGTTCCTTCGGTAACCGGGTGCCGCAGTTTTCATTTGAAGTGGTTCGACCCACTCAGCGTGACATGCCGGATCGTAACAGCGCGGTGCCTCAGATCGTGCGTGGGGTTGCCATGATACCGGGGACCGGAGAATACGCTCTGGCCAGCTCCCAGGTGAATTACTCACACTCTGGCAAAAGCTGGCCTGCCAATGCACATTCCGCCTCTGGCGTCTCTGATCTCGTATCTTCGGCCCGTGCTTTGAACACTGAGTTGCCAAACTGTGATGCGGTGTCGCTGGTGGTTTCGTGGTTCGGAGATGACCTGAGATGCGGTCAGTGCAAGATCCGGCCCAAGATCGAACAGCGTGAAATCGACAGCAGCGATATGCCCTGGATCGTGTCTGATCAGGCTCGAAGCGACGCCGAACTTGTTGCGCGGCAAAATGGGCGCCCGGTCTACGGAGGGACTCCTGCTGACGCGGCTGTGGTCGAGGCAATCCGCCACCTGAATCAATCGGGAAAACGGGTGATGTTTTATCCCTTTATCCTGATGGAACAATTGCAGGGCAACGGGCTGCCTGATCCATGGTCCGATGCTGCAAGCCAACCTCATCTGCCATGGCGGGGGCGGATCACGCTTGATGTAGCTCCGGGGCGTGCAGGCTCATCTGATCAGACCGCAGCGGCGGACGCACAGGTTGCCGCGTTTTTCGGGACAGCGTGTGCGCAGGATTTTGCAATCAACGAAGATTGGGACGGATCAGGCGGCTCGAGCGGAGGCAATGGTGGTCTCGTAAGGCCTGAGCCGGGTGGTCGACCTGACGACAGGGGAGATACCGGTTTAACTTGGGTAGTCGGGGGCGGTCTCCTCGGTGGGTTGCTGGGGGGCAGCGGGGTAACAGCCGAAGAGGTCATTACTTATTCTGGCCCTCAGGAATGGAGCTTGCGGCGTTTCATTCTGCACTATGCAATGTTGTGCAAGGCCGCCGGCGGGGTTTCATCCTTTTGCATCTCATCCGAGATGCGAGCCCTGACCCAGATCCGGGGCGCTTCGGGGTTTCCGGCCGTGGAGCAGCTTCGTGCCTTGGCGGCGGAAGTGCGTCAGATTTTGGGGCCGGACACGAAAATCGGCTATGCGGCGGATTGGAGCGAGTATTTCGGATACCATCCAGAAGGCTCCGGTGACAGGTATTTTCACCTTGATCCCCTTTGGGCGGATGGCAACATCGATTTCATCGGTATCGACAACTACATGCCGCTGTCTGATTGGCGTGATGGTGAACACCATCTGGATGCCGAGGCCGGCGCGCCGTCGATTTACGATCTGGATTATCTTCGCAGCAACATTGAAGGCGGTGAAGGGTATGACTGGTATTACGCTTCTCCGGAAGAGGCGGAAGCACAGATCAGAACTCCAATCGAAGATCAGGGGCACGATGAGCCGTGGATCTGGCGGTACAAGGATCTGCGCAACTGGTGGTCCAATCCGCATCACGAACGGATTGGGGGTGTGCGTCAACCCAATCCGACCGATTGGGTGCCTGGCTCGAAACCGATCTGGTTTACCGAGTTGGGCTGTGCTGCAATTGACAAGGGTACGAACCAGCCGAACAAATTCCTGGACCCAAAATCATCTGAATCGCTGCTGCCAGCCTATTCCAACGGGTTGCGCGACGACTTTATTCAGGTTCAGTATCTGGCCGCGATGCTCGGCTATTGGAGCGATCCGGGCGTCAACCCGACCTCGCACATCTACGGCGCGCCGATGCTGGATATGGCAAACGCGTATGTCTGGGCATGGGATACCCGTCCCTTTCCGACCTTTCCCAACCTGCAAAGCCAGTGGGACGATGGCGAGAACTATCCCAGAGGGCACTGGCTGAACGGTCGGTCCGGGTCACGTACGTTGGCATCCGTGGTGACCGAAATCTGCCACGGCGCAGGTGTCACGGACATAGATGTCTCTGGTCTATACGGTGTGGTCCGCGGGTATGTCATCGAAGATGTGACAAACGCCCGTTCCGCCTTGCAGCCGCTGATGCTGCGCTATGGGTTCGATGCGATCGAGCGGGACGGAGTATTGAGGTTCCAGATGCGCGACGGTTACGGTGCAATCGCATTAAACCCCGATCATCTGGCGATAAGTAGCGATCTGGAGGGTTCGGTTGAATACCGGCGCGAGGCCGAGGCCGAGATGACCGGACGCGTTCGCCTGCGCTTTGTTCAGTCGGACGCGGATCATGATGTCGTCGCGGAAGAGGCGGTTTTACCCGAAGACCGCACCCATTCCGTGTCGGTGAATGAGATGCCGCTGTCCATGACACGAACCGAAGGACGGCAAACGGCCGAGCGCTGGTTGAGCGAAGCCAGAGTATCTCGCGATACGATTCGGTTTGCCCTTCCACCATCGCAATTGCACTTGGGAGCAGGGGATCTTGTTCGGTTGTCAGAAGCTGAAACAGACCCTGTCTATCGGATCGACCGGTTGGAATCCGCTGACCTGCAACTGGTCGAGGCGGTTCGGGTCGAGCAGGGCGTGTACAAGGCATCCGAACTGAATGACGATCCTGCAACGGTCAAACCGTATGCAGCGCCGGTTCCCGTGTTACCGGTCTTTCTGGACTTGCCTTTGATCACCGGGGCCGAAGCCCCTCATGCGCCCTATCTGGCGGTTACCGGAGAACCATGGCCCGGGGCTGCAACGGTCTATTCCTCGCCCAGTGACGATAGCTACCGCCTGAGCGACGTCATCGCCCGACGGGCAGTTGTCGGCGTAACCGAAACACCGCTGAGACGCGCCAGTGTCGGTGTCTGGGATGAAGGCCCGGCATTGAAGGTCAAACTGCTGGCCGGCCAGCTGGAGTCCCGTCCTCGCAGCTCGGTTATGAATGGCGTTAATCTCGCTGCAATTGGCGACGGAACACCCAATAGCTGGGAGGTTTTTCAATTCTCGGACGCTACGCTTGAGGCCCCGGATGTATACGCCTTGTCGGGGCGGCTCAGGGGGCAGCTTGGAACGGATGCTCTGATGCCTGATGTCTGGCCGGACGGATCAGTATTTGTTCTGCTGAATGACCGGGTGCAACAGATCAACCTGCTGCGAAACGAGAGGCGACTTGCCAAACACTACCGCATAGGGCCTGCGACCCGGGGTTACGATGACCCGTCCTACCAACACCTGATAGCTGCGTTTGATGGCAATGGCTTGCGCCCTTACGCGCCTGTGCACATGCGACTTCGATCCGGTACGACCGGGGATGAACTCACGTGGATACGACGTGCTCGAACAGATGCGGACGACTGGTCGGGGCTTGAGATTCCCTTGGGCGAAGAAAGCGAGTCCTATCTGATACGTGTTCTTGCGGGTGGAATCCTTCTGCGTGAAGAACTGACATCCGTACCAAAATGGACCTATTCGGCAGCCATGAAAGCAGCGGATGGCCTGATCGGGGGGTATGAGGTCGAAGTAGCCCAGGTTTCTGCTGTTTATGGACCGGGCGCTTGGTCCCGTCTAGTGATTGGGCAAGCGGCCTGATGCGACCGGTTCTTCATGGGGATGTCAGCGCGGCGGCGCGCGCCTTGTTGGCGGTACCGCAGCCGGAGAGGGGGGCTTTGTGCATCCGGATGATCCATGAGGCGGTATTGGCCGACAGACATTTGGAACGCACCGGCAAGCTCCACCCGGTTTACGGCAACGGCTCACTTATGGCCGTTGCCCGAAACAGGGTCCTGGTTGATGAACCGGGGTTTGACGATCTGCAATATTGTCAGTGTTTTGAGACGGTTCTGCATCAGCTTGCAAGATTTCTGGCTACCCGGACGCGCAGCTGACGCATTTGCTGGCAGCCAGATCCAGATTCAATCGCCGATCCGGAATACGATCGCCGCAGTCTTCGCAATATCCGAACTCGCCTTCATCAAGCCGTGCCAATGCGGCCCGAAGCCTGTGGGCTTCTATGTCGCGATTGGCCTGCTGTGCTTTGGCCATGGCCTGATATTGCAGTGCATCCATACGGCTCAGCCGTCCAACGGCCTGTTGATCCAGCTCGACAATGGCCTGAGCCTGCTGTCCCGACGCTGACACCTCTTGCAATTCCGCCAATCGCTCGCGAATTCGTGTTTCGAAATAGATGCGTTCTGACTCATTCATTTTCGTTACATGACCGATCATGGGTTTGCGTTTGGTCTTTTTGCCACTAAATGGCATTCTAGGCGCAGCAAAGGATCAAAAGCCATGTTCGAAAAGCGCAGCCATGTAACACCGGTTGATCCGGTTTGGACCCGCATCACATCTGAGGCCCATGCAGCCGTCGAGAAAGAGCCCCTTATGGGTGGGCTCGTGCACGCCTGTATTCTACATCACCGCAGCCTTGAGCGTGCCCTGTCGTACCGGGTGTCGGCCAAGCTGTGCTCGAACGAAATGTCGATGATGGTCCTGCGTGAGATTGTGGATGAGGCTTATGCCGACGATCCGGAATTGCTCGAGGCCGCCCGCGCGGACCTTATGGCTGTGTATGAGCGTGATCCGGCCTGCCACCGGTTGCTGCAGCCGATCCTGTACTTTAAAGGTTACCAAGCCATGCAGGCGTATCGCGTGGCGCATTGGCTGTGGCGCAAGGGTCGTCACGATCTCGCGTATTTTTTCCAGATGCGTTCATCCGAGATTTTCGGCATCGACATTCATCCGGCCGCAAAGATCGGCAAAGGCATCATGATCGACCATGCCCATTCCATCGTGATCGGTGAGACGGCAGTGGTGGGTGACAATGTGTCGATGCTGCATTCCGTGACGCTGGGTGGAACCGGCAAGGAAGAGGAGCAGCGCCATCCTACAATCGGAAATGGCGTGCTGATCGGTGCCGGGGCTAAGGTCCTGGGCAATATCGAAGTTGGCCATTGCAGCCGCATCGCCGCCGGATCCGTGGTTCTGCAAGAAGTGCCACCCTGCAAGACCGTGGCGGGTATCCCTGCCAAGATCGTGGGCGAGGCCGGGTGCGATCAGCCGTCGATCTCGATGGATCATATGTTGGGCAAGGACCAGTAATCCGAGTTCAGTTCGAGCGGTTGGTCTGTTTCTCCAACCGCTTGCGCCGTCGTTCTTCCCTTTTTTGTTTTCTCAGTTCTTCACGCTGCGCCTGCTCAGCTTTCTGCCGGGCAATTACGGCCGGATCGTTTGATTTGAACTTCGAATTCTCGCCCGGGTAGCTGTTGGGTTTCGCGAAGGCCACGTCAGATGCCGTCCCCGCCAGTAGGGCTAAGACAATCAGGCTTTGAATGAGAGGCTTTAAGGACATTGCGCACCTTCTTTCTGTCTGCATTCGTAAGAAGAAGGTGGGATGTCTTGATATGCAGAGCAATTGGTGCCCCGATCACGCGGGCTCAATTCAGTGCTAAGAAATGAGAGTGCCCTCGCCAAAGGTGCTTTGAGGCGAGGGCATGTTTCAGGTCCTCAGGCCAGCATAACCATAGGGTTTTCCAGATTGTCGACGATAGCCTTGAGTAGTTCTGCCCCCAGTGCACCGTCGATGACGCGGTGATCGACGGACATGGTGACGGACATCACAGTTGCCACTGTTAACTCACCATCATCCCCAACAACCGGTTTCTTGACGCCGGTACCGACAGCCAGAATTCCGGCATGAGGCGGGTTCACAATGGCGTCAAAGTTGTCGATGCCGAACATACCCAGGTTCGAGATGGCAAAGGTGCCACCCTGGTATTCATGCGGCGCCAGCTTGCGGTCACGTGCACGGGCGGCAAGGTCTTTCATCTCGGTTGAAAGAGCTGACAGAGACTTCATGTCTGCGTCCTGCAGGACCGGGGTGAACAGACCGCCCTCAATAGCGACCGCGACGGCTACGTCCGAAGGTTTCAGTTGCAGCACCCGATCACCGGCCCAGACTGCATTGCAGGCCGGAACTTGCTGCAACGCGTTGGCGACGGCCTTGATGATGAAGTCGTTGACGCTCAGCTTGATGCCACGGCCTTCCAACTGCTTGTTCAGCTGGCCACGGAACTTCAGCAGCGCATCCAGCTTGATGTCGCGACGCAGGTAGAAATGCGGGATGGTCTGCTTGGCTTCGCCCAGACGTGCGGCAATGGTCTTGCGCATACCGTCGAGCTGAATTTCCTCATACTCGCGGCCTTCATACATCCGCGCGACCATGTCTGCCGACGGTCCAGACGGAGCTGCTGGAGCTGCCGCTGGCGCCGCAGCGGCAGCCGCAGGAGTTGGTGCCGGTGCGCTTGCAGTTGCCCCTTCGACATCTGCTTTGACGATGCGGCCATGCGGGCCCGAGCCTGCGATCTGTGCCAGATCAAGTCCCTTCTGCGCAGCGATCCGTCGGGCCAGAGGTGAAGCAAAGATACGACCGCCATCGGCTTTTGCCGGAGCGGCCGGGGCAGGGGCGGGCGCCTCGGGTGCCGCTGGCGCGGCAGCCTCGTTGCCCGCGGCAACTGCAGGGGCAGCCGCCGGGGCCGCTGTGGGCGTGGCCGAGATATCATCAGCGCTTTCGCCATCTTCCAGAAGAACCGCGATTGCCGTGTTTACCTTGACCCCTTCGGTGCCTTCCGGGATCAGGATCTTGCCGATGGTGCCTTCGTCAACGGCCTCGAACTCCATCGTGGCCTTATCGGTTTCAATTTCGGCCAGCAGGTCGCCAGAGGAGACAGTGTCGCCTTCTTTGACCAGCCATTTGGCAAGCATGCCTTCCTCCATCGTCGGTGAAAGGGCGGGCATCAGAATTTCGGTAGGCATCTGTGTGTCGCTCCTTACCGGTAGGTCACTTGTTTGACGGCTGCAATCACCTCATCCGTGGTGATCAGCGCCAGCTTTTCGAGGTTCGCGGCGTAGGGCATCGGAACATCTTTGCCGGTGCAGTTGATGACCGGGGCGTCGAGGTAATCGAACGCTTCCTGCATCACGACCGAAGAGATGTAGCTGCCGACCGAGCCTTGCGGCCAGCCTTCTTCGACTGTCACCAGACGGTTGGTTTTCATCACCGAGTTGATGATCGCGCCAGTGTCCATTGGACGAATAGTGCGCAGGTCGATCACCTCGGCGCTGATGCCTTCTTCGGCCAGCTTGTCCGCGGCTTCCAGTGCGTATTGCATGCCGATGCCGAAGCTGACAATGGTCACGTCCGAACCCTCGCGCCAGATGCGCGCCTTGCCCAGCGGAATGGTCAGATCATCCACCTGCGGCATGTCGAAGGACCGACCGTAGAGGATTTCGTTTTCCAGGAAGATCACCGGGTTGGGATCACGGATCGCCGATTTCAGCAGACCTTTTGCATCCGCCGCCGAATAGGGCATGACGACTTTCAGACCGGGGATCTGCATATACCACGCGGCGTAGTCCTGCGAGTGCTGGGCGGCCACGCGGGCGGCGGCACCGTTGGGACCACGGAACACAATTGGGCAGCCCATCTGACCACCTGACATATAAAGCGTTTTGGCTGCCGAGTTGATGATGTGGTCAATCGCCTGCATGGCGAAGTTGAAGGTCATGAACTCGACTATCGGTTTCAGCCCACCAAAGGCCGAACCGACCGCGATACCAGCAAAGCCATGTTCCGTGATCGGCGTGTCGATCACGCGTTTGGGGCCGAATTCGTCCAGCAGACCTTGCGAGATTTTATATGCCCCCTGATATTCGGCGACTTCTTCGCCCATCAGATAGACATCTTCGTCGCTGCGCATCTCTTCGGCCATCGCATCGCGCAGAGCTTCGCGCACGGTCTCGGATTTCATCTCGGCATCGGCGGGCCAGTCCGGCGACAGATCGACGACCGGCGCGGCAGGTGCAGCGGCGGGAGCGGGGGCCTCAACCGCCGCAGGGGCGGCCTCGGCCACCGCGGCGGCTGCAGGCGCAGCCGCGGGCAGGGCGGAGGCGTCTTCACCCTCTTCAACCAGCACAGCGATTGGGGTGTTCACTTTGACCCCTTCTGTGCCTTCCGCGATCAGGATCTTGCCGACGATGCCTTCATCGACAGCTTCGAATTCCATCGTCGCCTTGTCGGTTTCGATCTCGGCCATGATATCACCCGAGGATACGGTGTCGCCTTCCTTAACCAGCCATTTGGCCAGCGTGCCCTCTTCCATCGTAGGCGAAAGGGCGGGCATGAGAATTTCGGTTGCCATGTCTTATTCGTCCTCTCAGGCGTAAATGTCGGTCCAGAGCTCTTCGACAGCAGGCTCAGGGCTTTCTTTCGAGAATTCGGCGGCCTGATTGACGACCTCCTTGATCTCTTTGTCGATCGCTTTCAGGTCATCTTCGGTGGCGTGTTTGCCCGTCAGCAGAAGTTCGCGCACATGTTCGATCGGGTCGCTTTGTTCACGGACCTTCTGAACCTCTTCGCGGGTGCGATACTTGGCCGGGTCAGACATCGAGTGGCCACGATAGCGGTAGGTTTTGACCTCAAGGATGTATGGGCCTTTGCCCGCCCGGCAGTGAGCGACGGCCTTTTCACCGGCGGCTTTGACCGCCAGCACATCCATGCCATTGACGATTTCACCGGGGATGCCGAAGGCCTCACCACGGACGTAGATATCCTGCGTTGAGGTTGAACGCGCCTGCGCGGTGCCCATGGCATATTGGTTGTTCTCAATGACGAACACGACCGGAAGATCCCATAGGGCCGCCATGTTGAAGGTCTCGTAGACCTGGCCCTGGTTCGCAGCACCGTCACCGAAATAGGTAAAGGTCACACCGCCATTTTCTTTGTACTTGTCGGCAAAAGCCAGACCAGCGCCTAGTGGAACCTGCGCACCAACGATGCCGTGACCGCCGTAGAAATGCTTCTCTTTCGAGAACATATGCATTGAGCCGCCTTTGCCTTTGGACAGGCCGCCTTCACGCCCGGTCAGTTCGGCCATCACGCCGCCGGGGTCCATGCCGCAAGCCAGCATGTGGCCGTGGTCGCGGTACGAGGTGATGCGCTTGTCGCCTTCCTTGGCCGCCGCTTCGAGCCCAACAACAACCGCCTCTTGTCCGATGTAAAGGTGGCAGAACCCGCCGATCAGGCCCATGCCGTAAAGCTGGCCGGCCTTTTCCTCGAATCGACGGATCAGAAGCATCTCGCGGTAGTATGTCTTGAGTTCTTCCGCAGAAACATTTGGTTTCTTTGTGGTTTTTCGCGCAGCCATAGTGGCGATCTCCCCCTTTCGGCAAGATAGTTTAGCGTTAAACTATCTCATAAAGCATTTAGGGCTTTCTGGCGAGGGGAAATGTGACGCAGCGTTCGGGCACGCGCAGCTTAGCCGAAAAACCAGGCACTGCTTCGATGCACCGAGGAATTCCGGCGACTAAAATTGATCAGCGGATTACAATTTCATCGGCCCGGATCATACCCAGAACCGAACGTGCTTGCTGGTCCAGCAGGTCAAGATCCAGATAGGTGTCGGACAGGCGCCGGGTCAGGTTTTCCATTTCGGCGATCTCGGCATTCAGCTTTTCCAGATCGCGTGACAGGGCGTCCCGTTCCGCCGCAATTTCGACCCGCCGGAACAGGCCATAGTCACCTTGCACGGCAGCAAAGGTGAAATACACACCCAGCATGAAAGCCACCGAGAAGAAGACGACTGAGCCCAAACCGGGCCGATGGGAACGGGACACTCTGTTTACCGCCGTATGAAAACTTGCCTCAAAAACGTGCCCTTTCCGGGCATCTGATCGCACTATGTCACAGGTGATTCGGGTTGTGAATCCCCTGATTCGATTTTTTGATCAGTATTTTGTGCGTATTCGGGCGTCGATCAGCGTCACGCTTGCAGTAACTGAATTTGCGCGACGGTCTGCTCTTTCATACAGGTCCAGTAAAACATCGGCGCAGCGCTACCGCCCCCCGACAGTTCCTTGTTGCAGAAACTGGCGTCAAGTTGGGTCTGACCACCGCAGCTGGATTGAGCTGCGGCAGAGCAGGGCAGCATGAAAAGGACAAGAAGACAAATTGGTTTCACGGTAAAAACCCCCGTTCAAAAGGGGATAATACCATGAACCATTTCAGGCGACCAAAGGCGGTCAGTGACGCTTAATGATCCAGCGCGGCAACACCGGGAAGGGTCTTGCCTTCCATCCATTCCAGGAACGCGCCACCTGCGGTCGAGATGTAGGTGAAGTCTTTGGCGGCACCCGAAGCGTTCAGGGCTGCAACGGTGTCTCCCCCTCCCGCGACTGAAATCAGCTGGCCCGAACGGCTGAGAGCCGCTGCTTTCAACGCGGCGGCATTGGTGGCGGCGTCGAACGGTTCCAGTTCGAACGCACCCAGCGGACCATTCCAGATCAGGGTCTGACTTTTGTCGAAGATCTCGGTGATCACGGCGACACTTTCAGGACCGGCGTCCAGGATCATGCCATCCTCGGGGCATTGGTCTGCGGGCAGAACCTGATGCGGCGCGTTGGCTTCGAATTTCTCGGCCACCACAACGTCACGTGGCAGAACGATCTGACAGCCAGAGCTTTCGGCCTTGGCCAAAATCTCGGCCGCCGTGTCCTTCATCGCAGTCTCGGCCAGCGACTTGCCAACGCCGATGCCTTGGGCGACCAGAAACGTATTCGCCATGCCACCACCGATCACCAGATAATCCACTTTGTCGATCAGGTTGCCCAGCAGTTCCAGCTTGGTCGAAACTTTTGCACCGCCCACAACCGCCGTCACGGGACGTTTGGGTGCGCCCAACGCGCTTTCCAGCGCTTGCAGTTCAGCCTGCATCAGACGACCGGCACAAGCGGGCAGCAGACGTGCAATGGCCTCGGTCGAGCTATGGGCGCGGTGTGCTGCCGAAAAAGCGTCGTTGCAATAAACTTCGCCCAGATTGGCCATGCCTGCGGCCAGATCGGCGTCGTTTTTGGTTTCTGAGGCGTGAAAGCGTGTGTTCTCCAGAAGCAGCACCTGACCGGGCCGCAGTGCTTCTGCGGCCAGTTCGGCTTCGGTGCCAACACAGTCGGCGGCAAACAGGACCTGCACGCCGAAAGCGTTTTCCAGAGTCGGAATCAGTTGCTTCAGGGACAGGTTTTCGCGCCGCTCTCCGCCGGGGCGGCCGAAATGGGCCAAAAGGATCGGTTTGCCACCTGCGGCCAGAATGTCGCGTACAGTGGGCGCGATCCGCTGGATACGGGTGGCGTCGGTTACAACGCCGTCAACGACGGGCACGTTGATATCCACGCGCACCAGCACGCGTTTACCGTTCAGGTCCATGTCGTCCAGCGTTTTCCAGCCCATCGCGCAATCCTCGTCATTTGCAAATGATTTAGGCGGTTCTTTTCCTGCATTTTGCCCTCAGGTCAATGCGTCACTTGGCATTCGTGCGCCCGGAGAATAGGTATTTGCGCAAGACTAAACGACAGGAGGGCCTCATGGCCGACATCAAGGATCCCGAAAACACAATCATCGTTGAGCTGAAAGACGGCAATGTCGTCATCGAACTGCTGCCCGATGTGGCGCCTCAGCACAGCGCCCGGATGAAAGAACTGGCCCGGGCTGGCGAGTACGACAACGTGGCCTTTCACCGTGTGATCGATGGTTTCATGGCGCAAACCGGCGACGTGCAGCATGGCGATATGGAAGACGGGTTCAACCTGCGCATGGCAGGAACCGGCGGTTCGTCGCTGCCAAACGTTCCGGCAGAGTTTTCCAAACTGCCCCATGATCGCGGCACCCTGGGCGCCGCACGGTCGCAGAACCCGGATTCGGCCAACTCGCAGTTCTTCATCAACTTCAAGGACAACCACTTCCTGAACGGTCAGTACACCGTTTATGGCCGGGTCATCGACGGCATGGAGCACGTAGATGCCATCGTACGTGGTGAGCCGCCTGCGAACCCGGATCGCATGATCAGTGTCAAGGTGGCCGCAGATGCATAAGCTGGCCGCAGCCTTTGCCGTGCTGGCAAGCCCTGCGCTGGCCAGCGGTTTGCAGATTGAGGTCGAAGGGGAAGGGGCCAATGGTACGATCTCCATCGACCTGTTCGAGGATGTCGCGCCCAAACATGTGGAACAGATCACCGCTCTGGCCGCTGACGGTCAATACGATGGCGTTGTATTCCACCGCGTGATCGAAGGCTTCATGGCGCAAACCGGCGATGTGGAATATGGTAATTCCAGCGCTGGTGGGTTCGACATGCGCTACGCCGGGCGCGGCGGATCCGACCGCCCCGATCTGCCAGCCGAGTTTTCCGACGTCACCTTTGACCGCGGTGTGGTTGGCATGGCCCGTTCGAAGAATCCGGACTCGGCCAATTCGCAATTCTTCATCATGTTCGAACCCGGCCCGTTTCTGGATGGCGAGTATACCGTCGTCGGTCAGGTGACCGATGGTATGGACGTGGTGGACGCGATCAAGCGAGGCGCCGGTCAGAACGGTGCGATTATCGGCGCGCCGGATGTGATGAAAAAAGTCACGGTTACCGAATAAGATGATTTAGCCCGGCTTCAGCGCCGGGCTTTTTCGTTGGTCTATTGATCGATAAAGTCACGGACGGCCTGGGTATAGGCATCTGGTTTCTGAAAAGAGGCAAAGTGGCTGACATCTTCCAGAACAAGCAACTCGGCCCCCGGAATAGAATCGGCAATCGCTTGTGAATGCTCCATCAGAATGGCTTCGTCATGAGCGCTTTGAACGACCAGCGTCGGGACCGTGACCGTAGACAACGCCTCCAAACCTCCGGGTTTTTCCGTGCCCCACATGGCGGCAACTCCGCCCAGAAAAGCCTCGAACCCGTCAGGCGTGGGTGACATGGCTGCATAATCTTCGGCCATCATGCCGACATAAGTGCCAAAGACCGGGTTGGTTTCCACCGTAGGATCAATCCCGTCCAGTGTTACATTTCCCGCATGGGCAAAGTGACTGGCCAGCCGATCCGGGTTTGTGGTTGAGATCGCATAACCGATATTGGCCCCGTCGGACCAACCGACAAGATGCACCTGATCAATGTTCAGATGATCCAACAGCGCCAGGTAATCCTGCGATAGCAACTCATAGGAATAGGTGCTGCCATCATTTGTCGATCGTCCGTGCCCGCGTGTATCCGCAACGATCACGGCATGGTCTTTGGCCAGATCCGCAACCTGCGCGGCCCAAATATCGCCATGCGCCAGACCGCCGTGAATCAACAGGATCGGCGTGCCTTCATCAACGCCGTAGGTCGCATAGTACATATCGATGCCGTTAATTTCAGTCGTGCCGGACGTGATGGCTGCGGGCATCACTGGTGAAGGCGGAATACTCAGCCAGGAATTTTCGGCCCAACTTGCCGTGGCGAAGCAGCCCAGAACAAAAGTTGCGGTAAGTGTCTTCATTGTATCCTCCCATTGATCCCGGGGCAGCGATGCGGCCAAGAATAACGAGAGGATAGCTTGTTTGTTGTAGGAGCGGAAAAAATCCTGCTCTCATTGATATCAGTCGTCCGGGGACATCGCCTTCCAGATGACCGCTCCGACAGCGGCGCCAATCAGCGGTGCGACCCAGAACAGCCACAGCTGCGCAAGGGCAGGACCGTCGGCAAACAGGGCAACTCCGGTGGAACGGGCCGGATTGACCGAGGTATTGGTTACCGGAATCGATATCAGGTGGATCAGGGTCAGCGCCAGACCGATGGCAATAGGGGCGAAACCGGCGGGGGCCTTGTCCGAGGTCGCGCCCAGAATGATCAGGATGAAGAAAGCGGTCATCACAATCTCGATCACCAGAGCAGACATAAGTGAATACCCGCCGGGTGACGCCTCACCATATCCGTTGGACGCAAACCCTCCGACGCCAGTGAAATCGGGCGCACCGCTGATGATCAGATACAAAACCACTGCGGCGGCGATTGCTCCGATGACCTGTGCGATCCAGTAGGGCAGCAGATCTTTGGCCGGAAACCGCCCGCCAATCATCAAACCCAGGCTGACCGCCGGATTGAAGTGACCGCCCGAGATATGGCCAACCGTGTAAGCCATTGTCAGAACCGTCAGGCCGAAGGCGAAGGATACCCCAAGCCACCCGATTCCAACATCCGCAACGCCTGCTGCCAATACGGCACTGCCGCAACCCCCGAGAACCAGCCAGAAGGTGCCGAAGAACTCGGCAAGTAGTTTTGATGACATGAAATTTCCTCCACAATGCAATGAGGTTAAGTGTAATTCAAAAATTAGCTGTTGTTAAATTTAGGCAAACGGTGAATTTCCGGCATGCCCTTTCAGCTGGGGCAAATAGCGATCAGTGCCATTGCGCAGGATCCAGTCGGAAGAGCTTTGACAACTGCTTGTACACGTCCGGATCAGAGTTGCGCAGCGCCTTGGGGCGCTCAAAGAACACTTCAACCGAAACCGCAAAAAACTCCTCGTGCCCTTCCGCGCCATAGGGATCAATTACCGTTGGGTGCCCTGTTTCGACGGCGTGTACATGCGCGTCATAGGCCGTCAGAAACGCGGCCTCCCACTCTGAAAAGCTCTGATTTTCGCTGAGTACGGGCACCCCGTTTGCCGACCCCGTCAGATCGTCGATCTGGTGGGCGAATTCGTGAAAGACAACGTTTTGCCCGTCGTGATCGTTCATGGCCCCGCGCTGGCTATGCGCCCAGGACAGGATTACCGGGCCGCGGTTCCAGCTTTCCCCTGTACGCACGATTTCCTTCTCGGTGACGACGTAACCGCTGTGGCGGCTCTGTCTGGATTTGAAAGCGCTGGGGTAGATCAGGATGGTGGTCAGGTTGTCGTACCAAAGCTGGGTATTCACCACCAGCAGACAGGCTTGCGCGGCGATGGACATCTGCATGTCTTCGGTAACGTCCAGACCGTCACACCCGATGAACTCGACCTGATCCAGAAACAAGTTGACCTTGCCTTCCAGCTTGGCGCGCAAGTCATGCGGCAGCTTCCGCAGGATCGGGACCTGAGCGTCGATTAGGTGCCGTTGCTTTTCGCTCAACGGCGCGGCCAACAGGGCGCGGCGCGCCTGTTGTTTCGACCAAAAGTAATAAGCCACACCGACAGCGATTAGCGCGACAAGTGTCAAAAAAACCAACATGGCTCGAACCTAGCGTGATCCCGGCGGGATCAAAACCAGTTTCACGGGAAAGTAGTTTCCTCAAAAAAAGACGCCGCGGGTGTCCCTGCGGCGTCTCGGGTTTGACCTGAGAGGTCGAATTATTGTTTGACGTCTGCCGCCGGGTTCGATCCGGCTTTGGCGCTGCGGCCCGGGTTCAGCGGATCGTCCTGGCGCTGTACAGACCCTTCGAAATGCGCGCCGCTTTCGATGGCGATGGTTTTGTGGATGATGTCGCCTTCGACGCGGGCGGTCGAAGTCAGTCGCACCTTGAGGCCACGCACTCGACCAACGATGCGTCCGTTGATCACAACGTCATCTGCGGTGACTTCGCCTTTGATCGTCGCGGATTCGCCAATCGTCAGCAGATGAGCACGGATGTCGCCTTCGACTGTGCCTTCCACCTGAATGTCACCGGAGGTCTTGATGTTGCCGGTGATGTGCAGATCCGAAGACAGAACCGACGCCGGTGGCTTGGGCTTGGGCGCGGTTGCGGGCTTCGACTCGGTCGGTGCAGGGGCCGCTGGGGTCGCCGGAGCGGCAGGTTTGGCCGCCTCAGGTGCCTTGGATGCGGGCTCGTTGATTTTGCTTTTAGAAAACATTTCTCGCAGCCTTGATGTAAGTCATTGGGTTTACAGGTTTTCCGTTCACGCGCACCTCATAGTGCAGATGCGTGCCGGTCGACCGTCCGGTGCTACCCATATCAGCAATATGATCCCCGCGCGAGACCCTTTGACCAACCTTCACGTTGATCTTGGTGTTATGAGCGTAAAGTGTCTCAATTCCAAAGGCATGCTTGATTTTTACAAGCCGCCCGAAACCGGATTGCCAGCCTGCGTGGCTTACGACGCCATCTGCAGTGGCAAAGATATCCGTGCCTTGTGGTCCCGCAAAATCCACACCGTTATGCATCCGGCGACCACCGGATTTAGGGTCACGCCGGGTGCCGTAGCCACTGGTGAAACGCACCGCAGAATGTACAGGATTGGCAAAGGGGGCTTTTTCCGCCGCAAGTCGATACAGGTTCAGTTGATCCATCTGCTGCAGCAGTGTGTTCGCGCGGGCTTCGTCGGCGGACAGTTCTTCCGCTTCGCCACGCGTGCTAAGGGATAAAGGGGTCAGCGGACCGCCCATACCGCTATATCCGCGCCGGACCTCTTCGATGATGCGATCTGTTGGCATTCCCGCCTGACGGAACATTTTGTCCAACGGTTCGACTGAGATCACCATGGCTTCTTCCAATTGGCGGAAAATCTCGTCGCTGCGTTCCTGCATTAGGCGGATTTCCAACTCCAGATCATCCCGCTGATCCAACGCCTCTTGGGCGTTTGTAGCGATCTGATCACGTTCCTCGGCCGTACGCGCCAGAGCTTCCGTCATGAAGGCCATCTGCACCGGGGCGCTGGAGGCCGTAACATACATGTCGGGGTTACTGGTTTCCTGCTTCAGTGTCGCCAGTTCAGTCCGGGCGTCTTCCCGCTGTTTCATGGTGGTGCGCAGCGTTGTCTGGATGACTTCGATCCCAGTCTCAAGTTCTCGCCGACGGTTTTCCGAGGCCAGAAGTTCCGATTGCATCGCGGAAATCTGGTCCAGCGCTGCGTTGAAACGATCCTGCGCGGCAAGGGCTTCCTGCGCGCGTGCATCGCGTTCAGCGGACAGGATGTTCAGACGTTCCTGATACGTGGCCTGGTCGCGTTTCGCCTGTTCCCGGAAGTTGCCTGACCCGATGCTGTCCATCAGAAGAATGGCAGTTGCCACGGCTGTCCAGCCGACCATGACCGCAACACCGGCCACCGCAGCTACCTGAGTTTCCGAGTTGAGCCGGATGAAACGTGTATCTTTGTCAGACTTCAAAAAGACCCGGCGCTCCGGGAAGTACCGTTCAAGTACGGAGTGTATCTTAATTGCCAGACGTGTTCGCACGCGTCCTACCTCTCATCCCCAAGATCGGGACCGGTTATGAGTGCCTGCCGCCCCTTGGGCCGATTGCATAAAGCGCAGGTCGCGTTCGGGCAAGTTTGTTGACCAGTCTGCGGCAAACAGCGCAGAAATCCCCCTGAGGATCGGCAGGAAATCGCCGAAACTGACAAAAAAGTGTCAGTTTGTGACCTCGCCGGGCGCCGGCAGGTCTTCCGTCAGGGGCCAGTAGAAGTCGGGTGGCAATCCGGCTTCGGCCCGTTTTTCCTCGTTGAAGGGTGGTTTCAGGACGCCGTGGAAGTATTGCCGAACCAGAGCGTGAAACACATCCTTCGGATCGGCATTTTCACGACCGCACAGGAAATGGAACCACTTGGATCCGTAGGCGACATGACCAACTTCTTCGGCATAGATCACCTCGAGCGCGGCAACGGCCTGTTCGGCATTGGCCTTTCGAAATATCTCGATCATGCCGGGGGTCACGTCCAGACCGCGCGCTTCAAGTACCATGGGAACAACGGCCAATCGCCCCATCAGATCGTCTGCGGTATCTTCGGCGGCGCGCCACATTCCCGCATGGGCGGGCAGGGCACCATAATGGCTGCCCATCTGTTCCAGACAATCGCAGATCATCTCGAAATGGCGTGATTCCTCTTCGGCGCATTTCACCCAATCGTCGTAGAATCCGATTGGCATCGGGACATGGCCAAAGCGGGCGATAATGTCCCAATGCAGATCAACCGCGTTCAGCTCGATATGCGCGACGGCGTGCAACAGAGCGATGCGGCCCGCCTCGGTGCCCGGTTTCCGCTTGGGCACCTCGCGTGGAGACAGGAGCTCGGGCCGTTCCGGGCGCGCAGGTTGCAGAGGTGGTGTCGCTGTGCCGATTTCGATTGCGGGGGCGTCGCCTGCGCGCGATGCGAACCACGCGGCGGCGTGATGTTTGGACAGGGCGGTCTTTTCCCGCCCGTCCGCCGTTGTCAGAACCTCGGTCGCCATCTGCGTCAGCGATTTGGACACCATTTTTCTCCACCTGATTGCACGCGCGGCTCATAGACCGGATGGCGATTGCGGTCGAGGGGTTACAGCGCGCGGACGGCTTCCAACACCTCATCCACGTGACCGGGAACTTTGACCTTGCGCCAGACGCGGGCAATTTTGCCTTCAGTGTCGATGATGAAGGTCGAACGCTCAATCCCCATCGATTTGCGCCCATACATGTTCTTTTCGACCCACACGCCGTAATCCTCGCAGACGGTCGAGTTCTCATCCGACAAGAGCGGCGTGGTCAGCCCATGCTTAGCGACGAATTTGTCGTGCTTGGCGACGCTGTCACGCGAGATGCCGAAAACTTGAGCGCCCGCATCCGCAAAGGTCTGAAGTTGTTCCGAGAAACCGATGGATTCCTTGGTGCAGCCCGGCGTATCATCGCGGGGGTAGAAGAACAGAACCACGGTGCCACCGCGCAACGCCGAAAGCGTCACCTCGCCACCGCCGTCGCGCGGCAAAGTGAAGTCAGGGGCGATGTCTGAAACGTCGGGCATTGGAAACTCCGCTAAAGGTTTTTAAAGGCTGTCTGATATCATAGGGCAACACGTGCGGGTTGGAAGGCGTGGGTAGCAAATTGAAGCAGCACGAAAACGACGATGGAGCAAAGCCGGAAAAGCCCGTGCGCCGTCGGTCGCGCCGCCGGGCCGCTGGTCTGTGGGCTATGCGCGGCACGTTCGTGCTGGTGCTTCTGGCTTTGTTCACCGGTTTCATGCTTGTGGGTCAAAGGATGCACGCACCTGTCTGGCTGCGGGACAGGGTCGAGGCGCGGCTTGAACAGGCCTTGGGCGGGCTGCAAATCCGGTTTGGCGATGTCAGTTTCATCATTCACGAAGGATGGCGCCCCCGTCTGCGCCTGACCGATGTTGCCATCAGCGATGCGGCTGGTCAGCAAATCGCGCAGGTGTCCGACATGCGCGCCAGCCTGGCCATGCGTCCCTTGTTGCGGGGTCATGTCCGACCCAAGCGGATCATTCTGAGCGGTGCGCAGATCGCCGTGACCCGAAACAAGGACGGGGCGCTGAGCTTGACAGTTGGATCTGGCAGCACACCAGTGCAAGAGGCGCCGAACCTGGCGCAGCTGATCGAAGCTTCGGATCAGGTTTTCCTGTCTCCGGCCCTGTCGGCGCTGACCTCGGTCGAGCTTGATGCGATCACATTGGATTATCGCGATCTGCGGCAAGGGCGATCCTGGATTTTGGACGGCGGCCATATTCAAGCCAATCGCAGCAATAACGAAGTGCGTTTGGCGACCGGGTTCTCGGTTCTGGCCGGGCGAGATTATGTCAGCGCCATCGAAGCCAACTATACAAGTGTCCTGGGAACGCCTGCCGCACAATTCGGGATTTCGGTCACCGACCTTCCGGCCGAGGACATCGCAGGTCAATCACCCGCCCTTGCCTGGCTTCAGGTTCTGCGGGCCCCGATTTCGGGTGCCTTGCGGGGTGGTATCGATGAAGACGGCACAATCGGAACCCTGTACGCAACGCTCAATCTGGGGGCCGGGGTCGTACAGCCAAACCCGGAAACCCGTCCGGTTCCCTTCGAATCCGCCCGTACGTATTTCATTTATGACCCCGAAGGGCAGATGCTGGACTTCAACGAAGTTTCGATTGTTTCGGCCTGGGGCGAGGTGCAGGCAGACGGTAAGGCGTTTCTGGACGGCGCAGAAGATGGCGTGCTGGACAGCCTGTCTGCACAACTGCGGCTGTCCGGCATCAATGTGAACCCTGCAAACCTGTTTCCGCAGCCTATTCAATTGTCGAGGGCCAGTCTGGATTTCAAGATGGCGTTCGACCCGTTCAAACTACGCCTGGGTCAGATGACCATCGAAGATCCGGGTCACACGGTGCGAGCCTTTGGTGTCCTGAACGGACGGCCGGATGGCTGGGCTGTCGAGCTGGATGCACACCTGGACCGGATGACGTCCGACAAAGTTCTCAGCTACTGGCCCGAACGACTGGCCCCGAAACCGCGAGAGTGGGTAACAGAAAACCTGTACGAAGGGGTTCTGTCCGACATGGATTTCGCCTTGCGCTTGTTGCCGGGATCGAAACCGGATCTCTACTTGGATTTCGGGTTTGAAGAGGCGAAGGTCAGGTTTGTCAAAACGCTACCGCCGATCGAAAAGGCGCAGGGACAAGCCAGCCTGATCAACAGAAGGTTCACGGTCACTGCTCAAAAAGGCGTTGTGGTCGCCGATGATGGCGGTGCGGTGGATGCATCGGGAACGTCCTTCATCATACCCGATACGGATATCAAGAAATCCGCGCCTGCAATTGCGCGTATCCGGGCCGAGGGGAGCGTGACAGCCGCCTTGTCTCTGCTCGACCGGCCACCGCTTGAATTGCTCAGCAAAGCCGGGTTGCCTGTGGATGTCGCTAAGGGAACGGCGTCTCTGGAGGGAACGCTGTCGTTGCCGATGAAAAAAGGCCTAAAGTTTCCTGAAGTGCAATTTCACTTCGACGGCAAGCTGGCCAACCTTTCCAGTGAAAGGTTGGTGCCCGGTTTTTCTGTAAGTGCTGATCTCCTGGATCTTTCGGGTGATCAATCCGGCGTTCAAATTCAGGGACAAGGGCGGTTTGGGGACGTGCCATTAACGGCGCTCTGGCAGCAGCCGATAGATGGAAAATCCGCCCAGCGAAGTACTCTGACCGGGCAGATCGAATTGTCTCCCCGATTGATGGACGAGATCGGAGCTGGTCTGCCTCCGGGTATGCTGACCGGAAAAGGAATTGCGGATATCACCTTGGGTCTCGGTGCCGGACCTCCTCCGAAGCTGTCCGTTACGTCCGATTTGCAAGGTGTTGCGCTGGCGATACCCGAGCTTGGTTGGCGGAAAGGGTCCAATTCGACAGGATCCCTGAAAGCTGAAGCAACTTTGGGATCGCAGCTGAAAGTGGATAGCCTGCGCATAAATGCTGCGGGATTACGCACATCAGCCTCAATTACGTTTCGTGAGAACGGTGAATATGACCGAGTTCGATTCAGCTCCTTTGATCTGGGCGACTGGCTGGCGGTCCCGGCAGAGTTGATCGGACGTGGGAATGCCGTCCCGGATATCCGGGTTCTTGGTGGCGTGCTGGACATGGGGCGCGCAAGTTTTGGCGAAAGCAGCGGATCTGGCGGCGGAGGCAGCGCCGGACCGAAGCTGGACGTGAAGCTGGACCGTCTTCAGGTTACTGAAACCGTCGCGCTCAGCGGCTTCCAGGGCGCATTTCAGACAACTGGGGGGATAAACGGCAACTTCACCGCCCGGGTCAATGGCGGTGCGCCGGTCAGTGGGCAGGTCAGCCCAAGAGGGAACCGCAGTGCCGTTAACCTGACATCGCAAGACGCGGGTGCGGTTCTGCGCTCGGCCGGGGTTCTGACACAGGCGCGCGGCGGTGAAATGAACCTTAAGCTCGAGCCCGTGGCTGCGCCTGGCAGCTATGACGTGATACTGAAAATCACCAACACGCGGATCACCGACGCCCCGGCCATGGCGGCCCTGCTGAATGCGATCAGTCTTGTGGGGCTGTTGGACGAAATGGCAGGTCAGGGCATCTTTTTCGCGGCAATTGACAGCCGGATGCGGATCACTCCGACAGATATCAAGGTGCTCAGCGGCAGTGCCGTCGGGCCGTCGATGGGCCTTTCTTTTGACGGCACCATCGATACAGTGAACGGGTTGCTGAACCTGCGCGGAGCGATCTCGCCCATATACCTCCTCAACGCAGTTGGCAGCGTATTCACGCGCAAGGGCGAGGGCGTCTTTGGGTTCAACTACACGCTCACGGGTCCGCTGGCCTCGCCCAAAGTGTCGGTGAACCCGTTGTCCGGTCTTGCACCTCTGTTTCTGCGCGACTTGTTGCGTGCCCCGGCACCGAAAGTTCAGGACGGTCCGAACGCAATACCCCAAAAACCGGATGAACCAAAACGCACTTTTGGATCGTCCCCAAGCGACCGCTGACAGGATATGGCCGAATCTGATGCAGAGTTGTAAGGCGCGGTTATGAAACTCAGCGACTTTGATTTCCACCTGCCCGAAGACCTGATAGCAACGCGGCCCGCCAGCCCGCGTTCTTCTGCACGCCTGTTGGTAGCGCAAGGTAATGCGACGACCGACAGCCATGTGTTCGATTTGCCTGATTTTCTGCAGCCGGGCGACCGACTGGTGTTGAATGACACCCGGGTCATCCCGGCGCGACTGAACGGTCGCCGCCATCGCGACAGCGCGCAGGGGCCCGTATCCGCCGGGATCGAAGCCACCTTGCTGGACCCGCAGGCCGATGGCACCTGGTCTGCATTGATCAAACCACTCAAGAAAGTGAAGCTTGGGGAAGAGATCGTCTTTTCAGCCGACCTCAGCGCCACGCTGGATCGGGTCGAGGACGGTCAGGCGTATCTGCGCTTCAATCTCAGCGGTGAGGATTTCGACGCAGCGTTAGATCAGGCCGGAGCAATGCCTCTGCCGCCTTACATCGCTGCCAAACGCCCGGCGGATGAACAGGACAAAACTGACTATCAGACCATCTGGGCCAACCATTCCGGTGCCGTGGCCGCCCCGACGGCGTCTCTGCATTTCGATGATACGCTAATGCAGGCGTTGGCTAAGCGCGGCGTGAGTTTCACGCATGTGACGCTGCACGTGGGGGCGGGAACTTTTCTGCCGGTCAAGGTAGAGGATGTCACAACCCATAAGATGCACGCCGAATGGGGGCAGGTCAGCGCCGAGGCTGCCGCCCAAATACAGGCAACCAAGGCGGCTGGTGGGCGTGTGATTCCGGTGGGAACCACGGCTTTGCGCCTGATCGAAAGCGCGGCAAGGTCCGGAAAGATCGAGCCGTGGGAAGGCGACACGGATATCTTCATCTATCCCGGCTTTGAATTCCACGTCACTGACGCACTGATGACCAATTTCCACCTGCCGAAATCTACCTTGCTTATGCTGGTTTCGGCACTGATGGGGCAGGACCGGATGCGCGATGTGTACAAACATGCCATCGCACAGAAATACCGGTTCTTTTCGTATGGTGACGCGTCGCTTTTGGCCCCCTGAGGGGCGCGTATACGGCATCGCGGATCGGGAATGTCGTAGACAAGCGCGACGGTAGCGGTCTTTGATCGCAGAACGGCACTCAAATCAGGTTGGCATTAGTCGGAGGCCCCAATGATTCAGGTCCTATCCAGCGCGTGGGCGTTGTTGCTCGGCATGGGGTTGTTGATGGTCGGAAACGGCCTTCAGGGCACGATCCTGGGGGTTCGGGGTGAAATCGAGGGCTTTTCGACTCTTGAGATGTCGTTTGTGATGTCGGCCTATTTCCTGGGCTTTCTGGGCGGCTCACGCCTTGCGCCCGAGATGATCCGACGCGTCGGTCATGTGCGGGTCTTTGCGGCACTTGCGTCGTTCATTTCAGCCGTAATGATCATGTATCCCATGCTGACAGACCCGATCGCGTGGGCCCTGGGCCGGGTAGTGATTGGGTTCTGTTTCTCGGGCGTCTATGTCACTGCCGAAAGCTGGCTGAATAACGCGGCAAGCAATGAAAACCGGGGGCAGGCGCTATCGCTTTACATGATAGTCCAAATGACGGGCATCATCAGTGCCCAGGCGCTTGTTCTGGTCGGAGACCCCGCTGGTTACGAAACTTTTGTGATAGCCTCGATTCTGGTTTCGGTTTCCTTCGCGCCCATTTTGCTGTCGATCTCGCCAACTCCCGCATTTGATACCACCAAGCCGATGACGCTGAAGAAATTGCTGGAAACCTCGCCTCTGGGCTGTGTCGGCATGTTCCTGTTGGGCGGCGTGTTTTCGGCACAGTTCGGTATGGCGGCGGTTTACGGCGCGCGGGCTGGACTGTCGCTTGTTGAAATTTCGACCTTCGTTGCGGCGTTTTATATCGGAGCTGTTGTTCTGCAATACCCTTTGGGCTGGTTCTCCGATCGCATGGATCGACGCTTTCTGATCCTTCTTGTGGCACTCGCCGGTGCCGGGGGCGCAACGATCGCGATGATGATGGGCGGATCGTTTCCAATTCTGCTTGCCTCGGCTTTTCTGATCGGGGGTATGTCCAACCCGCTATACTCATTGCTGATCGCGCACGCGAATGACTTTCTGGATCACGAGGACATGGCGGCCGCATCCGGTGGACTGGTTTTCATCAACGGTCTGGGCGCGATTGCCGGACCGCTGATCACAGGCTGGTTGATGGGCGATGCCGTATTCGGTCCCGCGGGCTTTTTTCTCTTTATTGCGGCACTGTTACTCGCAATGGCGCTCTACGCTCTGTATCGGACGACGCAGCGTGCTTCGATCCCTGTGGACGAAACCGGCACAATGTCGACGCTGTATCCAACATCCTCGCCAGTTGCGCTTGAAGTGGCACAGGAAGTTGCCATCGAAGCCGCCGAGGCCGAGCAGGCTGAGCAGGAAGATGCCTAGGACACAGGATTATGTCGCAAGTGTTGCAATATGTTACTGTAACAGTTCTGTAAAACGGCCTTAAATGACGTTACGTCCCAAGTGCGGGCACAAGACGGAGTTTAAGGCAATGGTAACGCCTGAAGAAGTATTGAGTTTTTGGTTAGATGAGGTGGGTCCAAAGGGCTGGTACATTGAGGATGAAGCGCTGGATTCAGAAATCCGCGCACGTTTTCAGTCAACGTGGGAGGCAGCGGCCGAGGGCAAGTTTTCGCTCTGGCTGACCTATCCCAGCGGGTCACTGGCTTACATTATTTTGACGGACCAGTTTCCACGCAACATGTTCCGGGGGCAGGCGCGTGCTTTCGCGACTGACCGAGCGGCATTGGCGGCCGCAAAATGCGCGGTCGACAAGGGCTGGGACAAGAAGATCGACGAACCAGCCCGGCAGTTCTTTTACTTGCCGTTGATGCATTCGGAAAATCTGTGCGATCAGGAACGCTGCGTGCGTCTGATCTGCGAGAACATGAATGGCGATACGAGCAATCTGCTGCACGCCCGGGCGCATCGTGAAGTGATCCGCAAGTTCGGTCGGTTCCCCTATCGGAACGAAGCACTGTCGCGCAATTCGACCCCTCATGAAGAGGCTTACGTCGACATGGGCGGTTACGGTAGCACCGTGCGTGAGCTTCAAGCGACGGCTTGAGATCGCAGATAAAGATTGGAACTGCGCCATTAGTCGATAGTGCGGGGGTCTTTTAGGACCCTGGCTCGCATCCTTTGATCCCCAATATCCGTTCAGATGCGATGTCAGCACCAGTCTGGATGGTCTGAGCAATCAGTGCCTCAGGAGTGTCTGCCAGTTCCGTGAAACGCTCTTGCGCGGTCTGCAGCCTTTGTTCAACGGCGTTCAGGCGGCTCAATGTCGCCCTGATGCTTTGTGCGGTTTGGGCGTCGGTGATTTGGTTCTCCTGCGTCAACGAGGTCAATTCGCTTCGCAATGCGGCAAGCTCCCCTCGAATACCCTGCGCCTCATCCCGGATTGGGGCAATAACCTGCACGGTTTCCGAAAATTTCTCCGTGACGCTTTCGACCTTCGATGCCAGCTTCCATCCCAGAAATAGGCAAAGTGCGACAAGTATCAGTGTCGCGTTGAGCAGAGCGAGCAGCAGGTCTTTCAGTGTTTTGGCCATGGTAATCCCCTTGAATTCAATGTGTTCGCAAATGTCCGAGCGGCGCCGGCGTTTCTGTTCTAGCCATAGCGTGGGCCGGGGTATAGGCTGAAATCCGCAAATCCAGGTATGGTTTACCTCGCGTCTCATTTGTCGCGGGAACTGTATATTGATGCGTTTCTGAAAATAGTTTAATGGTAAACTAAATTTTCACCACCTGCGCCGAGAGGAACACATGGCTGCACAATCCTATGATCTGATCGTAATAGGGGCTGGCCCCGGGGGCTATGTCGCTGCCATCCGTGCCGCCCAGCTTGGCCTGAAGACCGTCGTGGTCGAGCGCGAGCACCTTGGCGGCATCTGCCTGAACTGGGGATGCATTCCCACAAAGGCACTGCTGCGGTCCTCCGAAGTGTTCCACCTGATGGAACGCGCCAAGGATTTTGGTCTGAAAGCCGACAAGATCGGTTACGATCTGGACGCGGTCGTCAAAAGATCCCGTGGTGTAGCCGGGCAACTGTCTGGCGGCATTGGTCATCTGCTTAAGAAAAACAAGGTCGCCGTGGTGATGGGCGAGGCGACAATTCCCGCCAAAGGCAAGGTCACCGTCAAGACCGAGAAGGGCGCCGAAGAACTGACGGCAAAGAACATCATTCTCGCAACCGGTGCGCGGGCGCGCGAATTGCCCGGGCTTGAGGCCGACGGCGATCTGGTCTGGACTTACAAGCACGCCTTGCAACCGCCTCGGATGCCCAAGAAGCTACTGGTCATCGGCTCGGGCGCAATCGGCATCGAATTCGCCAGCTTCTACAACACGTTGGGGGCCGACACGACCGTGGTCGAGGTGATGGATCGTGTGCTGCCGGTGGAAGATGCAGAAATCAGCGCCCTGGCCAAGAAAGCTTTCACAAAGCAGGGCATGACCATCATGGAAAAGGCCATGGTCAAGCAACTGGATCGTGGCAAGGGCAAGGTGACCGCTCATATCGAGGTTAAGGGCAAGGTTGAAAAGCACGAGTTCGACACCGTGATCTCGGCGGTAGGTATCGTTGGCAATGTCGAAAACCTCGGCCTGGAAGCTTTGGGCGTCAAGATCGACCGCACGCATGTGGTGACAGATGAATATTGCCGTACCGGTGTCGAGGGTCTTTACGCGATCGGCGACATCGCTGGTGCACCCTGGCTGGCACACAAGGCCAGCCACGAAGGTGTCATGGTCGCTGATCTGATCGCAGGACAACATGCCCACCCGGTCAAGCCTGAAAGCATCGCAGGATGCACCTATTGTCAGCCTCAGGTGGCCTCGGTGGGATATTCCGAAGCAAAAGCCAAAGAGCTGGGCTATGACATCAAAGTTGGCCGTTTTCCGTTCATCGGCAACGGCAAGGCCATTGCTCTGGGCGAGCCGGAAGGTCTGATCAAAACAGTGTTCGATGCCAAGACAGGTGAGCTACTCGGCGCGCATATGATCGGCGCTGAAGTCACCGAACTGATCCAGGGCTATGTGGTTGGGCGACAGTTGGAGACAACCGAAGAAGACCTGATGAATACAGTCTTCCCGCACCCAACGCTGTCAGAAATGATGCACGAGAGCGTCTTGGATGCCTATGGTCGTGTGATCCACATGTAAGATTGTACGCGAGTTGCAACCGGGCAGGGGCTCTGCCCCCGCCGCGCTACGCGCGCCTCCCCCGGGATATTTTGGGCCAGATGAAGTAGGGATCCTTTATTCATCTGGCTGCAAATATCCCGGAGCGCGAGGCAGAGCCTCGCTGAAGACTCCCTATTTATTCAAAGCATCCAGAATGCGGGCCCACGAGCGGATGCCCTTATGGAAGCTTTTGACGTCATATTTCTCGTTCGGGGAATGGATGGCGTCATCTTCATTGGCGTAACCGACCAGCATCGAATCAAGCCCCAGAACAGTGTTGAAGTAACCGACAACTGGGATCGAGCCTCCCATGCCCGTAAACACCGCTTCGCGATCCCATTCGTCCGACAATGCTCTGCGCGCGGCCTCGAACTCCGGACGGTTGATGTTCATGACCGATGCGGGCGAACCCTCCAGATCGTTGTCCCAGACCACCTTCGCGTCCGGAGACAGGCGATCTTCGACATGTTTGCGGATTTTGGTGCGCAATGCGTCAGGGTCCATATTGCCGACCAATCGGCACGTGATTTTGCAGTGTGCTTCCGATGGGATTACGGTTTTCGAACCAGCCCCGTTATAACCGCCCCACAGACCGTTCACCTCAAGTGTCGGGCGCGCCCATTGTTGTTCGAGTGTCGAATAGGCCTTTTCGCCGTGCGGTTGGGAGTAGCCGACCGAGTTCAGGTAGTCCGCTTCGTCGAAACCGCAGTTTTGCCACTGGCGCAGCTGGTCTTCGGGCACTTCGTGAACGCCCTCATAGAACCCTTCGACCGCGACACGCCCGGCCTCCTCATCATAGAAAGAGGCAACGATTTTCGACAATTCGCGCAGGGGGTTCAGACCCGGGCCGCCATAATGACCGGAATGCAAATCGATACGGGGGCCGACAATGGTGAATTCGTCTTTCAGCATACCCCGCAGCTGCGCGGCAATCGATGGAACACCGCGCGATACCATGGATGTATCGCAAACCAGCGCCAGATCCGCTTTGAGTTCGGCCGCGTTTTCTTCGAGGAAGGGAACCAGTGAGGGTGAGCCGGACTCTTCTTCACCTTCGAAGAAGAAAGTGATGCGGCAGGGCAGGGTTCCGTGCACCGATTTCCACGCGCGGCAGGCTTCGACAAAGGTCATTAACTGACCTTTGTCATCCGACGAACCCCGCCCGCGAATAACTGGGCCGTGCTCGGTGTCTTCGATGGCGGGATCGAACGGGTCGCGTGTCCACAGATTCAGCGGATCAACAGGCTGCACATCATAGTGTCCGTAAAACAGAATGTGCGGGGCATCCGTGTCTTCGCCCACATGGCCTACGACCATCGGATGGCCAGGAGTTTCTCGTTTTTCTGCTGCAATCCCGATGCTGTTGAGATCGGCAACCAGCCAATCTGCTGCACGGCTGACGTCGGCCTTGAAGGCCGGATCGGTCGAGATCGAGGGGATGCGCAGCAGCTCCATCAAGCGGTCGATCGAGGTTTGCAGATCTTCGTCAATCCGGTTCAGCACAGTGTCTAGCGACATGGGGATCTCCTGCTTGTCTGAGTTTGAGCGAACCCTAGCAGTGTTGTCAGCGCCGTCCAGAGTGGTTGACGGGAAAATTGTTCCTTCGTCAAAGCTTTGAATGAGTTGTAATGCCTGCGTCGTTTCCACGCGTCGGAAGGGCGGAACTATACTTGCCGTAGCAGATGCAAACTTATATTTGATGCAAATCAAAGTTGGGTTCACCTGTTCGGCTGTAACCAGCTGAATAAAGGAACACAAAGCTGCTGAAACAGGTTAGACTGTGAGATGTGGCAGACTAATTGCCCGAGGGAAACCGGAAACGGGCATTCAAGGAGGGTCCGTTGGACTATACTGCTCAGCTCGATTCAGCGATTGCCAGGCTGCATGACGAAGGACGTTACCGGACTTTTATCGATATCGAACGTCGCAACGGACATTTCCCCCACGCGGTGCGCACGCGTCCGGACGGGTCGCAGCAGAACATCACCGTGTGGTGCGGCAATGACTATCTGGGCATGGGCCAGCATCCTGTCGTCCTGAACGCAATGCACGAGGCTGTCGATGCGGCCGGGGCGGGCTCGGGCGGCACCCGCAATATTTCAGGCACCACGGTTTATCACAAAAAGCTCGAGGCCGAACTGGCTGATCTGCACGGCAAGGAAGCTGCTCTGTTGTTCACCAGCGCCTATATTGCCAACGACGCCACGCTCAGCACGCTGCCCAAGCTGTTCCCGGGCCTGATCATTTATTCCGATGCGCTGAACCATGCCTCGATGATCGAAGGCGTGCGCAGAAACGGGGGTGCAAAGCGCATCTTCCGTCACAATGATGTGGCGCACCTGCGCGAATTGCTTGAGGCCGACGATCCCGCCGCACCCAAGCTGATCGCGTTCGAGTCGGTCTACTCGATGGATGGCGATTTTGGCCCGATTGAAGAGATCTGCGATCTGGCTGACGAGTTTGGCGCGCTGACCTATATCGATGAAGTGCACGCTGTGGGTATGTATGGCCCGCGCGGTGGCGGTGTGACCGAGAGGGACCGCCTGGCGCATCGGATCGACATCATCAACGGCACATTGGCCAAAGCCTATGGTGTGATGGGCGGCTATATCGCGGCGAGTGCCAAGATGTGTGATGCCGTGCGCTCTTACGCGCCGGGTTTTATCTTTACGACGTCGTTGCCACCTGCTGTCGCTGCAGGAGCCGCTGCGTCCGTTGCTTACCTGAAAACCGCTTCTGAGCTGCGCGACCAGCATCAGACACAGGCGAAGATCCTCAAGCTGCGGCTGAAGGGGATGGGTCTGCCTCTTATCGATCACGGAAGCCACATCGTGCCTGTGATCGTAGGAAACCCGGTGCATACCAAAAAGCTGAGTGACATGCTGTTGGAAGATTACGGCATTTATGTGCAACCCATCAATTTCCCGACTGTCCCGCGCGGGACCGAGCGCTTGCGGTTTACCCCGTCTCCGGTGCATGGACCGGACGAAATGAACCGTCTGGTGCAGGCGATGGACGAACTTTGGTCACATTGTGCGCTAAATCGCGCCGAACTTGCCGGATAACCTCATGCCAAAGTGTGCAACGAGTTTGCCGCGTGTTAAGCTTAGGCTAACAAAATAAGTAGACGAATCATTCTGGGGATGATTCGCCACTTACGCGAAATACGCGACAGGCAGAATGGGGCAGCAGGGATGATTGGGCGCAGATCACAGCGCAATTCCGAAGAGGACGTGGATGTCAGACCAAAAGGGTTTGACGACTACGAAGTTCGTCTGGGTGATAAGATGCGCGGTGAACGCGCGACAATGGGCAAATCCCTTCTGGACGTTCAGCGCGAACTGCGGATCAAAGCCAACTACATAGCTGCAATCGAAAACGCCGATCCCGATGCATTTGACACACCCGGCTTTATCGCCGGGTATGTGCGTTCTTACGCGCGCTATCTGGGTATGAACCCGGATGAGACCTTTGCGTCTTTCTGCGAGGAAAGTGGATTTGAGGTCGCGCATGGCATGTCTGCCGAAGCCTCGGTGGTACGCAAGCCTTCAGGTGCTCTTCCCGCACGTGGTCCGATGGGACGGGACCCGTTCATCTCGCCAAACACACCGTATATTCCGGGCAAAGAATCTCTGGTCAGCCAGATTGAGCCCCGTGCCATTGGGTCGTCGCTGGTTTTGCTGGCGGTGATTGGCGGTATCGGATACGGCGGATGGGCCGTGTTGAACAAAATTCAGCAAGTGCAGGTCAGTCCGGTTGAGCAAGCGCCTGTGGTTTTGTCTGATTTGGACCCGCTGGATGCGGCGCGCAGCAACACGTCTGATGATGTGACGGAAGTGGCAAGTGCAGAAGCTCTGGACCGTCTCTATCGTCCGCAGGCATTGGATGTGCCGGTTCTGGTTGCACGGGATGCCCCGATTTCCACGCTCGATCCACGCGACGTGGGAACCTTCCGCCCGCCGGAGTTGCCAAAGTTCGAAGTGGCTGAGGTTCACACGGTTGAAAAGCCGGCGTTGCCGCAAGTGGTTGAGCAGATCGACACAACTCTCAAGATCGTCGCCGTTAACCCTGCATGGATGCGTGTGACCGCCGCCGATGGCAGTGTGATTTTCGAAGGCACGCTGGGCACGGTAGAGCAGGGCAGCGTGTTTGAAGTGCCCCTGACCGAAGAGCCGCCATCATTGCGTGCAGGTGCGTCGGGGTCGGTTTATTTCTCGATGAATGGCGAACACTATGGCCCGGCGGGTGCTCCGGGTACGGTCGCCAAAGGAGTCGTTCTGTCGAAAGACGCGGTGTTCGAGACATATGCCGTCGCCGATCTTGAGGCGGAACAGAACAGCGCGCTCAAACAGCTGGTTGCCGAACTGCAAACCGAAGCGACAGAAGCGCCCGCAGAGTGATCTAGCCATTGCGGTAACCCCGTTGCCGAACTATCTACAGTCGCAACTCAGGCAGACGCGGATCCGTCCTTATGTCCCTCAATCATGTGCGCCCTTGGCGCGACATCTATCGTCGTAAATCCCGTCAAATAATGGTCGGAAACGTCCCTGTTGGTGGTGATGCGCCAATTGCCGTGCAGACAATGACCAACACGCTGACCACTGACGTGGCAGCAACTGTGGCGCAGGTTCAGGCCGCCGCCGAGGCAGGCGCCGATATCGTGCGTGTTTCCGTCCCTGATGAGGGTTCGGCCAAGGCACTGAAAGAGATCGTGCGCGAAAGTCCGGTGCCCATCGTTGCGGATATCCATTTTCACTACCGTCGCGGCATCGAGGCTGCGGAAGCCGGTGCTGCCTGTTTGCGCATCAATCCCGGCAATATTGGTGACGAAAGGCGGGTGAAAGAGGTCATTCAGGCCGCCCGCGACCATGATTGCTCGATCCGCATTGGCGTGAATGCGGGCAGTCTGGAAAAGCACCTGCTTGAGAAATATGGTGAGCCTTGCCCTGAGGCGATGGTCGAAAGCGGGTTGGAGCACATCCGTATCCTGCAGGACAACGACTTTCACGAATTCAAGATCAGCGTAAAAGCCAGTGACGTCTTTCTGTCTGCCGCAGCTTACCAAGGCATTGCCGAGGCGACGGACGCACCCATCCATCTGGGCATTACAGAAGCCGGGGGTCTGGTTTCTGGCACTATCAAATCCGCCATCGGTCTGGGCAATCTGCTGTGGATGGGGATCGGCGACACGATCCGCGTCAGCCTGTCCGCAGATCCGGTGGAAGAGGTGAAGGTCGGGTTTGAAATCCTCAAGTCTCTTGGCCTGCGCCACCGGGGCGTCAACATCATCTCTTGCCCTTCCTGCGCGCGGCAGGGATTTGACGTGATTAAAACGGTGGAAGCGCTTGAGCATCGTCTGGAACACATCAAGACACCGATGAGCCTGTCGATCATCGGCTGCGTGGTTAACGGACCGGGCGAGGCGCTGATGACGGATGTGGGCTTTACCGGCGGCGGGGCAGGGTCGGGGATGGTCTACTTGGCGGGCAAGGCGAGCCACAAGATGTCAAACGATCAGATGATCGATCACATCGTGGAAGAGGTCGAGAAAAAGGCGGCTGAACTTGATGCGACGGCGGAAGCGGCTGAGTAGACAGGCCTCAACAACTCATTGCGACGCGCCATGATGTGGCCTGATTTGCCGATATTAGTGGCGGCAAAGGCATGAATATCCGGAGCAGTGAATAGTGAGACTGAAAGTGATTGGCGCGGGGCTGTTGGCCACCGCATTGGCCGCATGTAGCGGCCCTTCGAACGATTATGACAAACGACCGAGCTACATACATGTTCCGGTGCCGCCGACGCCAGGAACCCAGCTTGGATACCTGTCTGTCCATGTCTCAGGCTTTAACGAGAATGGGACTACGACGCGCGCCGATGTTCGGATCGGTCCGGGTGGCAGTGGGAAACCCAAAGGCAGCCTGACGCCAGTTATAACAGTTGATCCGCAGCTGACTTCTCGGGTCGCTTTGTCTTTGCGCGACGGTCGGGATTCGAACGCTGCATTTTCATTCGCACAACAGATCGCACGCGCGACCTATTGCCCGTCGGGACCGATCACGAAGAACTCGGGTATCCGCAAGTATTCTGATCCCAAGGATTTACAAGCCATTCTGTCAGAAAGCCAGCGGCAGGGGCGCGATGTCATTCCCGCTGACATAAAAGGAGAAGCCGTTCCTGCAACTGACTTCAGGACAAACGGCTCGCCGACCTGGGTTGTGTCCATGAAATGCGACGCGCCGTACCCGTACAACTAGATTAAGAAAGGGGCGGCTTGGCCGCCCCAATTTTCGTCAGCCCTGTTCGGCTCGCACACCATCCGCAATCTGTTGCATCTGATCCGCTGGCAGGAAGCCACGCAGCATTTCGGTGCCCAGAACAAACGAAGGTGTACCCGATATCTGCATCCGCTGCGCCAGAGCGCGGGTGCGGGTGATCTCATCCGTGACCTGGTCACTGTCCATCGCCGCGATGATTGCGTCGCTGTCCAGCCCCAGCCCGTCGGAAATGCGGCGCAGGGAAATTTCAGTTGGCTCGCCGGTGAATTCCAGCAAGGCGTCATGAACCTGTTTGTAGGCATCGTCGCCCGCCACATGTTTGGTGGCCACGGCAAAGCGTGAGGACAGGACAGACGCATCACCCAGAATAGGGAATTCCTTGATCACAAGGCGAATATTGCCGTCTTCGGCCAGCAGGCTGGCCACTTCGGGCACGGCGCGACGGCAATAGCCACAACGGTAGTCCATGAACTCGACCAATGTGATGTCACCATCGGGGTTGCCGCCGACCCAGCTAAAGCCGTCGTTGAACAGCTCATCTGCATTGGCGGCGACCAGCTCTTTGTCCGCGGCCGCTTCGGCGACCGCATTGCGCTGTTCCAGAATGTTGATCGCTTCGACGATCACTTCGGGATTTTCCAGCAGGTATTCACGCACCTGAGCGCCAAATTCTGCTTTCTCGGCATCGCTCATCGCGTTCAGGTCCAGCGCCTGCGCTGAAGTCGCCGCCATGGAAAGCCCCAGAAGGGCGGGTGCAGCATGTCTGAGGATCATTTCCGTTTCCTTTTGTTTTTGTTGAGTCGTTCCGACGCAATCAGCACGTCTTGCGCCCGTTGCCAACCCGGTGAACCTTCGGGCAGTCGCGCCACCGCGCGTTTCGCGTGAATTCCGGCATCTTCCAGCCGCCCTTGCAGCGCATACCGCTCTGCCGTCACGGTCGACGCCATACCGTCGTTGCCCACCCTTGCATAAGCAACACCCAGATCCTGCATCAGTCTGGCGTTCCGGAAATCCCGGGCGCGCGCTTTTTCCAGTACGCTGAGAGCCTGTTTGGTTTGCCCCTGAGCCAGCAGTGCGCGCCCGTAACCGGCAAGGATTAACGCATCGTTCGGCGCCATTTCAACGGCGTTTCCATACGCTTCAACAGCTGCGCCCAGTTCTCTGTTTTCCAAAAGAATTTGCCCTTTTAGTTCATAGTAATAAGGGTCATCTGGACGCAATGTCAGGGCCTCGTCGATAGCAGTGCGCGCGCGGCCCAAATCACGGTTCTGATGGTGGGCCGACGCTTCGCGCATCAGGCGGATATCCGGCTCGGTTTCTTCTTTGGCGCGGCGCAACGTCCAGTTGGGAGAGCGTAAAAAGGCGGACAGTTTGCCTTTTACCCGCGCGAACCAGTAATCGGCATTGGCATTCGGAACGGCCTTGTCACCAAACTCATCCAGAAAAGCTTCGGCGGCGCGCAAACGTTCGCGGCTGGTTGGGTGCGACCGCATATAAGGGTCCTGATTGGCGACACTCAGCAATTCCTGACCTGCGAATTTCCGATGCAGTTCAACCATCCCACTGGGTGAAATTTCGGCCCATCGCAGATAGCTTGCGGCGCTTCGGTCGGCCGAGGCCTCTTCGGCGCGCGTATGGCCCAGAAAACTGCGGATTGCCGCGCCCTGGGTGCCCGCGGCGATGCCAACGGCAGCTTCACCTCCACCTGCCGCAGCTGCCAATAGGGCCAAAGCCGTACCAAGGCTTGCGTTGCGTTGCGCGGCCTTCAGGTTTTCGGCGCGGCGGGCCAGATGACCATTTGCGATATGCGCGGCTTCGTGCGCGATCACCGCTTGTAGCATTTCCGGATTCTCTACCGTCAGAATCAGCCCGTAATTCAAATAGATGGCGTTGTAATCGATGACGAATGCATTGAACGTGTTGTCGTTGACCACCAGTATTTGAACTCGGTTGGTGTTCAGACCGGCGGCACGTAGCACGGGAAACGCCAATTCTCGCAACCCACGTTCGATGTCCGGGTCGCGGATCAGGCTTTGAGCATGCGACTGCGCCGCCGCCGCCAGCCAGACGGCAACCGCAAGCATCAGGGCCGGGATTGACGCCAGCCGGGATACGCGTTCAAAAGCCATGGCTGCAACATGGGAGATGGGCATGAGAAACTCAACCCGGTCCGGGGTCGATCCCTTCATCGTGATGGATGTGATGGAGGCCGCGCGCCGTGCGGAAGAAATGGGTCGTCATGTGATTCACATGGAAGTCGGCCAGCCCGGAACCGGTGCGCCCAAAGGCGCCACCGAGGCGCTGGCGACAGCGATGGACCGAAACCCGTTGGGTTACACGGTGTCTTTGGGGTTGCCTGCGTTGCGAAAGCGAATCGCGCAACTCTACGGGGATTGGTACGATGTGGACCTGAACCCGGAACGCGTGGTCATCACGCCCGGGTCGTCCGGCGGATTTCTACTGGCATTTACCGCATTGTTCGACAGCGGGGATCGTGTTGGAATCGGCGCGCCTGGGTATCCGTCTTATCGCCAGATTCTCAAGGCACTTGGATTGGTGCCGGTCGATCTGCCGACAGCACCCGAAAACAGATTGCAGCCCGTTGCGGCGGATATTCAGGGGATGGACCTGAAGGGGCTTATGGTTGCTTCACCCGCTAATCCGACCGGTACGATGCTGAACCACGCCGCCATGAGTGCGCTGATCGATGCCGCATACGGGCAGGGAGCCTCTTTCATCAGCGATGAGATTTATCATGGGCTTGAATATGAGGCCAAGGCCGTGACCGCGCTGGAACTGACGGATGAGTGCTATGTGATCAACTCGTTCTCAAAGTACTTCTCGATGACCGGCTGGCGCGTGGGTTGGATGGTTGTGCCCGAGGATCAGGTGCGCGTGGTCGAGCGGATCTCTCAGAATATGTTTATCTGCGCATCCCACGCCAGTCAGGTCGCGGCACTGGCCGCGATGGAGTGCGAGGATGAGCTGCAAGCCAACCTGGACGTGTACCGCCGAAACCGCGCCGTGATGCTGGAAGGGCTGCCCAAAGCAGGCTTCACGAACATCGCGCCGCCGGACGGGGCGTTCTATGTCTATGCCGACGTGTCCGATCTGACCGATGACAGCCGCGCATTTGCGGCAGAGATTCTGGAAAAAGCTGGTGTTGCGGTCACGCCGGGTCTGGATTTTGATCCGCAACGCGGCCATACGACATTGCGCTTTTCCTACGCCCGGGCAACCGCTGACATTCAGGAAGGGTTGCAGCGCTTGAAGGATTTCATGGCTGAACGCAGGACACTTGGTGCGCATGTCTGAGCCGTTCACAAAACGGCCCTCGTAGTATAGGCTGCCGGTCAAACGATCTCGGGAAAACTTGAGACCATGAGCAGGATCTTCTTTTGCATCGCCCTGATCTGGACGCTTGCTGGCAGTGCCGTCGCGCAGGATTTCAGCGCGCTGGCACGCATTCAGCCTGACCAAAGCCGCATCACGGATTTTGGGCGCACGGGCGTTCGGGTGGATATCGGTCTCAGCCAGGGGGTGCCGTATCGGATCTTCACTCTGCAGGATCCTTACCGGATGGTTCTGGACTTTAACGAAGTGGACTGGACGGGACTGAACCGTAAGGATTTCCTGCTATCCGAACGAGTCAGTGGCGTGCAATTCGGGGCCTATGTTCCGGGGTGGTCGCGTCTGGTGCTGGAATTGGGTGCACCTATGGCCGTAGACACTGCCGAGCTATCGGTTGCCGAGGAATCGGGGGCAGCGATATTGTCCCTCAATCTCAAAGGCACGGATTTTGACACGTTTAACGCAACCGCAGGTGCGCCGCGAAATCCGGGGTGGGATTTGCCGGAACCTGCTGACCTGCCGCAGGTACCTTCGCGCTCTGCGGACCGGCCATTGCGCGTGATGCTCGATCCCGGGCACGGTGGTATCGATCCGGGCGCCGAGATTGATGAGGTTGATGAGAAAACCCTGATGCTGACCTTTGCGCGTGAATTGCGCGAAGTTCTATTGCGTTCAGGTGGTTATGAAGTGGTCCTGACCCGCGTTGACGACCAGTTCGTCTCGCTGGAACGCAGAATTGCTTTGGCGCACCGAGCGGGCGCGGACCTGTTTATTTCGCTGCACGCGGATTCCCTATCCGAGGGGCAGGCACATGGCGCGGCGGTTTACACTCTGTCTGCTGATGCGTCAGACGTGGCCAGTTCAAAACTGGCCGAACGACATGATCGAGGGGATTTGATTTCGGGTATCGATCTGAATGGCGCAGACGATCAGGTGGCCGATGTCCTGCTGGATCTGGCGCGTCAGGAAACGGTGCCGCGAACAAAGTTGTTGGCGGGCGCGATTGCCAACGGGATGGCCCAACAGGGCGGACCGATGAATCGCAAACCGCTGCGTACCGCCTCATTCTCGGTTCTAAAGGCAGCGGATATTCCGTCTGTTTTGATCGAGCTTGGATTCCTGTCCAGCCCCAGAGACCGGGAAAATCTGAAGGATTCGGAGTGGCGGGCCAAAATGGCGTTGGGGATTTACCAGGGCCTTGAAGACTGGCGTCAGCAGGATGTGATCCGCAATTCCCTGATTGGTCAGTGACCTTACGGCGCAAAACGGCTAGAATACGCTTGGTGTTTTGACCCTTGGGCGGTGCGACACTATATAGGCACCACCGCGAGTAAAAGGCAGTAACGTGATCCGGTTCATTCTTTCGTTTTTTGGGGCGATTTTCAGTATCGTCACCTTGGGTGTTTTCATGGTCGCACTGGTCATCGGTGCGGTGTTCTGGATGTATGGTCGTGACCTGCCCAGCCACGAATCTCTGGCCCAATACAAGCCCCCGACGATCAGCCGAATTTATTCGGGCGAAGGCCAATTGATCGACGAATTCGCGCAAGAACGCCGTCTGTTCACACCGTCCGAGGAAATTCCTGATCTGGTGAAACAGGCGTTTATTTCGGCGGAAGACAAGAATTTCTATACCCACCAAGGGTATGACCCACGCGGCATTATCGCGGCAGGCGTCGAAGCGGTCCGAACCAAAGGCGGAACCGTGCGGGGTGCGTCGACCATTACGCAGCAGGTGATGAAGAATTTCCTGTTGTCGGGCGACCGCCGGGCGGAACGCAAAATCAAGGAAATCATCCTCGCCACCCGGCTTGAGGATACCCTGGACAAGGAGCAGATCCTCGAACTGTACATGAACGAGATCTTTCTGGGTCAGAACTCTTACGGTGTGACAGCCGCCGCGCAGACCTATTTCAACAAGACATTGCAGGAACTGGCCCCGCATGAGGCGGCGATGCTGGCAGCGATGCCCAAGGCACCATCGGATTACCACCCGGTTCGGGAGAAAGATCGCCTCCTGGCCCGCCGCAACTATGTGCTGCGCGAGATGAACCAGAACGGTTACATCGATCAGGCGACCTTTGAGAGCGAGGTAGAAATGCCGCTGCGTTCGGTCCAGAACGGTGATTTCGAGAGCTTCCGCACGGCACTGCCGCCGCGCGACTATTTCACCGATGAAATCCGTCGCCAACTGAGCGAGGATTTCGGCGAAGGCGAGTTCTTCACGGGCGGTTTCACGGTCCGCGCATCGGTTGATGAGGAAATGCAGATCGAAGCCGCCAAGGCCTTGCGCACGGCGCTGCAGAAATATGACCGGTCTCGCGGGAAATGGCGTGGTACCGGCGAAGTGATTTCGGAAGAAAAACTGTCGGACGAAGCGCAATGGCGCGAGGCGTTGTCGATCATGGAAATCCCGCGTGACGTGGTATTGCCAACCCGCTGGTATCCTGCCGTGGTTCTGAATGTCGCTGATCAACAACTCACTGTCGGGATTGAAAACGGACCTGCAGATGGCGCCATCCCGCGTTCCGATATCCAGTGGATGCAGGGTGACTTTGCAGCGAACTTCAAACGCGGCGACGTGATCCTTGTTGTCGAGGGCGAAGAGGGTCAATGGTCCGCCCGCCAGGTGCCCGAGGTTCAGGGTGGCTTTGTGGCGATGGACGTGAACTCGGGCCGTGTTCTGGCGATGCAGGGCGGGTTCTCGTATCAGGACACCGTATTCAACCGTGCCACGCAGGCGCAGCGCCAGCCAGGGTCCAGCTTCAAGCCTTTCGTCTATGCCGCCGCGCTGGACAGCGGATATAGCCCCGCAACCATCGTTGTGGACGCACCGATTGAGGTGAACACGCCGCAGGGCCTGTGGCGTCCCAAGAACTCGTCGAACAAGTTCTACGGGCCGACTCCGCTGCGCACCGGGATCGAGCAATCTCGGAACCTGATGACCATCCGTCTGGCACAAGAAGTCACCATGCCGGTGGTTGCGGGTTATGCTGAACGCTTTGGGGTTTATGACCGGATGGGAGCGTTTCTTGCGAACTCGCTGGGATCCGAAGAAACCACGCTGTACAAGATGGTCGCTGCTTATGCGATGTTTGCGAACGGTGGCGAGCGGGTTGAACCCACATTGGTTGACCGTATTCAGGACCGGTTCGGCAAGACCATCTATCGTCATGATGACCGACAATGTCTGGATTGTAACTCCACGTGGCTGGAGCCTGACGAATCTCCGACCCTCGTTACGGATCGCGCGCAGGTTATGGATGCCATCACTGCCTACCAGCTGACGTCGATGATGAAAGGTGTGGTGGATCGCGGAACTGCATCGCGCGTTGTGAACCTGCCTGTGCCGACGGCAGGTAAGACCGGAACCACCAACGAGTCCAAAGATGCGTGGTTCATCGGATTTACATCCAACATCGTGGCCGGGTGCTATATTGGCTATGACCGTCCGCGTCCGATGGGGCGGGGGGCCTATGGCGGAACCCTATGTGGCCCCGTATTCCAGAGCTTCATGGAAAAAGCCGTTGAGAAATACGGCGGTGGTCCTTTCGAGGTGCCGGAAGGTGGTCACTTCATCAAGATCGACCGATTCAGCGGCGCGCGTTTGCCGGATGATGCCAGCGGCGAATATGTTGTGGCCGAATTCTTCCGCGACGGTGTCGATGGGTTTATCGACCGCGTCTATGACGGTGGCTTTGCCATCGGATCGGACTTGCCCTTGTTCGAGGAAGTACAGCGCGCAGGCGTTCAGGTTCAGACTTCGACAGGTCAAACGGTCACAGTCGGGCCAAAGGCAACCCAAGGAGATCTGAGTACCGGCGGCCTTTACTGACGAGGAGCGATCCTTTTGGGTAAGACGCCTCTGATTCCTCAATCTTTGCTGGGTGCGCCCGGGCAACTCAACATCTCCCCGGGTGTCATTTCCGGCAGGCACGTGTTTCTCACCGGCATGACCGGGAGCACGGCGGACGGTTCCATGCCGGGTGATCCGGAACAACAGTTCCGAAACGCCTTTTCCAAGATTGCCGAAGTGCTAAAGGAAGCTGGCCTGGGATTGGATGCAGTGGTCGAGATGACGACCTATCATGTTGAAATGCGAAATCATTTCGATCTGTTTGACAAAGTGCGCCTTGAGGTTCTGCCTGCGCCTTATCCGGCCTGGACCGCGGTTGAGGTTGCGGGGCTGCGACGGGAAGGTGCCTTGGTCGAGATTCGGGCGATCGCACATCTTTCCGAGTGAAAGCACGAGAGTGACTTCAACATCCAGCCTGTCTTGTGGTGTCTCGCGCCACTTGCTATCACGCAGGCCTGATTGAGCAAGTTGGGACAAGACCATGCGCGCCGAAACCCAGAACATCGTGGCGGAAATCGAAAAGTCGCTGGAGCTGCTGGCGCAGCGTATGGACTATGAAACCGCACCGCATCGCCTTGAGGAATTCAATGCGCGTGTCGAAGACCCGAACCTGTGGGACAACCCCGAAAACGCGCAAAAACTGATGCGTGAGCGACAGATGCTGGTTGACGCGATCGAGACCTATGAAACCATTAAGACCGACCTCAGCGACAATATCGAGCTGATCGAACTGGGCGAAATGGAAGAGGACGAAGAGGTCATTCAGGACGCCGAAGCCGCGATCAAGGCACTGCAGAGCAAAGCTGCAAAGAAAGAGCTTGAGGCGCTGCTGGATGGCGAGGCCGATAGCAACGACACCTTCCTTGAAATCAACTCGGGCGCGGGTGGTACCGAAAGTTGTGACTGGGCTTCGATGCTGGCACGGATGTATATCCGTTGGGCCGAGAAAAAGGGGTATACGGTCGAGCTTCAGTCTGAAACCGCGGGGGAAGAAGCGGGGATCAAATCCGCCGCATACAAGATTTCCGGCCATAATGCCTATGGCTGGTTGAAGTCGGAAAGTGGCGTGCATCGGCTGGTGCGGATTTCGCCCTATGACTCGGCAGCCAAGAGACATACATCCTTCAGCTCTGTCTGGGTGTATCCGGTGGTAGACGACAATATCGAGATCGAGGTCAACCCCTCTGAAATTCGCATCGATACATATCGTTCCTCTGGCGCTGGCGGTCAGCACGTGAACACCACAGACTCGGCGGTACGGATCACGCACATCCCGACCGGGATTGTTGTGACATCGTCCGAGAAATCACAGCACCAGAACCGCGATATTGCCATGAAGGCGCTGAAATCACGCCTGTATCAACAGGAACTGGATCGCCGGAACGCAGACATCAACGCGGCACACGAGGCCAAGGGAGATGCGGGCTGGGGCAACCAGATCCGGTCATATGTCTTGCAGCCCTATCAAATGGTCAAAGACCTGCGGACCAATCATGAGACGTCGGACACCAAGGGTGTGTTGGATGGCGATCTGGACGGGTTCATGGCGGCGACCCTGGCGCTGAACGTGGCGGGCAAAAGCCGGTCCGAGGCACAGGGCGACAGCTAAGGTGGCGCGCCAGAGCTCCTTTCTGAACCTGCTGAAAGGGCACTGGCAACTTATCCTGGTCACAAGCCTGGTCTTTTTGCTCTGGAATACACCCGTTGTGGTGCCGCTGAAGATTCTGGTCGTCTTTCTGCATGAGTTGTCTCATGCCGGGACGATCCTGTTGACCGGTGGCTCTGTCGAGAGCTTTTCGATCTCACCACAACAAGGCGGAATAGTCGTAGGCCGGGGCGGCAACCGGTTTCTTAGTTTGTCCGCAGGGTATCTTGGTTCGTTGGTGCTTGGTATGGCCCTTTTGATCCTTGCTTTGCGGACAAAGGCCGACCGCGCTGTTCTGGCCGGTTTTGGCGGTGTCATGTGCCTGGTGGCCTTGCTGTACATCCGAGACTCATTTGCTCTCATTTTCTGTTTAGGAGCCGGGGCAACGATGATCGCCACGGCGTGGTATCTGCGCCCGGATGTGAGCGATCTTGTGCTTCGCGTGATCGGACTGACCAGCTTGATCTATGTCCCATTCGACATCTTCGGCGACACAATCCGACGGTCCGGTGTGCGTTCGGACGCATTCATGCTGGCCGAAGAGTTCGGCGGCACCACCATGGTATGGGGTGGGGTCTGGCTGGTGCTCAGCTGCATGGCAATAGCTCTTTGCCTGCGGTACTGGCTTGGGACAGACAGCAACTTGCATTTTCGCAGGGTATCGGGCTGACCCTGCTTTCAGGGGTGTTTATGAAAAGATACATTTAAACAGTGGGTTTAAATGATCCGAACCGCCCGCTAGGCTGCTGGAAACTACAGTAGAACTGCGAGCTATGGACCTGACCCGGATATCGGCCACAAACCTATTGAAACAGTTGGCCAACCGGCAGGTTACAGCCGCAGACGTGATGCAGGCCACACTTGATCGTATCGCCAAGGTTAATGGTGAAGTGAACGCCATCGTCGCACTGCGGGACGAAGGCGATTTGATGGCCGAGGCGCTGGCCTGCGACGACAACCCTGTCACTGGCCCGCTGCATGGCCTGCCGATTGCGGTTAAGAACCTTGTGAATGTGGCTGGGGTTGTCTCGTCTCAGGGATCACCTGTTTTCCGGGACTTCGTGCCTGACAGCGACGATCTGATTGCCGACCGGATGCGGGCCGCAGGTGCTATCCTGATTGGCAAAACTAATACACCGGAATTTGGGCTGGGTTCTCACACCTTCAACCCGGTCTACGGAGCAACGCGCAATCCGTACGATGCCGACTATACCTGCGGCGGCTCGTCTGGCGGGGCAGCAGTCGCTTTGGCGACGGGTATGGTGGCCTTGGCCGATGGGTCGGACATGATGGGCAGCTTGCGCAACCCGGCGGCCTGGAACAACGTCTATGGCTTTCGTCCAAGCTGGGGCAGGGTGCCGTCTGACCCTGTGGGCGACAGCTTTTTGCATCAGGTGTCCACGCTGGGCCCCATGGCGCGCAGCCCCGAGGATCTGGGTGTTCTGCTTGATGTTATCTCCGGCCCGGATCCGCGCTTGCCGTTGGTTGCCGAAAGTGCCCCGGTGTCACCGGTAACCGCCGAGGATCTGCAGGGGCTTCGCATTGGCTGGCTTGGCGATTGGGGTGGGGCTTTTCCGACTGAAACCGGTATTCTCGACTTGTGCTACGACGCGTTGAAGGTGTTCGAAACGCTTGGCGCCCATGTTGAGGCCGTTGCCCCGCCTTTCGATGCCGAACAGCTGTGGAGCAGCTGGATCACCTTGCGGTCGTTCAGCGTGGCTGCGGGGCTGGAAGCATTAGCTTCACAAAAGGACCATTTGAAAGACACGGCACAATGGGAACTGGATCGGGGTCTGGCGATGAGTGCGATGGAGGTGCATCACGCCAGTGTCATCCGATCCGAATGGTTCCGTTGTGCGGCGAACGTGTTCGAACAGTTTGACGCATTGGTCCTGCCTTCTGCTCAGGTCTGGCCGTTTGCCATTGATTTGCCGTACCCGAAACAGATCGCTGGCCGGACCATGGATACCTATCACCGTTGGATGCATGTCACGGTACCGGTCAGCCTGATCGGGCTGCCGTGTCTGGCAGCCCCTGCCGGGTTTGGTGAGCAGGGGTTGCCCATGGGATTTCAACTGTTCGGACCCAGAGGATCGGACCAGAAATTACTGTCGGTCGGGGCGGCCTATCACGCCGCGACCAACTGGCCAAACAAGAGGCCGGCGATGTCATAACGCCGGTCAGGGAGGAGGAGACAACATGGACAAACCCTTTGGTGTTCCGGATATGCGACCGGTCGATACCGTCATGCTGCGCACTGCTTTAAAGCGCGCCTGGGCCGACTTTCGCCGCGCACCGCTATTCGGCCTTATCTTTGCCGGGGTTTACGTGCTGGCCGGGTGGGCCATGGCATGGGTGACCGTTCAGACCGGAACAACCTTCTGGCTGGTGCTGGCCGCCATCGGGTTTCCGCTGATCGGCCCTTTTGCCGCTGTTGGTCTGTACGAGGTATCACACCGGTTGGAGCAAGGAGAGCCGCTTGATCTGGGCGCGATCTTCGGCGTTGTACTGCAGCAAAGCCGCAGACAATTGCCCTCGATCTGCGCGATCATTGTCGTCGTGTTTCTGTTCTGGTTTTTTCTGGGGCACATGATCTTTGCGCTGTTCATGGGTTTGGCGACGATGACAAACGTGTCGACATCGCTTGAAGTGTTTCTGACGCTGAATGGCCTGACAATGCTGGCAGTGGGAACAGCAGTCGGGGCAGTTTTTGCAACCGTTCTGTACATGATCACCGTTCTGTCGATCCCTTTGCTGCTGGATCGCGAACTGGATTTTGTAACGGCAATGATTACCAGTTTTTCTTACGTTTCAGAGAACCTACCGGTCATGCTGGCCTGGGGTGTTTTCATTGCGGTTCTGACGTTTCTGGCGATGGTGCCCTGGTTTCTTGGGTTGCTGGTGGTCTTGCCTTTGCTGGGACATGCCAGTTGGCATCTGTACCGGCAGATTACGCAGAACGACAAAGGGGAAACACCAACCTGAGACGTTGGTTACGGGTGCTGAGCCACATTGTTGGTCGACAATCGCGCGGCAGCAAAAATGGCCGTCGAATCGTGCCCAAGGTATTTCAGTACAACGGGTTCGGGTGTTGTCGCGTTTGTTGGACTGATGACCGACCCACGCCACTGAACTGCCGTGCCCGTGGGGTCGGGAGAGATCAGATAGACCCGGCTGTTCTGACCTTCCCGCTGGGAAGTCAGCATATAGATCGTGTCACCGCTTGAGGCCGCAATCCCTTGTATTTCCCTTGCTTTCGGTGTTGCTTCGGGCATTGCCGCGCGAGACACGTATCCGCGTATCAACGTGCATTGGGCCAGCGGCCGGGCGTGCAGAAGCGTCATGCGATGCTCGGCTGAAAGGCTTTCAATTACAGCGTAAAATCCGGGCGAAAACGCGGACTGACTCATCGTATCAGAACCGGACCCGAGAAACTTGGTCAGGGCCGAGGTGGCGGGGTGATCCTTGGTACTTTCGATCTCGTCCAAGGGTTTCAGAAGAATTCGAGCGTCCACATCGAAGAACCGACAAATACGGTCCAGAACATCCGGTCTGGGTACGCTTTCACCCGAAAGATATCTGTTGAATTGGGTGCGGTTTACGCCAAGTTGGCGGCACAGCGCCGAGATCGAGCGGTATCGCTGTGCCAATAGCCGAAGGTTCGCGCCGAACATTGCGCGAAGTTCAGCGGGGCTGCGAATATCATCGGTCATAGGTGCCCACGTCTTGCTGAGTTTCCGGATGAAACCATCATCGCATTGGCTCGAAGAACCAGCTCGTCTTGAAAAATCGTACAGAATGACCCCAAGCAACGTATCCCCACGTCGCGTTGCGGCCTTGAGGCTAACGCCCCAATGCATAAAGACAATAGGCTTTATCCGAAAATGCCTGATCTTTATCGGGAAAAGCTGACCCTATGGCAATTTTAGCGCAGAAAGGTCGCTTGGGTTGAATTCGAGATGTCTCATCAACCTAAAAAGTGTTCCCGCCTTGGTTGTTGGAAAAGGCCCAAGGCGGGACAGGTTGTTTAGTCGCCGCGCAGCAGGGCGGCCACGCCGGTTCGTGCGATTTCCATCAGACCCAGCGGGCGCATCAGGTCGGCGAAGGCGTCAATCTTGTCGGGGGCGCCGGTGATCTCGAAGATGAACGAGTTCAGCGTGCTGTCGACTACATTGGCACGGAAGATATCGGCCAGGCGCAGTGCTTCGACCCGTTTGTCGCCTTCACCCACGACCTTGATGATGGCCAGTTCGCGCTCGACCGAAGGTCCCTCGACTGTCAGGTCATGTACGTCATGGACGGTCACGATCCGGCCCAGCTGCGCCTTGATCTGTTCGATCACCTGCGGAGTCCCGGTGGTAACGATGGTGATGCGGCTCAGGTGGCCGGTATGATCCACTTCGGCCACGGTCAGGCTTTCAATGTTATAGCCGCGGCCCGAGAACAAGCCGATGACGCGGGCCAAAACGCCCGGTTCGTTCTCAACCAGAACGGCAATCGTGTGGCGCTCCTGCACGTCCGAGAAGGTGGGGCGTAGGTTATAGGCCGAATGGCGGGTGGAGCCTTTTTTGATATGTAGGGCAGACATTTATGTCCCTTTCATCATCCTTGAGATGTCGGGCGCAGCGAAGCGCCCAACCAAATCCGTCGAATTTGTTAAACCAGTACCGAACCTTTGGAGTCGATCACGCCCTGCGTCTCGGCTTCGCCCAGCAGCATCTCGTTATGCGCTTTGCCCGACGGGATCATCGGGAAGCAGTTTTCATGCTTTTCAACCAGACAGTCGAAGATCACCGGTCCGTCATAGTTAATCATCTCCATGATCGCGTCATCCAGATCGGCCGGGTCGGAACACAGGATACCCTTGGCGCCGAACGCCTCGGCGAGTTTGACGAAATCGGGCAGGGCCTCGGACCAGGAATGCGAGTACCGCTCACCATGCAGAAGTTCCTGCCATTGGCGGACCATGCCCAGTCGCTCGTTGTTCAGGATGAACTGCTTCACCGGCAGGCGGTACTGAACGGCTGTGCCCATCTCCTGCATGTTCATCAGCCAAGATGCTTCACCGGCAACGTTGATCACCAGCGCTTCCGGATGCGCCATCTGTACGCCGATGGAGGCGGGGAAACCGTAGCCCATCGTGCCCAGCCCGCCCGATGTCATCCAGCGGTTGGGGTCTTCGAAACCAAGGTACTGTGCCGCCCACATCTGGTGTTGGCCAACCTCGGTGGTGATATAGCGATCATGCTTTTTTGTCAGTTCTTCGAGACGTTGCAGCGCGTATTGCGGCTTGATCGATTTCTCGCTGCTGGTGAAAGCCAGACAGTTGATCTTGCGCCACTCGGCGATCTGGTTCTGCCACTGTTTGACATTCGCAGCGTCGGTCTTGCGTCCGCGAGACTTCCAGATCTTCAGGATGTCCTCCAGCACATGGGCCACGTCACCAACAATCGGGATGTCCACACGGATCACCTTGTTGATCGAGGACGGATCGATATCGATATGTGCTTTCTTCGAGTTCGGCGAGAACGCATCGATGCGGCCGGTAATCCGGTCGTCGAAGCGCGCGCCGATATTGATCATCAGATCGCAGTCATGCATCGCCAGATTGGCCTCGTAGAGACCATGCATCCCCAGCATTCCCAGCCAGTTCTCGCCTGACGCGGGATAAGCACCCAGCCCCATCAGGGTTGAGGTGATCGGAAAGCCTGTCGCGTCCACCAACTCGCGCAGCAGCTGGCTGGCTGCAGGCCCCGAGTTGATGACACCGCCACCAGTGTAGAACACAGGCTTTTTCGCCGTTTCGATGGCTGCGACCAATTCGGTGATTTCTTCAAGATCCCCTTTGACGACGGGCTGGTAATGCGACGTCGACGGCTTCGGCGGGCTGTAATCCCCAGACGCAAACTGGACATCCTTGGGAATATCGATCAGCACAGGCCCGGGACGGCCCGAAGTGGCAACATGGAACGCTTCGTGCATGGTTTCGGCCAGCGAGTCCGTATCCTTCACCAGCCAGTTATGCTTGGTGCAGGGGCGGGTGATACCGACGGTGTCGGCCTCCTGAAACGCATCCGAGCCGATCATGAAGGTCGGAACCTGTCCGGTCAGGACAACAATCGGGATCGAGTCCAGCAGCGCGTCCGTCAACCCGGTGACCGCATTGGTCGCTCCGGGGCCGGAGGTTACCAGCGCAACGCCGGGCTTGCCGGTCGAGCGGGCATATCCTTCGGCAGCGTGGATCGCACCCTGTTCGTGACGCACCAGAATGTGGCGAATGTCGTTCTGCAGAAAGATCTCATCATAGATCGGTAGCACGGCGCCACCGGGGTATCCGAATACCGTGTCCACGCCCTGATCCTTGAGGGCCTGAACCACCATCTTTGCGCCGGTCATCTCACGTGTCATCTGCTTTGCTCCGTTCGCGACATGTGTCTTGCGTTTGACAAAAAAAAGCCCCCGATCTTTTCGGAGGCGCATGGGTTCGATTATGGTTTACCGTTACCGGCCCATGCGCGTGTTTCCTACGATTACGACTAGCGTTCTCATCGCCAGAGGCTCCTTTTTGCTTGGAGGGGACATTATGGTCGGGGGGAAGGGGCGTCAACAGGCAATTGCACCAATTTTCTATCTCTGAGGTGGTATTTTGCGACATTTTGTTGCGCAGATTGCCGCATGTTGGGAATTTCCGCGAAGAATAGCCTGAATTGAGCAGTTTCGACGGCTGTTTTTATGGTCTGAAAGCGTCAGGCCGATGTCCGAAAATGGCATGATGATCGGTTTTTTCTGCGCCACGCTACTTTTGTGAGCGCAACCGACGGAGGTGGAGCATGTTGCAGGATCTGGTGGATCTTGGACGGTACGCGATCGATCGCCCGGATTCGCCGGCCTATGATCGATTGATCGGGGATCTAAGGCGTGAGTTGGAGCAGGATGGATGTGCTGTTCTGCCTGGTTTTGTGCACCAGCAAGGGATCGAGCTTTTGGTTCAAGAGGCCGACGAGGTCGCGCCTAAGGCCCACAGATCTTTCAACCGCACAAACGCTTATTTCACCAAGGACGATACCCGGTTCGGTATCGCTCATCCGATCCGGCGGTTCTATGACCGATCGAATGCCTTTGTTCCGGCTGACAATTTCGCCACGTCCGGGCCGCTGCGTCGCATTTATGAATTCGGCGGGTTTCTACCCTTCATCCGGGACGCCCTGAATGAGCCCGAAGACCGCTTCTTTCGGTATGACGATCCGTTGGCGGACGTAATCATCAATGTCGTGGAAGAAGGGCAGGGCTTTCCCTGGCATTTCGACACCAACAACTTCACGGTGACACTGGCTATCCAGAACGGCGAGGAAGGGGGGGCTTTCGAATATGTACCCAATCTTCGCACTGCAGAGGACGAAAATTTCGGACAGGTTGCCTCGGTTCTGGATGGAAACATGGCGCGCGTTCACCAGCTTGAATTGCAGCCCGGGGATTTGCAGATTTTCAAAGGCCGGTATTCCTTGCACCGGGTGGCTCCGGTCAAGGGCGCGCGCCGTCGTTATGTGGGGATCTTTTCTTTCGTCGAGGCCGAAGGCATGTGCGGCGGGGTTGAGCGGACACAGCAGCTTTATGGGCGGGTATTGGCACACCACTATGAGCGCGCGGGATTGCGAAAGGATCAATTGCTGGATTGAGAGACCATCGCCGTTAAAGTGCATCCGATTATTGTTCGGAGACGCAGATGTCTGAGATATTGCACCTTACCCCGTTTGTGTTGTGTTCGTCCTTGCAGAACCAGATCGATTTCTATTGTGATCGCCTGGGTTTCAGGTGCGGGTTCAGGCAAGACAATTACGCCTTTCTGTCGCTCGGGCCAGTAGCCATTCGCCTGTTGGAATGTCCGCCGCGAGAAGATGGTCGGCCTTTGGGCGACGACCAGTCGTTTTACATCGATGTGACAGATATCGACACGTTGTATGCCAGCCTGCGCGACAGACTGGACGATCTGCCCGAAGGACGTGTGCGGCCGCCATTCGATCAGCCTTACATGCAGCGCGAGTTTCATGTGCTGGACGAAGACGGAACTTTGGTGTTCTTCGGTCAGGACATCAGACCAAGGGCATAGGTGCTCCCGCCCATCGTCAACGCGCCTGAGGCGCGTCTTCTCTGGTTGGGCCAGGCAGCGCTGCGCGCTGCGGGTGCTGACAACTCAAAAACCGACGCCAGTTCCTTGCAACACGCCATGTTCCAGCGCGTATCGTGTAAGCCCGGCGGTTGAGGAAATGCCGAGTTTACGCTTGATGTTCTTGCGATGCGTTTCGACTGTACGCACGGAGATATCCAGCGTTTGGGCGACTTCCTTGTTGGATTTGCCCTGCGCCAGCTCCAGCAGGATCGTCTGTTCCCGCCCCGTCAGGGCTTCACGCGCGTTATCCCCTTTGGGTTTCAACGACCCGCTGGCGCCGGTGCACAGATATTGTTCCCCCCGCATGACGGCATCGATGGCCTGTTTGATTTCTTCCGTGGGGACATCCTTGAGGACATAGCCCTTTGCGCCATGGTTGAGAGCTGTCGAAATATACTCGGGGCTGTCATGCATCGACAGGATCAGGATGCGCGTTTCCGGCAGGCGTTCGAGAATGATTTCCGTGGCGCTGAGCCCCCCAATGCCGGGCATATTGAGATCCATCAGGATCACATCGGGGGCGAGTTCAGCGGACTGTTCAACAGCGGCCTGTCCGCTGCCCAGCGATCCGACAACTTCAATCTCATCATAGCTTTCGAGGATGGACTGTATGCCCTCGGCCACCATCGGATGGTCGTCGACAATGAGGACTCGGGTGCTTTCGGCGCTCATGTACCGGCCTTTCGGTTCGGAATTGCGTCTTCCTGCGGGGGCAGAAGATGGCTCAGCGGCAGGCTGGCTTCGATTACTGTGCCACCGCGCGGTGCGCGTGATGACAGAATGCGCAGGGAGCCGTCAAGCTGTTCGATGCGCTCTTGCATGTTGCGCAAACCAATACCCGTACTGGGCGCGCCCGGATCAGTCCGCAATCCACGGCCATTATCGGTGATCCGCATGGTTGCGCCTTTTTTGTGCCCACGCAGGTCTATCGTAACATGAGTGGCTCCGGAATGGCGTTCGATATTGGTCAGCGCTTCTTGCGCGATACGATACAGGGCGATCTTGCTGTCCTGATCCAGCCGGTTGCGGAAGACGACGGTGGAGAATTCGGTCTCGATCCCGGTGCGGTCTCGGAAATCGTCGGTCAGAGCTTTCAGCGCAGGCCCGAGGCCCAGATCGTCCAGCACGCCGGGGCGAAGGTCGCGACTGATGCGGCGGACCTCGGTGATGGCGGTACCAAGATGGTCAATGCCTTTATTCAGCGGGTCGCGCGCTCCTGCGTCATCGCCGCGGGACAGACGGCGGCGCGCGTTGTCCAGCGCATAACGTACGCCGACAAGAATCTGGCTGATACCGTCATGCAACTCACGGGCAACCCGGCCACGTTCTTCTTCCTGAGCGTCAAAAACGCGCTGAGTCAGCTCCTTCAGCTTGGCATCCGCCAGTCTCCGCTCACGGATGTTCAGCAACATGCCTGATGCAAAGACGATGAGCACAGCTGCGACGACGATCGCCCCGATATACATGAACGTGCGCTGTACGCGGGCTTCGACCTCGGCCCTTGCATTGGCTACCGTTGCGACGATGTCGTCGATGAAGACACCTGTGCCCACAACCCAGCGCCAGTCTTGCAGACCCACGACATAGGCGATCATCTGCGCCTCTTCCCCGGTCGACGGCTTTTGCCACATGAAGTTGTGCCAGCCAGACCCCTGACGGGCGAGGCGAATGAATTCATCAACGATGGGCGTGCCGTCGCTGTCGGTCAGCCCTTCCCAGTTCCGGTTGATGAACTGCGTCTGGCGGGGACTGACCAGATTGGTGCCGTCATAATCGTAGACAAAGAAGAACCCGTCCTGACCATAAATCATTGCCGACAGGATCTGGGACACAAGATTTTTTGCAACCTCGTCGCTTGGCTCTGCCCGGCCATATATGTAAGCAAACCCGTTGCGCGCCTGTGTCACGTAGTTGCGCAGCTCTTCTTTCTTGGCTTCGATCAGGCTGCGTTCCAGCGCTTCGATCTCACGCTCGGCAGTTGCGCGCGCTTCATAGGCCACAAGCACAGCAATTGCGGCCACTGCCACTACCAGCGGGATTGCTGCGACTAACGAAAGCTTCTGCGCATAGGTCAATGAGACCAGATGTCGGAGTCTTTGCATGGACGAATCGATACGCAAGCAGCGGCTAAAATGCAAAAGGATTGGGGCAATCCCCGGGAAAACCGGGTGAAAGGCGGCGTTCATGCCGGTGTTCCGTCGGGTTTTTATCAGTAAATCTGAAAGAATTGGCGACTCTACGCAGTACTAGGTATTCCCTTTCGCCCCGGTCACTTTAGGCTGACGCGCACTGAATGCGACAGGTCCGGTTTTGCCGGATCAAGACTATTAAGGGGAGGAACACTCATATGGATCGTCGTTCATTTCTAAAAAAATCCGCGCTGGGCGGCTCGGCTGCTGCAGCAACCGCACTTGCGGCACCGGCCTATGCTCAGGGCCAGCGCACTCTGACCATGGTGACCTCATGGGGTCGTGGTCTGGCGGGCGTGTTTGACAGCGCGCAACGTTGTGCCGACAGCATCAACGCCATGTCGGACGGCAGCCTGAATGTTGAGATCAAGGCAGCAGGCGAGCTGGTTGGCGCGTTCGAAGTGTTTGACGCGGTATCGTCCGGTCAGGCAGACATGTACCACGCGGCTGACTATTACTTTGTGGGTCAGCACCCGGGCTATGCGTTCTTCACGGCTGTTCCGTTCGGCATGACCGCTCAGGAAATGGTGAACTGGTATTACCAGGATGGCGGCATGGAGTTGCATGACGAACTGGGTCAGATCTTTGGCCTGAAGTCGTTCCTGGCCGGTAACACCGGCGCGCAGGCGGGCGGCTGGTACTCGAAAGAGATCAACAGCCCTGAAGACTTCAACGGTCTGAAGTTCCGTATGCCGGGTCTGGGCGGCAAAGCCTTGGGCAAACTGGGTGCGTCGGTACAGAACATTCCGGGTTCGGAAGTGTATCAGGCGCTGTCATCCGGCGCGATCGACGGTACCGAGTGGATCGGTCCGTGGGCGGACGAGAAAGCCGGTTTCCAGGAAATCACCAAAGTGTACTACACCGCCGGTTTCCACGAGCCGAACGCAGGTCTGTCGCTGGCAACCAACCGCGACGTCTTTGAAAGCCTGACACCTGGGCAGCAGAAGATCATCGAGATCGCTGCTGGCGAGTGCCACCAGTGGAACCTGTCGCAGTTCCTGGCCAACAACGGTGCCGCGCTGCAGCGTCTGCAGTCGGGTGGCGTAAAAGTCATGGAATTCCCGGACAGCGTCTGGGATGCGTTTGGTGCGGCCAGCCAGGAAGTGCTGGACGAGAACATGGGCGACGAGCTGTTCAAGAAAATCCACGACAGCGCGATGGCATCGTCGGCATCGTCGGCCGGCTGGCTGGACCTGTCGTCGGGCGTTTACACCACGCAGCGTAACCGCGTACGCGGCTAATCGCAAAAACTATGCTAGAATGGTTTCCCCGCTTCTGCGGGGAAACCTTTCACGTTGCACATGCGCGGCCTGGACAAAGCCGCCATAAACAGCAGTGCAACCGATACGACCTGGGGACAACATGCAGGACGAAAACGGTATCTCGTTCTTTGGCGCCCTGTGGAATGGACTGATCTGGTTCATTCAGAACATCGCCGAAGCCTTCATCAATTTCGGATACGCCATCACGCATCCGCAACTCTGGCTGAACTGGTCGGACAAAGAAGCAATCATGCGCTTTGTTTACTACGGCGGATCGGTCGAGTTCTTCTTTGTGGTGTTTACCTTGTTTCTGGTTCTGACAGCCATCGGGCTGTACTACCGGAACTTCATGTGGGGTATAGTCCGCGGACTAGAGGGTTTCGCGAACACCACCGGGCGCTTTTTCGCGTGGGCAGGTCTTTTGATGGTGATCCAGCAGATTGTCATCGTGTTCATGCAGCGGGTCTTTACCCGCCCCGATATGTCCTTTGGTCTGGGTATTCCGTTCCAGATGGATATCAGCTGGTTCGCTGAAGAGTTGAAGCTTTATAATGCGATGGTCGTGTGCCTGTGTTGTACCTACACCTTTGCGCAGGGCGGGCACGTTCGGGTTGATCTGATCTATGCCGGTGTCAGTCACCGAACGAAGCGTGTGATCGATATGCTGGGCGCGCTGTTGTTCATGATGCCGATGGCTGTGCTGACCTGGATGTACGGGTGGTACTTCATGTGGCGGCATCTGATCGTGCCGAAACCTTCGGCCAGCGACACGCTGGATCGTCTGGTGATGAAGTCCCGCGCGCTGCGCTGGAATGTGGAAACCATCGGGTTCAGCCCAAACGGGTTCAACGCTTACTTCCTGTTCAAGATCTTGTTGGTGGCCTTTGCGGGCATGGTGTTCCTGCACGCCATTGCCTTCCTGTATCGGTCGTATCTGGAATATGTGGAAGGGCCGGACAGCGTTGGAAAATACCTCGACAAGGACAGCCTTGGCGAGGGTGAAGAAGCCTACGAAGGCGCACATTAGGGACGGAGACCCAGACTATGTTATTCGGACTTGATGGCGTCGAGATAGGCCTCATTATCGTATTCTTCTGCCTTTTCGGAGGCATTCTATCCGGGTTCCCGGTGGCCTTTGCCATCGGCGGCGCCGGGGTAATCTCATTCGGGATCATCGCCGCGTTAGACAGTGCTGGTCTGTTGATCCACCAGGCAATCGACACGGGGTCTCAGGCTTATCGGGACGTTGTAAACTCCGGGGTAAAACCTGATGTCATATCCGTATTCCGATACCCGGACTTACCAAGGATAGCCGAGCCGGTCTTTGTCTCGGGCTGGGAAACCGCACTGGACCGCAACGTTTCGTTCATCGTGAATCGCATGAACGAGCGAGTGCTGGCGGGGCAGTCCATCGAGACTTTGCTTGCCGTGCTGATGTTCGTTCTGATGGGCATTACGCTGGAGCGCTCGAAAATCGCCAACGACCTGCTGACGACGATGGCACGCGTTTTTGGCCCGCTTCCGGGTGGTCTGGCCGTGTCGATTGTGGTTGTGGGGGCATTCCTTGCGGCTTCGACCGGCATCGTTGGCGCGACCGTGGTGACAATGGGCCTGCTTGCTCTGCCAACCATGTTGCGGAACAACTACTCGCCTGAACTCGCAACCGGTGTAATCGCAGCTTCGGGAACGCTGGGGCAGATCATTCCACCGTCGATCGTGATCGTCCTGCTTGGCACGCTGGCGGGCGACTTGTATTCGACCGCACAAGAAACGCGAGCTGTTGAGGCAGGATGTACTGATGCGCTGACCTATCTGGGAGAGCCTGCGGTCGTATCGGTCGGGACACTGTTCCAAGCGGCGCTACTACCGGGTATCCTTCTGGCGCTGCTATACGCTCTGTATGCATTTGGTTACGCGTTGCTGAATCCACATAAGGCGCCCGCCGTTGCGATGTCGGGTGGGTCAGGGGAGCCGATCACCCGCTCTGAAGGTCTGACATGGCTGCTGGGCGCTCCGGTAGCGCTGATTGTTGGTGTAGTTCTGTTGGGCAATGTCGGTGTGATTGGCAGCCAGAATATCTCTGTCTCGGCTTTCTCGGACATCGGACAGGGCGCATCGCTGCGCACCAATGTGTCAGAAGAGTGCAAGGTTGCGATGATCGACCTGCACGGTCAGTCCGCGTGGGATCAAGCTGTCGCCGAGCAGGAAGCCATCGACGCGGCTGGTGGAGCATCTGAATCACAGCGCCTGACCGAGGAAGAGCTGGCAGCAGCCCAGCAGGAACGGATCGCAGCGGCAGCCCCGATTGGAACAGGTGTGGCCGTTGTTGTCCTGCTGTTGGGTCTGACATTGGTTCTCGGCCGCGGTATCGCACCGTCGCGTGCGCCGCAGCCGTTGATCCTGGGTGCGATTGGTTTGCTGCTGATGTTGCTGGTGGATATTCTGATGATTTCGCCGACCACATCGTCCGGCGCGACTTTCCTGTTGCTCGCCTTGCCATTCGCGTTGGCCATGTATGGCTGTAGAGAGGCTGCGGCGCGCTGTGCCACCAATGATCTGATCCGCGTGGTCTTCCCGCCGCTGGTTTTGATCATCGCGGTGCTGGGATCGATCCTGGGTGGCGTGACCAACCCAACACCGGCGGCTGCGCTGGGTGCTGGCGGCGCGATCATGCTGGCGGCGTATCGCAAGCTGCAGGATCAGGGCCGGCCCGGTAAAGTGATCATCTGGTCGACCTTTGCCGTGATCATTGCATTGCTGATGGGGGTCAACTTTGACCTGCGCATCAATCAGGGCAATGTGACGCTGGAAACCTGGATCGCGTTCATCATTGCCTATGCGTCATACCTGTATGCCCTGTTCGGGCTGCTGTTCGGGTGCTGGGTTTTGTATTCCAGCGGCGTCCTGACCCCGGTGGTGCGCGAGACGGCCAAGGTGACCTCGATGGTGTTTACCATCCTGATCGGCTCGCAGTTGCTGAACCTCGTGGTGATCTCATTCGGAGGGGAGCACTATATCCAGCAATTCCTGAAGAGCTTTGACAACGAATTCACGGTCTTCCTGATCGTGATGCTGGTGCTGTTCATCCTGGGCTTCGTGCTGGACTTCCTCGAGATCATCTACATCGTGATCCCCATCGTGGGCCCGGTGATCTATGGCGGGTCGTTTGATCCGAAATGGGTGACGATCATGGTGGCGGTGAACCTGCAGACGTCGTTCCTGACGCCACCGTTCGGGTTTGCGTTGTTCTACTTGCGAGGCGTGGCGCCAAAAGAGGTGACAACCGGTCATATCTATCGCGGTATCATACCGTTTGTTCTGATCCAGGTTGTAGGGATTGCGATCCTGTGGTTCTTCCCGGCGATTGTCACAATCGTTCCTGATCTGATCCCGAACTGATCAGATTAATTCAAATGCAAAGGGGGCCTGAGGGCCCCCTTTTCTTTTTGAAATCAGGGAAGGGGCCAGCCCCTTCTTGGCCTGCAGCCAATTCATCCCCGGGATATTTTGGGCCAGATGAAGAGGCGGATCAGGAGAATTGGATCAGGTCCCAGCGATTGCCGAAGGGATCGCGCCAGACGGCGACGCTGCCATAGGGTTCAAAGCGGGGGGCTTCTTCGAAATGGACGCCTTTGGATAGCATCTCTGTGTGGTCGCGCTGGAAGTCATCGGTTTGCAGGAAGAACCCTACACGGCCACCGGTCTGGTTACCGATGGCAGCGCGCTGTTCGGGTCCGTCGGCTTTGGCCAGAAGAAGGGCGCCGCAGTCTGAACCCGGTGGTGTGATCAGGACCCAGCGTTTTCCGTCTCCGAGATCAATGTCTTTCAAGACCTGGAAACTAAGTCGTTCCGTATAAAACGCGATTGCGTCATCGTAATCCGGCACCACAAGGGTGACGGCATGCAGGTTCTGTTTCATGGGATGGTTAGCCCTTGGTCGGGTGGCGGTCCGGTAGCTGGATATTGGCCACTTGCTCGGCAATCGGAGCGGCGGACAGAGGATGTTGTGATGAGCCGCAAAAGGCCTTCGGATCTCTGATTTTTTGCCAATCGCCTTGTATGTAGGCCTCGAGTCCGGAGAATTTGGCTTTGTAGCCCATCTTGGGGCTGCCGGGGACCCAGTAACCCAGGTAAATATAGGGCAGGCCTGCTTCGCGCGCGATGTCAATGTGGTCCAGAATCATATAGGTGCCCAGAGAATTCTGAGGCTGGTTTGGATCGTAGAAGGAATAGACCATGCTCAGCCCATCGTCGAGCACATCGGTCAGGCTGACAGCGATCAGGTCGCGGGTGTCCGGATCCGCATATTCCACTACGCGGCTTCGGATCGGGGTTTCTTCGATCATCGCCGCAAACTCGAACACGTCCATATCGGCCATACCGCCATCGGCGTGCCGGGTGTCGAGGTAACGGCGAAACAGTTCGTATTGTTCGTCTGTAGCCCAGGGCGACGTCGCGCGGCGCTGCAGATACCCGTTTCGTTTTACCGTCCGTTTCTGGCTTTTGGTCGGGCGGAAGGCCGAGACATCGATCCGGGCCGAAAGGCAAGCTGCACAATCGGTGCAGGAGGGACGGTAGAGCACATTCTGCGACCGGCGAAACCCCTGTTGCGACAGCGAGTTGTTCAGCTGCTCGGCACCTTCGCCCTGAAGGGCGGTGAACAGCTTACGCTCCATCCTGCCGTCGAGATAAGGGCAGGGTTGCGGGGCCGTGACATAAAATTGTGGCGCAATTGGCAGCGTGTGTCGCATGAAGGTCCCATGTAGCCTCGGGTGGGATGATAGCAACCGTTCCCAAGGCCGCCAAGTGTTTCACGCAACCTCGCTTCAGGCCCGTTGATTGATCATAACGGTGCCCAGAAAGCTGTCGGTTAGTCCCTGACCGCGGGCGCTGGTCAACATCATGATGACCGAGATGATCTGGATCACGGCAAACGTCATGCTGACGAAGTAGCCGGCGGTGTGGGCTATGGCCTTGCCCAAATCCATCCTCTCGCCAAAAGAGTCCCGCAGTTCGATGCCCATGAACCGCATACCCAGCGTCGCTGAGCCGTTGGCGATCGTCACCACGCGGTAGACAAAGCTGATAACCGCATAAATCACGGCTAGGAAAAACAGACCCAGAAACGCGGTAAAGAGAACCGCCACCGTGCAGAGCAGCGAAATGAAGGCGACGTCAAACAGCCACGCGACAAAGCGTTTGCTCGTAACCGAGCGGTAGAAATCGGGTTGGGTATCCGGGTCAGGCAGGTGATTCATTCGACAGGTCCGAAAAAGAGTGTTAGGGCACCCTGTCCCAGAATGCGGGGACAGGGCAAGGTCAATCAGGCAGGCTCGCCTTTGCCGCCTTCTTCATGGTTCTCGCGGGCACGTTCGTCCATGAACTCGTCGAATTCGGCCTTGTCCTTGGCATCGCGCAGGCGGCGCAGGAAAGCTTCAAAGTCCTGCTGTTCGCGTTCCAGGCGGGCCAGAGTGTCTGCCTTATAGGCGTCAAATGCGCTGTTGCCGGATGGCTTCATCGCGCTCATGTGGCTGTGCCAGGATTTGCGGCGGCTGCAGGATTTGCTGAACATGCGTTTGCTCCAGATCATGTAAGCCAGAAGGGCGAGGCCAACAGGCCAGAAGAAGATGAAACCAAGGACCATTGCGGCGATCCAGGCCCCTTTGCCTTTGTCATCCAGCCAGGCCTCAATTCGGTAAAGCCATCCCGGATTTGCGGGGACGGCGGGGTCGGACAGTGCGGTCATTTGAGCTCTCCAGGGTTGATGTAAACTCTTTTCACATTGTCTAGATGGGGTCGCTGTTGGGTGTTGCAAGGGGTCAATGTGAAAAAGATTTACATTAGCTATTCGGTTACCGATGAACAATTCAGTCGCAGGTTGCGGGAATGGATGTAGCGCGCCACGGTTTCTTGCAATTTTTGACACGGAAGTGTGCAGCAACTCTAAACTCAGGCTGAAGTGAGCCCCTACCGGACCTCCACCACCGTTTGAGGCTTCGCTCGTGCAGCATGTCGCGATCCGTAGTAACCGGACGCTAGACTTATAAGGTTGGAAAGCCGGATTAGCCCAGGCGAAACTGGCTCTGGTTCTCAATAAGGGATGCGCGCCCGGCTGATGAATCGGCGTAGGGCGAACCGCGAGCGCACAACGCGTAAACCCGGCAGCCGCATTAGTTTTGTCTGCAGGAACGTCTCGAACTCTTCGAGGCTTTCAACGGCAACTTCCAGAAGGAAATCCTGTGCGCCTGTCATCAACGTTCCGGTCACCACCTCGTCAAACAGCGCGACCTGACGTTGGAAGTCGGCCACTTTTTCCGCGTCCTGCCGTTCGAGTTCGACCGAGACGAAAGCCGTGATCGGAAAGCCCGCTGTTTTACGGTCGATACAGGCGCTGTAACCCGAAATCAGCCCGGATTCCTCAAGACGCGCTAATCGGCGTTTGCAAGGTGTAGCGGACAGGCCGATGCGTTCCGACAGTTGGACCAAGGACATGCGTCCGTCCTCTTGCAATGCGCGAATAATCTCTCGATCTAATTGATCAGTAGTGAAAGGCACTATGGATACCCCTAAGAACTAGTGGAAATCACTCCATTTGGTTCAAGATACCTTGTAAAAGCGGTTTTTCAACCCGGCACAGGACCATAATCTGGAAGTGATGATCCTGACAGATCGAAAAGACTAAACCCAGCCATGCAAACAAATGGTGAAACTATGCCCCTGATCCTCACAGAAGAAACTCCGCCACCCGGATATGAACGTCTGATCTTTGCCGAGGATACCAGCAGCGGATTACAGGCTTACATCTGTCTGCATTCGACGGTTTGCGGCCCGGCGGCGGGTGGCTGCCGAATGTGGGCCTACGACAGTCGTGACGCTGCGCGCGAGGATGTGGTGCGACTGGCACGCGGTATGACGGCCAAAAATGTCATGGCCGGCCTTGGGCTGGGTGGTGGTAAATCGGTGATCATCGGCAATGCCCGCAAAGACAAAACTCCGGCTATGCTGCGTGCCTTTGGCCGCGCAGTCGATGCGCTGGAGGGACAGTATTACACGGCCGAAGATGTTGGCTTCTCGCCGGAAGACATACGAATTGTGGCTGAGGAAACGGAATTCGCGGTTGGCCTTGAAGGGGGCGAGCATGGCAGCGGCGACCCGTCACCCTTTACCGCGGAAGGGGTTTTCCAATGCCTGAAGGTTGGTGCCAGCGACGTGTTTGGCAGCGCTGACCTGACCGGGCGCCGCGTACTGGTTCAGGGTCTGGGCCATGTGGGCATGAGCCTGGCGGAAAAACTGCACGCTGCGGGCGCGTCGCTGATCGTGTCGGACATCAATCAGGCGGCGCTGGATTTGGCCCGCGATCAGTTGCGTGCGGATATCTGCCCCGTGGATCAGGTCTTTGACGCACAGGTGGACATTTTCGCGCCCTGCGCGCTGGGCGGTATTCTGACTCATGACAGTGCGCAGAAACTGTCGGCGCGGTTGGTCTGTGGCGCGGCCAACAACCAATTGGCGGAAGATGAAGTTGCCGAGACCCTTCGCGCGCGCGGAATTCGCTATCTGCCAGATTACGTAGTTAATGCAGGCGGCATCATCAGCGTGGCAGGTGAAATCCACAAGGCGGGTGAGGTATATCGCCAGTCCAGGCTCAAGGAAATCGCGACGCGTATTGCCGAGATCCTCGAAACCTCGAAACGCACCGGCCATTCGACCACGATGGTAGCGGATCAGATTGTCGATGACATTCTGGATCGCGCCCGTGATCACCGTCAGGAGGGGGCGGCATGAGCGATTCAATTAAACCGTTGTCGCTGAATGTACCCGAACCGGGTTGCCGCCCAGGCGATACGCCGGATTTCTCGGATTTCGAAATCCCCCGCGCTGGTGAAGTTCCCCGGCCGCCGGTCGATGTCGCTGCGGATGACATTCGTGACATGGCATTTTCCATTGTTCGAGTGCTGAACAAAGAGGGGCAGGCAGTTGGCGACTGGGCAGGTGCGTTGACACCTGATGAGTTGCGAACCGGCTTGCGCCATATGCTGACCCTGCGCGCCTTTGACAAGCGCATGCTGATGGCACAGCGTCAGGGCAAGACCAGTTTCTATATGCAGCATCTGGGCGAGGAGGCGATCAGCTGCGCATTCGCGCGTGCTTTGCGCCCCGGAGACATGAACTTCCCGACATATCGTCAGGCCGGCCTGCTGGTTGCGGTGGACTACCCGATGCTGACGATGATGAACCAGATCTATTCCAACGCCAATGATCCGCTGCACGGGCGGCAGTTGCCGATCATGTACACATCGAAGGAACACGGGTTCTTTTCGATCTCAGGCAATCTGGGCACGCAATTCGTACAGTCGGTGGGCTGGGCCATGGCCTCGGCCATTTCAGGGGATACCAAGATTGCCGCCGGTTGGATTGGGGACGGTTCAACCGCGGAAAGCGATTTTCATGCGGCGATGGTGTTTGCTTCCACCTACAAGGCACCGGTGGTTCTGAACATCGTTAACAACCAATGGGCTATTTCGACCTTTCAGGGAATCGCCCGAGGCGGTGTGGGCACATTTGCCGCGCGCGGTCATGGGTTCGGCATTCCTTCGCTTCGTGTCGATGGCAACGACTATCTGGCCGTTCATGCGGTCGCCAAGTGGGCCGCCGAACGCGCGCGCCAGGGGTTGGGTCCGACCTTGATCGAGTACGTGACTTACCGTGCTGGGGGGCATTCTTCGTCGGACGATCCCTCGGCCTATCGCTCGGGTGAGGAAGCCAGCGCCTGGCCGCTGGGCGATCCGATAGAGCGGCTGAAACAGCATCTGATCACAATCGGCGAATGGTCCTACGAACGCCATACGCAGGCCGAGGCCGAAATCATGGATGAGGTCATTGCGACGCAAAAACAGGCCGAGAGTGTCGGTACCCTGGGTGACGGTAAGGCTCCATCGCCGCGCGACATGTTCGAAGGTGTCTATGAAACGATGCCGCCGCATCTGATCCGGCAGCGCCAGCAAGCGGGGTATTGAGAGATGGCCCAAATGACAATGATCGAAGCTATTCGCGACGCCCATGATGTGGCAATGGGTGCCGACGACCGAGTGGTGGTGTTTGGTGAGGATGTGGGGTTTTTCGGTGGCGTCTTCCGCTGCACCGCCGGCCTGCAGGAGAAGTACGGAAAGAGCCGCTGTTTCGATGCGCCGATCAACGAAAGCGGCATCGTCGGTACTGCAATCGGTATGGCCGCGTATGGTCTGAAACCGGTGATCGAGATTCAGTTCGCCGATTATGTTTATCCCGCCTATGATCAGATCGTGAGTGAGGCCGCGCGCTTGCGCCATCGCTCGAACGCCGATTTCACCTGCCCGCTTGTCATCCGCATGCCCACGGGCGGCGGTATTTTTGGCGGCCAGACCCACAGTCAGAGCCCAGAGGCGCTGTTTACCCATGTGTCGGGCCTAAAGGTGGTGATGCCGTCCAACCCCGTGGACGCCAAGGGGCTGCTGCTTGCTTCGATTGCCGACCCTGATCCGGTGATTTTTCTGGAGCCCAAGCGGCTTTATAACGGGCCGTTTGACGGGCACCATGACAAGCCGCTGACAACCTGGAAAAAGCATGCACAGGGCGACGTCCCTGAAGGCGATGAGATCGTGCCGCTGGGTAAGGCCAAGATCACTCGCGAGGGGGCGGATGTGACCGTCTTGGCCTACGGGACCATGGTTTACGTAGCCGAGGCCGCCGCAAAGGAAACCGGCATTGACGCTGAGGTGATCGACCTGCGGACACTCATGCCGTTGGATCTGGAAACGATCACCGCCTCGGTGAAGAAGACCGGCCGCTGCGTGATCGTGCATGAAGCCACGCGCACCTGCGGTTTTGGCGCCGAACTGCTGAGCCTGGTGCAAGAGGAATGCTTTTATCACCTCGAGGCACCAATCATCCGGGTCACCGGTTGGGACACACCCTATCCGCATGCCCAGGAATGGCAGTATTTCCCGGGCCCAATGCGTGTGGGTGAAGCCCTCAACACTGTCATGGAGGACTGAGCCATGGGCGTGCACATAATCCGCCTTCCGGACATTGGCGAAGGTATCGCCGAAGCTGAGTTGACCGAATGGCAGGTCAAGCCCGGTGATATCGTCAGGGAAGACGATATTCTGGCTGTGGTGATGACCGACAAGGCTGCGGTCGAAGTGCCATCTTCCGTGGATGGCAAGGTTCTGGAACTGGGTGGGGAGATCGGCGAGTTGATGGCCGTTGGTGCCACTCTGATCCGCATCGAGGTCGACGGCGAAGGCAACGAAGGCGATGCGCCTGCCGCGGCCGAGGCGACCGATGTTGAGCCCGAACCTGAGCCAGAGCCGAAGGTCGAGCCCACGTCTGAACCTGCAAGAGCTCCGGAACAGGCCGCGCCCGCAGTCGCGCGCGCCCAAGGCACCAAGCCGCTGGCCTCTCCTTCGGTACGCGCCCGTGCCCGTGAAGAAGGTATTGACCTGCGCCAGGTGCCGGGGTCCGGTCCAGCCTCGCGGATCAGCCACAGCGATCTGGACCAGTGGATTGCCTCTGGCGGGATTCAACAGGGTCAAATCTCCCGAGGAACCAACACCGGTATCGAAGAGGTGCGCGTCATCGGCATGCGTCGCAAGATCGCCGAAAAGATGCAGCTTTCAAAACGCCAGATCCCGCATATTACCATCGTCGAAGAGGTTGAAATCGAGTCTCTCGACTCGCTGCGGGTGGCACTGAACGACAAGCACAAGGGTGATAGGCCAAAGCTGACCATGCTGCCGTTCCTGATGCGCGCGATTGTTGAAGCGGTGCGCGAACAGCCCGAACTGAACGCTCGCTACGATGACGAGGCCGGTATAATCCATCGCCATGGCGGGGTGCATGTTGGCATCGCCACCCAGACGCCAAACGGGCTGAATGTGCCGGTGATCCGCCACGCCGAAGCGGGCAGCCTGTGGGACAATGCCGCCGAGCTGACCCGTCTGGCCGAGGCCGCCCGTGACGGCACGATCAAGCGCGAGGAATTGCAGGGGGGCACCATCACCATCACCTCGCTCGGGCCCTTGGGCGCGCTGGCCACCACTCCAATCATCAACCACCCCGAAGTGGCTATTGTCGGCGTTAACAAAATGCAGATCCGCCCGGTTTGGGACGGCCAGCAGTTCCAACCGCGCAAGATGATGAACATCTCGTGTAGCTTCGATCACCGGGTGGTCGATGGCTGGGATGCGGCCGTTTTCGTGCAGAAACTGAAATCCTTGCTGGAAACCCCGGCCATGCTGTTTGTGGAGGGCTGAATGTCGGACCTGAAATGTAAGTTGCTGATCATCGGCGCTGGTCCCGGCGGGTATGTTTGCGCCATTCGTGCGGGCCAGTTGGGCATCGACACGATCGTAGTGGACGAAGCCAAGCCCGGCGGCACCTGTCTGAACGTGGGCTGTATCCCCTCCAAGGCGCTAATCCACGCTGCCGACGAGTTTCACCGGATCACTTCGGTTAATGACGGCCCGCTGGGCATCACCGCCCCAGCCCCGAAAATTGACCTCGCCAAGACTGTTGCTTGGAAGGACGGTATCGTCAAACGGCTGAAAACCGGTGTCTCGGGCCTAATGAAAAAGGCAGGCGTCAGGTTCGTGTCGGGCTGCGCCCGGTTTCTGGATGGAAAGACCGTGTTGGTCAGCGATACTGATGGCGAGAGCCGTGAAATCACTGCTGAATACATCGTCATTGCGTCGGGTTCGGCCCCGGTCGAACTGCCTTTCCTGCCATTTGGCGGCGATATCCTGTCTTCGACCGAAGCTCTGGCACTGGGTGACGTGCCTGAAAGCCTTGCCGTTGTCGGCGGCGGTTATATAGGGCTGGAATTGGGCACGGCCTTTGCCAAACTGGGTACCAAGGTCACGGTGGTCGAGGCCGAAGCCCGCATTCTGCCCACCTATGACAAAGCGCTGACTGCACCGGTGGCGAAACGTCTGTCGGCTCTGAACGTCACTGTCATGACCGACACCAAGGCGCAGGGCTATTCCGAAGGTGTTTTGGCCACGGATCAGGGTAATGTTGTCGCCGACAAGGTACTGGTGACCGTCGGCCGCCGCCCGCGCACCCATGGCATCGGGGTCGAAGAACTTTCGCTAACGATGGACGGCCCGTTCATTCAGATCGACGAGACCTGTCAGAGCTCGATGCGGGGCATCTATGCAATTGGGGACGTCACAGGCGAGCCCATGCTCGCGCATCGCGCCATGGCGCAGGGCGAAATGGTCGCCGAACATATCGCGGGTCACACTGTCGAGTGGGACAAACGCGCGATCCCCGCAGTCTGTTTCACCGATCCCGAGATCGTCACCTGTGGTGCTCTGCCCGGTGAAATCGACGGTACAAAGGCCAGCGATTTTCCGTTGGCAGCCAACGGTCGGGCCATGACATGCGAACGAGAAGACGGATTTGTCCGCGTGGTCTGGCGAGAAAGCGACCATGCTGTCGTGGGCATTCAGGCTGTCGGCGCGCAGATGTCGGAACTCTCGGCGGCCTTCTCGCTCGCCATCGAAATGGGAGCATGCCTTGAGGACATAGGCGCAACTATCCACGCCCACCCAACCCAGTCTGAAGGCCTGCAGGAAGCCTGCCTCAAAGCGCTGGGTAAGGCGCTGCATATCTGAAGTTTGGACTGAACTTATGTCAGCGCGGCTTCTGTCATGCAGGTCTTATCATGGAAATCGAACCCGGCGTTTATTGACGCGCTTCCGAGGTCTTGCAAAGTGGAGATACCTGCGCATTGCTGCCTTTTGTGGCGACCAGTGTTGTACTTGCAGCGAATGGCGATTTCGTGGCCAAGATGGCAAGGTTCTCGTGTCTTTCAGTCGTTTGCAGCCTCTATTAAATTGGCGTACCCATCGCGGTACTCAAACGAGCCAATCTGCCTGCCGATCCGCACTGCGAGGTAAAACACCACCTACAGGATCAACGCGGCCGGGACAGTCACGACTGCAAAAGACCAACGTTGGGTCAGCGCGTCTTTGGTCATGGCGACAAAGAACTTCCAATCGCAGCGGGCGCGATCCCAGCGATCTCCGCCGACGATGTAGCCAAAATCATGATGTCGCCAGCTTGCGTCCCTGAAGAACCAACTGGCGGTTTCCGTGATCAGTTTGCGCATCCAGTCGGGCATCCAATAGGGGCCGACGCCGTTGCCAAAGTTCAGTTTCTGGTCTTCGGTCAGATCGTCAAAGCTGGGACGTTTCATGATTGTGCCTTTTCGTTGTCGCGTTCCGCTTCGAAAGAGGTGGTCAGGGTGTTGGCCATCCGGTGCGTGACTTTCGTGACCAGCCATTCCCCTTCCAGTTTTGGGTTCACCCCGCGCAAGTGGGTCTTCGACTCGGCCGACAAGTCACCCCTGAACCCTGCGAGGGTCATGTTGATCTTACCGGATGTCCGTTCGGCCCGGTCTAGCGCGGCCTGAGCGGCGCGGTGCGCTTCCTCGGCCGAGCTGTAAGGATGGCGCAGCGCCAACTGGGGCTGCTTGTCGCCGACCTGTACCTTGTGGACCGTAGCCGCACCCAGCTCGGCCCATTCGGCCACGACGCTACCATAGCGCCCGCGACCCGTGATCTGGAACGTGCCCCGCGTGAAGTCTGACAGATGGAAGTCAAAGGTGGGCAAATCGCTGCCGTCGCCGGATTTCGCCTCGCCGCGTTTGACGAAGACCAGGGCACCGCCTGCAGGTTTGGCAACCGCATCCAGATCCCGCGCGATGCGGGTCAGGAAGTTCAGGTCGCTTTCCGAGGTTTGTGCCTGGTACTCAAACGTTTTGCCCTTCAGTCTGTCGCTGATAACCGGCGTCAAGCCATGCTCGGACGCGATCTTGTTGACGATGCCGTCCACGGACGCGTTCGGCCAGTCGCGGGTTTTCCGGGCGCGGATTGCGCCCAGCATGTCAGCCGCCTTTGCGTCGATTGTCAGTGTTGCCGGGTCGAAGTCACCCGACAGCTCATCGACCACAAAACGGCCCATCGACACCAGATTGCCGGTAAAGTCCATTGCGATCTCCAGCGCCGCTCCGGTCGGAGGCAGGGCCAGTTGAAATTCGCGGTTGTCCACACGGATCTGTGCTGTGTCGGATTTGGACCCGGCCTCGTCCGTGATGGTCATACTGATCATCCGGTCCTGAAACGCCGAGGTGACATCGGAGCCGTTAGCGAGAATGCGAAAGTCGATTTCCACAGGTCAGCCCCACAACCGCTTCGGTGTGCGTACCGGGTTTTGCTGGATAGTGGGCAGGGTGATCACCAGCCCCTTGGGAAGGATTGGCCCCATTGCCGCCAGACCAGGGTTGGCCTCATAGACGACACCAGCATAGTCTTCGCGACCGAAATGGGCTTTGCAGATTTCGTCCACTATGTCGCCGTCAATGGTTCGGTACGTTGTCACAGTATGCTCCCAATCAAGCTTGTAATGCCCTGCGCATCCGGGCCGTAGGATTTCAGTGTCAGTGAGAACTCGATCTGGCGGGGGGCACCGTCAGCCATGAAGTAGCTTTTGCGCTCTTCGACCTGAACGATAACCCAACGCTTCCAGACCCAGCCCAGCCCGTCCACCATCATCAACGGCGTCTTCAGCGCGGCCTGCGCCCGCATCAATTCCACCTGCCGCAAACCGCCTTTGAAATGCGGGCAAATGACCCCTTCAATGGTGATCTGCTGGGCGCTCTGTCCCGAGTATTGCAGGGCGGCTTCGCGGCCGATCCGGTTGACCTCGGTCCAGCGATACCCGGCGCTGCGCGTCATCTTTTGGTAAGCCCCGTTCGACATACCGAACCGGAACACACCGAGTGCCATCATCACACCGCCAAACTGCATCAGTAATCCACCCCGTCGTGAAGGTCTGCGTTTCGCTGTTTCCTGAGGCGCTCCATCTCTTCCCGAACCATGCGGGCGATCTTGGCCGGGTCTGTTCCTGGCGGCGGTGCGATCGAGATGTTGATCGTGTCGCCGCCACGAACGCGCTGAAAGCCACCAGACAGAGCCGAGATCGGCGGGCGGGTGTCGATCATACCAGACAGCTCGTTTGCATTCGGGGCCACGGTTGCCACCGAACCGGCCAAAGCGGACGCCGCCAGAGCTGATTGAAGGGCGCGGGTGGGCAGGATCGATCCTGAAACACCGGGCACGAACAGCTCTCGGCCGCGTTCGCCGACCATGTAGGGAACGCCCGCTCGTACTGGACCTCCGCTGTCCCGGCCGGGGATGCTGTCTTCGTTGTTGCCGCAAAGCCGGCAACCATGTCGGCTTCATCGATCAGACGTACTTCGCGGCCAGTTTCCCGATCAAAGGTGAAGAAACAGGGATCGCGGTGGATGAACTCCTGCACTGTCCAGTTCCGCTTACCGCGTTTCCAGTCTATCTCGACCTGGCTAAATCCTTTTCCCAGTGCATCCAGCAGATCCTCGGCAAGATCTGTGAATCCATCATGGTCGGCCAGGTTTTCCGGCACGTCTTTTGCGATCTTCTTGTCCAGATCGCTGTCCGATGCGGGCTTGTCGATCGGCGCAACACCGGAAACAGCGCGTTTGCGGATGCCCAGCACCGACTGATAGCGCGTGTCCTGCTCTTCCATTTCTTCAGCGAGAACGAGGTAATCGTGCAGGTTGCCTTCGTTGGCAGCGGCAAGGATGCCCGCCAGCCGAACAGGGGTCAGTCCCGACGCAACGGTCGGAGCTCATGCTTGCCGAACGCCTGTGATACCCGACTCGGCAACCCGTTTGACAAGCGACTGAGTGCGAACAGGGCGACCGTGTTGGTCCAGCAGTTGCGCCATCACCGTACTCCTTTGTTGGCCCGGAACCTGCTCAACGACGCCAAGCGTCAGAAGCTACACTTCATTCCTGACGATCTAATGGAGCAATACCCGATCGACGCTATGCATTGGGAATGCACCAGGTTGGTTGTCGACAACATTAGTCTGAACGCAACGGCCCGAGCGTTGGCGTTGAAGGCAGTAGGCTGTGGTCTCTGCGACATTACCAACCGAAGCGGAGGCAAATGGCTCCTGTCACTGTCACCGATGAGCTTTGGTCGCTTGCTATGATCGATAGGATATGACGCCGTTCCGATCTGCAGGAAGTACAACGGCGTCGAGGATGGCAGACCATACAGGGCATTCAAGATGCCCGGAAACCCGACAGAAAACGATCAACTATGCAGCCCAATGCTTACTGACCGTCGGCCAGAACTTGAAACCAACACGCTGTTGCAGCGACTTCTGACCAACGCGGCTTGGTCAATAATTGGTTCCCAGAAAAGCTTGTTCGTTCCACAAGGTGCTAAACGGTTAAGGCATTAAAACAAAAAAGAAAAATCTTTTTTCTGGTAAGCCCGAAACGAACCGGGCGAGAAATTTCTCGGTTCCGTGTGCCAAGAATGAAGAGAGTTTCGGACAACTCACGCGCCACAAACGCTCCAAAAGCCTTGTTTACATGATGTTCAACGTGCGTTCGGGCTTTTGCAGATTATGCTGTCACAATCAAAGCGACTTCCGCGTAAACGCCCTTTTCAACGGTAATTGAAAACCACTATGGTTCGGGCCAGTCAAACGGAGCAAAGTATATATGAGCCCTTTTTTTCAACGCCCATCCGCACTCTTCCGGCTTTACCCGGCATCTTCCGGTTTCCTGTAATAATATGTGTCACACAACAATGGATATGACAGAACACAGAGCAGCACCTGCGCTGAACGAAATTCTCGATCTGGAAAAGCAGGTCTGGACGGCGCTGGTGGACGGCAATGCAAATGCGGATCGGGCATTGTTGAGCGCGGATTTTTTAGGGGTTTACCCCACGGGCTTTGCTAATCGCGACGATCATGTTGGGCAATTCGCAGACGCACCGACGATGGCAAGGTTTGACCTGAGCGATGAGAGATTGCGCGTTCTGACACCGGATATCGTTCTGCTGACCTACCGTGCCGATTATCTGCGCCCGGGTGCGACAGAACGCGAAGCGATGCTGATTTCTTCGTTGTGGGAACGAAGAAATGACGTCTGGGTGAACAGTTTCAGTCAGGATACGCCTGTGCAGGAAACCTGATCAGAATGCCCCATTGACGATCACGCGCTGCGATGCGCAGTTTGCGCGTATGACTGACGCTCTAGCTATTACCCGACTTCCACGAGCTTTTGATCCGTCTCTGGGGGATGAAGCGCGGGCCTTGATGCCAGAATTGCCGCAGGAGATGGGGGAACTGGTGGCGGGTACTGCCGGGTCGAGCCCCTATCTGAAAGGTCTTATCGAGCTTGAAAAGGACTGGCTGCCTCAGGCCCTGATACAGCCGGATCAAGCACTGGCTGACGTCATGGCTGCTGCGCGGGGGCTGATGCCGGATCAGTTGAAACCCGGCTTGCGTAAGGCCAAACGGCGTATGGCATTGCTGACCGCGCTTGCAGACATTGCAGGCGCATGGCCGCTTGAGAAAGTCACCGCTGTATTGACCGATTTCGGAGCTCTGGCTGCGGATGTCGCTGCCAAGGCCGAGATCGCAACGCTGATCCGGCGCAAGAAGCTGCCGGGTATGACCGAGGATGATGTCGAAACCGCGGCCGGGCTGGTCATCCTGGCGATGGGTAAGATGGGCGCGCATGAGCTGAACTACAGCTCAGATATCGATCTGATTGTCTTGTTTGACGAGACGCGCTTTGACCCCGACGACTTTTACGAGGCCCGGCAGGGCATGGTGCGGGCCACGCGGAACTTCTGCGCGACGCTGAGCGAAAAGACGGCGGATGGCTATGTATTCCGAACAGATCTGAGGCTGCGCCCCGATCCCGCCGTAACCCCGGTTTGCATGGCGATGGAGGCCGCTGAACGGTACTATGAAAGCCTGGGCCGAACATGGGAACGCGCTGCTTATATCAAAGCGCGGCCTTGCGCCGGAGATCTGGTGGCAGGTCAGCGTTTCCTTGACAGCCTGCGCCCCTTTGTCTGGCGTCGCCATCTGGACTTTGCCGCCATTCAGGACGCCCATGATATGCGCCTGCGCATCCGGGAAAACAAAGGCACGGGCGGGTCCTTGTCGATCCCCGGTCACGATATGAAGCTGGGGCAGGGCGGTATCCGCGAGATTGAGTTCTTTACCCAAACCCGTCAGCTGATTGCCGGCGGCCGGGATGCGGACCTGCGCGTGCGAGGGACTGTTCCGGGGCTGACCGCGCTGGCGTCGAAGGGATGGGTGCCGCGGGATGTCGCCGACAAGCTGACCGATCACTATCGCGCCCATCGCGAGGTCGAACACCGCATTCAGATGGTTCATGACGCACAGACCCACAAGGTGCCGAAATCGCCGGATGGGATCGAACGCGTCGCCTGTCTGATGGGACTCAGTAGCGCCGAGTTGACGCAAGACCTGACGAACCGCCTGACCGAAGTGCATGAACTGACCGAGGGGTTTTTCGCCCCCGGCCCGGGTGCCGCACCCGCCCAGGTGCAGGATGTGGAGTTCGACAAAACCGTTCTGGCCCGCTGGACGACCTATCCGGCCCTCAGATCGCAGCGTGGCGCACGGATTTTCGAACGTCTGCGGCCCGAGTTGCTGTCGCGGCTGGCCAAAACGGCCAAGCCCGATGAAGCATTGATGGCTTTGGACGGGTTTCTGGCAGGTTTGCCAGCCGGTGTGCAGCTGTTTTCGCTGTTTGAAGCAAACCCGCAACTGATCGACCTGTTAACCGATATCGTTGGCACATCGCACGCTCTGGCCTCGCACCTGTCACGCAACGCGTCAGTGTTTGACGCAGTGATCGGCGGCAGTTTCTTTGCGGATTGGCCGGGGCAAGAGGCGCTGCAGGCTGAATTAGCGCAGGCTCTGTCAGAAGAAACGGACTATGAAACCCAACTCGATCTTGCGCGACGCTGGTGCAAGGAATGGCATTTCCGGGTTGGTGTGCATCATCTGCGCGGCCTGGTCGACGGGGCTCAAGCGGGCCAACAATATGCTGAGCTTGCGCAGTCGGTGATCGCGGCCATCCTGCCTTATGTTACCAAGACTTTCGCCCGCAAGCATGGACCTGCTCCGGGGCGCGGGGCTGCCGTTTTGGGTATGGGCTCATTGGGGGCAGGGCGAATTAACTCGCAATCCGATCTGGACATGATCGTGATCTATGACCCTCTGGATCAGGACATGTCGGAAGGACCGCGCCCTTTGGCGACACGCACCTACTACGCGCGGTTCACGCAGGCGCTGATCACAGCATTGTCCGCGCCGATGTCGCAGGGGCGGTTGTATGAAGTCGATATGCGGTTGCGCCCCTCTGGCAATCAGGGGCCAGTGGCGACCAGTTGGGCCAGCTACACCAACTACCAGCAGAACGAAGCCTGGGTGTGGGAGCATCTGGCCCTGACCCGCGCGCATGTCGTTGCCGGGGATCTAGGGCTGGCCGATGAAATCGAAACCTTCCGCGCTGGGTTCCTGTCACAAAAAAGGGACCACGCAAAAGTCTTGCACGAAGTGGCCGAGATGCGTTCGCGTCTGGCTGCGGCCAAAGCACCCGCTGGTATCTGGGACGCCAAGAACGGCCCGGGACGACTGATGGATATTGAGCTGATGGCCGAAACCGGTGCCTTGCTGGCGGGATCCGCACAGCGTGATGTGTCCTCAGGTCTGGATGGCGCCGTCGCAGCCGGGTTACTGGATGTCGCGCAGGCGCAATCCCTGAAGGATTGCTATGGCTTATGCTGGTCCGTGCAATGCGCAGCACGGCTGCTTTCCGGCAAAGTTATCGAGGCCGACAAGATGGGCGAGGGCGGCGCGGCGTTTTTGTGCCGTGCCACCGGGTTCGAACAGGTCGGGGCGCTACAGGCGGCATTGCAGGAAAGTTATACGACCGCAGCCGATCTGATTGGGGGCGTGATCAAGGGGGACGAAATTGGCGCGCAGCACTGATCCCAACGACCACAAGGGGCTGATCCGCGAAGCCTATCGCATCGACGGTATCACCCTGCCTGAGTGCAGGAGCATTTTTCTGGACTGGGCGCTCAGCCTGCCCGCTGATCGCGACCAGAATACAGCGCTGGCAGAACTGCATGGGGGCTACGCGGAACAAAACCCTGACCACCCTATGACTCAAGTTCTGAGCGAGGGCCTTCAGGCAGCTCAGACCCCGAAACGTCGTGGTGGCTGGCGGTCCCGTAACCGCTAGGGCTTTTCCACCGGCGCGTTCACGACTATGAGGGCGCCATGACCCAATCTGCCGACCGCCCCCGTATCCGTCTGAAACCCAAAGCCAACGCGCGCGGCTTGCGCCATGGCTTCCCCTGGGTCTATGCCAACGACATCGTCACCGACCGTCGCACCCGCAAGATCCCGGCGGGCGCTTTGGCTGTTCTGGAGGATGACAAGCGCGCGCCCATCGCACTGGTGGCTGTAAACCCCGAGTCCAAGATCATGTGCCGGGTGCTGGATCGCGACATCGACGCGCAGCTTGACGCGGCGTGGTTCGAGACCCGCTTGCGCCGTGCCCTGGACATGCGCGAACGCCTGTTTGATGCCCCATATTATCGACTGATCCACGCAGAAGCGGATGGCTTCCCCGGTGTGATCGTCGACCGCTTTGGCGAAGCCTGTGTCATTCAGCCCAACGCAGCCTGGGCTGAGGCGCATCTGGACCTGCTGATAGACGCTCTCGTCAAGGTCACTGGCGTGACCACGGTGCTGAAAAACGCCTCGGGACGCACGCGCGGGTTGGAAGGGCTGGACGATGTCAACCAAACCCTGCGCGGCGTCGCACCCGATGCGCCGCTGCCAGTGCCGATGAATGGCGCGACCTATATGGCCGATCTGACTGGCGGTCAAAAAACCGGCCTGTTCTATGACCAGCGTCCGAACCATGCCTTCGCCGCACGACTTGTTCATCCCGGTGCGCAGGTGCTGGATGTGTTCAGCCATGTTGGCGGCTTTGGTCTGGCGATGCTCGCGGGTGGTGCGGCACAGGCGTTGAGTGTCGATGGCTCTGTCGCTGCACTGGAGCTGGCGGCAAAAGGGGCCGAGGCTTCGGGTGTTCAGAACAAGTTCCAATCCCGACAAGGCGACGCGTTCGACGTGTTGACCCAATTGGGGGAAGAAAAAGAACTGTTTGACGTGGTGATCTGCGATCCGCCGGCCTTCGCGCCTTCAAAACAAGCGTTGGATGCAGGATTGCGCGCCTACGAACGTATCGCGCGACTGGCAGCACCACTGGTCAAACCCGGTGGCTACCTGGGGCTCTGCTCTTGCTCGCACGCTGCTGATCTCGGCCGTTTCCGCGATGCCTCGTCCCGTGGGATCGGTCGCGCCGGGCGTCGGGCACAACTGATCCACACCGGTTTTGCCGGCCCGGATCACCCGCAACTGCCGCAACTGGCGGAAAGCGGTTATCTCAAAGCGGTCTTCTACCGCCTATGAAAGCCGTTCTCGACACCTGCGTCATCTATCCCACTGTGATGCGCGAGATGCTGTTGGGGGCGGCTCGCCTAGGTCATTTCACCCCAGTCTGGTCCGCACGCATCCTCGAAGAATGGGCCCGTGCTGCCCGCAAACTGGGGCCGACGGGTGAGGCGCAAGCTCGCGCCGAAATCGCGCTGACACAAGCCAACTGGCCAGAGTCCGAGCACGCGGCGAATGAAGGGTTGCAAAGCCGCCTTTGGCTGCCTGATGTTGCTGATATCCACGTGCTGGCGACGGCAATAGCGGCGTCCGCCGATATGATCGTCACGGTGAATGCCATAGATTTTCCTAAAAACGTCCTGGCCGAAGAAGGCCTTGATCGCCGAGATCCTGACGGCCTGCTTCACGATTTCTGGCAGGCAGACCCATACGGGATGAACGCACTCGCGGCTCAAGTCCTTGCCGAGGCCAACCGGCTCTCAGGCGATCAATGGACCTTGCGCACACTGATGAAAAAGGCCCGGCTACCACGGCTTGGTAAGGCCCTGACCTCCTAAGCGGGATCCAGCTTCATCTGGCTGAAAATATCCCGGAGAGCGCGAGAGGCCGGCCTCTCGCTGCGCAACGTTAGCCACGCGCCCAACGCTGTTCAAGCTTCTCAAGCGCTGCAATCCGTTCGTCGGTTTTCGGATGGCTCATCAACCACGCCGGAACAACACCGGCGCGTTGCTGCGTCAGGTCTTCCAGCTTGTGAAAGAGCGACTTCTGAGGTCCAATCCCGATGCCTGCTTTGGTCAGCAACGCAGCAGCATACTCATCTGCTTCATACTCATCGCCCCGTGACAGACGCGAAGCCAACAGGGCAGTCAACGCGTTGGCGATCATCGCACCGATGAAAGGGATGAAACGGTTCAGCAGCAGTATCAAAGCAGTGCGCATTGCGTTCTGGCCCGAGAAATCGATCATCCGCCGCCGCGCATGTCCCAGTGCCACATGCCCCAACTCATGTGCGATCACGCTGGCCATTTCTTCGGCTGAAACCTCGCCGTTTCGAAACTTGCGATAAAACCCGCGCGTGATAAAAATCCGCCCGTCCGGAGCGGCCAGCCCATTCACCGGGTCAATCTCGTAGATATAGACCGGCACCCGATCGATGCTCAAAGCGGCAGCCAGACGATCCGTCATCCGTTTTAGCGCCGGGTCGGCCAGTTCAGTCGATTTTGCGTCCAACTCGCGATGGGTGCGCCAGACGGAAATCCGGTACATCACGATGGCGTAGCCAATTGCCAGCAGGATCGGGGTCAATCGAAGCATATCAAAGATATGGTCTGAACAATGGCATTTCGCAAGTCACGCAGCGGTGTAGTTCACTCGGAGTGACGTAGTCTGGCCGCAAAACCTATCAATCCTGAGAAAAGTTGCGATTTCCCGATATGAACAATTGATTAAAACACCGATCCAACTTAACCCACGGGGCGTTATCGATGAGGGACTCATGACCGACAAGAACTATGAAGCTCGTCACCTGGAAACGCTCGACAGGGACTTGCGCCGCTTTTCACGACTTGAAGTGGCAACCGCTCAGGCCGGGCGCCCCATCGTGGGATCAGGGATCGCCTTTGCATTCATCGTCATTGCGGGTCTTGTGGCGGCTTTTCTGTTCGGTCAGGGCAGCAACTCGCTTATCGTTGTGATCGCGGCGATGTTCGGGGCCTATATGGCACTGAACATTGGGGCCAATGATGTGGCCAACAATATGGGTCCAGCAGTGGGGGCGAATGCGCTTACCATGGGCGGCGCCATCGCGATTGCCGTTGTTTTTGAAAGCGCCGGAGCGCTCATTGCGGGTGGAGACGTTGTATCGACCATTGCCAAGGGGATCATCGCGCCGGAAAGCATGGGAACGGCGGATGTATTCATATGGGCGATGATGGCGGCGCTGCTTTCGTCTGCACTTTGGGTCAATCTGGCGACATGGATCGGCGCGCCGGTTTCCACCACGCATTCGGTCGTGGGCGGCGTCATGGGGGCAGGAATCGCCGCCGCCGGGTTTGGCGCTGTAAGCTGGGGCACAATGAGTAAAATCGCGGCCAGCTGGGTGATCTCGCCGGTTTTGGGCGGTTTGGTCGCTGCCGGGTTTTTGTGGTTCATCAAGGCCAGGATCATCTATCAGGAAGACAAGATCGCCGCGGCCCGCAAATGGGTGCCGATGCTGGTTGGGATCATGGCAGGCGCATTTGCGTCTTACCTGGCGCTCAAGGGGTTGAAGAAGATCATCAAGATTGATCTTGGTACAGCTTTGCTGATCGGCGCGGCCTGTGGCGGGTTGATTTGGGCGGCGATGATCCCGGTGATCCGCCGCCAGTCCGAGGGGCTGGAGAACCGCAACAAATCATTGAAGATCCTGTTCGGGATTCCGCTGATCGTTTCGGCGGCCTTACTGAGCTTTGCGCACGGCGCGAATGACGTTGCCAATGCGGTGGGACCGCTGGCCGCGATTGTTCAGGCATCTGCCTCGGGCGATTTCACGCAGGCGGTCAGCATCCCGTTTTGGGTTATGGTCATTGGTGCGTTTGGCATTTCGTTCGGCCTGTTCCTGTTTGGTCCGAAACTGATCCGGATGGTTGGTAGCCAGATTACCAAACTCAACCCGATGCGGGCCTATTGCGTCGCGCTGTCAGCCGCGATCACGGTGATTGTTGCCAGTTGGCTTGGCTTGCCTGTCAGTTCCACCCACATCGCGGTTGGCGCCGTTTTCGGCGTCGGCTTCTTCCGTGAATGGGATGCGGAGCGTCGATTGAAACGGGCCAGTCTGGCTGTTCCCGAGCGCCCCCGTCTGGCACCGGAAGAGCGCCGCCGCCGAAAGCTGGTTCGCCGGTCACATTTCCTGACTATCATTGCCGCGTGGGTTATCACTGTACCCGCCGCAGCGGTGCTGGCCGCGATACTGTTTCTTGGGATTCGGGCGGTTGCCGGATAAGTTCAGGGGCTGACCTTAACGGGTCAGCTCTTTCATACCCTGTTTCAGCCCCCACCGGTGTCATCGGCATCATGCGATTTTCAAAGATTTCGCGGATCATGCCGATGTGTGGGTGTATTCCCAATACTTCTCGGCCACCGGATTGATCCACAGGTTTGACGTCCATTGTTAGCGTGTACGCTGCACCCAGATTTGCCCGGCCTCTACGTTCCAATGCTCGAAGACATCACTGAGATAGGCGAGTTCGTAAGGGCTCATCGAGGCGCCGCCGACAAAGATGCACGTGTAATCCAGGCCATAGGTTCGCAGGACTTCATGCGTCGAGGTTTGCTGGTCACGTCGAAAAGCACTAAAAACCGCTGATGCTGCGTTTACCTTCCGGGTGCAGGTAGCTCCAGATTTTCATGAAGGTCGGCCAGTGTTTTGGCGGTCAGCGTGGACCCTTTGGAGGCGTCAAAAAATGCATGTTCAGCTTCTTTTTGGGCCACCAGGCTGTCCGTCCTCAGATCTCTGACATCAGCACGCAGCTCGTCTTGTGCCTCCTCAAAGGCCTGCGCTTCCTGCAGTTCGTTTTCCAAGGCATTAAGCTTGCCGTCGTAATCAGGGTCTCCGGGATCAAGTGCCGCAATATCATCGGCAATCTGATCGCTACTTCGACCATCGTAGCTTTCGTTCAGATCCCGCAAGTCCCGCCGCGCGTCGTATAGCTGATCACGCAAGTCGTAGTATTCAGTCGCAGCGGCCTGATAAGTGGCGATCTTTCCAACATTGCTGTGTGCTGCAGCGTTCTGAAAAGCCGGAGTCGCCGCTTTCGACGCGTTCAGATTGCGCAGCTTGTTTGAGCCATATGGATTGGTGATCGCAGCTGCCAGCGGGTCCCTGTATCGGTGCTTCTTACCGTTATGGTGCAACGCGTCGTAGCGAAGGCGGTAATTGTTGTCCTTGGAGCGGAATTGATGAGTCTCTGAGTACTGGTGATATGTCGGATCGTAAGCAACCGGTTGCACCGTCACTTCGTCTTTAGGGTGGCTCTTTGGTTGCGGAAGCCCAAGATTGTTATGAAAATCACCCAACGCGTCTTTTGTCAGAGAGCGCCCTTTAGAGGCGTCAAAGAAAGCGTCTTCTGCCTCTTCCAGGGCATTCTGTGTCTGGTGCCCAAGGTCTTTCAGATCGGCGCGTAAACCGTCGCGGGTTTCCTCATACGTTTCAGCGTCCCGCAGTTCGGATTCCAAAGCGTCACGTTTGACGTCGTATTCCGGATCCGCCGGATCAAGGGCTGCAATGTCATCGGCAATCTGTTCACTGCTTCGTCCGTCGTAGCTTTCGTTCAGATCCCGCAAATCGCGTCGTGTGTCATACAGCTGCCCGCGCAGGTCATAATAATCCGCTGCAGCGGCCTGATAAGTGGCGATCTTTCCGACATTGCTGTTCTCTGCAGCGTTCAGCAAGGCCGGAGTGGCCGCTTTTGACGCGTTCAGGTTGCGCAGCTTATCAGAGCCATATGGGTCGGTGATGGCAGCTACCAGAGGGTCACGATGACGGTGCTTCTTGTGGCCTTCCAAGTTGCGAGTGGCATCATGCCGCGAAACAGGACGCAACGAGCGTTCGATCGGTTTGACCGATACGGTCTTGTATGCACGAGTCTTTTTTGCAGATTGGCCGTTGGACTTCTTTGCAGATTTACCGCTGGATTTCTTTGCAGGCTGTTTCCCGAACAGCTGTTGTACATCCTTTTTGAACTCTCGTCCGAAGTTGCCAAGCGAGACCCGCTGACTTTTTTGGTTTCCACCAGCGCCAGCGTTAGATTTTTTCGATTTGGCAGCATGTTGCTTATTGGAACCGGTACCTTTTTTTGAAGCTGAGGCCGTGCCCTTGGATTTGCTTTTTCCACCGCCGTTAGCCTGAGATCCCCTGGAAGAATTTCCTTTTCCTTTGGACCCGTTGCCGTTGTCAGCTTTTCCGGAATTCCCTTTGCCATTTCCCTTGTCGTTCTTTGCAATTGCGGCATCCGGCGCGAGCGCAAAAGTTGCCGCGGCCCCGAACGTGACAATCAGTGATGTGGCGGTTGCCACAGACGCAAGAAGAGTTCGTAAATTGTGGTTGGTCATCTCGCCCTCCAGCATTCACCCGCCTGCAGCTTATCACGAGGCTGAAAATCGACCAGTCTTAAGGTGCTTTTTGTGCACTGTTTGTAGACATTGTGTGCGTGGCGGGGGGGCATCTAGAGGTGTTTGTTGTTGTTTTGGATACAGTTAGGCGACGTGTGAGGCCTTAACTTGACTACCGTGTCAGGTCTTTCATGCCTTGTTCCAGGCCTGCCAGTGTCATTGGCACCATGCGATCTTCAAAGATTTCGCGGATCATGCCGATGGAATGGGTGTATTCCCAATACTTCTCGGGCACTGGGTTAATCCAAAGATTTGATGCCCACTGCTCGCGCGCACGTTGCAACCAGACCTGACCGGCTTCCTTGTTCCAATGCTCATTTGCGCCGCCGGGGTAGGCGATCTCATAGGGGCTCATCGAGGCATCGCCGACAAAGATACATTTATAGTCTCCGCCATAGGTGCGAAGAACTTCGTGTGTCGGGGTCTGTTGATCCCAACGGCGGCGGTTGTCACGCCAGACGCCTTCATAGAGGCAATTGTGGAAGTAGTAATACTCCAGATGCTTGAACTCGGTCCGGGCGGCTGAGAACAGTTCTTCAACCACCTTGATATGCGGGTCCATTGATCCGCCAACGTCCAGAAACAGCAGCACTTTGACGGCGTTGTGACGCTCGGGCCGGGTTTTGACATCCAGATAGCCATGTTCGGCGGTGGCGCGTATGGTGCCGTCCAGATCCAATTCTTCGGCAGCTCCTTCACGCGCCCAACGGCGCAGGCGTTTCAAAGCAACCTTGATATTGCGCGTGCCAAGTTCAACTGTGTCGTCTAAGTTCCTGAATTCCCGCTTGTCCCAGACCTTGACCGCGCGCTGATGACGGCTTTCCTTCTGACCGATACGTACGCCTTCTGGATTATACCCATAAGCCCCGAACGGAGAGGTTCCGGCAGTGCCGATCCACTTGTTGCCGCCCTGATGGCGGCCTTGTTGTTCCTTGAGGCGTTCGCGCAGCGTTTCCATCAGCTTGTCGAAACCGCCGAGCGCTTCGATCTCGGCTTTTTCCTCGTCGGACAAGTGTTTCTCAGCCATTTTGGCCAGCCAGTCGCCGGGGATATCGACGGCCTCCAGCACCTGATCAAAGCTGATCTCGTTCAGCCCTTCGAAACTGGCGGCAAAGGCGCGGTCGAACTTGTCGATGTTGCGTTCGTCTTTCACCATCGACACGCGGGCAAGGTAGTAGAACGCTTCGACATCATAGGTGGCCAGACCCTTTTTCATGCCTTCCAGAAAAGTCAGATACTCCCGGAGCGATACCGGGATGCCTGCTTTACGAAGATTCTCAAAAAAGGGCAGGAACATCGCGTCAGGCCACTATGCGAACCAGAACCAGCGAGATCACCAGTCCCACCAGAGCAAATGCAATGCCATAGCCAGCGGCATATTGCGCCATGTCGGCCCCATTGCCGCTGCGCTTTTTCGCAGTCAGGACGCCCAGGATCGCACCCAGTACCGCCATTCCCAGAACTACCAACATAAGTGTGTCATCCGTCTTTCGTGCTGCCAGAGCTTCGCCGGCCACCATCCTGCACCAAGGATTGAGCCACCAGATCCGAACCAAACCCGTATCGTGCCCATGCTAGGCTGTCCAGCCTGACGGCGCGTGCCTGCTGCATCTGTCCGGCCTGTTTCAACGCTTCCGATTTCAGCAATAACAATGTGGCCAGCAGCGAAGCATTTTCGGCCCGGGTCATGACGCCGATGGCCTTGTCCAATTCAGGGAGAACACTGGGACCCTGATCCTGTGCCAGCGCAAAAGCTGCGGTTTGAGTGGTGACATAGGCTTGGTGCACGTATGTGCCAGGGGTGGATTTCAGGAACTGTTGTGCAATCTGGAACTGGCGCTGGGCTTCACTTGGGTCTCGGAATTGTTCCATCCGACCCATCAAATAGTGAGGATAGGCGCGGCGGTGATCCGTCCATCCCTGTTGCTGACCGATCCGCGCCGCCTTTTGGGCAGCCCGCATTTGTTTGGGAGAGCCGGGTCCCGGTCCCAGTGATTTCTGTATCGCGTCAATCCATTCGCGCGGCGTTTCCGTAAACGGTTGTACGGCCAATCTGTCCCCTCGGGGGTTCAGCCGGCTAAGAACCCCTGGGATCACGGCGGCCACCTGATCGCGGGTCATGCCAGTGCGCAGTTCCGGCGCATAGGCAGCCCGCAGGATCAGCATGTCGAACCCGGTCAGAACGGTATGAATATTATCGTCGTTGAACACCGAATCCGGCAGATGATAGAGATCGTTCAGCGGACCAAGGGCCTGCGCCAGTTCTTCATGCAGGCAATCGCGCATTTCCTGCGGACTTACGTCGTAAGGGATGAAAATCCCCAGCCGTTCGCGTTTGCGCAGTTCAGACCAGCTGCTTTTGATTTTGCGGCGGTCACGGCGGTACTCTTCCAGGCTGGACGAGTTTGGCACCACGAAACAGGCTGCGTTAGGTAAAATGCGCAGAATGTCTTTCTGGCTGACAGCTTCGATCGTGATATTGGCCTGACCGTCGTTGATCTGCCGGATATTGATCCCGGCCTCGCGTTTGAGACGATTGAGCAGGCGGGTCAGGTCCTGCTGCATGCTTGCCGTCGGCGATCCGGTCAGGCGGACCGTGACAGGCGTTTCAAATCGCGTGAAGACGGGCAGGGCGGCTCCGCTTTCCAACTCGAAATGCAGGGACAAGAAATCCGAAGCGATGTTCTTGTTGGACCGGGCAGGCGGCGACGGCCGCGCCGTTGAAAAAGATTTGGCAGGCGGCAGCGTCGCTTCGATGGACCTGACCCGATCCGGAAGCTCGATTGTCTCAACCGGTGCGCAGTCAGCAACGGCCAGCGCCAGAAAAAGGGCACCTAATCGCATCATGAGCGTGCGTACTTGATGAACGGTGTGTGTTTGCCGATGCGATCATACAATTGCCGCGCAGTGTGGTTGAACTCCTGCGTCAGCCAATAGACCGATGGCGCACCCTGACGATCTGCCTCATCATAGACGGCCTGGATCAGCGCGCGGCCTACGCCTGTTCCACGTGCTTCGGGTCGCGCGAACAGGTCCTGCAAGTAGCAGACCTTTTCCACTTTCCAGGCATGACGATGAAACAGATAGTGTGTCAGTCCGACCAGAGTGCCATCCTGCTCTGCAACAAAACAGGAAAAATCCTGCGGGTCGTCGCCCAGCAATCTGGAAAACGTCGTTTCATATATGTCATTGGGCAGGGCGGTTTCATAAAACGCCAGATAATCCCGCCACATATCGGCCCATTGGTCTTTGTCCTCGGCACGCAGCGTGCGGATTGTCAGTGCGTTAGCCAAGCGATGCATCCAGTTCTGTGGGGTTGAAACTCTGTCTCGTCAGATAGCCCGATGCTGACATTCGGGTAGACCCATGGCAAGCCATGATCACCGACTGTTCGCCCACCGGCTATCGTTTGCCACGTGCCATGAAGGCCAGACGCTCGAACAAATGCACATCCTGCTCATTTTTCAGCAAAGCGCCATGCAGCTTCGGCAGCGCGCTCGCCCCGTCACGCTTGAGGTCCTCGGCGGTCAGATCTTCGGCCAGCAGCAGTTTCAGCCAGTCCAGAACCTCTGAGGTCGACGGCTTTTTCTTCAGCCCCTGTGTTTCGCGGATTTCATAGAACTGAGTCAACGCGGTGGTCAGCAGCGCGTCTTTGATGCCGGGGTGATGTACTTCGACGATCCGACGCATCGTGGCCTCATCCGGGAAGCGGATGTAGTGAAAGAAACAGCGGCGCAGGAAGGCGTCGGGCAGTTCTTTTTCGTTGTTCGAGGTAATGATGACGATAGGGCGGTTCTTGGCCCGGATCGTCTCGCCCGTTTCGTAGACATGGAACTCCATCTTGTCGAGCTCCTGCAACAGATCGTTTGGAAACTCGATATCTGCCTTGTCGATCTCGTCGATCAGCAGAACAACCTTTTCATCTGCGTTAAACGCCTGCCACAGCTTGCCCTCGCGGATGTAGTTTGACACGTCATGCACACGTTCTTCACCCAGCTGGCTGTCACGCAGGCGGCTGACCGCGTCATATTCATACAGGCCTTGCTGCGCGCGGGTGGTGGACTTCACGTTCCACTCTATCATCCTCAGACCCAACGCGCCGGCAACCTGCTTGGCCAGCTCGGTTTTGCCAGTGCCTGGCTCGCCCTTGACCAGCAAAGGACGCTCCAGCGTGACGGCGGCGTTCACGGCAATCGTCAGATCGTCTGTGGCGACATATTCGGCAGTACCTTGAAAGCGTGCGGTCATGGGCCTCTCGTATGGTTTTTTGTGATCTGTGGGCAGGTTTTGTTTTCCGGGTTACAGACGGGCAACGATTTTGACAACCCGCGTCCCTGCGTCCTCTGGGGCGATTTTCGCAACAACTCCAAGCCCTTTTGGTTGATTCGCGAACCGGAACGTCTCCTGTTGATTAAGGCTCGCCCCAAAAAGGCCTGCTAAATTCCATAGAAAAACAAGGTTTTGTTGTTGTTTGTCTCATATTTAGACAAAACAGCGCGAGGGCGTGCTGAAGCAACGTTTGTGTAGTGACAATCCCACGCCCGTCGGCTAAATGCTGCGCAGAAGGGAGTGCCAAATGTCAGGTGAAACAACCGCGACCGACGTTTCTGGCCATACCGAGGGAGCAAATATGAAGCAGGAAGTTTTTCTGCCGGAGGATTATCGCCCGGCCGAAGATGAACCTTTCATGAATGACCGTCAGCTTGAATATTTCCGCCGCAAGCTGTTGGATTGGAAGAATGAACTTTTGGCGGGCAGCCGCGACACGATTGAAGGGCTGCAGGACAACACCCGTAACATACCGGACGTTGCAGATCGCGCGAGCGAGGAAACCGACCGGGCGCTGGAACTGCGGACACGTGATCGTCAGCGTAAGCTGGTCGCCAAGATCGACTCGGCCCTGCGCCGGATCGACGAAGGCGAATACGGGTATTGCGAAAAGACCGGCGACCCGATTTCGCTGAAACGTCTGGATGCGCGTCCGATTGCGACCATGACTCTGGAGGCGCAAGAGCGTCATGAGCGTCGCGAAAAGGTCCACCGCGACGATTAATCGCCGGGTGCATCTGAAAATTTTGAACGCCGGGGCCTGTGGCTCCGGCGTTTTTGCGTTAAGCGGGGGCTATGAAGATCGATCGGTTGAGAATCTGCGTTATAGGCGGTGGCATAGGCGGTCTCGCGTCTGCGTTGGCGTTGCGGCGACTAGGGGCGCAGGTCACGCTGCTGGAGCAAGCACCGGCACTGACTGAGGTCGGCGCGGGTCTGCAGATCAGCGAAAACGGGATGTGCGTGCTGCGCGCGCTTGGGGTGACAGATCTGTCTGTCGGTCAGAAATCCCATGGAACGATCGTGCGCGATTACCGCAAAGGGCGCGTCGTCTGCCAGTTGCCAGAGCCTTCGGCAGGTCCGACCTTTTACTACCACCGTGCCGATTTGCTGAATTTGCTGCACGCAGCAGCCCATAAGGCCGGTGTGGATATCCGTTTGGGTGCCAGAGTTTCTCACGTGGACAAGCACCCTAACGAAGCTGAAATCGTCTTGGCGGGCGGCGAGCGGATGTGCGCCGAATGTGCCATCGCGGCCGATGGTGGCCGAAGCACGATCCGTCCGGCTCTGAACGGACCCGAGGCCCCTGAATTCACGCACCAGATCGCTTGGCGCGCCACCATTCCGTGGCAACCCGGTTCAGGCGCGGTTGCGGCTTCCCTGACCATGGGGCCGGGTCGGCATGTCGTAACCTATCCGTTGCGCGATCAAAGCGTGATGAACATCGTTGCGATCGAGGAACGCTCGGACTGGCGGGAAGAAGGCTGGAAGCTGGAGGGTGATCCTGACGACCTGCGCGAGCGTTTTTCAGGCTTCGGCGGCCCGGTGGGTGATATTCTGTCGAAAGTCACCGAGGTGAATTTGTGGGCCCTGTTCCTGCGCCCCGTCGCAAAGAACTGGCAAAATGGCCGTCTGGCTTTGTTGGGGGACGCGGCCCATCCAACTTTGCCGTTCATGGCGCAAGGAGCCTGTCTGGCGCTTGAAGATGCCTGGACCCTGGCGCGATCCTTCGACGAACATTCGGGTGTCACACGCGCGCTTGCAGCCTACGAAAAAGCGCGCCGCCCGAGGGCACAGCGCGTGGTTGCGGCCGCCGGGTCCAATGCGCGCAATTTCCATCTGTCAGGGCCAGCCCGATTGGCGGCCCAATGCGCGCTTATGGCCATTGGTGGTAAACTGGCACGCCGTTACGAATGGATTTACAGCTACGACGTCACGGCCTGAAACGCTACAGATCCAGATCAACCCAAACCGGTACGTGATCCGATGGTTTTTCGTGCCCGCGTATGGCTGCATCAATCTGACAGTCCCGCATAAGATCCGCAGCTTGCGGCGTCAGCAGGAAGTGATCGATCCGAATTCCGTCGTTCCGGTTCCAGGCTCCGGCCTGATAATCCCAGAAAGAATAGTGTTCGGCGCCCTGGGTGGTGGCCCGGAATGCTTCGGTAAAGCCAAGGTTCAGGATCTTGCGAAATGCGGCGCGACTTTCAGGACGAAACAAAGCGTCTTTGCGCCATGCATCGGGGCGTTTAGCGTCCTCCGCCTGTGGGATGATGTTGTAATCCCCCGCCATCAACGCAGGCTCTTCGGTCGCCAGCAACTCCCGGGCACGGTCGTAAAGACGCTCCATCCAGGCCAGCTTGTAGTCGTATTTTGGTCCGGGCACCGGGTTGCCGTTCGGTAAGTACAGCCCGCAAATCCGCAGGGCTTTTTTGCCCACGACCGTGGCCTCAATCCAACGGGCCTGTTCATCTTCATCATCGCCAGGAAGGCCGCGAGACACATCTTCCAATGGCAGTTTCGACAGGATTGCAACGCCATTGAAACTTTTTTGCCCATGGGTTTCCACGTTGTAACCGCGCTCTTCGAATATTTCGCGGGGGAAATTTTCGTCGACCGACTTGATCTCTTGCAAAAGCACAATGTCCGGTTGCGCGTCATCCAACCAACGAGGCAGCGCCTCGGCCCGCGCCTTTATGCCATTGATGTTGAACGTGGCGATTTTCATGCGCGATCCTCCGAAATTCTCAGGCAACCTATCGCGCAGATCGGGCCCAGCGGCAAGCCGGAGAACGGGTTTGCGAGGCGCTGCCTCGCGCTCCGGGATATTTTTGGCCAGATGAAGAAACGGATTTTTAACTAAATTTCCTCAAACTGAAGCGGCGGTACAGGCGGGGACGCCGATGACCGCGCCAGGTGAAGCCCTCTGGTTTTTCGGTCAGAGGGCGGATCCCTGCTTCATCTGGCTAAAAATATCCTGGGGGCGTGGGGGCAAAGCCCCCACCAACGATTACATCGAAAACGAAGTACCGCAACCGCAGGAAGAGGTTGCGTTGGGATTGTCGATTACAAATCGCGCGCCGATCAGTTCTTGGGTGAAATCGATGACCGCGTTTTCCAGGAACGGTAGCGAAATCGCATCGACAATGACCTTTTGGCCTTTACCTTCAAGGATCAGATCATCTTCTTTTGGCGTGTCCAAAGCGATTTCGTATTGAAACCCCGAGCAACCACCGCCTTCCACTGCAACGCGCAGGGCCTGTCCCTGATCCGCTGCACCGATCTCGGCCAGACGCTCAAAGGCGCGTTCAGTAACTGTAGGAGGCAGATTCATGCCGGTCTCCAAAGGTTTATTTCCTTAGCATCCTGCAATATATGAAACCCAAGGACAGGCCACAAGGACAAGACCTTTGGACAGAGCGGGTTTTGCCTCGGATCCGGACCGCGCAAGAGGGCGGCTGGTACCAGAGGAGGAAAGCAGTTTCCGGTCATGCTTTCAGCGCGATCGCGATCGGATCATTCATGCCAGTGCCTTTCGGCGTCTCAAGCACAAGACACAGGTTTTCGTCGAGCACGAGGGTGATAGCTATCGCACCCGCCTGACCCATTCCATTGAGGTGGCGCAAGTTGCGCGGACTATAGCAGGGGCATTGGGGTTGAACCCGGAGCTGACAGAAGCCGTGGCCTTGGCCCATGATCTGGGGCATACGCCTTTTGGGCATACTGGTGAGGACGCTTTGCACGCGTTGATGAAACCCTATGGTGGTTTTGATCACAACGCACAGGCCATTCGGATCGTCACGAAGCTGGAGCGTCACTACGCAGAATTCGATGGCTGCAATCTGACTTGGGAGTGTCTGGAAGGGATAGCCAAGCACAATGGACCAGTTGTTGGCGTGCTGCCTTGGGCCCTCGCAGAATGCAATCAGGGTTTCGATCTTGAATTGCACACCCACGCCAGTGCCGAAGCTCAGGTAGCGGCCCTTTCTGATGACATTGCCTATAACAATCATGATCTTCTCGACGGGCTACGCGCCGGGTTGTTTCGGGATGACGACTTGCGAGACCTGCCGATCGTAGGAGCCTGCTACGCTGAGGTGGATGCAAAATACCCAAGTCTGGATTCCTATCGCCGGCGTCACGAGGCGCTAAGGCGGGTGTTTGGGGTCATGGTGGCCGATGTTATCAACACGTCCCACGATCTTATTACCGGGTCCGGAGCACAGTCGGTCGAAGATATTCGCCATCTCAGTTATCCGGTCATCCAGTTTTCGGGTGAAGTTTGGACGCAGTTGCGCGAAATCCGGGCGTTTTTGTTCACCCGGATGTATCGCGCACCCAGCGTGATGACAGTGCGGGAGGAGGTGGCAAAGGTCGTGGAAGACCTGTTCCCGATCTATCTGAGTGACCCCAGGCAAATGCCGGCACGTTGGCACAACGACATAGAAGCTGCCGAGGACAAGACAGCGTTGGCCCGCATCGTTTCTGACTACATTGCGGGCATGACCGACCGATTTGCCCTGCAGGACCATGCCCGGCTGACCGGTTGATCACTCCACTGCAATGTAGGCGATGGCCCAGACCTGCTGACCCGCTTGTTTCGCGGATTGGTCGGTGTCCTCTGTCGGTGGAAACACGATCATCGTTGGGCCATACCCTCCGATCCCCATTGGCGCGCCATCGGCATGCGTGGCAATGATAGGTTTATGCGTGGCGATGCTGCCCCACTCGATTTCGGCCTGATATCCATCCAGCGCCATGGGGAGCGCAGTTTTCCCTTCGGCCCCGGCCAGTGTCATAACTTCTGACAAGAGCGGTCCTGAGAACCTGAAATCCCGCTCATTGCCCGGAGGGCCGTAGGGGATTGTGATCTCGAATTGCTCCAACCCGTCCAGCATGGTCGCATCGAACCCTGCCGCGCCATTATGCGTGACCTCCAGGTAGCCCAGCAGGCCGCCGTCATCCTCACCCCGCGCGGGCAGGTTTGTTTCGCTGACAGCTCCGCCCAGCGTCAGCAAAACATGGCCTTGCGGTTGGGGCAGTTCTGCCAAGGCGGGCAGGGCGGTGGACAAAAGCAAGGCAAAAGACAAGGCGCGATGCATAAACGGTCTCCGATAGCTGAGTTCGGGCCGAGATTAGCGACCTTTACCGGTAAACCAAGCTTAAACATTAGGCGTCCATTGACCTTGTCGCTTTGCATGGTAAACCGCCGGGCAAGCAAAAGGACATCCGAAATGAACCTGTTTTCCGAGATCCGCGGCCTCGTACTGGATGCGCTGGCACAGATGCAGTCCGAAGGCGCGCTGCCTGAGGGGCTGAGCTTTGATAACGTGGCGGTCGAACCGCCGCGCGATGCCGCGCATGGCGACATGGCGACCAACGCGGCAATGGTGCTGGCGAAACCGGCCAAGATGAAGCCGCGCGATATTGCGGATGTGCTGGCTGGAAAGCTGGCAGCGGACGATCGGATCACCAGCGCCGAGGTGGCCGGGCCGGGCTTTCTGAACCTGCGACTGGCGGCTTCGGTTTGGCAAGGGATTCTGGCTTCAGTGCTGGAAAAGGGCACTGATTATGGTCGCTCGACCATGGGTCATGGGCAGAAGGTCAATGTTGAGTATGTCTCGGCCAACCCGACTGGTCCGCTGCATGTGGGTCATACACGGGGCGCGGTATTCGGTGACGCTCTGGCAAGTCTGCTGGCCTATTCGGGCCATGACGTAACCCGCGAATACTATATCAACGATGGCGGCGCGCAGGTGGATGTGCTGGCACGCTCGGCCTATGAGCGGTACCGCGAGGCCAACGGGCTGAGCCCCGAGATTGCCGAAGGACTTTATCCCGGCGATTACCTGATCCCGATTGGAGAGGCGCTGAAGGAGAAATACGGCGACAGCCTGATCGACAAGCCTGAAAGCGAATGGCTGGAAGAACTGCGCAACTTCTCGACAGATGCGATGATGGACCTGATCCGCGCAGACCTGAAGGCGCTGGGCGTCGAAATGGATGTGTTTTTCTCGGAAAAGTCGCTCTATGGCACGGGTAGGATCGAGGCTGCGCTGAAATCGCTGACCGACAAGGGCCTGATCTACGAAGGTGTGTTGGAGCCACCAAAGGGCAAAAAGCCCGAGGATTGGGAGCCGCGCGAGCAGACCTTGTTCAAATCGACCGAACATGGCGATGACGTCGACCGCCCCGTCAAGAAATCGGATGGCAGCTGGACCTATTTCGCCCCGGATATCGCCTATCACTATGACAAGGTGACCCGTGGTTTTGACGCGCTGATCGACGTATTTGGCGCTGATCACGGCGGCTATGTCAAACGGATGAAAGCGGCTGTGTCGGCTCTGTCAGATGGCAAAGTACCGCTGGATATCAAGCTGACTCAGTTGGTGAAGCTGTGGAAGAACGGTGAGCCGTTCAAGATGTCGAAACGGGCCGGGAACTTTGTCACCCTGCGCGATGTGGTCGATCAGGTCGGGCCGGATGTGACCCGGTTTGTCATGCTGACCCGCAAGAACGACGCACCTCTGGATTTCGATTTCGATAAGGTGCTGGAACAAAGCCGCGAGAACCCGGTGTTTTACGTTCAGTACGCCCATGCCCGGGTGATGAGCGTGCTGCGCCGTGCGGCCGAGGCTGGAATTTCAGCAGATGATGCGACCCTGATCGGGGCGGATTTGGGTAAGATCGACCATGCTTCCGAGCTGACAGTGGCAAAGAAACTGGCGGAATGGCCACGTTTGGTCGAAATCGCTGCACGCACCAACGAGCCGCACCGCGTTGCCTTCTATCTGTATGAACTCGCAGGGGATTTCCACGCTTTGTGGAACAAGGGCAATGATGAAACCCAGCTGCGTTTCATCCAGGATGGCGATGTTGCCACAAGCCAGTCAAAAATCACACTGGCCCGTGCCGTTTCTGTTGTGATTTCAGCGGGCTTGGGTATTCTTGGCGTCACTCCGGCGCAGGAGATGCGGTAACAAATATCGCCCAAACCGCCGGTACGAGGTAGGCAAGAAATGACCCGCGCGCCTTATTTTTTTGCGCGAAACGGGCAGTGAGGCGGACATGGCGAGTTACGGTTACTCGGGGCATCAAAGCCCCGAGCAGATTCATTACCCGAATCAAGCGCATTCTGATGATGCGTATGACTATCCCGAGGATATGCAGGATTTTGATGCGCCACTTGGCGCGTTTGGACTTGGCCGGGCTGTCAATTTCCTTGGTGCGGTCGCATCGCTGGCGTTGGTTGCCGGTGTCGGGGTCTGGGGATACAAGCTTGTCATGCGGGATGTAAGCGGCGTGCCGGTTGTGCGCGCTGCCGAAGGGCCGATGCGGGTGCAGCCGGAAAATCCGGGTGGAACACCTGCCGATCATCAGGGCTTGGCCGTAAATGCCGTTGCCGCCGAGGGCAGTGCTGCTGCCCCGGCGGATCGCCTGATCCTTGCGCCACGACCCGTCTCGCTGACAGATGAAGACGTACCTGTCGCTGATCTGAAGCCAACCCCAGCGCTGCATGTGGTGGAGAAGCCGATCACGACCCAGGAAGCCGCGCGACTGCGTCAGAATGCAGTGGACGCTCTGGTTGCGGAACTGGCGGGTGAGGCGGCCAAAACACCGCAAGCGTTTGAAGACGGCGTGCAGGTGGCATCGCTGACCACGCCCGATGAAGAACCCGCAATCGATCCGGCCGATTTTGCGGCGGCCTTGCCGGACCCGGCCATTGCCGCGTTGCCCGGCGTGCGCCGATCTTTGCGTCCGTTGACACGTCCGGCGCGCGCTACACGCAGTCAGGTCTCGCCAAGCGAGGGTTCTGAGGGTGCAATCAATGCTGCAGTAAAGGCCGCGGCAGGGTTGGATGTTGATCCGGAAACGCTGTCGAAAGGCACACGTCTGGCACAGCTTGGGGCCTATGACAGCACTCAGGTGGCACAAGCGGAATGGGACCGTCTGAACGGGCGATTTGGTGAGTATATGTCTGGGAAACAACGCGTTATCCAGAAAACCTCAAGCGGCGGACGCACCTTCTATCGCCTGCGTGTACTGGGCTTTGACGACCTGAGCGACTCGCGCCAGTTCTGTGCCGCGCTTGTTGCACAAGGGGCCGATTGTATTCCGGTGGCCGTGCGGTGAAGTTTGGTGCCACAATCACCGATGCTGAGGGCCTGCGCCTGACGCAAGAGGAAAGAGACTTGTTTCGCCAGATGAACCCGTTCGGGTTCATTCTGTTCGCACGCAACATTGACAGCGCCGATCAGGTGCGCGCCTTGTGTGATGATTTCCGCGAGGCCGTAGGGCGCAATTGCCTGATTACCATCGATCAGGAGGGTGGACGCGTTCAGCGACTGCGGGCGCCGTTGGCCCGGGAATGGCTGCCACCACTGGATCATGTGACCAATGCCGGCGAGCAGGCAAAGCGCGCCATGTACCTAAGGTACCGCCTGATTGCCGATGAACTGTTTTCTCTGGGCATTGACAGCAACTGTGCGCCAATGGTGGATGTGGTGCAGCAAGAGACGCACGCGTTTCTGAAGAACCGCTGCTATGCCTCTGATCCCGATAGGGTTTCCGGCATTGGTAAGGCGGTGGCGAAAGGCCATCTGGATGGCGGTGTATTGCCAGTTCTCAAGCACATCCCCGGCCATGGGCGCGCGACGTTGGACAGCCATTATGACCTGCCACATGTCGATCTGTCATTGGACGCGTTGGAAATTAGCGATTTCGCGCCATTCCGTGCGTTGAACGACCTGCCAATGGGAATGACCGCGCATTTGGTCTATGATCAGATTGACCCCCAGCCTGCCACGATCTCACCCACTATGATGGACCTGATCCGCAACAGGATTGGCTTTGGCGGGCTGATCATGACTGACGACATTTCGATGAAAGCGCTCAGCGGTTCGCTGGCGGATTTGTCGGGGCAGTCCTTGCAGGCTGGCTGCGATGTTGTTCTGCACTGCAACGGCAGCTTTGCCGAGCGCGCTGAGGTTATGGAAGCCGCCGGAGAAATGTCGGATGTGGCACAGGCCCGCGCAGAACGGGCGCTGGCGATGCGCAAACCTCCGCAGGAACTTGACATCCCTGCCGCTGAAGCGGAACTATCTGCCCTAATGGGCGGGCAGGTATATGAACGATAACCTCTTTAGCGAAGACCCTGTCTCGGTCGCGGATCGCCTTGCGGCCGAAGCGCTGATTGTTGACGTTGACGGGTTCGAAGGCCCGCTGGATGTGTTGCTGACCCTGTCGCGCACGCAGAAGGTCGATCTGCGAAAAATCTCGGTTCTGGCTTTGGCGCAGCAATACCTGGCTTTCGTCGAAAGGGCGCGGGCGCTTAGGATTGAGCTTGCAGCCGACTATCTGGTCATGGCCGCCTGGCTGGCCTTCCTCAAATCCCGCTTGCTGTTGCCGCCGGACCCGGATGATGAAGGGCCGTCGGGCGAGGAACTGGCCGCGCATCTCGCATTTCAGTTGGAACGCCTTCAGGCCATGCGAGACTCCGCAGCGCGGCTAATGGCTCGCGATCAGTTGGGTCGCGATTTCTTTAAACGCGGGCAGGGCGAGGATATTACCCGGATTCGCACGGTAACCTATTCCGCGACGCTGCTGGATCTGATGCAGGGCTATGCCCGTATCCGCACCCGCGATGAGTTCCGCCCGTTCGTGATGGACCGCGATGCTGTGTTCACAATGGAACAGGCGCTGGAACGGATGCGCCCGCTGATCGGTTTCGCCGGGGCGTGGACCGACATGGAAACTTACCTGCCGGATGGCTGGGATGCCGACCCGGTGCGGCGCAGGTCGGCGACGGCGGCAACCTTCGCGGCCTCGCTGGAGCTGGTGAAAGAGGGACATATGGAGATCAAGCAGAGCGAGACCTTCGCTCCGATCCATTTGCGCAAGAGGACCGAGACACGTGACTGACGCCCCAGAAGAGACCGGTACGCTGTTCGAAGCCCCTCCGCTGGCAGAGCAGGAACGTATGGTGGAAGCCGTTCTGTTTGCCAGCGCCGAGCCGGTGACAATTGCGGATCTGGAGGCACGGATGCCGCATGGCAGTGACGCGGCGCACGCGGTTGAATTGCTTCAGAAACGTTATGAAGGCCGTGGCGTGCGTGTTGTGCGGGTAGGAGACGCCTGGGCCATCCGGACGGCCCCTGATCTGGGCTTTCTGATGCAGAAAGAAACGGTCGAAACCCGCAAACTCAGCCGGGCCGCGATCGAAACTCTGGCCATCGTGGCTTATCATCAGCCCTGCACGCGGGCCGAGATCGAAGAAATCCGGGGTGTGTCGGTTTCGCGCGGAACCATTGATCAGCTCTTGGAGATGGAGTGGATCAAACTGGGCCGCCGCCGCATGACCCCCGGTCGTCCGGTGACGTTTGTGGTGACACCCGAGTTCCTCGACCACTTTGGTCTGGAAAACGCGCGCGACCTGCCGGGTCTGAAAGAACTGCGGGCCGCGGGGTTGTTGGAAAATCGTCCTCCACCAGGTGCCATCCCGCTGGGTGAAGGGCGCGAGGACGAGGCCGACGAAGATCAGACCGAACTGTTCGAGGAAGAGTGATCGCCTAGCCCTTTTGTCGCCGCATAATACGCCTATCTTTGTTTTGAGGACAGGGAGTTGAGCAATGAATGCAAACCGGGTTATCGACATGATAGTGCGTCAGGTCATGCGCCGTCTGGTCAATAAGGGCATCGACAAGGGTATTGATATGGCCAGCCACAAGGGCGATAGCTCGAACAGGGCCGGACAAGCCAGTGCACCGCTACATGCGCAGAGCCTGCGGCAGGCACAGCGCGTGACCCGGCAAATGCGTCGGTTCATGAAGTTCTAAGGTTTAGTTTACAGCTTTGAAGTGCTTCGACAGTTTCAGGCCCTGACCCTGATAGTTCGAGGCAATGCCAGCACCATATAGCTGCGTCGGCATCTCAGCCATTTTCTCGTAAACCAGACGCCCGACGACCTGTCCGTGTTCCAGCACGAAGGGTGCTTCGTGGCAGCGCACCTCAAGCACGCCGCGCGATCCGGCTCCGCCTGCGGCAGCATGACCAAAGCCGGGATCGAAGAACCCGGCATAGTGCACTCTGAATTCACCAACCATCGCCAAATAGGGCGCCATTTCAGCGGCATACATCGGCGGAATATGCACTGCCTCGCGGCTGACGAGGATATAGAACGCGCCAGGGTCCAGGATGATGCAACCATCCTTGGTGCGCACTTCTTCCCAATAATCCTGCGGGTCGTACTCGCCGATTCGATCCAGATCGATCACACCGGTGTGCGGTTTGGCGCGATAGCCGACAAGATCGGTATCGGGCAGTTGCAGGTCAACGGAAAAGCCAAGACCGTCCTGAATCACGGCCGGGCCATCGACTAGTGGCGACTCGGCGTGCAAAGCCTTCAGCTTTGTGTCCGACAACACCGCCTGACCCTGACGGAACCGAATTTGGTTCAGCCGCATTCCAGGACGAACCAGAACCGAGAATGAACGTGGACAGATTTCAGCATAAAGCGGGCCTGTGTAACCCGCAGGCACCCGGTCAAACTCGGTGCCGCCGTCGGTGATCATACGTGTCAGCAAGTCCAGCCGCCCGGTCGAGCTTTTGGCATTGGCCACTGCGCTCATGTCTTCGGGCAGGGCGAGCGATTCCATCAGAGGCACCAGATAGACGCAACCCTTTTCCAGAACCGCGCCGGCCGAGATATCGATGCGGTGCATTTCAAATTCTGCCAACCGGTCCGTGACAGTCCGACCTTCGCCCGCAAGGAACGAGGCGCGTACACGGTAAGCCACTGTTCCCAGACGTAAATCAAGGCTGGCAGGTTGAATTTGCGCAGGCAGAACTTCTGGATTGGCGGAGATTTCGCCGCGCGTGATCATCGCCTCTAGCTGCTGGTTCGGGCAAACACCTGTCATCTCGATCCCCTCTGGTGCCAGAGCGGGATCTGGCCTGTGTGCCATAAACGTCGGTGTGATTTGGTCGGGCTAGCAGGACTCGAACCTGCGACCTTCCGTCCCCCAGACGGACGCGCTACCAGGCTGCGCCATAGCCCGACGTTGGGGTGTTCATAAAGATTTTCCCGGCAGGGGCAAGAGGAAAACAATGCCTTTTTTCCTAACCCGTCGCCTGTGTTTCGACACGGTCCAGCCAGCGGCGCAGGTCTTTTGCAATCGGTGCAATGCGCCGGAGCAGGTCATCGTCAAAATCCGTCTGTTTCCAGGCCAGCGAAGCGATTCCACCCATCAAGGGCGCAGTATCCAGTTCCGGCTCTGGTTCTTGCTGTGGCGCAGCCTCGGGGATCGCATTGATCTGAGCTTCTTTCACCGGCTGCTCGGAGGGCTCGTCCAGATCCATATGGATCTGTTCCGAAGTGGCAGCGGGTTTTGGTTCAAACGGCACCACGGTGTCCTGAACGGGCTCGATCGGGGCAGGGCCCGGTTCATCCAGAGACGGGGACAATGACGCGACATGTGCGACGCCTTGTTCCCGCAGAATACGTTGTACCCCTTTGATCGTGATTCCGTCTTCGTGAAGCAGTTTCTTGATGCCGCCCAACAAACGCATGTCATTGGGGCGGTAATACCGGCGCCCCCCTGCGCGTTTGACCGGTTTGACCTGAGTGAATCTGCTTTCCCAGAATCGCAGGACATGAGCCTGAACACCGAGCCAGTCCGCAACTTCACTTATGGTGCGAAAGGCATCGGGCGACTTACTCATAACCTGGACGTCCTGAACTTACTTACGATTCCCGGCAGCGACGCGATCTTTCATCAGATGCGAAGGGCGGAAAGTCAGCACGCGGCGCGGCTGAATTGGAACTTCTTCACCGGTTTTAGGGTTGCGACCGACGCGGGCGGTCTTGTCGCGAACACTGAATGTACCGAAAGACGAGATCTTCACCTGCTCGCCGCGCACCAGAGCGTCGGACATGTGGTTCAGAACGCTTTCAACCAGCTGCGCACTTTCGTTCCGTGATAGTCCAACTTCACGAAAGACGGCTTCGCTCAGATCCATTCGAGTCAGTGTTTTGTCGCCCATGCCATTTCCCCTGTTGCTGTTGAAGCATATGGGTATGGCAAATTCGCTGTCAATATCAATGAATTGCGGGCGGCTGTGTAAGCCGGTTTGCGCCGGTTACCAACGCAGAACCACGGCGCCCCAGGCAAGACCGCCACCAATGGCTTCGGTCACAACAAGGTCGCCGGGTTTGATCTGACCACGCTCCTTGCCCACAGATAGGGCCAAAGGAATCGATGCGGCCGACGTGTTTCCGTGATCCTGAACGGTCACCACCACGTTTTCCATCGGCAGACCCATTTTTTTGGCGGTGCCCTGAATGATGCGAATATTGGCCTGATGTGGAACAATCCAGTCGACATCGGAACTGCTCAGACCGGCATGCGCCAATGCGGTTTCCGCAGTTTTTGCAAGTTTTTCAACGGCATGGCGGAAAACCTGATTGCCTTGCATACGCAGATGCCCGGTGGATTGGGTCGAAACGCCACCGTCAACGTAAAGCAGGTCCTTGTAACGCCCGTCCGAATTCAGATCGGTCGCCAGAATGCCGCGATCTTCGGCAGTGCCCTTGCCGTCCTGCGCTTCCAGTACCAAAGCTCCTGCGCCATCGCCGAACAGCACGCAGGTGGACCTATCGGTCCAGTCCATGATCCGTGAGAATGTTTCCGCCCCGATCACAAGCACGCGTTTGGCCTGACCGGAAAGAATCAGCGCATTTGCGTTGGAAAGGGCAAAAACAAATCCCGCGCAAACAGCCTGAACATCAAAGGCAAAACCCTTGGTCATGCCCAACCGTGCCTGCACCATGGTTGCGGCGGAAGGGAAAGTCAGGTCCGCCGTTGACGTCGCCAGAACGATCGCATCGATATCGTCCGCCGTTAGACCTGCATCGGCCAGAGCGGCTTCGGCGGCTTTGGTGGCCAGATCGGATGTGGTCTCGTCTTCTGCAGCAAAATGGCGGCGTTCGATCCCCGAGCGGGTTTTGATCCATTCGTCGGTTGTGTCCAGCGTTTTTTCAAACTCGGAATTGGGAACGACACGCTCAGGCAAATAATGCCCGACACCTACTACAACTGAACGGCCTGCCATTTTAGGGTACTGCCTTTTTTGTTATTTATCTGTTTGCGGCGCTGTTTGCGCGGCATCTTGTGCAAGCTGGGCAGTGGATGCAACCCGTGCGGCCAATTTTTCGGAAAAGCCGGACTGCGCCAGAGTGAAGGCCAGTTTGACTGCAGCTGACACGCCTGTCGCGTCAGCTCCGCCATGGGATTTCACCACGGTTCCGTTCAGCCCCAGAAATACGCCACCATTCACGCGCCGCGGGTCGATCCGTTTCTTCAAGCGGTTCAGCGAAGTGATTGCCAGAACTGAAGCCAACCGGGACAGGGGAGAGTACTTAAAGGCCTGGCGCAGCAGGTCGCCGATCAGACTTGCAGTACCTTCGCCGGTCTTGATCGCAACGTTGCCGGTAAAGCCATCGGTTACAATGACATCCGCCTTGTCACCTGGAATGTCGCTGCCTTCGACAAAGCCCACGAAATCGAAATTTGCCTGCTCAGCGAATTCCGCAATCATCGAGTGCGCTTCTTTCAACTCGGCACGCCCTTTGTGTTCTTCGGTGCCGACATTAAGCAATCCGATCCGGGGGCGGCTCAAGGCCAAGCCGTTGCGCGCATAAGAGGCGCCCATCAGGGCGTATTGCAGCAAATCCTTGGCGTCGGCGCGCACATCTGCGCCCACATCCAGCATCACGTTGAACCCTTGCGGGTTGCGTGAAGGCCACAGTATCGCAATTGCCGGTCGGTTCACGCCCGGCAGTTTGCGCAGGCGCATCATCGACAGGGCCATCAGCGCACCCGTGTTGCCACAGGAGACCGCACCATGGGCTTCGCCCTGGCGTACCGCTTCCAGCGTGGACCACATCGAGGTTTGCTTGCCGTTGCGCACAACCTGGCTGGGTTTGTCTTCCATCGTGACCACGTCGGGGCAATCACGAAAAACGACGCGCCCTTCAAGGACACGCCGTTTGGCGACAAGCTTGCGCAATACCTGTTCGGGCCCATGAAGCAAGAATCCGATATCCGGATTCTTGTCGGCCGATTTCGCAAGACCGGCAACAACAACCGAGGGACCTGCGTCCCCGCCCATAGCGTCGACCGAGATTGTGATCCGTCCGGCGTGCGTGGGCTGTTCAGTCATGCCTTGGTCTGCGCTCGATCAGGCTTAGGCTGCGTCTTCGTCCAGATCGATTTCGTCGGCCTGTGCGACGACTTCGCGATCATCATAGTGGCCGCAGGATGCGCAAACGTGGTGCGGGCGCTTCAACTCGCCACAGTTCGGGCATTCGTTCGGGTTTGCAGCAACCAGAGCGTCGTGTGCGCGGCGGTTGTTGCGACGCGACTTGGAAACTTTGTTCTGTTGGACGGCCATGGTCTCAACCTTTGTCTACTAAGGGTCAGCAGATTCGCCGCCGACCGGGGTTTCATATTTCGTTTATCGTGGTTTGACGCGCGTTTAGGGGAACAGCCCCGCAATGTCCAACCCAAAATCCGATGAGCGCGCGAAAATACTGTGATTCTCGTCATGTTCAAGCGATTTTTCTGACCGCCTGCTATGACAGGAATTCAGCCCTCTGTCACTCGTCTTTTTTCAGTGCATCTCGCAATCCCGCCAATCCGGCAAAGGGTTTGGCGTCTTCGTCGGTCATCGCCTGTTTTCCGGGTTCGGTATAGTCAGCCTGACCCAGCTCGGCCCCGTCTTTGCGCGGATATTGCGGCAGGGCCAGTGACAGCGCCTCGACCATCACCAATGCCGGGTCGATTTCCTGGCCCAAAGGCTCGGATTCGTCATCTTCCGGAATTTCGAACTCAGGTTCATCCGGGTCGGTCCAATCCGCCAAAAATGTACGATGCACCGGGATATCGATCCGGGTCGTGACCGGCTCGAGCGTCACGACGCAGGGTTGGGTCACCGTCGCACCGAGTTTGCCATTCAGAACCCAGTCGCGCTTGCCTTGTGCGCGCACCTCGCCGGAAAAGCTGAGCTTGCGCAGGCCCAACAGGCCCAGGTCCTGCCTGATCTCATCCAATACAGCGGTCGCGGGGCGCAGATCAAAAGGTGTCGGGGCGTTCTGAGGCAGGTCGGCAACCCGAAGTGATGTAACGTTGCTCATTCGTGAGCCTTTCTATGTGTTGAACCGTGGCAGCGGTTTCTGTAATCGGATAGAAGCCGCAAGAGGCCAAGGCAAGAGGGTGCGCATGTTGAAGGTAATGAACCGGTTGAAACCAGCGACGAGATCGCTTGTGTTTGTTGCCTGTCTGGCTGCGGCCGGGGCCTGTACGCCGATCTTCAAGAATCACGGATATGTGCCTCCGGCCGAGGATCTGGCCGAAATCAAAGTGGGCGTAGATACGCGTGACAGCGTGGAAGAGGCCATTGGCGCGCCGGGCGCGTCAGGTGTCGTGCGGGATTCGGGCTATTACTATGTCCGCTCGCGGGTGCGTCATTACGGCCCGAAACGGCCCGAGGTGGTGGCACGCGAACTGGTCGCGATCAGCTTTGATCAGCGCGGGGTTGTCAGCAACATCGAGCGCTTTGGCCTGGAAGATGGTATCGTGATTCCGCTGGAACGCCGCGTGACCGACTCCAACGTTCAGGACAAAGGCTTCCTGCGCCAGCTGTTGGGCAACATTGGCAACTTCAACCCGGCAAATATTCCGGGCGCCAACTAATTAGGTCCTTTGCTTTTGGATGGTCATAAGACAGTCACATGTCTTGTGCTAACCAGACCATGACGACAACAATGGGTCGGCAACCGTGGAGGGTGCACCGTGGCGACGGCAGTTTTGTTGAGCAAAGGGCGCTATCGCGCCCGTTTGGCGCAATCGGCTGAGGATATCAGGGCGGCACAATGCCTGCGGACACTGGCCTTCGGCACCGGGAAACTGGACAGCGACGATTTCGACGCGCAATGCAGTCATGTTCTGGTTGAAGATATGCAGTCTGCCGGGCAATTGGTCTGTTGCTTCCGGCTGTTGACAATGGATCATGGCCGTGAAGTCGGACGCAGTTATTCGGCACAGTTTTATGACCTGAGCTCATTGGAGGGGTTCAGTGGTCGCATGGTCGAGGTGGGCAGGTTTTGTGTTCGCCCGAATCTAAACGATCCCGATATTCTGCGCGTCGCATGGGGGGCAATGACCGCTTACGTTGACCACAACAATGTCGAGATGCTGTTTGGATGCTCATCCTTTGCCGGTACCGAGACCGGGCGATACCTTGACGCCTTTGCGATGCTCAAACATCGCCATCTTGCCCCGAAACGATGGTTGCCACGGGTAAAGGCCCCGGACGTGTTTCGCTTTGCCGCGCGTCTGCGGCGCCGACCGGATGCAAAAAAGGCAATGTTGCGAATGCCGCCATTGCTGCGGACCTATCTGATGATGGGCGGTTGGGTCAGTGATCATGCGGTTGTGGACCGTCACATGAACACGCTGCATGTGTTTACCGGGGTTGAAATCGGGGCGATTCCCCCCGCACGAAAGCGTCTGCTGCGGGCAGTGGTCGGGTAACCCGAGTATTTTCGAAAAGGTAAGGCATGGGCGTTGACGCAGTGTGACTGCCGGTTTAGCTGGCGGGCATGGCGAGAATTCCTTTGTTGCAGATGTCCGGCATTTCCCTGACTTTCGGGGGTGATCCGGTGTTTTCGGAACTTGATCTGGTGGTACAGCCCGGTGACCGCGTGGCGCTGGTTGGGCGCAACGGGTCGGGTAAATCTACCTTGATGAAGGTGATGGCGGGTTTGGTCGAGGCTGATCGCGGTGAAATCGTTGTGCCGCCCGGAAAATCCGTCGGTTACATGGAGCAAGACCCCACAATGGAGGGGTTTGCTACGCTGGGGGACTATGCCTCAAGCGAATTAGAGCCTGGCGAGCTCTACAAAGTTGAACGGGCAGGTGAGGGGCTGAAATTTGACCCTTCGCGGGCGATTGAAACCGCTTCGGGGGGCGAACGGCGGCGGGCGGCTTTGGCCAAGCTGATGGCCGAAGCGCCCGATCTGATGCTGCTGGACGAACCGACCAACCATCTGGATATCGAAGCCATTGCGTGGTTGGAGCGCGAACTTGGGTCAACCCGGGCGGCTTTTGTACTGATCTCGCACGACAGGGCCTTTTTGCGAGCGTTGACGCGAGCGACTCTCTGGATTGACCGGGGGGCCGTTCGACGGCAGGAGCAAGGGTTTGAAGCGTTCGAATCCTGGCGCGACAAGATCTGGGAAGAAGAAGATCAGCAACGTCACAAGCTGAACCGCCTGATCAAGTCCGAGGCCAAATGGGCCGTTGAGGGCATCAGCGCACGGCGCAAACGCAATCAGGGCCGGGTCCGGGCCCTGCAGGCGCTTCGGGCCGAAAAGGCGGCGCAGATCAAACGTCAGGGCTCGGCGGCCATGACGCTTGAGGCGGGGCCGAAATCGGGCCGAAAAGTGATTGAAGCCAAAGGGTTGGCCAAAGGGTTCGGCGACAAGCAGATCGTTCGGAATTTTGATCTGCTGGTGCAGCGCGGTGATCGTGTCGCGTTTGTGGGGCCGAACGGGGTCGGCAAGACGACGTTGCTGAAAATGCTGCTCGGGCAGGTGAATCCGGACGAGGGTTCGGTGTCATTAGGTACCAATCTTGAGGTCGCTGTGTTCGACCAGGCCCGCGCGCAGTTGGACCCCGAGATGAGCCTTTGGGACAGTCTGACCGGCGACCCCGATATGCGGGTGTCAGGCAAGGCCGATCAGGTGATGGTTGGCGGGCAGCCCAAACATGTCGTGGGCTATCTCAAGGAATTCCTGTTTGATGAGCGGCAGGCAAGAGCGGCAGTTAAGTCCTTGTCAGGTGGAGAAAAGGCGCGGTTGCTGTTGGCCAAGCTGATGGCGAAGTCGTCGAACCTTCTGGTGCTGGACGAACCGACCAACGATCTGGATGTCGAAACGCTGGACCTGTTGCAAGAACTGCTGGACGATTACGACGGCACGGTTCTGCTGGTCAGCCACGATCGGGATTTCCTCGACCGGGTGGCCACAACGACAATTGCGATGGAAGGAAATGGTCGCGCCACGGTTTATGCCGGAGGGTGGTCGGATTACATTGCACAACGTGGTGAATTGAACGGGAAAAAGGAAGAAAAAGCAAAAGCTTCCAAGCCAAAAATCAAGCAAGAGACAAAGCAGAAACCCGGCCTGTCGTTTTCGGAAAAGCACCGTTTGGAAAAGCTGCCTGCCGAGATCGCGCGTCTCGAGGCCGAGATCGCCAGGCTGGAAGAACTGATGTCCGATCCCGAGCTGTTCACCCGCGAGCCGGTTAAGTTCCAGAAAGCGACCGAGGCGCTGGTCGAACGGCAGGAAAAGCTGTCGGCGGCTGAGGAGGAATGGCTGACATTGGAAGAGAAGGCCGAGGCGGGGTAAACGCAGACTGTACACCCCGTGAAGGATGGCATTGTGTGAGTTGCACAAAACCGGAGCCAGGCAGCTGCTCCGGTTTTGCAGTGGATTAGACTAACCGATCCGTGCCATTTCGTTCAGCGTAAAATCCGCTACGGCACCCTCGGTTGCTGCCATGTAAGCCGCGAGATGAGGCGCGTTCATATGCGTTTGCCACAGTTCGCGACTTTCCCAATTTTCATAGAACGCGAAAACACCAGGACTGGTTGTGTCCACATGCAGATCGTATTGGATGCATCCATCTTCGGCACGGGTGATGGGGATGAGTCTTTCCAGCTCGGCGCGGACAAGGTCTTCTTTGCCCGGATGGGCCGTGATTTGGGCGAGAATGGTCAGGGCCATGGTGTCTCCTTACAGGGTTCAGTTGCGATGAACCGGGATATGTGACACACCAACGAAACACACAAGTACGCACTATTTATGCAGGTAGGTACCATTTGTATACTGCTAATAGCAGGAGGTCGGGGTGGATCGGTTTGAAAGATATGATTGCAGCGGAGGTTGCCCGGTCGAGGCCGGGCTGGAGCAGATATCGGGCAAGTGGAAGGGGCTGGTGATCTATCACCTCCTTGGTGGCACGATGCGCTTCAACGCGTTGTCGCGTGCGTTGGGTACGGTGACCCAGCGCAGCCTGACCAAGCAGTTGCGAGAGCTTGAGGCGGATGGAATCGTGCACCGCAAAGTTTATGCCGAGGTGCCGCCCAGAGTGGAGTACAGCCTGACCGAAAAGGGGCGGGCGCTGCGCCCCGTGATCGAGGCGCTGGCGGATTGGGGGCAGAAAAGGGTTATGGGCGGGGCCGGATAGGCCGGGCGGGGTTTCCGACAACGGTCTCGCCGGGTTGGACATCTTTTGTCACGACACTACCGGCGCCAATGGTGGCATTATCGCCGATGGTGATGCCCGGCAACAGAATCGCGCCTCCGCCGACCCAGACATGCCTGCCGATTGTGACCGGCAGCCCGATTTCCAGCCCTTGCGCACGATCAGCCGGATCTTTGGCGTGATGGGCGCAGTAGATCTGGACGTTGGGGCCGAACATCGCGCCGTCTCCGATCCGTACCGGGGCTGTATCCAGTACGACGCAACCTGTGTTGAAATAGACCCGTTTGCCCATATGGATGTTCATCCCATAGGCGCAGTGAAATGGGGCTTCGAGGAAACATCCTCCTCCCGCATGGCCCAGCAGAGCGTGCAATTCCGGCGCCACCGCGCCGCGCGTGTCAGGTGGGCAGGTGTTATGCGCGTGAACAGCTCGTCTGGCCCGTGCCCGCAGAGCATCCAGTTCGGAATCCAGACAGCAATACCACTGTCCGGACTGCATTTTTTCACGTTCTGACATGGGTCAGGTTTAGCGCATCCGCAGGGCACCGTCGATGCGGATGACTTCGCCGTTCAGATAGCCCATCTCGACGATGAAACCGGCAAGCCGTCCGTATTCCTTCGGGTCACCCAAGCGCGCCGGGTTCGGGACGTCGGCGGCCAGTTGTTGCTGCACATCTTCGGGCAGTCCCGCCAGCATTGGGGTCATGAAAATGCCCGGCGCGATGGTCATGACCCGAATTCCGCTCGAGGCCAGATCACGGGCCATTGGCAGTGTCATGCCAACGACGCCGCCTTTGGAGGCCGCGTAGGCCGCCTGACCCTTTTGCCCGTCAAAAGCGGCGATGGAGGCTGTGTTGATGATCACGCCACGTGCGCCATCCGGTTCGGGTTCGTTCTTTGCCATCTCGGCGGCAGCCAGTCGGGAAACGTTGAAGGTGCCAACCAGATTGATGTCGATCGTACGCTGGAACGCGTCCAAAGGGTGGGGGCCGTCCTTGCCGACAGTCTTGATACCATAGGCGATACCTGCGCAATTCACCGTGGCCGTGATCTTGCCCATCTTGTCCATGCCATGGCGCACGGCGGCGGCCACCGACTCCTCGTCGGTCACATCCGTCTGTGCGAAATGCCCGCCAATCTCGGCCGCGACCTGTGTTCCGCGATCCGCATCACGATCCAGAATGGTGACCTGCGCGCCCTCTGAGGCGAAGTGGCGGGCTGTAGCTTCGCCCAGACCGGACGCGCCGCCGGTGACGAGGGCGGCAGTTGTGGACAGGTGCATGGTGAACTCCTCCCGAGTATATGAACACTTGTTCATTAACTGCTTTAAGGGGGCGGTGTCCACAACTTTGAAGAAGAGAGAGCTTGGGTGGCGGACCTGATCATCCGCCACGATGCTCTGGCCGATCCTCAAGGCAACTTAATCCCCGCTTCACGAAAACGCGCCTGTTCGTGAACGAAGAACTCAGAGCCTTTGTGTGTTTTTTCGCCAGGAGGATCTGTTATGGTAAAGAGTACGAAACAAATGCTGGGCGCAGCGATTGCGGTGCCTGTTTTTGGAATGGTGATGATCGGCAGTGCTGCCGCCGCACCCGAAACCTGCAACTGGAAAACCGCCCGAAATCTTGCCAATGCCGGGGATTATGCCGGGCTGTGTGATTGTGTGCAGGTGACCCCGAGTTTTCTGGACAGGCTTCAAAAGCGGTCCGACTTTGCGACTACGCTGAGTGTTACCGGGGCGCAATGCCCGGGGCTGGCTGCGTTGCTGACGGATTTGCCGACGGCAAGCTTGTCCGTCCCGGCCGAAAACCGGGGCGAAAGCCGTGGCTCTGAACCCGGTGGGCCTGGGTTGGCGGATGCTGGCGGTGCAGCCAGTGGCGGTGGTGCATCCGGCAGTAGTGGGGGCGAAACCGGCGGCGGTGGTGGTGAGTCCGGCGGCGGCGATAGCGAGTCCGATGGAGGTGAAAGCGAATCCGGCGGAGGGGAAGGCAAAGGCGGAAAGGGCAAAGGCGAAGGCAAAGGTGGGAAAGGCAAAGGCGAAGGCAAAGGTGGTAAAGGCGGCGGTAAGGGCAACAACGGCCACGGTAACGGCGGCGAGGGCAGCAGCCCGGGTCGCGGCAACAACGCCAACGATGACGAAAATGGCGACCGGCCCGGTCGCGGCGGCGGAAAGGAACGCAGATAAGCGTATATAACCAAAAGAAAAACGGCCACCCGGTTGGGTGGCCGTTTCTATTCCATCGGGATCAGCCTTGCTGGGTTAACCCAATTGAACCAGCGCGTGGCGCTTTTTGCCTGCGCTCAGCTTTGTAGGCTTCTTCAATTCTGATACTGAGACAAACGGGAAATCTATGTTCACCGCAATATCGTTTACCAAAGCACCTTTTTCAGAGATCAAGCGTTTAGCGTCCTTTCCAGACTTAGCTAGCTTGGCTTCAACAAAAAGGGTGGCGGCAGAGCAATACATATCTTCATTGCCTTTGCCCAAGGCGTTTCCAGGCATCAATTTCAACGAGTTTGTTTCGAGTATAAACGATGGCAAGTCATCACCGACACCACCCTTTTCGAACACTTCGCGGGCGGTGGCTTCGGCGGTTGCCGCGGCCTGCGAACCGTGGGCCAGGGTTGTCACCTCGTTGGCAAGACGAATCTTGGCCTCGTTGATCTCGGACCCTTGCAGCGCACCCAGACGGTCGCACTCGTCCACCGGCATTTCGGTGTAGAGCTTCAGGAACCGCCCAACGTCTGCGTCGGTGGTGTTGCGCCAGAATTGCCAGAACTCGTAAGGCGAACGCATGTCGGCATTCAGCCAGACCGCGCCGTCCTGCGATTTACCCATTTTCTTGCCGTCGCTGGTGGTCAGCAGGGGCGAGGTGAGGCCATAGATCTCGTGATCCAGCACGCGGCGGGTCAGGTCTATCCCGTTGACTATATTGCCCCACTGATCGCTACCGCCCATCTGTAGCAAGCAACCGTAGCGGCGATTCAGTTCAAGGAAGTCGTAGGCCTGCAGGATCATGTAGTTGAATTCGAGGAAGGACAGCGATTGTTCGCGATCCAATCGGGACTTCACCGATTCAAAACTCAGCATCCGGTTGACCGAAAAATGCCGCCCGATGTCCCGCAGAAAATCGAGGTAATTCAGGTCGTCCAGCCATTCCGCATTGTTCAGCATCAGAGCTTTGTTCTCGGCCTCGGTGTCATAGTCGATATAGGCCGAGAACACCTTTTTGATGCCCGCGATATTTTCGTCGATCTGTTCGGGGCCCAGCAAAGGACGTTCGTCCGCACGGAACGAAGGGTCGCCTACCTTAGTGGTTCCGCCGCCCATCAGGGTGATCGGCTGGTGGCCGGTTTTCTGGAACCAGCGCAACATCATGATCTGGATCAGGCTGCCCACATGCAACGACTTGGCCGTTGCGTCAAAGCCGATATAGGCCGGTTTGCACCCACTGATCAGCGCGTCGTCAAGGCCCTGATAATCGGTGCAGTCGGCGAGAAAGCCGCGCTCGATCATCGTGGCGATGAAATCCGATTTGGGGTGGTAGGTCATATCGTGCCCTTTGGGTTAATGTTGCGGGGCACTGTATAGGCGGCAGCGCAAGGGAGGAAAAGCCACCTTTTCACCTCAGGGGCAGGGTGAGATCAAGGGTGTCGATCGAGACACGCGTCCTGAGAAAAATATCGATCAGCCGGATCAGAACGCTTGCGTTTGTTGTCCAACAAAAGGCACGTTGACCGGGCTGCAACCCAGAGGTGAAGCTCCAGACCCGGATGCGGCGGAAAATAAAGCCAACTCAGGAGGCAGGCTTGGGCCAGACCATCAAAAAACACGGAGCGGTCCGGGCATTGGGCGCGATGTCCGGCACGTCGATGGACGGAGTGGATGTTGCGGTGGTCGAAACCGATGGGCATTCGATCTTCGGATTTGGGGAAAGCGGATATCGCGCGTATTCGGATGCCGAACGCGATGTACTGCGGGCGGCAATGGGACTGTGGCACGGACCTCAGGTCGATGCGGCCGCTGAGATGGTGACCTTTGCCCATGCCGAAGCGCTGTCAGAGTTTGAGGATGTGGATCTGATCGGCTTTCACGGTCAGACGCTGGCGCACGAACCGCGCGGGCGCGGCACGTTACAGGTGGGTGATGGACTTGGGCTGGCGCAGGCACTGGGTCGTCCGGTGGTCTGGGATTTCCGCAGCGATGACGTGGCGATGGGGGGCGAGGGGGCTCCGCTTGCGCCGTTCTTTCATTTTGCCTGCGCCAAATGGTTCTGTGCGGACCGGCCATTGTGCTTCCTGAACCTCGGCGGGGTTGGCAACCTGACCTACGTGGATCCGACTTTTGATGGCCCCGAAGCACCCGGCGCATTGCTGGCCTTTGATACGGGGCCCGCAAACGCTCCGGTTGACGATCTGATGCAGGCCCGGCTGGGGCTGCCTATGGATCGGGATGGTGCTGTCGCACGTGATGGCAGTGTCGAGATGGGTGCGCTGGAGCTGTTTCTGGCCGAGCCGTATTTTGCCCGTATGCCGCCGAAATCTTTGGACCGGAACGATTTTTCGGAAATGATCGGGCTGGTCAAGGAACTGAATGACGCCGATGCGGTGGCCACCCTGACCGGGATGTGCGCCGCAGGTGTGGTGCAGGGAATGGAGCATTGCCCGAAACCGCCAGCCTGTGTGTTGGTGACCGGTGGAGGCAGGCACAACCCCGTATTGATGCAAATGCTGCGCGTGTCACTCGATTGTCCGGTCGAACCGGTCGAAACGGTGGGGCTGGACGGAGACATGCTTGAGGCGCAGGCCTTTGCCTATCTGGCGGTGCGCGTCGCCCGGGGGTTGCCGACCTCTTGCCCGGGAACCACCGGTGTTCAGGCGCTTGTTGGTGGCGGGGTCGTCAGTTCGGTGTCGATGGACCCGGTTGCGTAACGCGATCCGGAAAACAGTTCAAAAAAACAACTCTTTGTGCGACGGTTGCCCCGGACCCATGGATTAAGGGTAAGGCAGTATGGCAACCAAAGCAGAGCTCGAGTCCGAGTTGGAGAAGTTACGGGAACGAAACGCGACATTGGAGGCGCAGGTCGAAAAAGAACCGGGTTCCAACGATCCGCCTGAAAGCGCCAAATCGTCGGATGAAATCCGGAAGCTGCTGGAAGACCATGGGATCGACCTGAGCCAGGTTCAGTCCCTGGGAAATGACGTGGTCGAGGAGTTTGGCCGGCTGCAGAAAGACTATCCGATCACGGCGTTGCTGATTGCGTTCTCGCTGGGTTACGTCGTCGGGCGTGCGCAGGGTTAGGAGACCAGTTATGAGCAGACTGAGCAAAAATCTGGTGACGATCTATCGGACAGAGCGTTTGATTGCACGCCGCCGTCTTGCCGTGGTTCAGCAGCAGACCATACTGATGGTAATCGCGGGCATCGCGGCGTTGTTGGCGGTGGTGCTTTTGAATGTTTCCCTGTTTCTGGCTCTTCAAAGTTGGATGTCGCCAGCCTCGGCGGCGGCGCTGCTGGCCTTTGGTAATCTGATATTTGCCGGATTGCTGGTTCTGATCGCAAAGCGCAGTAATGTCGAAGAAGAGATCGCCCCTGCCGTTGAAGTGCGTGACATGGCGATAGCTGATATTGAAGACGAGTTGGAGGAGATGACTTCAGAGGCGCGAGAGGTCGTTCAGGCAATCAAGAGTATAGGGTCGAATCCTTTGGGGTCGGCGGCGACGCTGCTGGTGCCTCTGATCAACATGTTGATCAAAAGTCGAAGCGAAAGTAACGGGCGCAACCCGAAGGTTTAACGGCACACCGGAGCGCCCTTGCGACGGGCTGTGTCAAAGTGAAAATGTCCGGCGTGATAGCGGTCGGCGTCCGGGCCCAACACAGTTCCGAACACTCCGCAGGCTTCACTGTGTAATTTGCGCATGACATCAGCATGCTCGCTGTCGTTCCATCCGTCGCGCACGGTGATCTGAGTTCCGTCCTGCAGGACAAAGGTCGAGATATCGATAGCCCGCCCCCGGGCATGTTCCGAAATGCGCGCGCGCGGCTGGTTGTTCTGGGTCTTGCAGGCGTAATGTCCGACGATGCGCAACCCTTTGAGCCCGCCGCCCTGATCGGCAAAGGCGGGCTTGGCAGTGTTCTCGATCCACGTCTTCAGTGTGATGGCTGTCTGGCAATCCATCAGCGACAATTGGCTAAGCGCAATGTCCGAGATTCTATAGACCCGAACCGGGTCTGCGATCCTGCACCCATAGTACTTTCCGGAAACAGATTGGCGGGTCTCTCCCAGAATGGTCCAGTCGCCGCACACTGCACCACGTTCACGCATACGCTCGCGCCCCACTTCAAATTGACGGAACTTACAGGGGCGGAGCGCAGGGCGCTTCGAAACCAGCACGGCGGGCAAAACTCTTTCCGGCGTGATTTGCGCCGATATTTGGCTTTCGCTCATCACCTCGGGTTCAGCAAGATCAGATGGCATGGGGGTTTCGGTGCAAGCAGGTTCAGCGACCGCAAAACCCGTTGTTGCAAAGAGGAGCAGGACAGACAGAAAGACCTGTTTCATTCTCACTCGATACTCCGGCACCAGAAATTACTTGTACAGAATGATAAAAGGTCGGCTTTCTGTAAACTCCACTTACCAATTCGGCGTCGTGCGGGTTACGCCTTTGGGATATCAAACCCTGGCTCTGCCAGTTCGAACCCTTCGAATTGAAAGCCGGGGGAGACCGTGCAGCTGACCAGCGTAAACTCTCCGGTGCTGCGCGCGGCCTGCCAATGCCCTTCGGGTACAATCACCTGAGGCGCGCCTTGCGACAGATCGGGTGTCAACAGATGGTCGGCGGCAGGTCCATTGTCAGATGCGCTCAGCGACAAGATCAGCGGTGCGCCCGCGTGATATAGCCAGATCTCAGTCGCATCGACCCGGTGCCAGTGGCTGCTTTCGCCTTCCTGCAACAGGAAATAGATGCAGGTGCCGGTGGGGCGGCCTTCGTTTTCAGCGCGCCATGTCTCGGCGTACCAACCACCTTCGGGGTGCCGTTGCAGGTTCAGTCGGTCGATAATCTCATGTGCGGTCATGTGGTCCCTCGGGTTTTGGCGCGATTATGCACGGGCAGGCGCGATCCGCTATGGTATTCGTGCGCCCGAGGAATATGTTTGCGACATGACCCTGACGATCCCTTTCGATAATTCCTATGCCCGTCTGCCGAATGCGTTCTTTGCGCGGCAGTCACCGTTTCCTGTGCGTGCGCCAAAGCTGATTGCGTTCAACGACGATCTGGCGCGGTTGCTGCGGGTTTCACCCGGAGATGTGCGGGACATGGCCGAAACTTTTGCGGGGAATAGTGTTCCCAAGGGGGCGGAGCCCATTGCACAGCTTTATTCCGGGCATCAGTTCGGTCAGTACAACCCGCAGCTAGGTGACGGGCGCGCAGTGTTGCTGGGCGAGACTGTCGGAACGGACGGGGTGCGTCGGGATATTCAGTTGAAAGGCTCGGGTCCGACACCGTTCTCCCGACGGGGTGATGGCCGGGCCTGGCTGGGGCCCGTGCTGCGCGAATATGTGGTGTCCGAAGCGATGCACGCGCTGGGCATTCCGACAACGCGCGCTCTGGCGGCCGTGGAAACGGGTGAGACCGTCTTTCGGGAAGGGCCGATGCCGGGTGCGGTGCTGACGCGGATCGCGACCAGCCATTTGCGGGTCGGCACATTTCAGGTTTTTGCCGCGCGTGGGCAGTTGGACAGTCTTAAGCGCCTGACAGACTACGCTATTGCCCGCCACTATCCCAAGGTTGAAGGTCCGATGGGCCTGTTGCGGGCGGTGCGCGATGCGCAGGCCCGGTTGATTGCGCAGTGGATGAGCGTGGGTTTCATCCATGGCGTGATGAACACCGACAACTGCTCGATTGCGGGCGAGACCATTGATTACGGCCCATGTGCGTTCATGGATACGTATCACCCCAACACGGTCTACAGTTCGATTGACCGGATGGGGCGTTATGCCTATTCGAACCAGCCCGATATCGCGGTGTGGAACCTGGCGCAGTTGGCGACGTCGCTGATCCAGCAGATGGACGACAAAGAGGCAGCTGTTGAAGAGGCGACCGAAATCGTCCACGCCATGCCGGAATTGCTGCAACAGAATTGGTTGACCTGTTTCCGGTCCAAGATTGGTCTGGCAACCGCTGAAGAGGGCGATCAGGAGCTGATCACCGAGTTGCTGAAACGCATGGCTGAAGGGCAGGCGGATTTCACCAATACCTTCCGGGCGCTGGGCAGTGACACGGCACGGGATCAGTTCCTTGACCCCGCAGCTTTTGACAATTGGGAAGAGGGCTGGCGTGCACGGTTGGAACGCGAAACGGTGCGGCCGGACGTGATGACCCAGGCAAACCCTGCGTTTATTCCACGCAATCACCGGGTCGAACAAATGATTCAGGCGGCGGTGAATGGTGATTACGCGCCCTTCGACCGGTTGAACGCTGTTCTGGAGCGGCCTTATGAGGATCAGGGTGATGCGGCGGATCTGAAGCGTCCCCCTGCCGAAAATGAGGTGGTCCACGCGACGTTCTGCGGGACGTAACGCACGGTGCGGACCTATTTCCGCAGGATTTCCAACACCGCAGCACTAACAATCAGGGTGGCGCCCAGAAACTCTCGCAGGCCAAAGGGTTCGCCGGACAGGGCCGCCGCCGAGGCGATGCCGACAACAACCTCGCTCATCAGCAGCAGGCCGACCCTTGCGGGGGAAAGCTGTGTCGCTGGCCAGATGGTCATGTAGATCATGGGCAGGACATAGAAGGCCGACAGCAATGCATATCCCGCAATGCGGGCAGCTTCTCCCTGCGTGATGTTCGGCAAGGTTTGGCCCCCGAGCATCAGTAGGCTGAGAAGCGACAGCAACAGCGCGCCAACCACAAAGGCAAAGACCTGGCCCGAGATGGAAATGCTCCCGGCTTTGTACAAGCCCAGAGTGCCCAATGCCCAGCATATGCCCGACGCCAGGGCCAGCCAGTCGCCCATGTTCTGCGGCCATGGCACAAACCCGGCGCCTCCAAGTACGACAAACAGTCCGCCAAGCCCGCAGATCAGGCCCGCAAGGCGCATCAGGTTCAGGCGCTCTCCCAGAAACACGACGCCTAGAAGTGTGCCCCAGATTGGAGTGAGGTAGAACAGGAGGATCGAGCGGACAACGTCGGTGTAGACAAGGCTGATCGAATACAGGCTGAATGCGGCACCCGTGAACATGCCGCTGAGCATCAGATCGCGCCATTGCCGGGCCAGTATAAGCCTGTCCGTCCAGATGAAGGGGATCAAAGCAATCAGGGCCGCGCAGTACATTGCGATCCCGGACCAGGGGCCGGTCAGGCCCTGATCGAAGAAAAACCGCACCGGAATCCAATAGAGGCCCCACAGCGCGCCGCCCATCACCAATATGATACTGGCCCGGGTGCTGTTGTCCGGTTGGGTCTGGCTCAAGCTCATCTCGGCCTCGGTTTAGCTGCGATCCGATGTCTTCACTGCATCGGCATAGAATGTTGCGGGTCGAGGGAGCAAGTGGAACCTATGATTTGGACTTGCGCAGGTTTCATTCGCTGAAATAGTGGGCAGAATATTGGGGTCTGGCGGCATCCTTGGTTTTCCGCAGCAGTAAACGGTACAGAGGGGTTGCGCCCCTCGTCAAGAATGGCACTTTAGGGCCAATCCATTTGGTCACGCCTCAATGCAAACTTCGTCCACGCTGCGTATCGCAAGCTACAACATTCAAAAATGCGTCGGACTGGATTTCCGGCGTCAGCCGCAACGCATTTTGCAAGTCATAGAAAACATGCAGGCTGATATCGTGGTGTTGCAGGAGGCAGACAAACGTCTGCCGCCCCGCCCGGCGGCGCTGCCGCATTTCATGTTGGATGAGGCGGGGTGGCAGATCGTCGATCTGGGTGGTGCTGGCAGTCTGGGCTGGCACGGCAATGCGGTGATCTGGCGGGGCGAGGGAATCTCGGTTCGTCGAAAAGGGCATCACGAGTTACCGGGGCTGGAGCCGCGCGGCGCGGTTCGTGTCGAGTTCGACACTCATATTGGACCGCTAAGGGTGATGGGCATGCATCTGGGGCTTTTGCCCGCCTCACGGCGGCAGCAGATTTTACATATTCGGCGGAATGATGGGGATATGGATCAAATGCCGACAGTCTGGGCTGGTGATTTTAACGAATGGTCCCGCCAGCCTGTTTTGGATCATCTTGCCCCTGAAATGCGGTTTCTGCCACCGAGGCCCAGTTTTCCCGCCGCGCAGCCACTGGGTGCGCTGGACCGGATCGCGCTGGGCATCGGGGTGCAGGCCGTGGCACACGGTGTTCACGACACGCGCCCCGCGCATATCGCATCAGATCACCTGCCGGTCTGGGCCGATCTGGCAGGAGCACCGTTAGACGGGCGGAAAAGGTGAAATCCCTGTAGCGAAACGCGCGCAGACATACTAAGACAGACACCCGAGCAAGACTGAGGGGCATCATGTCGGAAACGATTATTGGGCGTTGTGAAGCCAAGGGGCTGCGCATGACCGGCCAAAGAAGGATCATCGCGCAGGTACTGGAGCAGAGCGACGACCATCCGGATGTCGAAGAGCTGTACGCGCGTGCCTCTGCCATAGACAAGGGAATTTCCATAGCAACGGTCTATCGCACAGTGAAACTGTTCGAAGAGGCCGGGATTCTGGAGCGCCTGGAGTTCGGCGACGGGCGCGCCCGGTACGAGGATGCCGAGCGCGATCATCATGACCACCTGATCGACATGCAGTCGGGAGAGGTTATTGAATTCGTGGACCCCGAGATCGAAGCCCTTCAGGAAAGAATCGCGGCGAAGCTTGGGTATAAGCTGAAAGGGCACCGGCTGGAGCTGTATGGCGTCCCGCTGGAAAAGGACTGACCTATCACGAAACGCGATTGATCCCCTCACGTTAATTCATCAAGCGCAACGGGAAATGCCTTGCCAGATGCGGTCGGTTGAGGTTGTTGTGCGTGCAAAGGCACCCGACGTGCCCTTTTCCTACGGATGCGCATATGAACAACGTAAACGGCATTTTGCTGCTCATCGGGTCGATGGCGGCCTTCGCACTTGAGGACATGTTTATCAAGCTCCTGTCCGGCTCTGTGCCGACAGGGCAGATCATGGTGTTTCTGGGCGTGTTTTGCGGGCTCGTCTTTGCCACGATGTCAGTGGTCACGCGCAAACGGATCTTTGACCCCGTGGCATGGAAAACCCTGCCATTGGTTCGCGCCGCGACTGAGGGTTTTGGCGCAGTGGCTTTTGTGACGGCATTGTCGCTGATTGACCTGTCCACCGTTGCGGCTGTGTTTCAGGCCATGCCGCTGGTCGTCACCATGGGGGCGGCCCTGTTTCTGGGGGAACAGGTCGGGTGGCGTCGCTGGAGCGCCATTGGTGTCGGGTTTGTCGGTGTTCTGATGATCATCCGCCCCGGGATGGAGGGCTTTCGGCCAGAATCCCTGTTTGTGGTGTTGTCGGTCATTGCAATTGCCGCGCGTGATTTGATCACCCGTAAGTTGGATCCGCGAGTGGCCTCGTCCGTTGTTGCGATGCAGGCTTATATTGCGGTTGCTGTCGCCGGACTGGTTCTGATGGTCATGTCCGGGGCATCCTTCGTGCCTGTTCAAACCGGTCAAACGGGCCCTTACGCGGGCGCGATCGGATTTGGGGTGTTGGGGTACTACGGCATCGTTACGGCGATGCGGGTGGGCGAAGCGTCGGCCCTGATGCCATTCCGGTACACGCGTCTGGTGTTTTCCATCCTCGCAGGAATGCTGATGTTCGGTGAACGCCCTGATGCACTGACAATGGCAGGAGCGACCCTGATCATCGGTTCGGGCCTTTACACCTTTATCCGCGAACGGCGTCTGGCGCGTGAACTGGCGCCTGCCTGAACCTGTTGGCGCAAACAGCGGACTGTTAGCCCTAAATGTCCGAGAATATACGTGTTAGCGGTAACGGAGCCGGTTTACTTTTGGCCGGTTGCTGCTATGACGCGTGCAACCGACTGCAGTCATAGGAACAGGCCTCATGAGCACCATCATCGACATCCACGCACGCGAAATTCTGGACAGCCGGGGCAACCCGACGGTCGAAGTTGACGTGATTCTGGAAGACGGCACCATGGGCCGCGCCGCCGTCCCGTCGGGTGCATCGACTGGCGCCTATGAGGCGGTAGAAAAGCGTGACGGCGACAAGGCACGCTATATGGGCAAGGGCGTTCTGGAAGCCGTTGCCGCCGTGAACGGCGAGATCGCTGAAGAACTGGTGGGCTTTGATGCGACCGAGCAGGTCGCCATCGACCAGGCGATGATCGAACTGGACGGGACCGAAAACAAGGGCCGTCTGGGCGCGAACGCGATTCTCGGTGTTTCGCTGGCCACAGCCAAGGCCGCTGCCGACTTCACTACGCAACCTCTCTATCGGTATGTGGGTGGTACTTCGGCCCGGGTTCTGCCGGTACCGATGATGAACATCATCAATGGCGGCGAACATGCCGATAATCCGATCGACATTCAGGAATTCATGATCATGCCGACTTCGGCTGCGAATATTCGCGAAGCCGTTCGCATGGGGTCCGAAGTGTTTCACACGCTGAAGAAAGAACTGTCTTCTGCCGGTCTGGCCACGGGGGTGGGCGACGAGGGCGGTTTTGCCCCTAATATTGCCAGCACTCGTGAAGCACTGGATTTCATTCTGAAATCAATCGAAAAAGCAGGCTACAAGCCGGGCGAAGAAATCCATCTGGCGTTGGATTGTGCGGCGACTGAATATTTCAAAGACGGCAAATACGTTCTGGCAGGTGAGGGCACGACCCTGACATCCGAGGAAAACGCGGCCTATCTGGCCGCGCTGGTGAATGATTATCCGATCATTTCCATCGAAGATGGCATGTCCGAAGATGACTGGGACGGCTGGAAAGCCCTGACCGACGCCATCGGTGACAAGGTGCAGCTGGTGGGTGACGACCTGTTCGTGACCAATCCGGCGCGTCTGGCCGAAGGGATCGAACGCGGCTGCGCGAACTCGATGCTGGTCAAGGTGAACCAGATCGGTTCGCTGACCGAGACCCTGCGCGCCGTCGATATGGCGCACCGTGCGCGTTACACCAACGTCATGTCTCACCGTTCGGGTGAAACCGAGGACGCCACCATCGCCGATCTGGCTGTGGCGACGAATTGTGGTCAGATCAAAACCGGCTCGCTGGCGCGGTCGGACCGGTTGGCTAAATACAACCAGCTGATCCGCATCGAGGAATCACTGGGCGAGGTCGCGGAATACGCGGGCGCGTCGATCCTTCGCAAATAACCCGTGTGGTGCTAGGCTGGCCCTTGGGTGCGATCCGGGGGTCACGTCTTGCTGAAGATAATTGAACCAGAAACACCGGACCAGCTGAACGCGGTTCGGCGTTTGTGTTGGGACTATCGGGATTTCCTGCTGACGCTGGATGAGCGATCTGTCCAGATCGTCCAAACCTTCTACCCCAAGGATAAATACGCTCGTTTGATGGACGCTCTCGAGGTGGATCACGCTCCGCCTGACGGTGGAATCAAGTTGGCCATGCTTGGGGGAGAGCCGATTGGTTGCGGCATGTTTCATGCAATCGCGCCGGGTGTGGCCGAAGTAAAGCGGGTGTATGTGACGGATGCAGCAAGGGGGTCCGGTGCAGGGCGTGCAATCATGCTGTCGCTGATTGAAACCTGTCGGGATCTTGGCTTCGATCATATCCGAATGGATACCGGAAAACCGCTGAAAGCCGCGACTCGATTATACTTGTCTTTAGGGTTCCATCTGCGTGACGCTTACTCTGAGATTCCAGAAATCGCTCGGGATCATCTGCTTTTTTTTGAAATGCAGCTCGCGGAAGTCAAAAAAAGTAAAAATAGAGATAATTGAATTTAAACAGCATTTTACTCGCCGCAATGATCAGTTTGGATCGCGGCAAGTGAACTTAAATTTAATTATGTGTGAACTTGTTACTAATAACATCAAGCAAACGTGATCTAAGCTAACCGCATTGCAGAAAGGAGACTACGATGCCTGTATCCAAATTCCTTCTGGTAATCGCAGCAGCGTCCATCACTGTTCTTTCCGCCTGCGCGGGTCCGGGAACTTACCCAATTACCGGAGAGCCGGTCTCGGCGAATGACCCGGTACAGGACATGAACCCGGCCAATATCTTCCGTGGCGAGTCTCGTTAAAGCGTCCTGCTCATCAGCATATATCTGTCGCGCGGTTTGAATCCGGTGCGCAGATAGAGCTTCTGAGCGTCTTCGTTGTTTCGGTCGACTTCCAGATGAAGGGCAGTCAATCCCGCTTCGGACAGAGCCTTGGGCAGGGCCAGCAAAACTTCGGTCGCGATACCGCGGCCGCGAACAGCGGGTCGGATATAGATTTCGTCCACGAAACCGTCCATGCCACCGAATTCAACAGACCAGCCAAACGTCAGGATGATGTAGCCCAAAGGCGCACGTCCGGGGCCGATCAGATAGACACAGCCGTGGGGAATACCCTCGAGCAGGGGGGTAAGTGCGTTTCGGGTCTGGTCCGGGTCTTGGGCCAGCCCGGCCTCGGTATGAAAGGCGGTGACCAGCGCCATCAGGCGGTCCAGGTCTTCGGGGCGCGCTAGGCGGAGGGCGGCGCTCATAATCTGGCCAGCCTTTCTGTCAGCAGGTTGAAAAAGCCGTCGGCGTCGATTTCCCCCATGAACAGCGCGTTGGGCGCGCGGTCGGTCACGCCCCACCAATCTGCTACGGTCATACCCATGGTCAGTTCAGATTGGGTTTCAATCTCGACATTCACGTGACGGCCCGAGAAAATCTCGGGTCGAATCAGATAGGCGGTCACGCATGGGTCATGCAGAGGCGCGCCTTTGCTGCCGTATTTCTCCTTGTCGAAACGTTCGAAGAAATCGGTCATTTCTGCCACGGCGATTCCGACTTTGTTTCCCAGAGCACGGAATGCGTCATTGCGGGGTTTTGTGACCAGCGCCTTATGCGTGACATCCAGTGACATGACCACGATAGGTTTGCCGGATTTGAACACGATATCAGCGGCTTCAGGATCGACATGGATGTTGAATTCGGCCGTTGGAGTGATGTTCCCAACCTCGAAATACGCCCCGCCCATCAGAACGATTTCCTGCACCCGTTCAACGATATCGGGCGCCTTCCGGAAGGCGGTCGCGATATTCGTCAGTGGCCCCAGCGGGCAAAGGGTCACGGTTCCCGGTTCTTCAGCGCGCAGGGTGTCGATGATGAAGTCCACCGCGTGCCCTTCGGACAGAGGCATCTGCGGATCGGGCAGGTCCGGACCATCCAGTCCGGTTTTACCATGCACATGTTCCGCCGTAATCAGCGCGCGGTTCAGCGGTCGATCGCAGCCCGCATAGACAGGTACATCCGTACGGCCAGCCAACTCGCACACGATTCGTGCATTTTTGGCTGTCAGCTCCAGGGGAACGTTACCTGCAACCGCCGTAATGCCTAGAACCTCGATCTCGTCCGGGCTGGCCAATGCAAGCAGGATGGCGACGGCATCGTCCTGTCCGGGATCGGTGTCGATGATGATCTTGCGAGGGGGCATAGGCGTCTCCGGGGGTCGTGAAGGTGGGACACTCGCAAGTGTCGGATCGCTTGTCTACCCGTTTCTGGGTGCGGCAATGACATCTACCGGCGGGAGTTTGCCGTTGGCGCGATGCTCTTCAATTTTAACCTCATCCCAGAGCGCATCCATCTCGGCCAGATCACTTTGTGAGGGCGTCTTGCCCCGCACGGCCAGCCGGGCCTCGACTTTTTCAAAGCGACGGGTGAACTTGGCGTTAGTACGGCGCAGCGCAGCTTCCGGTTCTATGCCAAGATGGCGACCCAGGTTGACCATGACAAAAAGCAGATCGCCGAATTCATCCTCCAGCGCGTCAGCGTCCATCTTGTCGCGCGCCTCTTCCAACTCGGCGGCTTCTTCGGTGATCTTGGCCAGAACATGGCTGGCGTCGGGCCAGTCGAATCCCACCCGAGCGGCACGCTTCTGCAACTTATGGGCACGCAACAGGGCGGGCAGGTTGGCGGCAACGCCGTCCAGTGCGCCTTGCTGTTCCTTGCCGGCGCGCTCGGCGGCCTTGATGGTTTCCCAGTCTTTGGTCTGCTGGTCGGCGGACTTGTCGCGGGATTCGTCGCCAAACACATGCGGATGGCGGCTGACCATCTTGTCAGACATGGTGCGGACCACATCCTGAAAGGTGAAATGCCCGGCCTCTTCAGCCATTTGCGCGTGGAAGACAGATTGGAACAACAGGTCGCCCAACTCTCCCTTCAACTCGTCATAGGCTTCGCGTTCAATGGCGTCCGCGACCTCGTACGCCTCTTCGATCGTATAAGGAGCGATGGTTGCGAAATCCTGTTCGATATCCCATGGGCAACCGGATTGCGGATCGCGCAGGCGGCGCATGATCTCAAGCAGGCGTTCGATGCCTGCGTCGCTGTCATGGATCAGAGGATTTTCGGCCATTGCGAACCCTTTCATTCCGGTGTCAGATGCATCCATCCCGCAGTCCCGATCAGGAGTCCACCCCAGATGCCCGTCGTCAACCGAATTGCCGATTTCTCTGCCGATATGACCAGATGGCGCCAGTATCTGCATACCATCCCCGAGCTGGAATTCGAATGCTATGAAACCGCGGCTTTTGTGGCCGAGCGTTTGCGGGAGTTCGGGGTGGATGAGTTGCACGAGGGCATCGCCAAAACCGGTATGGTCGCGATCATCAACGGCCAAGGGGGCGGGCCGACGATCGGTCTGCGCGCCGACATGGATGCCCTGCCGATCCCTGAAGAGACTGGTGTGGAATATGCCTCTCGGAACCCCGGAAAGATGCACGCTTGCGGACATGACGGACATACCACCATGCTGCTGGGCGCGGCGCGCTATCTGGCCGAGACGCGAAATTTCAGCGGCCGCGTGGCCTTGATCTTCCAGCCTGCCGAGGAAGAGGGCGGTGGCGCGGGGGTGATGGTGGAAGAAGGCATCATGGAGCGGTTCGACATTTCTCAGGTCTACGGAATACATAACGATCCGGGAAATCCGGAAGGCGCCTTCTATACCACGCCGGGCCCGATCATGGCAGCGGTGGATTCGTTCGAGATCCATATTCAGGGGGTCGGAGGGCATGGGGCGATGCCGCATCAGACCCGCGATCCGGTAATGGCGGCCTGCGGCATTGCGCAGGCGATCCAGACCATTGTCAGCCGCAACCACTATGCAGTGGAGGATCTGGTGGTTTCGGTCACGCAGATTCACACTGGAACAGTTAATAACGTAATCCCTGATACGGCCTATTTGAACGGCACGGTGCGTACATTTGATCCTTCTGTGCAGAAGATGGTGATAGAGCGGATGGAGCAAATCGTTCAGGGGCAGGCAGCCTCGTACGGGGTTGAGGCCCGGCTGGATTATCAGGTCGGATATCCAGCTACGATCAATGATGCTGAAAAGACTGTTTTTGCCGCTGATGTCGCGCGCGAAGTGTCGGGGGCTGAGCGCGTGGTTGACACTATGGGGCGCGATATGGGGGCCGAGGATTTCTCGTACATGCTGCAGTCGCGGCCGGGGGCCTATTTGTTCTTGGGGCAGGGCGATGGTGCCGGGCTGCATCATCCGAAATACAACTTTAACGACGATATCTCGCCTGTGGGGGCTTCGTTCTTCGCGCGGATCGTGGAAAAGGCGCAGCCGTTGGGCTGATGGGATAGAGAAATGGCACTGGAAGACGCAAAAAATCAGGTGGATGAGGCGTTCACCAACCCGGATCTCAAGGGGTTGTCGTATGAGAACACTTTTGGTGGGGCGACCTCGTTCCTGCGGCGGCTTTACACCAAAGATCTGGACGGGGTGGACATCGCCGTGACCGGTGTACCCTTCGATCAGGCCGTCACCAACCGCCCTGGCACCCGGCTTGGCCCACGTGCGATCCGCGAAGCCAGCGCGCTGCAATCGCCCGACGCGCCTTATGGCTGGCCATTTGATGCACTCAGCGAACTGGCGATCGTGGATTACGGAGACATGGCCTATGATTATGCCAATATTCCGGCCTTTCCCGATACGCTGACCAATCATATCCGCACTATTCTGGCCGCTGACGTGGCCTCGGTCACACTGGGGGGCGATCACTATATCAGCTTTCCGATCCTGAAGGCTTATGCCGAGAAATTCGGGCCGATGTCTCTGCTGCAGTTTGATGCCCATACGGACACTTGGGCCGATGACGACATGTCCCGGGTCGATCATGGAACGATGTTCTACAAGGCGGTGAAATCCGGCATCGTGGACCCCAAGCGTTCTGTTCAGGTCGGTATCCGAACCACCAACGAAGACACGCTGGGCGTCAACATTATCGATGCGCGCGAGGTTTATGAATCCGGGCCTGCAGCCGTGGCGCAGAAGATCAAAGGCATTCTTGGCGACAGCCCCGTTTACCTCAGCTTCGACATCGACGGGCTGGACCCGGCCTTTGCCCCGGGCACGGGCACACCGGTATGGGGTGGGCTCAGCTCCATTCAGGCGCAGATCATCCTGCGCGACATTGCAGGGATCAACATCAAGGGCGGTGACGTGGTCGAGGTCTCTCCGCCCTTTGACACCTCGGGCGCGACGGCAATAGCCGGGGCACATGTGGCGACGCAGATCATCTGCCTGCTGGGGTGGGACAAGCTGGCAAAGGCGAAAGAGTAAACCCGCGCAAGAACGCGTTAACCAATAGTTAGCCATACGTCCGGTATGTGCTGGATCAAGTGAATTACAGGGATGGGGAACAACGCGCATGACTGAATTCAATCAACCGGTCAGCGGCAATGATCTGGCGCGATTCTCGGGGCCGAACACGTTCATGCGCCTGCCGCAGGCGGCCTCGCTGGCAGGGCTGGATGTGGCGGTGCTGGGGATTCCGATGGATATCGGAACCTCGTGGCGGTCTGGCACCCGGTTCGGGCCGAAACAGATCCGCAGCGAAAGCGCGATGATCCGGCCTTACAACATGGCCACGTCGGCTGCCCCGTTCGACAGTCTGCAAATCGCCGATATTGGGGATCTTGCGATCAACACCTTCTCATTGGCCGAAAGCCTCAGGATCATCAAGGAAAGCTATGATGCGATCCTGGAAAGGAATGTGACCCCAGTGGCGATGGGCGGCGATCATTCGATCACCCTTCCGATCCTTCGGGCCATTGCGGCAAAGCATGGCCCGGTGGCCTTGGTGCATGTTGATGCCCATGCGGATGTGAACGATGAGATGTTTGGCGAAAAGGAGACCCACGGCACCGTCTTCCGCCGCGCCTATGAAGAGGGGCTGATCGTTCCTGACAAGACCTTCCAGATCGGCATTCGCGGTTCTGGATACGCGGCCTCGGATTTCGCCGAAGCAAAAGACTGGGGCTTTCGTCAGTTCCCGGCTTGGGAGCTGTGGCAGCAGAACCTGACGCAGATTGGGTCGCAGATACGCAAGACCATCGGGGAACATCCGGTGTATGTCACCTACGATATCGACAGTCTCGACCCGGCTTTTGCACCGGGTACCGGCACGCCGGAAATTGCAGGGCTGACCACGCCACAGGCGCTGCAACTGATCCACGCATTGCAGGGTGTGAATGTCGTGGGGTGTGATCTGGTCGAAGTTTCACCTCCATATGATCCTTCCGGCAATACGGCGCTGACGGCGGCCAATCTGATCTATGAGATGTTGTGCATCTTGCCGGGGGTGACGTCACGGTAAACCGGGCCGGAACGGCTTGCCCCGGCGCCTGATCCGCTTACGGTTTCTGCAAGAGGATAGTGCAGGATGAAAAAGATGGTTCTGTGGGCAATGATCGCGCTGGTGCTTGGGCTGGGCGCTTACATCCGGCTGGCCCCGTCTGCTCCCGCCCAATGGCATATTGCACCGGTTGCAGTAGAAAATCGCGATTTGCCAAGTGGCGTTCTGCGTGTCGTTGAAACCGGCCCGGATGGATTGCAACGCCTCGACCGGATTGCCCGCGCCACGCCGCGTACCTCGGTACTGGCAGGTTCCGTTAATGAGGGCGTGATCACCTATGTCACCCGCACGAAATGGATCGGATTTCCAGACTATACCACTGTTCAGCAGGACGGGGACACGCTGCGCATCCATGGCCGCCTGCGATTTGGCCGCAAGGATTTCGGTGTGAACAAGGCACGGGTCGATGGGTGGTTGATGGCAATTCAATAGATTGAAATCAAATGGAAAATTCCTAAGTTAGACGTATGAGTGACTATGAGCAAAAGGTTCAAAATGCATTGGCTGAAATTGAGCAGGCCGGTGTTAAGCAGCACATAAGAATTGATGCTGATCTTGAACGATTGAAAGCACTTGGTTTTGAACCAAGACTCTTTCTGTACTGGGCATCGCCATTAACCAATGTTGCTGTGTTTGTCTTGCTGACCTTGATAGTTGCTTCGGTTCAGGCCGGGGCAACTGTCATTTTTGGTGAGAACTTTTTCCTTCCCAATATAGTTGGCCCCGCAGTAATGGCCGCCGTACCGCTCACGTTACTTACAGTCGCGCTAAGACTGTTCCAACGTAGGGCATACAATTTGAGCAAATGGGAAGACTTGTAGCGCTCAAAGAGCGCTGCTGCCGTCTGAAGGTGTTTCCAGATCGGGCCAGTCCGAATGTAGCCCAGACGACAGGCACCCTTCCTGCACCTCACGCCACATGGGCACGTTCAGGGACATCTGACATTGTGCCGTGAACATGCGGCCATCAACCTGCAGGCAGATCATCTCGCCCAATTCGATGCGGGACCCGGATGTGTCGGTACAATAGCAGTCACGGGTCTTGCCGTCGGGGCCGATATAATCGGCAAGAACCGGCGTCGAGGTCAACATCATGGCAAGAACAAACCGTGTCATGCGGTCAGCTTAGCACGACGTTGCCCTTGACCAAAGCCCCCGGATGATAGACACCGCCGGGATGATCCCCGAAGAACGACTTGAACAGATCACCCAACGTTTCCAATACCTCGAAGCCGCCATGGCCGATGGCGCATCGGGTGGTGATATAGCGGCTCTGGCCAAGGAATATTCCGACCTAAAACCGGTTGTTGACCAGATCATGGCGTGGCGCCAGCTGGTTGCTGATCTGGACGAGGCCAAAACGATGCTGGCCGATCCGGACATGAAAGAGCTTGCCGAGGAGGAAATCCCCGAGTTGCAGGCCCGCATCCCCGAAGCAGAACATGCGCTGCAACTGGTTTTGCTGCCCAAGGATGCGGCGGATGCACGCCCGGCCATGCTGGAAATCCGTCCTGGAACCGGTGGGGACGAGGCCGCGCTGTTCGCCGGCGATCTGCTGCGCATGTATCAGCGCTATGCCGAGGCACGCGGCTGGCGGTTTGAAATTATCGAAGAACAGGCCTCGGATCTGGGCGGCATCAAGGAAGTGGTGGCCCATATCAAGGGCGATAATGTCTTTGCCAGGATGAAATACGAATCCGGTGTGCACCGGGTGCAGCGTGTGCCCGAAACCGAAAGCGGTGGGCGGATTCATACGTCGGCCGCGACGGTCGCGGTTCTGCCCGAGGCCGAGGACGTAGACATCCAGATCGACGCCAACGACATCCGAATCGACACCATGCGCAGCTCGGGTGCGGGCGGGCAGCATGTGAATACCACCGATTCGGCGGTGCGGATCACGCACGTTCCGACCGGATTGGTGGTCACAAGCTCGGAAAAATCCCAACACCGCAATCGTGAGATTGCGATGCAGGTGCTGAAGACGCGGCTTTATGATCTGGAGCGGCAGCGGATCGACAGCGAACGCTCGGCCGATCGTGCCAGCCAGGTGGGATCGGGCGATCGTTCGGAACGTATTCGGACTTATAACTTCCCGCAGGGGCGAATGACGGATCATCGGATTAACCTGACGCTCTACAAGCTGGACCAGGTGATGCAGGGCGATCTGGACGAAGTGATTGACGCCCTGACGGCGGATGATCAGGCCCGGTTGCTGGCCGAGATGGCCCAATGACGGGTCTGCAAACTGCAGCACAGGCCATGGTGGCCGCGACGGCACGCCTGAGGGCCGCAGGCGTGGATGATCCGGCACGGGATGCACGTCTGCTGTTGGCCCATGCGGCACGGATCGAAGCCAGCAGGGTGACACTGATTGCCCCCGAGGAATTGCAGCCCGAGATTGCCGAACGCTATGACCAGTTGATTTCCCTGCGCGCCGTTCGGGTGCCGGTGTCGCATTTGCTGGGCGAACGCGAGTTTTATGGGCGCAGGTTTCGCGTCAGTTCGGATGTTCTGGACCCGCGCCCTGAAACCGAAATCCTGATCGAGGCCGCCCTGAGCGAACCCTTCGACCATGTTTTGGACTTGGGGGTAGGGTCGGGCTGTATTCTGGTTACACTGCTTGCAGAACGCACCAGCGCTTCGGGCCTTGGGGTCGATCTGAGCGAAGCCGCCTGTCTTCAGGCCAGCGCAAATGCTGTACACCATCAGGTGCAGGGGCGGGCCGAGATCGTGCAATCAAATTGGTTTGAAAACACCGAGGGTCAATTTGACCTGATTGTTTCCAACCCGCCATATATATCCATGTCCGAGATGGAGGACCTCTCGCCTGAAGTGCGGGAACATGAGCCGCGTATGGCGCTGACGGATGAAGGAGACGGGCTGGGCGCGTATCGGCATATTGCGGCTTCGGCACCGGATTTTCTTTTGCCGGGGGGGCGAATACTTGTGGAAATTGGCCCGACACAGGCAAATCTGGTGTCCGCTTTGTTCGACGCGGCGGGTTTGGCGGATATCCGCGTGATCCCTGATCTGGACGGGCGCGACCGGGTCGTTGGCGCAAAAATGCCGGGATGACATACGGGATTAGGGCCGAAAAACGCCGGTAAGCATAAAAAAGCTTGTGAAAATCCGAGATTCCTCTTGTCTGCACGGTCAGGACATGTTTACTCAGGATTAGTCGGCGAGGTTGATGCTGTTTCAGCTCACCCCTGACGCCAAGCCCAAAAAAGTCGAGATCCCGTCACGGCGAACGCCTCTGAGCAGTGCAAAACACGGGTTGATCGGCAGCGTATTTATAAGGCTGACGTAAAGTAAGATGAGATCTTCCAAATCCCGCTCGCGGGCCAAGAACAACCGCAATCGTCCTTCCGGCGGCAACGTCGTGAACCGGGTTTTTGACAGCTCGGGCCCTGAGGGCAAGGTGCGTGGCACGCCACAGCAGATCATTGATAAATATAATCAGCTGGCGCGTGACGCTCAGCTGTCAAACGACCGCGTCGCGGCGGAAAACTTCCAACAGCATGCGGAACACTATCTGCGTATGTTGAGTGAAGCGCAGCGCGAGATTGAAGCGCGCCGCGAAGAGCAGGAGCGCCAGAACCGCGAACGCCAGGCCGAGCGCGATCGTGAACGCGCCGAGCGTCAGGAGCGAGAAGCCGCCCGTCAGGCCGACCCGGCCGAAGCGCCGCAGCCGGATGTGATGGATTTCGCCACGCCCGAGCCCGCACCGGAAAGCGGGTTGGTCGAGACACCGGAAAGCAAAGGGGCTGAGGCTCCGGCACCGGAGAAGAAGGAAAAGCCTGCGCGCAAACCGCGGGCGCGTAAGCCCAAACCGGCGCCAGCGACTGAAGATGCACCCAAAACGGATGGGGACGCACCGGAAGCGGCTGAATAAGGCCAGTATCAGAGGATACAAAGCCCCGAGGTTCAACCTTGGGGCTTTTTCTTGTGATCAGGGTTTCTTGATTTCGCGCGCCAAAGCGCAAAACGCTTCAAGCGGAACCTGCTCAGCTCGCTCAGTCGGTTGAATACCAGCGGCCAGAAGGCGATCTTCGATATCCGGGGCAACCCCTTTGAGCGACGCACGCAACATCTTGCGGCGTTGGTTGAAAGCGGAAGCTACAACACGTGACAGGGTCGCGGCGTCAGCTGGATAGCGAGGCTCGGGCAGGGCGGTCAGGTGGACCACTGCGCTTGAGACTTTGGGCGGCGGGGTGAAGGCTCCGGGCGGCAGTGACATGGCGATACGTGCCTCGGCCCGCCATTGGGCAAGGATGGCGAGGCGGCCATACGCCTTGCTGCCGGGCTGGGCGACAATGCGGTCGGCCACTTCGCGTTGGAACATCAGCGTCAGGCTCTGCCAGAAGGGGGGCCATTCCGGGGGCGTCAGCCAGCGCACCAGCAGCTCGGTGCCAACGTTGTATGGAAGGTTGGCTGCGATGCGGATCGGCGGGGTCAGGTGTTCGAGCGGGTTGATCTCGAGCGCGTCGCCGTTAATGACGTCCAGCCTTCCGGGATAGGCGGCAGCGATATCGTTCAGGGCGGCAATGCAGCGAGTATCTTTTTCTACCGCCACTACCTTGCGTGCGCCTTCGGACAAGAGCCCGCGCGTCAACCCGCCGGGACCGGGGCCGATTTCCAGCACATCGCAGCCTGCAAGATCGCCAGCCTGACGGGCAATTTTTGCGGTCAGGTTCAGGTCCAACAGGAAGTTCTGTCCCAGCGATTTGCGCGCCGAAAGCTGGTGAGTTGCGATGACCTCGCGCAGAGGTGGGAGATTGTCGATAGAGCTCATGATCCGTTTACCGTGACGCAAGGGCGCGCGGATGCGCCAGAGATTTTTTGCCTCCGGCGGAGGTATTTTCAGCCAGGTCAAGGATCAAGAGCTTTTTGCCATGCGTTGGGCGAGTTTCAGGGCTTCGATCAGGCTGGTTGGATTGGCGATGCCTTTTCCGGCGATGTCCAGTGCCGTGCCGTGATCGGGCGAGGTGCGGATGAACGGCAGCCCCAAGGTGACGTTTACGCCCCGGTCGAAATCCAGTGTCTTGATCGGGATCAGGGCCTGATCGTGATACATGGCGATGGCGGCATCATATCGGGTGCGGGCGGCGGCATGGAACAGAGTATCCGCAGGATGGGGGCCCGTGAGTGTTGCGCCGTCCGGATTCAGATCGGCCAGCATTGGGGCGATCCAGTCAAGCTCCTCGCTGCCCATTTTGCCGCCTTCACCGGCATGGGGGTTGAGGCCCGCGATGGCGATGCGAGGATACTTGATACCGAACTGGTCGCGCAGCCCGCGTATGGTGATGTCGATTGTCTCTCGCAGAAGGTCCGGGGTCAACGCGGCGGGAACCCGTGACAGAGGAATATGGATTGTCGCCGGGACAACCCGCAACTGATTGCTGGCCAGCATCATGACAACCCGGTGGGTGCCAGAGAGCGCGGCCAGAAACTCGGTGTGGCCGGGATAGGTAAACCCGGCACCGTCGATCAGGGCCTTTTTGTGGATTGGCGCCGTGCAAAGTGCAGCTGCGACCCCGGCTTTCACGAGATCGACGCCGGTTTCGATTGCATCGATCACCGATGGTGCATTTGTTGGATCTGGCTGGCCGGGCACATTTGAAGCAGGAAAGTTCAATTGCAGGACAGGTAAGGCCTGATCGCAGACTTCAAGGGCTTGCGATGGGTTCTCAATTTTCGCAATGGGTGTGCCAACGGGCAGATGGCTGGCGTCACCAATAAAGAAAAACGGGCAGGTTTGGCGCAATTCAGCCCACGCTTTGGCTGCGATTTCAGGGCCGATTCCGGCCGGTTCACCGCAGCTGAGCGCAATCGGGCGTGTCATTCCTGAATAATGATGGCGTCTGCCCGCAGCTGCTCCACCAGGCTTGCAGCAAAAGCCTGCAGACGCTGTTGAGCCAGTGCATTCGCCACATCCGCCCGCGAGGTGTTTTCGCCAAGATCGCGGGTGCGGTTGCACAGCATCAGGAACATCAGAGTCTGCCCGTTGTTGCGGGTCAGGTTAGTTGACACTTCGTTGCGATCCAGCTTGGCCAGCTCTACGGCGATGTCGCGCGGCACGTCAGACGGGCTGGCTTCGACACGGTCCAGAGCTTCGACGGGTTGATCCTTGGCGATTCCATACAGGTCATCGCAGGTGTCGATCTCTTCCCGCAGGGCGGCAGCCCGCGACAGGGTTTCAGCGCTGCGGCCACCCGGCAGGTAATAGATGGCATAATCCAGCTTGGAGAAATTGGGTGCACCGGTCGCGACCTCGCGCAGTCCCCGCATCTGAAAAAGGGCAACGGCGTTCGGCAGGGAAATCGGATCGGTGACCTCACCGTTCTGGAGGCCAAGAATAACAGGTTGTAGCGCCGGAGGCAGGTTGGTGATATTCAGCCAGTCCAGACGTCCGCCTTCATTACGAGTTGCGGCGGCAGAATACTGGGCAGCGGCGGCTGAAAATGCATCAACTCCCTCCAGTCGCGAGATTTCGTCCGCCAGCAGCTCGGTCTGCGCAGCGGTTTGCGGATTTACCGGGATGATAATTTCGGACAGCAGCACCTGAAGGCCGCCGCCACCGGTTTGACCCAGCGCGCGATCAATCTCATCTTCGGTCGGACGGGCCTGTGACAGATAACGCGAGCTGACATAGTCGCGCCAGGCCAACTGATCCGCGACATAGTCACGGACAGTTTCCGGGTCGACACCAGCTTCACCGAGGAGTTGCAGGAACTGTTCGGTGGACAATTGCCCGCGTGAGGCGAATTCGTCGATGCCCAGTTGAACGGCTTCCGGCGCAGCTTCGACCCCCGCTTCGCGCATGACCTGTTTGCGCAGTTTTTCTTCGATCAGGGCATCCCTGACATCGGATTCAGTGCCGCCGGGTAGGCCCAGAACGTTCAGGAATTGTAGACGCTGTTCCAGCTCATACCAGGTGACGATGTCCTGATTGACACGGATCGCAGGCGAGAACAGGCTTTGTGCGCTGACCTGAGGGGTCGCAACTGCGAAGAGTGCGGCGGCGAGTGCCGGCACGGCCGGCCTGAGCCAACCGGAGCGAAAAAACCTGGAGAAACCTGATATCAACTGCATGTTCTCTTGTATGTCTTACCACCGCCTTCAACGGCGTATCCTGTCAGAGACAGGGTAAAGCCGAATTCTGTCGAAGGCTCAATAGTGGATGTTGAAGTAAAGCGTCTGCTTACGGACATGTTAACCTGAACGCATTCATTCTGGTAGGTTACACCAAGACCCAGCCGGATTGGTTCCGATTGGTTCAGATCATAGCGCGCCTCGGCATTCGTAAGCCAGTTCTGATCGACCCGATAGCGGCCCAGAAGCCAGATTTCCGAGATCTCATCAACAATGTTCTCCGCCGGATCCGGTTCCTGCCAGACATAACTTCCGGACAGCCCGGCGTTTTCGGTGGCCCAGGCTCCGCGCAATTCAGCTTTGACGAAACTGAAATCGCTGTCGATCAGACCACGCCCGCCAAGCGACCAGCCATTGGCTGTGTTAATTTGTCCCGCCACCAGTAAATCCGACGTTGTACCCTGCAATCCTGACGTCAGAGTGAAATTTGGGTCTGCATCGGCTCGAAATACCTGACCCAAAGTCACAAGAGCCTGTCGGCCGCCTGCGCCGTAACGGGCCCAGTTCACGCCAACGACACCCGTGACGCCGTCTTCGCGCTGATCTTCGGCAGGAAACCGGGACAGGGCCAGAAGGTTGCCCTGATCGAATTCCTGAAATGTGCTTTCGTCGTTTGGTACATCGGTGTCGGAAACGTGGGTCCATCCGAACTGCGCAATCGGCTCCAGGAACTGAACCGCCCCAGACTCCTCGCGGCGGGTCATTGGATAGCGAAGAGTCAGAGCCGCGCGTGGGGTCGAACGGGTCACGTTACTGGGAAAGTTGCTGTCGTGGCGGATGTTGAATGTGTCCACCGATGCGCCCAATGTCGCATCCGCCCGCAGGCCGGACGCAAAAGTCCAGCTGCGCAGCCATTCGGCATCGAAGGTTGCCCGCGCTATGTCGCGGCCAATGATGTCGGCGTCGCTGGTGCGTTCATGCGAGTGGCCGATAAAGGCCAGTCGAACCTCGCCTCCAAGCGAGCTTGGAAAAAAGCGTTTTTCATAGTTCAGGTCAAAGACGCGCGATGGGATTTCGTCCTGGTCTTCACTGTCACGCAGCGTTTTGTAATGGATCAGGCTTGTTTTGAACGCGGTGTCGCGTTTGATCCGTTCCAGTGCGATTTCACTGCGCAAACGGTCCAGATCCGGCAGCCCATAGTCAACCAGATACGCGTCGTCCGAGGTGGTTTGCACATTGAACGTCAGCCGGAAATCGTTCTTCAGGTTGAACCAGCCGTTGGCAAACAGATAACCGCGATCCTGATCGGGCTGTATATCATCCCGGGTATAGGCACCTTCAAGCTGAATGCGCCCGTTCACGAAAGCCTGGCGATAACGATATCCCAGCGTTGTGGTTTTGGCCGACAAATACGGCGTCAGTGTCAGATCCTTGTGATCACCCAACTTGAAGAAATAGGGGACCTGAACCCCTGTTCCCAATTGCGAAGTGCTGCGGACCGACGGTACCAGAAAGCCGGTTGCGCGATCCAATGTCGGGTCCGGCAAGCGCAGATACGGGAAATAGAAAACCGGATAATCAAGCACCCGAAGCTGCGCGCCTTCGAAGTACAGTTGCTGTTCGAGCTGGTCATGGGTGACCTTGCGCGCCCGGATCTGCCACAGGGGTGGCTTGCCGTTGGCGCACACATGGCAAGAGGTAGCTGTGACCTTGCTGAACTGAGTATAGCGGCCCGCGGCCCGCTTCGCCTGTACCGAGGCGATCTGGGTTTGCTGATCGAAAACCATCCGTGCACCGATCAGCAGGCCGTTCTGAATGCCACTGTCCAGCTGTCCAGAGTCGGCCAGAAGAGTGGACTGACCGCCCTGATCAATACGGATGGGGCCTTCCAGTGTCAGCTCACCGGTTTCCCGGTCATAGATGACGCGTTGGGCCGACAGTTTGGTGTCACCCTGAAAAGCCTCGACATTGCCTTCTGCCACCAGTTGTCGTTCAGGCGTAATGAAGACTTTGTCGGCAACCAGCAGGGCAGGCTCATCCTGCGTTTGCCCGCCTTGCGGGCCTGATTCAGCGGGGGCGGTTTGTGCCACCAATCCGGCCGGTACGGATAATGCGATTGCGCTGGTCAGCAGCAGGGGAAAAATACACCGCATCAGCCGTCCTCCGCGTGAAGAAGAAGGCCCAGAGACAACAGAATGGCGGCAAAGGGCGGTGCCCAGGCAGCGATATACGTGGGCAATTGTCCGTTTTCCCCGAGGATTTGCGCAAAATTGCGAACGAAGTAGATGGCAAAGCCAAGCAGAACGGCCGTCAGCACGGCGATCCCGGTGCCGCCAAACCGGACGTGGCGCATTGTGAAAGCAGCCCCGATCAGCACCATCGAGACCAGAAAAAAGGGTCGGGCCAGTTGCACCTGCAGCCAGACTTCATATTGCTTGGTTGAAAACCCGGCTTCGCGCAGATCCTTGATCAGCTGCGGCAGATCGTAAACCGACACCGAGTCCTGCTGACCCAGCGTGTCCATAATCCGCTGCCGTGTCAGCGAGGTCGGCAGCTCCAGTCGTTCATGCTCCACCGAATTGGTTTCGGGGTTCAGCCCATCCCGCAACGTCCAGACCTTGGCCTGGGACAGGACCCAGTTTCCGTCCTCCAGCTCGGCCCGGTCGGCGACGATCTGCTGGGTGGGTTTGCCGTCTCGCGCAAAAGTGATGATGGTCACATCGTCCAGGCCAAGGGTTTCTCCGTTAGAGGTGCCCCGAGCGTGGATGACGGCCTGACCGTTTTCCGCCGATTGGCGCAGCCAGAGGCCTTCGCTGCTGATCGAAAGGGCAGAACTGCCGTTATTGCGATAGGAATCAGACAGGCGTTGGAATTTTTCGGATGTGGCCGCCGCGATGGGGTTCAGCAACGCCACGGCCAGCGTGCCAATGATCAGGGCCAACGTCGCTGGCGCAACCAGCGCGCGGATACCCGAGCGACCTATGGCACGGGTCACCACGAGCTCTGACGTACGCGCCAGCCCGACGAACAAGGCAATGGTGGACAGAATGACCAGCAGGGGCAGCATTTCGCTGATGGCAGCAGGTGTGTTCAGCAGGGTCAGGTGCAGCAATTGGCCAAACGACAGGTCGACATCGTCAAAACGGCGGATCTGTTCGATCAGATCGATGAGAATCATCAAGGTCAAAAAGATGCCGCCAATGACCAGAAAACTCTGCAGAAAGCGGCGGGCGAAATAACGGTCGAGGATCACAAGCGTGCCCCCGCCATGCCTGTTGGGCCGGGGTTCGGGCCGAAATCGCGCGTGCATGAAATCATGCGCCACGGCGTATGACTGCCCTCTCGTGTCACGTTTATCTCCCCCGAGCCTGCCGGTTATTTTTTCGGGACCTTACTGCAATTGAAACGCGGGGAAAACTGCTATCTGGTCAAGTCGGGCAGCGCGGGCTAGGTCTTGGGGAACAGAATTTGAGGAGTTTGCAATGAGCAGTCTGGTACCGATCCGTTTTCAGGAGTTTGACTTGGATGCGATGGCGCAGGCCGAAGGGCGGGTGGCTATCGTTATTCCGTCTGACGGTAAGATGAGCCCCGCTGCCCGCCGGGCCAATCGCCTGACGAAAGGTGCGGTGGCGCGTCTTGTTGAAAGCGAGAAGTTCGGGAAATCCAAGACTGGCGATGTGATCTCGATGGCCTGGCCAGCGGGGATGATGGCCGAGGCGCTGGACGTTGTGGTGCTGCCGCGCCGCCCTGAAGCCGACGAGGCGCGCAAGGCCGGTGCGGCTTTGGCCAAATCTGCGGGCGGCAAGGACATGCTGGTGATGGTCGGCAATCAGGCGCAGACCGAAAACCTGGCCCTTGGTATTGTGCTGCGCAGCTATGATTTCGACGCGCATAAAACCAAGGTAAGCGAAGGCGCCGGATCGATAACGATCAGCCATTCGAAACCCAAGGAAGCCGAAGCAGGGTTTGCACCGCTATATGCGATCGCCGACGGCGTGCGGATGACCCGCGATCTGATCAACGAACCGGCCAACGTTCTGACGACCTCGGAGTTTGCAGATCGTCTGGTTGAGATGCAGGAGCTGGGCCTGGAGGTCGAAATTCTGGAAGAAGACAAGCTGGCCGAGCTGGGAATGCGCACCTTGCTGAGCGTCGGGCAGGGGTCTGTCAGCCCTTCGAAAGTGGTCGTGATGCACTGGAAGGGTGGTGACAAGGACGACGGGCCACTGGCATTGGTCGGCAAGGGTGTTGTCTTTGACACCGGTGGTATCTCGCTCAAGCCTGCGGGTGGCATGGAGGAGATGACCATGGATATGGGTGGTGCAGGTGTTGTTGCCGGTACCATGCGTGCGCTGGCCAAGCGCAAGGCCAAGGCCAATGTGGTGGGCCTTGTCGGTCTGGTCGAAAACATGCCCTCGGGCAATGCCACCCGTCCGGGAGATGTGGTCAAGTCGATGAAGGGCGACACGGTTGAGATCATCAACACCGATGCCGAGGGGCGTTTGGTTCTGTGCGACGTGATGTGGTACGCACAGGAACGGTTCAAGCCGGTGGGCATGATTGATCTGGCTACTCTGACCGGCGCGATCATCATCGGATTGGGGCATGAGAATGCAGGTGTGTTCTCGAACAATGACACATTCTGCGATGCCTTTCTGAAATCAGCCAAGGCCGAGGATGAAGGGGCGTGGCGGATGCCGTTGGGTGATGCATACGACAAGATGCTGAAATCGCGCATTGCCGACATGAAGAATGTGGGCGGTCGGCCCGCGGGCTCGATTACTGCTGCGCAGTTCCTGCAGCGTTTCGTCAAAGAGGAAACACCGTGGATTCACCTTGATATTGCCGGTGTTGCCTCTGTGTCGTCCGAAACATCCTATGCGCCCAAAGGGGCCACAGGCTGGGGCGTGCGCGCGCTGAGCCGGTTCGTGCAGGACAATTTCGAGTAAGCAGATGGGCGCTGTCTATTTCTATCACCTGACCCGCCAGCCGCTGGAGCATACCTTGCCTGTGCTGCTGGACAAGGCGCGGCAGGCCGGGTGGAAGATTGCCGTGCGGGGCACTGATCCCGCACGGATGGACTGGCTGGATGAAAAGCTGTGGCTCGGGCCCGAGGACGGGTTCCTGCCGCATGGTCGCGAAGGCGGCCCGCATGACGCAGAGCAGCCGATCCTTCTGACTACCAGCACCGAGGCCGGCAACGGCGCGGTGTGTGTCATGGCAGTGGACGGCGCGCCGGTCGAGCCTGATGAGGTCTCGGCTCTGGAGCGTGTTTGTATTCTGTTCGATGGCAATGATGATATGGCTGTCCAGCACGCGCGGGGGCAGTGGAAGGCGCTGACCAAAGCGGGATGTTCGGCGCAATACTGGTCGGAAGAAACCGGGCGGTGGGAGAAGAAGGCCGAAGCCTGACTGGCTGTGCCATTTTCGGGAGATTTGATGATGCAGATGAAGCCTCTGGGCCGTACCGGAATTATGGTAAGCGACCTGTGCCTTGGGACGATGACCTTTGGGTCGCAGACCTCAGAAGCGGATGCGCATACACAGATGGATATGGCATTGGATGCGGGCATCAACTTTGTTGATGCTGCGGAAATGTACCCGGTGAACCCTGTTTCCAAAGAAACAATCGGGCGTACCGAAGAAATTCTGGGAAACTGGAATGCAGCCAATACCTCGCGCCGGGCCGATTTGGTGCTGGCGACCAAACATTCCGGCGAAGGATTGTCCTATGTTCGTGATGGGGCACCGATCACGGCCAAAACCATTCCTGAAGCGATCGAAGGGTCTTTGTTGCGTCTACAGACAGATTACATCGATCTCTATCAGTTCCACTGGCCCAACCGAGGCAGCTATATGTTCCGTCAAAACTGGGATTATACGCCGTCGGGGTACAACACCGAAGATGTTCTGGATAACATGCAGGAATGTCTGGAGGCACTGCAGGCTGAAGTGGATAAGGGCAATATCCGCGCCTTTGGTTTGTCGAATGAAAGCGCATGGGGTACTGCACAATGGCTGCGGCTGGCCGAGCAGACGGGCGCACCGCGCGTGGCGTCTGTGCAGAACGAGTATTCGTTGCTGTGCCGTTTGTTCGATACGGATATGGCTGAGCTGTCCGTACATGAGGATGTCGGCCTGATGGCATTCTCGCCTTTGGGTACGGGGTTGCTGACAGGGAAATACCAAGGCGGGGCGGTGCCGGACGGCTCGCGCATGTCGCTTTCGCCCGAGTTGGGCGGGCGTAAGTCCGATCGGGTATTTGATGCGGTTGCGGCCTATCTGGAAGTTGCCACGCGGCATGAATTGAACCCGACGCATATGGCACTAGCCTGGTGCCGCACGCGGCCGTTCATGATGTCGGCCATTTTTGGCGCGACCACGGTGCAACAGCTGGAGCATGTTTTGGCGGGCACGGATTTGACCCTGTCAAACGAGGTTCTGGCTGATTTGGACGCAGCACATAAGACTCATCCGATGCCGTACTGAGGGAAGGGGGTTCTGCCCCCGTCGCCTTTGGCGACTCTCCCTGAGGAATATGGCACCAGATGAAATTGGATCCATTCAGTGATGGGTCGGGTGCGCGCGTTCTTGCCTGAGGTCGCGGGCCGATTGGCCGTGCGCTGTGCGGAAAGCGCGGGCGAAGCTGGATTGTGAAGCGAACCCTGTGGAAAGCGCCACATCCATCAACGGCATGTCTGTATCGGTGACAAGTCGACGGGCCTCGGCCAGACGCAATTGCAGATAGTGGTCTTGGGGCGTCGTGTTCAGACGCAGGCGGAATTGCTGTTGCAGGGTGCGTGGGCTGGTGCCCAGCCGGTCAGCGATAAAGGCCAGTGGCAGGGGGTCATCCAGGGACGCCTGCATCAATGAGTTGGCCTTGGCCGTCAGCGCCGTGTGGCGGTGTGGTACGCCAGTTCGGCTTTGCGGTTTGCCGGGGTCCGGAGCGCCATCGTAAAGGAACAGGCCCGAAACGCGGGAAGCGAACCCAGCGCCATGGCGGGCTGCTATGATGTGCAGCATCATCTCGACGGCGGGAATCGCCCCACCCGAGGTCAGGCGTCCGTCGGAGACAGTAAAACGGTCGGGGCGCACTTCAACTTCGGGGAAGCGCGTGGCGAAGTTTTCCAGATCTTCCCAATGGGTTGTAGCGGGGTGTCCGTCCAGCAGACCGGCCTCGGCCAGCAACCATGGGCCGCCGTCGATACCGGCCATGGTCGCCCCGGTTCCGGCGATGCGGCGCAGGCCGGCCAGCAGGCTGGGGGTGGCGTGGCGGGCCAGTTGGAACCCGGCCACCACAATCATCAGGTCGCAGTTTTGCAGGCGTGCGAGTGGAATCCCGGGTACTTGCAGGGCGCTGGTCAGCATCGCGGGTTCCGGGGTGGCGGTCACATAGTCCCAGTCAAATGCGGGTCGGTCCGCCAGACGGTTGGCCGCACGCATCGGATCGACAGCCGAAGCGAAGCTGAGCGTGTTGCATTCGTCCAGCACCAGTACGGCCGTTTTCAGGGCCCGATGTTCGGGTTGCAGTATGTTTTTTGCGGATTGCATAAAGTTCGATTCGCATTCTGCCAAGTTGTTTTCCCAAGGCTGCGTCAGAGTCGGGTCAGAACGCAAATCGGAATCCGGGGACAAGCCTGGGGAAAACTCACGGCAAAACCGGTATAACTTGGGGAAAACGCCATGCCTCTGGAAATGAACCGCGAAGTCTTTATCACCTGCGCCGTGACCGGCTCGGGCGGGACGCAGGATCGCAGCCCTCATGTGCCTCGTTCACCGAAGCAAATTGCCGACAGTGCGATTGCCGCCGCAAAGGCGGGCGCAGCGGTGGTGCATTGCCATGTGCGCGACCCCGAAACAGGCGCGCCGTCGCGCGATTTGGCGCTGTATCGTGAAGTGACCGATCGCATTCGGGATGCCGAGGTTGACGCAGTGCTGAACCTGACAGCAGGTATGGGCGGAGACATGGTGTTTGGCGGTGTCGAAAACCCACTGCCATTGGCCGAGGCGGGAACCGATCTGGTTGGTGCGACTGAGCGTGTTGCCCACGTGGCGGAATGCCTTCCTGAGATCTGCACGCTGGATTGCGGAACGATGAACTTTGCCGAGGCTGACTACGTCATGACCAACACGCCCGGTGCTCTGCGGGCCATGGGCAAGATGATGACGGATCTGGGTGTGAAGCCCGAGATCGAGGCATTTGACACAGGCCATTTGTGGTTTGCAAAGCAGTTGGTAAAGGAAGGGATTCTTGAACCCAACGCTCTGGTTCAGCTGTGCATGGGCGTGCCGTGGGGCGCGCCGGATGACATGAATACCTTCATGGCGATGGTAAACAACGTGCCGGATGACTGGACCTTCAGCGCATTTTCCCTGGGGCGGAATGAGATGCCGTTCGTTGCAGCTTCGGTTCTGGCGGGCGGCAACGTGCGCGTTGGGTTGGAAGACAACCTGTGGCTGGATAAAGGTGTTCTGGCCGAGAACTGGCAATTGGTGGAACGCGCGGGAACCATCATCGAGAATATGGGCGCGCGGGTGATCGGACCGCAGGAAGTCCGCGACAAGCTGGGGCTGACGAAACGAGCGCCGAAGGACTGAAACTCCCCTTGCGCGAGGCCGCGAAATCAAAATGCTCGGACGCATCGGCAGAAGGATTGAAATCATGCGATGCGTGTTTCCGAGTAGTGTTTTGATTGGTGCGGCCCTTATGGCTGCTTGTGTGCCTGAAGATCAGGTGACGAGCAACAAGCCGGTCGCCATGGATCGGCAGGAGTGTGAGGCCAATGGCGGACGCTATGAATTGGGCGGAAAGGCCCGGCAGCAGATCTGCTTTATGCCGTTACCCGACGCCGGAACAGCCTGTGATAAAGCCTCCGATTGTGCAGGGTTCTGCCTGTCGGAAACCAAACAATGCAGCGCAGTGACACCGCAGTTTGGGTGCATCCCGCATCTGGATGAGGCAGGGCGCGCGCTGGTAATCTGCATCGATTAGAGGACAGCATGACAAAAACGGCAGCAATCATCGGAGGCGGTGTCATCGGCGGCGGATGGGCCGCGCGATTCCTGCTTAATGGCTGGGACGTGCGGGTGTTCGATCCGGACCCGGAAGCCGAACGCAAAATAGGTGAAGTTCTGGACAATGCGCGGCGATCCTTGCCGGGGCTGAGCGACATGCCGTTGCCTGCTGAGGGCGCGCTGAGCTTTTATGATGACATGGCCGAAGCCGTACAGGGCGCGACGTGGATTCAGGAAAGTGTGCCAGAGCGTCTGGAATTGAAACTGAAGGTTTACAAGGGATTGCAGGAGGCTTGCGATCCGGGCGCGATCATCGGTTCATCGACCAGCGGGTTCAAACCCTCAGAACTGCAAGAAGGTGCGCTGCGCCCTGAACAGATTGTGGTGACGCACCCGTTCAATCCGGTTTACCTGTTGCCTCTGATCGAGCTTGTTCCAACTGACAAAAACGCGCCCGAGATGGTCGAGCTGGCGCAGGAGCTGCTGAAATCGGTAGGGTTCTTCCCACTACACATCAAGAAAGAGATCGACGCGCATATCGCCGACCGCTTTCTGGAAGCCGTCTGGCGTGAGGCGCTGTGGCTGGTCAAGGACGGTATTGCCACCACCGAAGAGATCGACGAGGCGATCCGCATGGGCTTTGGCATTCGCTGGGCGCAGATGGGGCTGTTCGAAACCTACCGCGTAGCCGGAGGTGAAGCGGGTATGCGGCATTTCATGGCGCAGTTCGGGCCTGCCTTGAAATGGCCGTGGACCAAACTGATGGATGTGCCAGAGTTCACTGACGAACTGGTCGATTTGATCGCCGATCAGTCGGACGCGCAATCGGGGATGCATTCAATCCGCGAACTGGAACGCATTCGCGACAATAACCTTGTTGGCATGATGCGCGCACTCAAGGCGCAGAATTATGGCGCGGGGGCAGTGCTGAATCAGCATGACGCGCGGTTGAAGCCGGGGGCTTTGCCGACCCTGGATCAGGCAGATCTGAGCCAGCCGATCCTGACCCTGTCCCGAGCCGTGCCTCTGGACTGGACGGATTACAATGGCCACATGAACGAAGCCAGGTATCTGGAAGCTTTTGCCGCAGCGACCGACCGTTTCATGGAGATCATCGGTTGCGATATGGAGTATATCGCGTCGGGTGGCAGCTATTTCACCGCTGAAAACCACATCCGTTACATCGACGAGGTCCATGCAGGGGCGAAAATCGACGTGCGGACGCAGATGCTTTTGGGGCAGGGCAAGAAGCTGCATGTCTTCCACAGCATGTACGAAGGCGACAAATTGTTGGCCACGGGGGAAAGCTTCCTGCTGCATGTAAGTCTTGAAAATCGCCGTCCCAGCCCGCCGTCGACTGAGATCGAAGCCGCGATGGCACGGATTGCCGAGGCTCAGGCCGGTTTGCCTTACCCCGAAGGGGCGGGCGCTTCCATTCGGAAACCTTCATGACCCGGCGTGTATTGGTGACAGCTGGCGCGTCTGGCGTCGGTCGGGCCATGGCCGAAGCGTTTGACGCTGCAAGCTATGATGTTTGGGTGACGGACATAGATCAATCAGCGCTTAATACCGTCCCCGATCATTGGGTGGCGCATCGCGCTGACGTGACAAATGAGACTGACATGGGCGCCGTCTTTCAGGCTGTCGCGGCGGCAGGTGGTTTGGATGTGCTGTGCGCCAATGCCGGGATTGCCGGGCCGACCGATGCGATCGAGGATATCCATCTGGATGCATGGCGAGCCTGTTTGGCTGTCAATCTGGACGGCGCGTTTCTGGCAGCCAAGTATGCCACCCCGATGATGAAGTCGGCACGGGCGGGCAGCATCATTCTGACCTCCTCTACCGCAGGGCAGTATGGTTATCCGTTCCGAGCACCTTATGCTTCGGCCAAATGGGCGGTCATCGGATTGATGAAGACGCTGGCGATGGAACTGGGGCCGCTTGGCATTCGTGCCAACGCCATTTGCCCGGGCGCGGTGGAAGGCCCCCGCATGGAAGGCGTCTTGGCCCGAGAGGCAGAGGCAAAAGGCATGACCCGGGATGAGGTTTATCAGGGGTATGCGTCGGGCACCTCAATGGGGCGCTTTGTAGAAGCGCAGGATATCGCCAATATGGCCGTTTTTCTTGCTTCAGATGCGGCGCGGCTGGTGTCGGGTCAGGTGATCGCGGTGGACGGACATACGGTCAATCCCGACCCAAAACTGTAGTTCAGCCCTGATTTGGGCCTCGAATCTGGCGGATGGTCTGACGGACCGCCTGCCAGTCCTGTGCCTCTTTCTGGTTTCCGGCGGCTTCGCATTCGCGCATTTTCTGCGCGGCCTCCGCCTCGGCCCGGTCTCCGTGAGCAGCGTACAGGGCGCGTGCGTATTGAGCGGTTTGAATTGCGTCCATTCCTGTGGTCCTCCGTTTGTGGTCGGAATGCCCGATGGTTCGCGCCAAGGGACGATAGCACAGGTTGTGCCCGGCTGCATCAACTGTTGCGGGAAACCGCTGTTCTGAGTTGTCGCAGATGGTTCGGGAAATCCCGGGCGGCCACATCGGCCTCGCGCACCAATGTGTCGAAATGGCGTGAAAACGTCTCGATCCTGTCCCTGTCGCGGAAGGCCATATAGTGGCTTCCTGCATAAAAAACGCAGAGCAGCGGGCCGAAAATCGTTACAGGGGCTGAATAAAGCCTTTTGGCATCAAACAGATAGATACGCATTCGAGGATAGAGTTGTTCGCACAATGCCAGTAGGTGATCAATCTGTTCCAGCCGAATTTCCGGGCAGAGGCCATGATAATACCCTGTGGCGCTTACAAAGCTCTCGATCTCGTAAAGCGGCATGGCGATCTCGTAATCTGACTGCGCGCTGCGCATCCAGGTCAGCCTGTCCTCGGACGCGCCGATGGCCTGATCAGCCGTGCGACCCAGATGCGGCGCGTACTCCCACTCCAGTACTGCGCGCGTCTTGAGCATGTCGGGCAAGGTGGCCGGGACATAGCGGATCTTGTAACCGGCGGCTTCCTTGTGCCATTCGAAAATCCGCTCATCCACAAGGGCCCGGGGGGCTTCAGTAAAGGTCAGCGAACTGGCCAAAAGCTCGGCCGCGCTTTCAGGTCTGTCGGACAGGCTCAGCAACCAGTCTGCCGAGACACCAAGCGCCGCAGCACAGCCACCCACAACATGCGCGTTGGGCAGGCGAGCGCCATGATCGGTCAACAACTGAGATACGGTCGAACGGTCAACGCCTATATGACGCGCAAGCGCGCTTTGACTGACGTGCCGTTCCTCCATCGCGCGGGCCAAACGTAGACGGAATTGGGCGGCGCGGTCGCGCTTGTCGATATTTTCCTGCATTTGATTGTAAATTTCACATATGTTGAATTTTGTTAATCATATTCAGAATTTTCAGCACGAGCAATGGAAGGTAACCCCTTTGTAAAAGCAAAAAGAATGGGGTCCGGAATGGAAACGCGGCGAAGATCTGTCGTGAAGGCAATTGTATGGAATGTCATGGGGTTGGCCACCATGACGATGGTTGGTCTGATCGCCACCGGCTCGGCCGCGGTTGGTGGGGCGTTGGCGTTGGTGAACACCGCTATCGGTCTGACACTGTACATAGTCTACGAAAGAATTTGGGCAGGTATCTCGTGGGGGCGTAATGGCTGAGCCTTCCACACCGAAATCACCCGAATGGGGCACGTTTTTCCTGATCATTGGCTGCTACGCGGCATGGCTGGTCGGGCTGTTTTGGCTGGCGGATGTTTCGCTGTGGTTGGCGGTGCTGGCTCTGGGTTTGGTTGCAGCCTTGCATTCGTCACTGACACACGAGGTCCTGCATGGTCACCCGTTCCGCGAGAAGTGGCTGAATGAAGCGTTGATGGCGCTGCCGTTGACGCTGGCCATTCCGTATAACCGTTTTCGGGATCTGCATTTGGCACATCATCAGGATGCCACCTTGACCGATCCTTATGACGATCCCGAAACGAACTATCTGGATCCCAAAGTCTGGTCAGCGCTGCCGCGCAGCGTGCAAGTGCTTTTGGCCCTGAACAACACGCTTTTGGGGCGGATGGTGCTGGGTCCGGCCATAGGGCAGGTTCTTTTTATGCGGGACGAATGGCGGGGGCTGCGGCGCGGCGACGGTGCAATCCTGTTGGCCTGGGCTTTGCATTTACCCGGCGCAGTGGCAGTGCTGTGGGTCGTCGCGCAGTCGGCCATGCCGATCTGGGCCTATCTGATCTCGGCTTATATTGGGCTGGCACTGCTGAAGATCCGCACCTTTCTGGAGCACCGCGCGCATGAAAAGTCCCGCGCACGCACTGTGATTATCGAAGATCGCGGGCCATTGTCCTTTCTGTTTTTGAACAACAACTTACACGTGGTGCATCATATGAACCCTGCCGCGCCATGGTATCGGCTGCCATCACTGTACCGTGACGGCAAAGACAGGTATCTGGCCTGTAATGAGGCGTATGTGTACCGATCCTATGCGCAGATTTTCAGGCAGTATTTGTTGCGTGCCAAAGACCCGGTGCCGCATCCGCTCTGGCCAAAGCACTGATTTGACGACACAACAGGTGACATGAGTCTCTGGATCCCTGTCACCATAGCTGCCGCCAGCTTTCAGACTGTGCGTTTCATGCTGCAAAAATCACTGAGCAGCGTGAAACTGTCTGCCGCGGGCGCGACCTTTGCCCGGTTTGCATACTCCATGCCGCTGGCCGTTGCGGGGCTGTTTTTGGCGTTGCAGATAACGGGGGCCAGCCTGCCATCGCTGGGCGGTGTTTTCTGGCTTTACGCGGTTATTGGCGGCACGGCGCAAATTCTTGCAACGATCTGCGTTGTGGCGTTGTTCAAACAACGAAATTTTGCCGTTGGGATCACCTTCAAGAAAACCGAGGTGATTCAGACCGCGATTGTCGGCTTTCTGGTTTTGGGCGACGGCGTTTCCGGCGGCGCGTTGGTTGCAATCCTGTTGGGATTGTTGGCGGTGCTTTTGCTGTCAAAAACACCTGGTGGGGGCGGATCATGGTGGCGGCATTTGACGAACCGCGCGTCTCAATTGGGGCTTGGATCAGGAGTTTTGTTTGCCTTTTCCGCTGTCAGCTATCGCGGGGCTTCGCTGCAACTGGGCGATATCGACGCCTGGTTCCGGGCGTTGATCACGCTGGCTGCCGTCGTGTCGTTCCAATTTGTCAGCATGGGCCTGTGGCTGTTGTGGCGCGACCGGGCCGAGCTGCGCGCGGTTTGGCAGACGCGATCCACCGGGGTGTTTGTTGGTTTAACCAGTCTGGGCGGGTCGTTCTGTTGGTTCTGGGCCTTCACTTTGCAAAACGCAGCTTATGTCAAAGCGCTGGGGCAGGTGGAGCTGATCTTCAGCCTGATGGCCTCGATCCTGTTTTTCCGCGAGACGATCACCCGGCGAGAGATCGCCGGGATGATGTTGCTTGGTATCTCGATTTTGGCGCTGGTGCTGACGATTTAGCCTGCGCGACGCTCGTCAAAGCTGAGGGCGATGAAGCTGGGCAGGTGATCGCCCATGCCTACCACAGCCCGACCGTTGTCTTCCTTACGTCCACGGCCACGCGCCTTGGGCTCTCGCTCTTTCCTGACGTCTTTTTTGCCTTCGGAGTCCCGGGCTTTCTTTTCGGGCTTCGGCTTTTCAGGCTTGGGTTCTTCTTTGACCGGGTTGTCGATGCGCGGGATGTCTTTCTGGATCAGCTTTTCGATCGCAGCCAGTGCTTTTTCATCTCGGCCTGAGCAGATCGTAATTGCCTTGCCTTCCCGCCCGGCACGGCCGGTACGGCCGATACGGTGTACATAATCCTCGGGGTGGCCGGGAACGTCGAAATTGAACACATGGCTGACGGCCGGGACGTCCAGACCGCGCGCAGCGACGTCCGACGCGACCAGCAGACGCAATGATCCGTCGCGGAATCCGTCCAGTGTTTTCATCCGCTGTGACTGATCGAGATCGCCATGGATTGCTGCAGCATCATAGCCGTATTTCTTCAGCGATTTAGCGCAGATATCGACATCTGTCTTGCGATTGCAGAAGATGATCGCGTTGGTGCACTTTTCGCCCTCGGCGTCGATCAGTGCGCGCAGCACGTTGCGTTTCTGGCTTGCTTCACGATCCCGGCGGCCGCCTTTGAACATGACAACGCCCTGTTCGATCGTTTCAGATGCGGTCGCTTGGCGGGCGACCTCAACCCGGGCAGGAGCCGACAGGAAAGTATCTGTGATTCGTTCGATCTCGGAAGCCATGGTCGCCGAGAAAAACAGTGTCTGCCGGGTGAACGGCGTCAGCGAGAAGATGCGTTCGATATCGGGAATAAAGCCCATGTCGAGCATCCGGTCGGCTTCGTCCACTACCATGATCTGAACGCCGGTCAGCAGCAATTTCCCACGTTCGAAATGGTCCAACAGACGGCCCGGCGTGGCGATCAGAACGTCGACGCCGCGGTCGATCAGCGCTTCTTGTTCCTTGAAGCTGACGCCGCCAATCAGCAGCGCTTTGGTCAGTTTCAGGTGTTTGGTGTAGGTGTCGAAGTTCTCTGCGACCTGTGCCGCCAGTTCCCGCGTCGGGCACAGCACCAGCGAGCGCGGCATCCGCGCGCGGGCGCGGCCACGGGCCAGCAGAGTGATCATCGGCAATGTGAAGCTGGCGGTTTTGCCTGTGCCGGTCTGGGCAATGCCCAAGACATCACGGCCTTCCAGAGCGGGCGGAATCGCACCTTCCTGAATAGGAGTGGGAGTTTCGTATCCGGCTTCCTCAATGGCTTTGAGGACCTTCGGGTTCAGGTTCAGTTCGTTGAATTTTGTCATGTAAGTCCGGTTTTTGCGGACACTTGACCTGGCCCGCGCGTCAAAGATGTGCCGGGCCCGGATGGCCATACGCGTGATGCGACATTTCGGCTTGCACGCGGACATAACAAAAACGTTGATCGGGGTCAAATGAAGAGAATTTCACCTGTACCCGCCCGTAACTTGCCGTGAATTTCAGCAACAATTCAGCAACTTCCGGGGAAGTGTTTCTCTAGTTTTTCGTCCAGGTTCAAAGGTCGGTGGCGCAGCAGGCCGTGGTGTTCCAGATTGGCACGCACTTCTGCGTCCGTGCCGCTCATTTCATCATAAAACGCGCGCAGGCCATCCATGCCCTGTTCGGCTTCGATCCAGTTGAGCAATTCGTTCTTGCTCAGACCACCCTGTTCACGCGGGACATTAGGAGCCATGCCAGCCTGATACGAGCCGCGATCCATGCGGAATTGATAATGCGCTATCCAGTGGTCCCAGTCCGGTGCATGGTGATGGCACAGATCGACCTGCGGCAGTTCGTATTTGCACGGCAGCAGCACTTGCTTCTGAAACAGGTTGTGAATGCGGAAGCTCAGATGTTTCAACCCTGTTCGTACGAACAGCTTTCCTTGTACGTGACTTAGGAATCCGCCCATGACGAACGCGCCGTAATTCGGGTAAATGGCCTCGACCAGCGCTTCGCGGTTCGGGCCATGAGGGATATGAGCTTTGTACTGGTCTTTACCTCCGGCCAACGCTTCTAACGGGCGGACTCGGGCGGCATGAACTGTGCTTGGCACATCGCGCAACACATCTGCGATGGGATCGGCGGACCACAGATATTCATCCACATCGATATGGGTCAGCCAATCCAATTGGGTGTTTCGATAGGCAAAGGTGGCGTGAACCGACTGACGCACCTGATGTTTTTCCGGCCGCGCCCGTCCGCGTTTTTCCCAAAAGGCGTCATCACAGACGCGAACCCGAACCTTGGGGTGCATTCTGAGCGCGCGAAACGTGCGGCGGTTGGGTTCGTCCATGTAGATATACATGAAATCCACCCCCAGCTCGAGGTGATGGGCCACAAACCGAAGGACGTTTTCGGTTGGTCCCCGTACCATGGAAACAATGCCCCAGGTGGTCATTTGCGCGGTGCCCGGGCGTCGCGCATGAGTTTTAGGCGACGGAAAACACCACCGGGGTCCTTGTTCAACTCGGTCATCAGGTGATCCACGAGCGGCGCAATGGTGGGATCGTTCATCGCTTTGGTCCAGATCGGGGCGACAAGATTGACATCCAAGCCGCCCTTATCAAAGGAAAACCCTTTCATCTGGTAGGGCAGCGGTACGTGATTCTTGTTTTTGAACTGAAACGGCGTTTCCGGAGCCAGCCCCGAAAACAGCCGCTCGAACTCGTAAAGCTTCATCATGCTGAAGAACACGCGCAAGGCATGTCCGACTTCGCGCTGCGTCGGGGTCTGGCCGTGATCGGCAAAGGTCTGAACAGAAGACACCAGCCATCGCAGATCAAGCGTGGAAAGAAGGTGATCAGATTGTTCCTCCCACAACCGGCAGAACAGGGCGGGGGCCTGACGCGGAAAGGATCTCTTTCTGAGGTTCGAGATCAGTTGCGCGTTAAGGAAGGCAAGTTCAGAATTCCCGACAAATTCCCGCGCGATCTGAACGCGTTTACGGTCCCAATTGGTGTTGCGTCCGGGCGGTAGTGCCGTGGCGCTGTCGGGCACGGTGCGTTTGGCCAGACTGTCCAGATCAACGTCTAATTCGGGCAGGGTCTGGGTGCCGAACTGAAACGGGCTGCGCCGGTTCTCATAGCTGTCCAGCATGTCGGGCAGGCCACCGGGAAAGGTCAGTTCGTCGTCACTCATGCGCGCAGAATTGCACAGCCGGGTTCGGCTGTGCAATCAGCCAGTTGCCTCAGGTCATCATCTCTTTTGTCGCGGTCAGGTTCAGCTCTGGATAATCCCGAACCACCCGGTCGATGTCCCATTGCAGGCGGGTCAGGTAGACAATGTCGCCGTCATGGTCATGCGCAATGTGCTGTTTGTTTGTATTCACGAATTTTTCGACCTCGGCCTTGTCGCCGCTGACCCAGCGGGCCGATGTGAATTGCGATGCCTCAAAGCGCACGGGCAGGCCGTATTCCATCTCGATCCGGCTGGCGAGCACTTCGAATTGCAGCGCGCCGACGACGCCTACGATAAATCCCGAGCCGATGGACGGTTTGAATACTTTGGCTGCGCCTTCTTCGGCGAATTGCATCAGGGCTTTTTCCAGATGCTTGGCCTTCATCGGGTCGCCTGCGCGGACACCTTGCAGAAGTTCCGGCGCGAAAGAGGGGATGCCGGTCACGCGCAGCGCTTCGCCCTCGGTCAACGTATCGCCAATGCGCAGCTGCCCGTGGTTGGGGATGCCGATGATATCTCCGGCCCAGGCTTCTTCGGCCAATTCCCGGTCCGAGGCGAGGAACATCACGGGGTTCGAGATCGCCATCGGCTTTTTCGACCGCACATGAGTCAGCTTCATACCGCGCTTGAAGTGACCGCTTGCCATGCGGACAAAAGCCACCCGGTCGCGGTGCTTGGGGTCCATGTTGGCCTGCACCTTGAAAACAAAGCCTGCGACCTTTTTCTCGTCGGGTGCGATTTGTCGGGGTTGCGCCGATTGTGCTTGCGGCTGCGGGCCATAAGCCCCGATGCCCTCCATCAGTTCCTTGACGCCAAACGAGTTGATGGCCGAACCGAACCAGATCGGTGTCATATGGCCTTCCAGCACCGCCTGAGGGTCAAGCTTGGGCAGCAATTCACGCGCCATCTCAACCTCTTCCAGCAGTTTGTCCAGCAGATGCTCGGGTACGTGCTCGGCCAGTTTGGGGTCATCCAGCCCGTTGATCTCGATGCTTTCGGCCACCTTGTTGCGGTCGGCGCGATCCATCAGCTCCAGCCGGTCACGCAGCATGTCGTAGCAGCCAATAAAGTCGCGGCCCACACCGATTGGCCACGCGGCGGGCGTGACGTCGATGGCCAGCATTTCCTGAATTTCGTCGATAATCTCGAACGTATCGCGGCTTTCGCGGTCCATCTTGTTACAGAAGGTCAGGATCGGCAGATCGCGCAGGCGGCAGACCTCGAACAGTTTCTGCGTCTGGCTTTCCACACCTTTTGCGCCATCGATCACCATCACGGCCGCGTCCACAGCGGTCAGGGTGCGATATGTATCTTCCGAGAAGTCGGAGTGGCCGGGGGTGTCCACCAGATTGAACCGGAAATTGTCGTAATCAAACGACATCGCCGAGGCGGAAACCGAGATACCGCGATCCTTCTCCATCTGCATGAAGTCCGAGCGCGTGCGCCGCGCCTCACCCTTGGCACGCACCTGACCGGCCATCTGAATCGCGCCCCCGTAAAGCAGGAACTTTTCCGTCAGCGTCGTCTTGCCCGCATCCGGGTGCGAGATGATGGCGAATGTCCGGCGCCGGGCAATCTCGGGCGGCAGGGTGGGTTGGTTCGAGGTATCAAGCATGCACGGGCGTATAGGCGGGGAATCCTGCCGAAGCAAGACAAAGGGGCTGGTTCGAATCGCATGCCTGTGGCAATAAGAACATATAGTGAACAAATGATGGAGTGGATCGATGAATTTGAAAGAGATTGCCGACGAACTGGTGGCCGGTTGCCGTGAAAACCGAGCCAAGGAAAACCTGTCCAAGCTTTACGCCCCCGACGCTGTTTCGGTCGAAGGGCAGGACTTTCAGGGAATGGGTCGGGAAACCAAAGGGGTCGAAGCCATCCGTGGCAAGCATGAGTGGTGGGAAAGCGCTCATGAGGTGTCTGGTGCGTCTGTCAGCGACCCGCTTCCTCATGGCGAAGACCGTTTTGCCGTGATTTTCGAAGTGCAGGGCAAAGTGAAGGAAACCGGCGAAGCGTTCGATATGCGCGAAGTGGGTGTCTATCACGTCGCTGACGGCAAGATTGTGCGCGAGGAGTTCTTCTATTGATCGACGATCCGTTTCTGGTCTTCCCTGTCTGGCCGGTGCTAGACATGCGGCGATGACTGACAGGGAGGATCCAATGGATCTGGGAATTCAAGGAAAACGCGCGCTGGTGTGTGCCAGCAGCAAAGGATTGGGGCTGGGATGCGCTGAAGCTTTGGCTGCGGCTGGTGTAAATCTCGTGATGAATGCACGCGGCTCCGACGCTTTAGAGGCTGAGGCCGCGCGCCTACGCGCAGAGCACGGCGTTGAGGTGGAGACGGTCGCTTGCGACGTCACAACTGCCGAGGGGCAGGCACAGGTGATCGAAGCTTCGCAGGGCGTTGATATTCTTGTGACAAATGCCGGTGGGCCACCGCCGGGGTTGTGGTTGGATTGGGAGCGCGATGATTTCATCAAGGCGCTGGACGCCAACATGCTGACGCCTATTGCGTTCATGAAGGCGTTGCTCCCCGGAATGATGGACAAAGGCTGGGGGCGGGTGGTGAATATCACCTCGCAATCCGTGCGGGCTCCAATCCCTGCATTGGGTCTGTCGAACGCTGCGCGGACTGGTCTGACCGGCTATGTGGCGGGAACATCCCGTCAGGTTGCACCACATGGAGTGACCATCAACAACCTTTTGCCGGGTATCCATGCGACGGACCGCGCGAATTCGCTGGATGGTGGCGTGGCGGCACAGAAGGGGATTTCCATGGATGAGGCACGGGCCGAACGCGCTGCAACCATTCCGGCACGGCGATATGGCACGCGGCAGGAATTCGGTGCGGCTTGCGCCTTCCTATGTTCGCAACATGCCGGGTTCATCGTTGGGCAGAACATTTTGCTGGACGGTGGCGGCACCAACCTGACGATGTAATCATGGCGCAGGGGTTTTCGTTGAAAGATCAATTGTTTAACGTTGATAAAGTAAACTATCTCAGTGAGTTATTTGCGAACGCTGAACCATCTTTCGATGCCCCTGCATTTCAGGCACAGGTTATGTCGCGTCTGCCAGAGCTGGAGTTGAAAGAGCGTATGGCCTGGATCGCAGAATGCCTGCGACAGGCCGTGCCGGGGGATTTGCCAGCCGTAGCTCCGGTGATCCTGCGGGCTTTGCCCGAGCCTCTGGACCCTTCCAAATCGGATGACGATTTTGGAGATTTTATCTTTGCGCCTTTGGGCGATTGGGTGGCGGCCATCGGATTGGATCACTTGGATCTGGCACTGGACGTGCTGGGAGAGGTGACACAACGTTTCTCGATGGAATGGGCCATACGGCCTTTTCTCAACCAAGACCCGGATAAGGTGTTGGAGAGGATGCAGGACTGGTGCTCCCATGACAGCTATCACGTGCGCCGGTTGGTCAGTGAAGGCACGCGACCTCGCCTGCCTTGGGGGCAGGCAGTTGGTCTGGATCTGACAGACCCGCTGCCACTGTTGGACCGTTTGCATGGCGACAACACGCGGTATGTTACCCGGTCAGTGGCTAACCATCTGAATGACATTACGAAGAAAGACCCGGATCTGGTGCTGGGGCGTTTGGGTGAATGGCGCGCCGAGGGGATTCAGGACGTGGCAGAGCTGGATTGGATGACCTCTCATACGCTGCGCGGATTGGTCAAAGCGGGGCATCCCGAAGCTATGAAGATGCTGGGCTATTACCCGGATGCCGATATTGCCGTAACAATTGATCTGAATTCCGAGGCACGCATTGGCGAAGCGTTGGAGTTTTCGGTTGATCTAAGTGGGGTTGGTGAGCAACCAGTTTTGGTAGATTATATTGTGCATTTTCAACGTCATGGTGGAAAAACCTCAGCCAAAGTGCATAAACTCAAACAGACAGCTTTGAAAGACGGCAAACTAAAGTTGGCCAAACGTCACAAGCTGAAGGGTGATGCCACGACTTTCAGGTTGGTCCCCGGTGCGCATCGGCTTGAAATCCAAGTGAATGGCAAGATTTGCGCCAGTGTGGATTTTGAGCTGCTGGCGTAAAGCCTCAACAAAGTGCTCACGCTTTCGTCAAAAACGTCTTAGCCGGATTGCGAATGGCCTGCCGCTGCATTAGCTGCGAAGCAGCCACTTGCAAGGGGAAGAGCGCGATGAAGCATGAATCGGTGCAGAATTATTATGGTGAAGTCCTGCAGAGCAGCGCGGATTTGCAGACCAACGCGTGCTGCACGCCTGACGACATGCCGGATCATCTCAAGCGCATCCTGTCCGAGATTCACGACGATGTTCTCACCCGCTATTACGGGTGCGGCCTGATCGCACCACTGGATCTGGAGGGTATGTCGATCCTCGATCTCGGCTGTGGGGCCGGTCGTGATGTGTATGCGCTATCTGCCATGGTCGGTGAAAACGGCCGGGTGGTTGGGGTGGACATGACGCCCGAGCAATTGGATGTCGCCCGTGCGCATCAGGACTATCATGCCAAGGCGTTTGGCCACGCCCAGACCAATGTTGAATTCCATCACGGTTATATCGAAAAGCTGGATGAACTGGAACTGGAGCCCGGGTCGTTCGATATCATCGTGTCGAACTGCGTCATCAACCTTGCAACCGACAAGGATGCGGTTTTGCGCGGCGCGCATCGTCTTTTGAAAGAGGGCGGCGAGATGTATTTCTCGGATGTCTATGCCGACCGCCGTATCCCACAGGCGATGGCCGAGGATGAGGTTTTGTACGGCGAGTGCCTGTCAGGTGCATTATACTGGAATGACTTTCTGTCAATGTCACGCAAAGCGGGTTTCGGTGATCCCCGCCGGGTGACGCACCGCCCGCTGACCATCGAAAACCCGGTGTTGGAAGAGCGTGTTGCCCCCCTTAATTTCCTGTCGGCCACGTATCGTCTGTTCAAACTACCCGCACTTGAACCGGCTTGCGAGGATTACGGTCAGGCGGTGATCTATAAAGGCACCGTTCCCAACGCACCGCACGAGTTTGTTCTGGACGACCACCATGCCATCGAAACCGGCAAGGTCTTTCCTGTCTGTGGCAATACCTGGATGATGCTGCAGGACACGCGTTTTTCCCGCCATTTCGACTTTATCGGCGATTTCTCAACCCACTACGGTATTTTCGGCGGTTGCGGCGGCGAAAGCCCGTTTGAAGCCGTGGGTGAGACATCATCTTCGGGTGGTTGCTGCTGATCTCTTGCACCTGAAGGGCGGTGTTGCTATCCCCGCCCAAGCCCGATGGATTTGATCGGGAAAGGCAATGGGGTCCATCGGTGACAGGTAACGCAACTCCTCCGCGTCTGGAAATTCGTAACATTATTCGCCGGTTCGAAGGGCGGGTGGTCGTGGATGACGTGTCGCTGACCGTGCAGGCAGGCAAGGTGACATGTCTGCTGGGGCCGTCGGGCTGCGGGAAATCCACCACCTTGCGCATGATTGCCGGGGTCGAGATGCAAGATTCCGGCGAGATCTACGTCGATGGCAAGTTGATCTGCGATACGGTGTTCCGGGTGCCGCCGGAACGGCGTGAGATCGGTCTGATGTTTCAGGACTTCGCGCTGTTTCCACATCTAAGCGTGGCCAACAACGTGGCTTTTGGTCTGAAGGGCAGCAAGGACGAGAAACGTGCCCGGGTCGAGGAACTGTTGCGCAAAGTGGACCTGATGCGGTTCATCGACGGGTTCCCGCATCAGTTATCGGGAGGTGAGCAACAACGAGTTGCCTTGGCGCGCGCTTTGGCACCACGTCCCCGGATCATGCTGATGGACGAGCCGTTTTCGGGCCTCGACAACCGTTTGCGTGACGGTATCCGCGACGAGACACTGGCCATTCTCAAGGAAGAGGATGCCGCTGTTCTGCTGGTCACGCATGAGCCCGAAGAGGCAATGCGCATGGCTGATGAAATCGCCCTGATGCGACGCGGCAAGATTGTCCAGCAAGGCGCGCCGTATAACGTCTATACTCGCCCTGCGGATAAGGCGGCGGTAGCATTTTTTAGTGATGTCAACGTGTTACATGCTCAAGTTAATGGAGCTTTGGCCGACACCCCGTTTGGTCAGTTCCTTGCACCGGGCATCCCGGACGGAACCGATGTCGAGATCGTCTTCCGCCCGCAGCACATCAAGTTGGATTTCGACCGTAACGGTAAAGGCCCACTGCCGACAGCGACTGATGGTGTCGCAGCGCGGGGCGTGGTCGAACGCGCGCGGTTCCTGGGAAACGAAAGTCTGGTCGAGTTTCGCATGGATTATGACGGCTCGATCCTCAGGGCGACAGTTCCGAATGTCTTTGTTCCTAATCCCGGCCGTGCCATGTGGCTGACCATTCGTCGTGACAAGTGTTTCGTTTTCCCTGAGACGAAGAACTAACCTCTCGATTTCCGCGCAAGTGGTGCGCGAAAGCCTCAGATTGCAGGTCCACGTCGCTTGCCGCAGCGCGGAGCGGGGTCTATCAAGGGCCAAACGCGGGGGTAAATCGGGCACATGCGTATTCTTCTGACCAATGATGACGGGATTAACGCTCCGGGCTTGATCACGTTGGAAGCGATTGCTGCTGAACTGGCAGGACCCGAAGGAGAGGTCTGGGTGGTTGCACCTGCCTTTGAACAATCCGGGGTCGGGCATTGCATCAGCTACACCCATCCGACGATGATCGCCAAGCTGGGCGAGCGACGCTATGCAGCCGAAGGGTCGCCTGCGGATTGTGTGCTGGCGGGGCTGCACGACGTGATGGTTGACGGTCCGCCAGATCTGGTCCTGTCGGGCGTAAACCGGGGCAACAATTCGGCTGAGAACACGCTGTATTCCGGCACCATTGGCGGCGCGATGGAAGCGGCGCTGCAGGGTGTTCCTGCGATTGCTCTGTCACAGTATTTCGGCCCACGCAATCTGGGGTTGGGTGACCCGTTCGAGGCCGCCGCGCGCTTTGGGGCCGATCTGGTCCGGCGTATTCTGGATGCCAATCCGGCAGAGCAGGGCGATTATCGCCTGTTTTACAACGTGAATTTTCCACCTGTTCCGGCGGATGAAGTGCTGGGCACACGCGTTGCGCCACAGGGGTTCCGGCGCGATACACATTTCTCGGTCGAGCCGCATAGCTCGCCCTCGGGGCGGCGGTTTTTGTGGATCAAGGGCGGCTATCAGCACAATCCAACCGCACCGGGAACCGATGCTGCGGTCAATCTGGAAGGCTATATTTCGGTCACGCCGATGCGCGCGGACCTGACCGCACATGACATGCTGGAGGCATTGAAGGCAGTCGAATGAGCGGACTGGACCCGGAAACAGTAATGCAGTTCCTGTTTGCCCTACGCAAACGGGGGGTTACGGACGCGCGCGTTCTGGCGGCGATGGAACAGGTTGACCGAGGTCGCTTCGTAACCGGCCTGTTTTCGGATCGCGCCTACGAGGACATGCCTTTGCCGATTTCCTGCGGCCAGACGATCAGTCAACCGTCTGTTGTTGGTCTTATGACTCAGGCGCTGGATGTAAGGCCGCGGGATACCGTGCTGGAGATTGGAACAGGGTCGGGCTATCAGGCGGCAATCCTGTCAAAACTGGCGCGCCGGGTCTATACGGTCGAGCGTCACCGTCGGCTGGTCAGCGAAACAGGAAAGCTATTTGCCGATCTGGGACTGACGAATATTACGGCCATGTTATCGGATGGATCCTTTGGTCTGCCGGAACAGGCCCCCTTTGATCGGATCATTGTAACGGCGGCGGCCGAGGACCCTCCGGGACCGCTCTTGGCGCAGCTGAAAATCGGGGGTATTATGGTCTTACCCGTAGGTCAGTCGGACGCGGTGCAGCAGCTGATCAAAGTGACGCGCACCGAGACCGGTCTGGACTATGACGAATTGACGTCAGTCCGTTTCGTGCCTCTGCTTGAGGGGCTTGGCAAGGACGAGGCGTAACAGGCTTAATGAATTGGTCGCCGGAACCCCGGACAACAGGGGCAGGCGTTGAGGACAGAATTATGAGTGCAGTATCCAAATCAGCTATGCGTCGCTGCGCGACCGGAGTGGCCGCTCTGGCTATTCTGGCCGGGTGTGAGGGGCCACTAGATTACGATTTGCGTGGGCAGATCGGCGGGTTTTCGACCACCGATGCAGCGCAATCGGCAACAACGGCCCGCCCAACACCCGACAGCCGGGGGGTGATAACCTACCCGAACTATCAGGTGGTCGTAGCCCGACGGGGTGACACGGTACGCGATGTAGCCGCACGGGTTGGATTGCCAGAGGGCGAGCTGTCGCGTTTCAACGGTCTTCAGACCACCGACACCCTGCGGGAGGGCGAAGTCCTTGCATTGCCGCGTTCCGTTGGCGCAGGTAGCGGCGTAGACATCGCGTCAGTTGCCGGAGCCGCAATTGACCAGGCCCCGGAAACGGGGGGCGTCAGGACGACAACATTGGAACCTGCCAAACCTGCCCCGGCACCTGTCGCAACCGGGCCGGAACCTGTCCGTCACAAGGTCAAGCGTGGCGAGACGGCCTATACGATCTCGCGCCTATACCAGGTGCCGGTCGAGTCGCTGGCGGAGTGGAATGGCTTGGGGTCGGATTTCACCGTGCGTGAAGGCCAGTTTCTGTTGATCCCGGTCAAAAACCAGCCTGCACCACGTCAAAGCGCTGCTGCAGCGGCGCCTGTTGCGGCCACCGAAGTAACGGAACCGGGGCAGGGATCGCCCACACCGACACCGCCGAGTGCCACTCAGCCCTTGCCGGACGAAAAGGTCGCGCCTTTGGCCGAAGCCCCCGATGTGACCGCCGAAGCACCGACCAGTACGCGGTCTTCAGCTTTGTCTTTGCCGGTAAGCGGCACGATCATTCGCGGTTACAACAAGGGCAAGAATGAGGGCATCGACATTGCCGCAGCGCCTGGCACGGCCGTTAGTGCGGCTGACGCGGGCACCGTCGCGGCGATTACGGCTGATGCGGATCAAGTGCCCATCATCGTGGTGAAACACAAAAACGATCTGCTGACGGTCTATGCCAATGTCGATGATATCACCGTCAAGAAAGGTGATCGGGTACGTCGCGGGCAAAAGCTGGCGCAGCTGCGGGGCGGAGAGGATGCCTACGTTCACTTTGAAGTGCGCAAAGGATTTGAATCTGTTGATCCCGAGCCTTACCTGAAGTGAGGGTGAATGGCCCGTTTCGGGTCATGCTTCGGCCGGGCATGTTTGTGGAAAGATGAAACCTGTCAGGCGTTTGGGTCGTAGTCGCTCAGGCGTTTGCCGGGCTCGTCTGCGAAAAGTTCCGGAAGCGGCGCAACGAATTCGATCAGGTCGATGCGGAAGACACGGAAGCCTTGGCGCTGTTCGCACCAGGCGGTGAGGGTCCAGACGCGGCCCCAGTATTCCATATGAAGCGGGCGTATGGTGCGTTCTGTCAAAACGCCATCAATCCGGCGGTATGACAGTTGGAGTTTCTGGCGCGATTTGATGGCTGCGCGGATCGGAGCCATATGAGCAAGCCCACGGGCGGCGTCAGCAAATGGGTATACCGCGAATTTCCACGTATCGGCCTCTGCCACCACTTGCGTTGGCAGAACGGCATCAATTTTGTCGGCCAGAGAGTTGGCGGCCGCTTTCAGGTCCGGATCCGCAGCCTCGGCCACGATAGCCATGCCGAGGTTCAGGGCTTCCAGCTCGGCCGGGGTCAGGTTCAGCGGGGGCAGGGTGATCTGCTCGCGCACCATGTAACCTACGCCGCGTTCCCCCTCGACAGGAACGCCCGAGGCCACCAGCGTATCCATGTCGCGATAGATGGTGCGGACAGACACCTCGAGCCGGTCGGCGATATCCTGCGCGCGGTGCAGTTTGCCGTCGCGCAGGATCTGGATGATGTCGAACAGGCGGTCAGTGCGGCGCATGACTCGCCGCCCGGACCGCGCCTAGGCAGTCATGTTCCATAATACGTTCTCGTGGCGCATCTGAATGCTATCCGGGTTGATGGCAGCCATCAGGCCAGCGCAGAAGTCCTGCTGCGGGAACTGCGCGGCGGCGTCCTGTGCCGCCTTCATATCCGTCCAGACAACATAGTCAGTCCAGCGACCGTCTGCGCCCTGACTGAGCTGCCGATGGGCAAAGCCCGGCGCACTGCGCACAAAGGCCTCGGAAGCCTGACTGAGTTTCACGAACTCCTCTGGCGTGGTGCCATTGGCGAGGGTGAAGGTGACGATTTCAGCGACATGGGTCATTTTGTACTCCGTTGACCTGGTTTCGATATCGTCTTCTTACTCATGCCCAACTGACATAAACCTGTCAGTTGAAAAATACGACCCCTTAGATTTTCCCAGATCACATCAATTTTCACCCTCAATCTGTTCTTGATCCCTTTTGAGACAGGACATAGGGGCGTAAACACGGACCCAGTTCATATTCCCGGCGCGCACGTGCGCCGAAGAAAAAGGAGAAAAGACATGCTCAACAATATTGGCCTTCCAGGTCTTCTGCTAATCGCCGTTGTGGTTCTGGTTCTGTTTGGCCGTGGCAAGATCAGCTCGCTGATGGGTGAAGTCGGCAAAGGCATCACTGCGTTCAAGAAGGGCGTCAAAGACGGTTCGGAAGAGCTGGAACAGGACGCCTCCGAGCTGGCCAAGGACGTCACACCCGAGACCGAGAAAGACAAGGTGTAACCGCAGATGTTTGATCTGGGCTGGACCGAGCTTCTGGTCATCGGCATCGTTGCCCTGATCGTCGTGGGGCCGAAGGACCTGCCGGTGTTGTTCCGCAATGTCGGGCGTTTTGTCGGCAAAGCGCGCGGAATGGCGCGTGAGTTCAGCAGCGCTATGAACGAAGCTGCCGATCAGGCCGGGGTGAACGAGATCAAGAAGGGTCTCAACGCGGCCGCGAATCCTGTGGGCTCGGCCATGGATGGCGTCAAGCAAGCCGCGCAGGACATGGCGAAAAGCATCGATCCCACCAAGTTCGATCCGGACAGCGAAACCGGTAAACTGGCAACAGAGCGCGCCGAGCAGGCCAAGAAGATTCAGGCTACCACTGCCCGCGCCGCTGCTGAGCGTAAGGCCAAGGAAGCCGCGGACGCGCTTGCAAAGGCCGAAAAAGCCGAAGCCGCGCTGAACACTGAAAGCAAGACATGAGCAAAACCGACGAGATTGACGATTCCTCGGCTCCGTTGATCGAGCATCTGACCGAACTGCGGACGCGGTTGATCCACAGTGTCGTGGCTTTTCTGATCGGTATGATCATCTGTTTTACCGTGGCTACGCCGATCTTCAACTTTCTGACCGATCCTCTGTGTCAGGTTCTGGCTGACCGAGGGCAGGATTGTGACCTGATCTTCATCTCGCCGCAGGAAGGGTTCTTTGTTGCGATCAAAGTGTCCTTGCTGGGCGGCTTCATTCTGGCGTTTCCCTATATCGGGATGCAGATGTGGCGCTTTGTGGCACCGGGCCTCTACAAGTCGGAAAAGAACGCGTTTCTGCCCTTCATGCTGGCTTCGCCCTTCATGTTCCTTTTGGGCGCGAGTTTCGCGTTCTACGTTGTCACGCCGCTGGCTTATGATTTCTTTCTTGGGTTCCAGCAATTCGGAACTGAAGGAGAGGCCGTCGCTGATGGTGTCAACGCGGCACCGCTGAGTGTGGTGTTCCAAGGCTCGGCACAGGAATATCTGAACCTTACGATCAAGTTCATTGTCGCCTTTGGCCTTTGCTTCCAACTGCCTGTCCTGTTGACTCTAATGGGTAAGGCAGGGCTGGTGAGTGCCGAAGGCCTGGGCGCTGTGCGAAAATACGCGGTCGTCGGTATCTTGGTTCTAGCGGCAATCGTCACGCCGCCGGACGTGATCACTCAGATTATCCTGTTTGTTGTGGTCTATGGTCTCTATGAGATTTCGATCTTCCTTGTCGCCCGTGTCGAAAGGAAGCGTGAAGAGCAACTGCGCGCCGACGGATATTACGATGATGAGGCGGAAGCAGACGAAGACCTGATGCAGGAATTCGAAGACGACAAATAATTCCGCCGACAAAAAACAGAAGGGCGCGCCATTCATGGTGCGCCTTTTTCATTCGAAGCTCTTGTTGCTCTAATCGGAACGTGCTTTGAACCCCTCCAGACAAGACCGGAGGCACAGATGGACGACCAAGCCCTGAACCGTATCGCCGAGGCGTTGGAACGCATGGCACCGGCTCCTTTGGCTGCGCCCGATTTCGCCGCTGCCCCGGCCTTTGTGTGGCATGTGGAACCGGATCGACTGGAACCTGTTTCTCTGGTCAACCGGGTCGATCTGGATCTTCTGGTCGGCATTAACCGCTCACGCGATACACTGTTGGACAATACGCGTCGGTTCGCAGCCGGGTACAAGGCGAATAACGCGCTGCTCTGGGGTGCACGGGGGATGGGCAAATCCAGCCTGGTGAAAGCTGTGCATGGTACTCTGAGCACGGACCATCCTGATTTGAAACTTGTGGAACTGCAGCGCGAGGATATGGGCACGGTTGCGCGCCTGCTGAACCATCTGCGCGCGGCGCCGTATCGGTTCATCCTGTTCTGCGACGACCTTTCCTTCAGCCACGATGACCAGCACTACAAATCGCTCAAGGCGGTTCTGGATGGCGGCATCGAAGGCCGCCCTGAAAACGTGGTATTCTACGCAACCTCGAACCGACGCCACCTGATGCCGCGGGATATGATCGAAAACGAACGCTCCAGCGCCATAAACCCGTCAGAGGCGGTCGAGGAAAAAGTCTCGCTGTCCGACCGTTTTGGTCTTTGGTTGGGTTTCCACCCCTGCGATCAAGACGAATACTTGGCCATGATCGATCGTTATTGCGCGGCGTATGGTGTTTCAGTCGACGCGGAAATTCTGCGCGCCGAAGCAATCGAATGGCAAGCCACACGCGGATCGCGCTCGGGCCGTGTCGCTTGGCAGTTCTTCGTCGATCTGGCCGGGCGCAACGGCGTGCATATCGCCTGATCCCAATTTCATCTGGCTAAAATACCCAGACCGGAGGCATGGCCCGTCAGGGCCATTTTCTAGAGCAAGGCCAGTATCCGCGCGGCTTCATCTGTGGTGCTGTTCAGCGCGTCCCGGTCTTCCCCGGGATGAAACCGTGCGCGCACGGCCGTCGGCATCGGTGCAGGTTCCACGATTGAAACCCGAGGTCCGGTGCGTTCGGTCTCGGCCGCCCAACTGCGGGCCAGAGCCATTTGCGCGGCCTTGGTGGCGCCGTAGATGCCATAGAACTTCTCACCGGCTTTCGGGTCATCAAAAAACACCGCGTGTCCATTCTCACCCAGAAGGGGCGTGACATACGGGATCAAAACCGAGGTCGCGTTTGCATTCGTGTTGATCGCCTTGGTCCATTCCTTGGGATCGACAAAATGCACCGGGGTCAGCGCCGAGGTATGAATGGCTGTGTGCAGCCACAAATCCACTTTGCCCCAACGGTCATGAATTCCCCGACACAGGGTTGCCATTGCGTTTGGATCGGTGATGTCCATCGGTGCCAGAGTGGCTGAGCCGCCCTTGGCATTAATGCGATCGTCCAGTTCCTCAAGCCCGCCGGTGGTCCGGGCAACGGCGACGATATGGTATTCGGGTGCCAGCGCTTCTGCCAAGGCAGCGCCCAACCCGCGAGAGGCCCCGGTGACAAGGGCGATTTTTGTCTGATCGGTCATGGCTGCGGTTTGAACCCCTGTGCGCGGGGCGTCAAGTCGCGATTAGCTGCCGGGAATGGTGATACGCTTGGTCTGGCCGCTTTGTCGCAGCATAATGCCATGTTCATCAATCGCGACTACGGTACCCGAGGCGACACGGCTGCCCGGCTTGACTTCTTTCACACGGCCCGAAGACAGGCGCATAAGGGCGCGCATATCGGCCTTTGGCCCAAAGACCCCCAGAACCGAAACGGAATTCTTCTTCAGCGCGCCCTGTTGAGTGGCCGCACTTTTGACTGTGGCGTTTGACATGATCCGCGGTCCGGAAGCTCGCCCCGAACCCCTTTTTTTGAGTGAGTGGTCGCTGCCGGATATCAAAATGATCAAGAGAACAAAAGCACGGCACGGACAGGTGGCATCACGATTTGGTAGCTTTGAAAAAAGCCTTTGTGATTGCGCATAATTCGCCGTTTGGTTGTGGCGATTTCCCACTCATCCATAACACCTGCCCGCGACCGTGCCGGGTGGCAGCTATCGTTTGGCAAAAGTCTTGCGTCGCTTTGATTCGCCAATCAGAATGGGAAACCGATTGCGTCAGGCCCGACTTTTCAACTCAGCCAGAAGCCAGTTTTGCGGCGTTCCAGGACCCGCCTGGAACCTCCATATCCGCACGTTTCTGGCTGACACGGCTGCTGTTTTCCAGATTGTCCAGATAACCTTCGCTGACACTTCCAGTGATGTAGTTGCCATCAAAGCAGGAACAGTCGAAGGCTTCGATCTCAGGATTGCCTTCCTTGGCAGCCCAGATTAGGTCATCCAGGTGCTGATAGAACAGCGCGTCCGCGCCCAGTTCTTTGCGGATCTCTTCGATCTCTTTGCCGTTTGCGATCAGTTCGGCCTTGGTGGGCATGTCGATCCCGTAGACATTGGGGTATTTAACTGGCGGCGAGGCACTGGCGATATAGACCTTCTTGGCCCCGGCGTCGCGGCACATTTGGACGATCTTCTTGATCGTGTTGCCACGCACGATGGAATCGTCGATCAGCAAAACGCTATGACCGTCGAATTCCAACGGGACGGCATTCAGCTTGCGTCGGACAGATTTCTGCCGTTCTGCCTGACCGGGCATGATGAAGGTGCGTCCGACATAGCGGTTCTTAACCAAGCCTTCGCGATAAGGGATGCCGGTGATCTTCGCAGCTTCCAGAGCCACGGGGCGGGCACTGTCAGGCACAGGGATGATCCGATCGATTTCCAGACCCGAGTCCTGAATCTGTTTGGCCAGCGTCTGTCCCATGCGCATCTGGGTTTTGTAAACCGAGACACCGTCAAGCAATGAGTCCGGACGGGCAAGATAGACATATTCGAAAATACAGGGCGTCAGCTTGCCCTCGACGGCCTGAAACTCGTGCATATTGCCGTCCAGATCAATCAGGATGGCCTCACCCGGACGCAGATCGCGCAGTTTTTCAAAGCCGTTGATACCAAAGGCCACGTCTTCCGATGCAAAAGCGTAGTCGTCTCCTTCGCCGTCGACCGCGCGCTTGGCGACTGATAAAGGCCGGATGCCAAACGGATCGCGGAAGGCCAGCATGCCGACGCCTGCGACCAGACAGATAACGGAATAGGCGCCCTGAACACGCTCCATGGTCATCTTGACGCCTGCAAACAGGTTGCGAATGGGTTCAGCATTGCCATTCACCTTGATCGCGTCCGCGACCTTGTCGGCCAGCACGTTCAGCAAGATCTCGGAATCCGATGTGGTGCGCAGGTGACGGCTGTACTTCCCGGTCACTTTCTCTCGTTGTTCAGCCGTATTCGTGATGTTGCCGTTGTGAACCAGATAGATGCCATAGGGCGCATTCACAAAGAAGGGTTGTGCCTCTGCCGCGCTGAGCGAGCCGGCAGTGGGATAGCGAACGTGGCCCATGCCGACGTGCCCCAGAAGTGTTTCGGCATCCTTGGCGTTGAACACGTCCTTGACCAGACCGTTGGCCTTCTTTTCCCGGAAAAACTCGCCGTTGTAGGTCACGATGCCCGACGCGTCCTGACCCCGGTGCTGCAACATCAGCAGCCCGTCATAGATCTCGGCAAACACATCATGTGTCCGGCTTGCGATTCCCAAAATCCCACACATGTACGGGGCTCCAACTTCTATGACGATTTCATCTGAGGCTTGACCGCTTTTCGGATTCGGATCGTCTGTAAGGCGTGCACGGGTGTTTTGGTAGCAAGTGAACATGACGCCAATAGGGCGACCATCATTACGACCAGCGCGCATTCGTACAGAAAGAACAAGATCGGTGGCTCCGATTCCGTGGCGGGTTGGCCTCCACATAATGCCTAATGGCGTGGCTGTCACCAAAGGATCACACTCACCTATTGCCGCAGGCTCAAATTGTGCGCAGCGGCTCATGCTCATGAAACGGATGACATGTGCATTCATATATGCTGTCATGCTAATGAATATGGGCAAATTGGGATTGGTGCAGCACGCAGAGGGCCGGAATGTGGCAGCATAAGCCTCAACAAAAGAAACAGGAGCCGATCAAGCAACGATGCCATAGGTGCCGGGGAATGGGGCGCGCGCCCTGCCAGATCTGCAACGGGGCAGGTCAGCTTGCTAAAAGTCGCGATATTCACGGCAAACCTATATTCAGCCGGTGCGACGGTTGTTTCGGGTTGAAAGCGATCCGCTGTACAGTTTGTGGCGGAGAAGGGTATATTTGAACCGTCATAAAAAAGCCCGGGCAGTGCCGGGCTTTCAATTTCCAAGTTTAACCTGAGATTAGCCGTCGACTGGTGCCGTGGTTGCAGGTTGTTCATTTCCTGCCGTGCAGCTGGCAACAAGCTCTTCATATTGTGCGGTTACCCAACCCAAAGCTGCTTCGGGGTTCTGTTCTTCAATCTGACTGCTGAACTGTTCGAACACTTTTGCCGACCGGCTTTCATCAACGATAGTGTAGGACTGGCCTGTCATGACGGTGTCGTACACAAAGAAGGCGATCGCAACCAGCAGAATACCGCGTGCGATGCCGAAGAATAGCCCCAGTGCCTGATCCAGACCCCCCAAAGCCGAGCGCTGAACCAACGACGAAAACAGCGGTGTGAAGATGCTGACCACAATCAGCGCCACCGCGAAGACTGCCGCAAAGCCGGTGATCACCGACAGTTCACAGCTGTCGCGCAGGAAATCTCCGACCACCGGGATTTCCTTGACCAGCGGCACAGCCTGCGGGGCAAAAATGAACGCCAGAACAGCCGCTGCGACCCAGCCTGCAATGGCCAGAACTTCGCGCATGAAACCACGTGAGTAGGCCAACAAGCCCGACACCACGATGATCAGGGCGACGACCCCGTCAATTATTGTAAAACCTTCCATGGCCCTCGCCTGTTCTTTTTCTGCCCCTCGCGGCGCGACTTTAACCTGCTCCGAAGGTTTCGCCAACAAACCCCACCAAATCAGAGGGTCGGGTGAGTGTCAGACCTGCCACAGTGCCGGTTTTGCCACCTGCCGGAGCAATTGCCGCTGTGAAACCAAGTTTTTGCGCTTCTTTCAACCTGTTTTCGGTCTGAGGGGCGGGTCTAAGTGCCCCGGACAGCGAGATTTCTCCGAAAACAACTGTGTCTGCGGGCAGCGCTGTGTCTTCCCTGGCGCTGAGAAGTGCAGCTGCCACAGCAAGATCGGCGGCGGGTTCGCTGACTTTCAACCCTCCGGCGACGTTCAGATAGACATCAAGGCCAGCGAAGGGGATGCCGCAACGTGCTTCGAGCACCGCAAGGATCATCGCCAGCCGTCCGCTGTCCCAACCGACAACCGTGCGGCGGGGCTGGGAATGGGGTGATGGTGCGACGAGTGCCTGCAACTCGACCAGCACGGGGCGGGTGCCTTCTATGCCGGCGAAAACAGCAGAGCCGGGGCTTGGTTTGCCACGTTCAGAAAGGAACAGGGCCGAGGGGTTGGTCACTTGCGCCAGCCCCTTTCCGGTCATTTCGAACACGCCGATCTCGTCCGCTGGTCCAAAACGGTTCTTGACCGCGCGCAGGATGCGAAACTGGTGGCCGCGTTCACCTTCGAAATAAAGCACCGTGTCAACCATGTGTTCGACCACGCGGGGGCCAGCGATCTGGCCTTCCTTGGTGACATGGCCGACCATGATGATTGAAACCCCGTGTCGTTTCGCAAACGTGGTCAGTTCATGTGCCGCGGACCGGACTTGCGACACCGAACCCGGGGCGCTGTCCACGTTGTCGGCCCACATGGTCTGAATCGAGTCGATGATCGCCAGACCGGGCTTTTCTGCCTCGAGCGTGGTGAGGATGTCGCGCAGGTTGGTCTCGGCGGCAAGTTGTACCGGAGCATCCTCGAGCCCAAGACGACGCGCACGCATCCGGACCTGGGCGCTGGCTTCCTCGCCCGAGACATATATGGTTTTGACACCCGCTCGCGCAAAACGGGCTGCGGCTTGCAAAAGCAGCGTGGATTTGCCGATGCCGGGATCTCCGCCCACAAGCAGAGCCGAGGCGGGGACAAGGCCGCCTCCCAGCACACGGTCAAGTTCCTCTACCCCGCAGAGCGTTCGGGGGGGCGGGGTTTCCTCGGTCGACAGGTCCGTGAGTGCGATGGACTGGCCGCGTTTGCCGCCGAGGGATTTCCTGGCCGGTCCAGCCGAAAGGGGCGCGTCCTGAGCGATGGTGTTCCATTCGCCGCAACCGTCGCAGCGCCCGGACCACCGGGTATGTGTCGCGCCGCAGGCCGAGCAGGAGAAAGAAGTCGTCTTTGCCATGACGCACTTCGTGCCCGAGCTTGGGCGGTTCTTCAAGCCCTTGCGGGCTTTACTCACCGCCGGTGGCGCGCTGCGGCTTCAGGCCCGGATGGGCCATCATCCGCAGCGGGCGCTGTCGCGCCTATTCCGCCGCCCGAGGGGGGGACATTGCAACCACGCTCGATGCCTTGGTGGAATTGTCTTTGCGCGGCGTGTGCAATTGAGTCGACAGTTCTGGCAAAAGCTCGAACAGCTCATCCCGCAGGCGTGCCAGTTGCGACTTGGCGATTGTCTCTTCCATTTCGACATCGCGGGTCCACTGGCGCAACTCGTTCTGGATGACCTGCGCTTCTTCCAGCCGCTGTTGAAATAACTCGATTTCTTCTTGTCGCTGTTGCAGGAACATCCGCGCGCGTTCGACCCGTGCATCGCCATAGGTCTGGGCCAGTTCCTGGCTGATCTGGCTCATCTGCGCGGCCAATTCCAGAATCTCCGGCTCGAGCGACTGCAGGTCAGGGTGCTGGCGCAGAAAACCCATGCGCTCTTTGACGGCGTCAAACTCGGAGGACATCATGAACAGCCCGCCACGGTCAGCGGCATGGGCCATTTGATACGCTTCTGCGATGTCATGCATGTTGAGGGCAAATTTGCGGTGGTTGTTTTCCAGGGCCATCATTCGGGCATTGGCGGGCAGGTAAAACGCCAGCATGAGAAACAGCACCGTCAGGCCAATCTGGATGTACATTCCGGCATCCGTTGCTTGCGCCTCACCAAATCCGGCCTGCATTGAGAGCCAGGGCAATACGCCCAAAACGGATAACAGCGTGGCTGAAACGGCCAGCAGGGCGGCCGCGCATATCATGAAAAAGGTCAATCTCAATAAGACATTCTGAAATTGCAAGGTGATGCTTTGGAGGGCGGCCATGATCGTCGAACTCCTTCTCAAACCGGAACACACCGGGCCCTAGCGGAGGGAGATCAAGACAAAACAGGTGATCCGCTAAGGACCCGCGAACTACAAAACTTTACTGCTCGAAATATAAAGATGATACTTAGACTTGTGTTTTCAATCAATTAGGTCTGAGCTTTTCGTGAAGTGGATGTCATCTCTGTAATATGGCCAAGCGCGATCGAGGCCAAAATGCAGGCTGTGAAGAGGTAAAGACCCCACGCAGTTTCGATGGTGGCGTATGAGATGCCCTTGGCCAATGTGATGTAAAGCGCGATCAGAAAGACATCGGCCATGGCTAGCTTGCCGAGGATGTTGAGCGCGGGTTGGACGCGGGCATCCAGCAGGTTCCATTGGATCAGCGCGGTGCCGATGGTTTTGATGTAGGGCGCAAACAAGGCGAAGATGGTGACGATCAGCGCAAGGAAAACGTCGGATTTCCACAGCGACTGGAGGCCGGTGATGACGCTGATTTCGCTGAGGCCGAATATTGGCAGGAACCCCGCGCGCATCAGCGGGGCGAACCATGCGATGGGGTAGAGGATCAGGAGGGAAAGGGTTGCGAGGCGGAGGGGCATGTGTGCAGATTTAGGCACTCATGCCTTTGAAAAAAAGCGCCAAACCCGCAGTGTAAATCAAAAAGATGGCTCCGACGAGGAGGTCAGATTGTCGTTTGTGTGATACTGTTGACCGCAATTTTCGATGTAGGATAACTGCAGAAACGACTGAGCCTCCCATAACTGGAACTAGAGAGATTGGACCTTTTATACCAAACACTTGCGACAAAAGAACGCCGACTAGCATACCGGGTAGCAGGCCTTTTATCATCGAGAAAATCACTGGAAAGAAGATTACTTCAGTTTTGAGTAAACGGGGTACTCCTGATTTTTCGCCGATGAAGTAAATAATAAACCAAGCGAGCATTACCGACAAAAGGTAATAAAATAGCACTTGTTGCAAGACAACTATTGCGTTGTCCATCACCGTACCGCCTCAATCGGCCCTTCCGCACTCCCGCTGATGAACTGCTCCACATAAGGATCACCCGAGGCATCCATCTGCGCGACTGGGCCGGTCCACTGGATCACCCCATCGTGCAGCATCGCCACGTTGTCGGCAATCGCGCGGACCGAACTCATGTCGTGGGTGATGGTCATTGCGGTGGCGCCCATCTCGGTCACGATCTCTCGGATCAGGTCGTTGATGACGCCGGACATGATCGGGTCGAGGCCGGTGGTGGGTTCGTCGAAAAAGATGATCTCGGGCTCGGCGGCGATGGCGCGGGCAAGGCCCACGCGTTTTTGCATACCGCCTGACAGCTCGGCTGGAAAGCGGTCGGCGACGTTGGATTTCAGACCGACGCGGCGGAGTTTTTCGATGGCGATCTCTCGCGCTTCCTCGGTCGGGCGTTTCAGCGATCCGCGCAGCAGGCGGAAGGCGACGTTTTGCCAGACGGTCAACGAGTCAAACAAGGCCGCGCCCTGAAACAGCATGCCGAACCGGGCCAGAAACGCGTCTCGGTCACCCTTGCTGGCGTCTTTGTCGTCCACATAGATCATGCCGCTGTCGGGTTTGATCAGGCCAAGGATACATTTAAGCGCCACGGACTTACCAGTGCCCGAACCGCCGATGATGACCATCGAGGTGCCCTTTGGGATCTCAAGGTCCATTCCACGCAATACGTGGTTGTCGCCAAAGGCTTTTTGTACGTTCTCCATCCGGATCATAGCGAGAAGAATACCCCTGTGAGAACGAAGTTTGCGGCCAGGATCAGCACCGCTGCGGCCTCGACCGAGCCTTTGGTGGCGCGGCCCACGCCTTGTGCACCTCGGCCCGAACTCATGCCGTAGTAACAGCCCATGATGGCCGCGATCAGACCGAAGGCCGCGCCTTTGACCAACGACGAGACGATGTCGCGGGTTTCAAGGAAATCCACCGTGTTTTTAAGATAGGCCGCCGGGTTGAAGCCCAGGTTCTGGGTGGCAACCGTGTATCCGCCGGCAATGCCGATGACGTCACCCACAGCGACCAAAGCGGGCACGGTGATCAGGGCGGCCAGCACGCGGGGAGCGGTCAGGTATTTCATCGGGTGGGTCGACAGCGTGACCAGTGCGTCGATCTGCTCGGTCACTTTCATTGTGGCAATCTCGGCCGCGATGGACGAGGTCACGCGCGCGGCGATCATCAGACCGACCAGAACCGGGCCGAGCTCTCGCACCATGCCGATGGCAACGATTTGGGGCACCACGGCCTCGGCATTGAAACGCGCGCCACCGGCATAAATCTGCAGCGCCAGCGCGCCGCCGGTGAAGATCGCCGTCAGGCCAACCACAGGTAGAGACAGCCAGCCGATATTCAGCAGGGCCATGCCAAATTCGCGCGGATAGAAAGGTGGGCGCAAGATATGCGAGATGGCATCAAGCGCAAACAGTGCCACCCGGCCAAAGGACGCCATCAGGCCCAGTACAGCGCGACCCAGCCCCCCGAGCGTGGTCATCGGGTTCATTCGACGTAACCCCGAGAATAGCGATTGCCCATCGAAGTCAGGATTTCGTAGCCAATTGTTCCGGCAGCCTCGGCCAGATCATCGACGGTCTGATGGCCGTTGAGGATACGCAGGCGTTCCGGGTCTTTGGGCAGGTCAGTGACGTCAACCGTGATCAGGTCCATCGAAATGCGCCCGACAACCGGACAGGGCTGATTGCCCGCGAAGGTGTCGATGCCGCCCCCGATGGCACGATGCAGGCCGTCTGCATACCCCGCCGCAACGGTAGCTATACGGGATGGCCGACGCGCCACCCAGCTGTTGCCGTAACCGACAGTTTCACCCACGGCCACCTTGCGTACCTGAATGACGGGCAGATCGACTGTGACAACAGGTTTGGCGTCTGCAAAAGGCATGCCGCCATAGAGACCGATGCCCGGACGGCAGAAATCGAAATGGAACTCAGGGCCCAGAAGCGTACCGCCGGTTGCAGCCAGTGAACGTGGCGCGGTGACACCGTCAGTCATCTCGCGGAAGGTTTTCAGCTGCTGCTGGTTCATCGGATGATCCGGTTCATCCGAGCAGGCCAGATGGGACATGACGACGACGGGTTCCAGGGCCTCTGCCTTTGGGCGCAGTTCGGCCCAATCGGCGGGCTCCAGCCCCAGCCGGTTCATGCCGCTGTCCAGCTGGATGCCAAAGGGATGGTCTGGCAGTGCCTCGATATGGCGCTGGAACTGCTCGCCCGAGTTGATCAGTGGAGTCAGGTTGTTCTCGCGCAGAAGGTCGGTATCGCCCTCCATATGTCCTGAAAAGACACCGATCGTCGGGCCGGGGCCGACCGCCTGGCGAACGGCGGCGCCTTCTTCGGCGGCGGCCACAAAGAACTTACGAACACCTTCCTCGGCCAGGGTGCTACTGACGGGTCCGGCCCCCAGCCCGTAGGCATCGGCCTTGACCACAGCACCGGTTTCGACCCCGGTTTTCGCGTCGAGCGCCCGCCAATTGCTGGCGAGCGCCTGAAGATTGATCGTCAAACGTGCAGTACTCATGGCACTGTTCATGACATTGCGCCGTCCGAGGTCAAGAGGGAATGGCGCATTTACTTGGCGGTTTATGACGGTGTTTCGTTACTTGTGGCGGAAATCACCGATAAATCAGAAGAATTGGCAACCTGTCGCTGTAGTTGGGCGTTTTCGGGATTGTCTTCACATCCACGTTAAAGCGATCCTTTGAACAGGATCGTTCCGTCCCGGCGAAGATGGGGCGCAGCGTCAGATATCGAGGAAGTCATGGATTTTTCTACCGGATTGGCTCGGGGCCCGTCAGAGATCACCAATCTTTTTGCTGATGTGTTTGCTGCGTCGGAAGGACCGGAAGAGGGCGCGGTTATCGGGGCGTTCGTGCGGGAATTGCTCAACAGCACGGCACCTGAGAGTTTATTGGTGTGCACCGCACACCAGGACCGGGAATTGCTTGGCTGCGCAGTCTTTTCCCGGATGACGTTTTCTCAGGATACGCGCCAAGTGTTCATCCTGTCGCCGATGGCCGTACAAACGGGGTCTCAAAAAACAGGTGTTGGACAGGCGCTGATTTCTTTTGGTCTGGAACGTTTGCGGGCGTCGGGCGTGGATGTCGCACTGACATATGGCGATCCGGCCTATTATTGCAAAACGGGTTTTAAGCAGATCACTGCAGACATTGCACAACCGCCCCTGAAACTAAGCCATCCGCACGGTTGGCTGGGACAGGCGCTGGACGGTCGCGAACTGAAACCACTGAACGGCCCGTCGCAATGCGTTTCCGCGCTGAACAATCCGTCGCTTTGGTGAACGCGGCCGACTGTGTCAGCTTGGCCCGCGGGAATGTTTCCAACGTTTAGAACAGGGCCTGATCCATGATCGCTTTGCTGTTTCGAACATGCCGGGCCACCAGCTTTTTCTGCCGCCTGCCACTGGGGATGTAGAAGGCTGGTTTTGTTAGATGGCCGTCGCTCTGAAGTTGTGGAAACAAAGTCAATAATTCCTCACGCGCGGGCTTCGACATCGCGTTTAGTGCTTCGGGGCCGGTGAACAGGCTTTCGCTGGGTGCCCCTTCGGCATAAACGACCTCGTGCCGATCAAAAATCAAGTGGATGTAGGTCACTTCGCCTACGGTATCATCGACAAATATTCCAGGCAGTTTGGTTAGTCGAACGGCCGAGATCAGCACATCCGCCGTGCCGAACATACGCTGAGCGATTTTGGATTGTACTAGCATCCTATGTTGCCGCGACACCAGTAAGTCGCGCTTGGGCAATCCGCTTCCGAGCGCTCCCGTCAGAATACGAACTGGGCGCAGCCTGGGCTGTTTCAAGAGCTCTGCCCGCCCAATGGTGCGTGACAAGATCATCCGGACTATCTTGGCCTGTCCGCTCGCGGTCAATACAAGGCTTCCTGTTTTCAGGTCCTCTACACATACCGGACCGTCGACAGTCAATATTTGAGTTCCAGCAGTGAAACACGGCGCGCCGGGGATGGGGTTATTTTCAACGAAAAAGTTCACACCATCGGTCGAACGCAACGATGATGTATCATCGGAGCCAGTGCTGCCAACTTGTGTCGAGGTTGTACCGTCTGCCGCGCCTTCGGTTGCCGTCACTACTGCGTCGAAAGATACGAAGCTGACGACTGAATTATTCTCAACCAACGATACCGCGCCATTCCGATTGATCCTGGCCGACACCACATAATAGTCGAAATTCCCTACGGTGGTCATTGCGCCGTTGCCGACCACGTCGGTACTGCGCAACGTTCCGTCGTTGTTGTAAACTTCTACGGTCAGATCTGAAATGTCAGTTCCCGTTGGCACCCGGATTTCGATGTAATCCTGATCTGGGGGGAAATTTGGCCCGTTGCGGTACCTGATTTCGGAAATAATAGCAGGCAAGGGTGCGCGGCCTCAGTCAGTGGTTGCCAAAGAAGATGCCGGGCCATTCCGGTCAGAGCATCTTAGGTGAGGTCACAAATATAAGTATCAAATCAAAAATTGTCACGGCTTGCCGTTCACTGAAAGGCCCAGCGAAACTTCAACAGGTGAGATGGCGGTCGTTGTGAGTTAATACCCTTCGATCTCGCCACCCTGTTGCCAGGGTTTGACCAGATTTCCAAAGCGGGTGAACTGCGCTTCAAACGACAGTTCAACCGTACCGATGGGGCCGTGGCGCTGTTTGCCGACGATGACCTCGGCCTTGCCATGCAAGCGCTCCATGGCTTGCTTCCACTCTTCCATCTTTTCCAGCTCGTGATCGCCGGGCTTTTCGCGTTCTTTGTAGTACTCCTCGCGGAATACGAACATCACAACGTCGGCGTCTTGTTCGATCGAGCCCGATTCCCGCAGGTCGGACAGTTGCGGGCGTTTGTCGTCGCGGCTTTCCACCTGACGGCTCAGCTGAGACAGGGCGATAACCGGGATGTTCAGTTCCTTGGCGATGGCTTTCATGCCCATCGAAATCTCGGCAATTTCGTTGACGCGGTTGTCGGCCATGCCGCGGCACAGCTGCAAATAGTCGATCACCAGCAAGTCCAGCCCATGGGTCCGCTTCAACCGTCGCGCACGGGCGGCCAGCTGCGAAATCGGCAGGGCGGGGGTGTCGTCAATGAACAGAGGGCAAGCTTCCAGCTCCTTGGCCGCATCTACGAAACGGCGGAACTCGGCCTCGGTCATGTCACCCTGACGGATTTTATGGCTGGAGATTTCGGACGCTTCGGCCAGAACCCGGCCTGCGAGTTGTTCGGCGCTCATCTCGAGCGAGAAGAAGCCAACCACACCGCCGTCAATTGCACCTTCGCTGCCATCCGGCTTTTGCCCGCGCTTATATGCCTTGGCGACATTGAAGGCGACGTTGGTGGCAAGCGACGTCTTACCCATCGAGGGTCGCCCGGCCAGAATGATCAGGTCCGACGGGTGCAATCCGCCCAATTGCTTGTCCAGATCGGCCAGACCGGTGGAAATCCCGGCCATGCCGCCACCGCGCTGGTAGGCTTCGTTGGTGACGTTGACGGCTTCTGTGACCGCCTTGAGGAAGGACTGGAATCCTTGTTCGGTCTGGCCCTGCTCGGACAGTTGGTAAAGCTGTTGCTCGGCCTCGACGATCTGTTCTTTGGGCTCGCTCGAAACATCGACCCGCGCCGCCTTGTCCGAGATATCCCGACCCAGCCGGATCAACTCGCGCCGGATAGCAAGGTCATAAATCATCTGGGCGTAGTCATGCACCGCGAAGGCGCTGATCGAGGCCCCGGCCAGTTTCACCAGATAGGCCGGACCGCCCAGTTCCTTCAGGCCCTCGTCTTCGGCCATGAAGGATTTCAGCGTCACGGGCGAGGCCAGCGCATTCTTGGCAATGCGGTTGGCTGCGACTTCGTAAATGCGGGCATGAACCGGGTCATAGAAATGTTCGGCACCGATGATCGAGGCAACCCGATCATACAGATCGTTGTTCGTCAGGATCGCACCCAGAAGCTGCTGTTCGGCCTCGATGGAATGCGGCATGGTTTCGGCGTTCTGAATCTGTGCCGCTGCCTGCTCGATACTGCTGATCTCGTTCATTGCTGTTCTCTATGCCCCTCGGACAGAGGCCATAACGCAGCGCCCTGAGTCGGCGCAAATTGTATGTTTTCTGGGGATAGCCTGTGCATATCTTCCCACCCCATCATATTGCAGGATAGGGTGGGGGTCCGTCAACATATTGTGGATTGAGTGGCGGGGGCCTTCAGTAATGTTTCCGGTTGGGAAACGGTTTGCGTCACGTCAGCCTTTGTTTGCTTCCTGCCAATCGCGCGGGTCGTTCAGGAACGCTTCGACACCATCGAGAGTCTCTTGATCGAACGCTTTTTGTGCCTTTGCCTCGGCCAGTACGTCCCACCAAGTGCAAAGACTGTGCAGTTGCACACCGTGATCGCCCAGCGTTTTCTCGGTTTCCGGGAAGATGCCATAGTAAAAGATCACGGCTGTGTGCCCGCAGGTCGCTCCTGTCTCGCGGATCGCGTCAACGAAAGACAGTTTCGAACCACCATCGGTGGTCAGGTCCTCGACCAGAAGCACACGTTCCCCTTCGCTCATCGCGCCTTCGATGCGGGCGTTGCGGCCATAGCCCTTGGGTTTCTTGCGGACATAGGTCATCGGCAGGGCCATGCGCTCGGCCACCATGGCGGCAAAGGGGATGCCTGCGGTTTCACCACCAGCGATGTTATCGAAGGCCTCGAAACCGGCATTCCGCATCACGGTGACCGTCAGGAAATCCATCAGAGTCGAGCGGATGCGCGGGTACGAAATCAGCTTACGGCAGTCGATATAGGTTGGGCTGGGCAGTCCGCTGGCCAGCGTGAACGGTTCACGCGAATTGAAGTGAACGGCCTTGATCTCCAGCAGCATCCGCGCGGTCAGGCGGGCGATTTCGGTGCTGTCGGGAAAGGAACTGGGGATCATGGCGCAAACCTCGGGGCTGAAAACACGTTGCGGGCTGATAGCCCGACCCTTGGGCCGGAGTCGAGAGGCCCTCAAAAGAAAAGCGGACCCCAAGAGGTCCGCTTTTGCCCTTGCGGGCGATGGGCAGCCAAGGTGGGCTTAACTGCTCATGTCATAGGCCCGCTCACCATGCACCGAGAGGTCGAGGCCGTTTGTCTCGGTTTCGGCGTCTACGCGAAGCGGAGTGATGAGTGCAACCAGTTTGACCAACACAAATGTGACAACTGCCGTAAAGACACCCACGATAACCAGGCCACCTAACTGTGCGATCCATGTGCCAAGGCCAAACAGGGCAATCATGATGGTGCCGAAAATACCGCCGACGCCATGCACCGCGAACACATCCAGTGTGTCGTCGATGTTCAGCCTGTTGCGTACAATGTTGACGGCTTCCTGACACAACACGCCGGCCACCGCACCAATGATCAGGGCCTGAACCGGACCCACGAAACCCGACGCAGGTGTGATCGAGGCCAGACCTGCGATTGTGCCGGTTACGAGACCAACCATCGAGGCCTTGCCAAAGCGGATACGTTCCCACAGAGCCCAGGTCAGTGATGCGGTTGCCGCGGACAGGTGTGTGACGGTCATTGCCATCGCGGCTCCTCCGTCAGCGGCCAGTTGCGAGCCGCCGTTGAAGCCGAACCAGCCGACCCACAGCATTGCAGCGCCGATCATGACATAGCCGGGATTATGCGGAGGCGTGGTGCGATTACGCCGAGGGCCGAGGATAACGGCGATGATAAGGGCCGCCAGACCAGCGGTTTCATGCACCACGATACCGCCCGCGAAGTCACGCACACCAATTTCGCCCAGAATGCCGCCATCGGCCAGCATGCCACCGCCCCAGATCCAGTGTACCACCGGTGCATAGCAAAGCAGCATCCATAGGGACGAGAAGGTCAGGACAAAGCCAAAGCCGACACGCTCGACATAGGCGCCGACGATCAGGGCAGGGGTGATGATGGCGAACGTCATTTGAAAGGCAAAGAACAGGATCTCGGGCAGGGTTCCTGCGAGGCTGTCCACGTCGACACTATTCAGGAATGCCTTGTCCAGACCGCCCCACACGCCGCTCTCGCCAGGGCCGAAAGCGATCGAATACCCGGCGACCAGCCAAAGAACGCTCATTAAACAGGCAATGGAAAAGCAGTGCATGAACACACTGAGCACATTTCGGGCGCGTACTAGCCCGCCATAGAACAGTGCGAGCCCTGGTAAAGTCATGAAAAGGACCAGTGCAGTTGCAACAATGATCCAGGCTGTATCGGCTCCGTTCATGGCCGTTCTCCCTTCCGAATGAGTGCGCCGGTCCGTGAAAACTCGGCACGGACCGGCGCTTTGCGAGTGGTGTGGCTTGTTTCAAGCCGCCGTTGGATGGAGAAAAAAGAAGCAAGGTGAAAAAAGATGCCTGTTTTGGCGGCCTTTTTTCAACTGATGGCAAATGAAGCGATTTCAGGTGCAGCGTGCTGAAAGTTTAGGCGCTTGCGGAAAGGGCCTTGTACAGCAGGGTCAGAGCGTAGTCCCGCGCCGCGCGGCGCACGGCATCGCGACCCGGCGCGCCGAACTCAATGGTCTCGGCAAGCGTCTGCTGACCGTCGGCGGCCAGCCCGAAACACACACGTCCTTCGGGTTTGAATTCGGATCCACCCGGTCCGGCAATACCCGTAATCGAGACAGCAAGTTGCGCTTGCGAGTTGCGCAGCGCACCTTCGGCCATTTCCCGCGCTACCTCTTCAGAAACCGCGCCATGCGTGTTCAGCGTCTTTGCCAAAACGCCCAGCATGTCCTGTTTGGCTTCGTTGGTATAAGTGACGAAACCCCGATCCACGACGGCTGAGCTTCCGGGAATATCGGTCAGGGCTGCAGCGACCATGCCGCCGGTGCAGCTTTCGGCGGTGGCAATCATTACACCTAGCTCTTTGGCTTTGTTCAGCAGCTCGGTTACGGTCACAGGCCCAGAACCCCGTGTGCAATGCCTGCCAGAACCATCACTCCGATGGCCGCAAAAATGCCCGCAATCACGTCGTCCAGCATCACACCCATAGGGTCGCCGCGACGATCAGCCCAGCCGACAGGGCCGGGTTTGGTAATGTCGAACAGGCGGAACAGGATAAACCCTGCAACCCAGCCGGGCCAGAGCGCTGTGATGTCGATCCCATGTGCCCAGGACGGGTACGAAATCGCCCAAAGCGCGATGAACTGGCCCGCGACCTCATCAATGACAATCTCAGAGGGATCGTGATCGTCCTGCCCTTCGGTCATCACCCGCGTGGCCCAGAGGCCGCCGACAAAAACAGCGACCGTTGCGAACGCCAGCAGCGGAAACCCACCCAGTGTGTGCAGAACCCAGACCATCGGCAGCGCAACCAGCGACCCCCAGGTTCCGGGGGCAGGGCGCATATAACCCACACCTCCGACGGTACCGATCAATTGCGCCGCGTTCATGCCTTCACCAGACAGGCAGTGGCCAAAGAGGCGATGCCTTCGCTGCGGCCGGTAAAGCCCAGACGTTCGGATGTGGTTGCCTTGACCGACACCTGATCAGCGCGCAGCCCCATGATTTCAGAAATTTTTCCCCGCATTGCAGGCGCGTGTGGTCCGATTTTCGGGTATTCGCAGACCAATGTGCAATCGACGTTCGATATACGGTACCCCATCTGTTCGGCCAACTCGACCGCATGGCGCAGAAATATCTCGCTGGCTGCACCTTTCCATTGCGGGTCCGAAGGGGGGAAATGCTGACCGATGTCCCCCTGCGCCAAGGCGCCATAGATCGCATCGGTCACCGCGTGCATCCCGACATCGGCATCCGAGTGCCCCTGTAGTCCGCGATCATGCGGTACTTTCACCCCGCAGAGGATCACATGGTCCCCATTGCCGAAGCGGTGTACATCGTAGCCGTTGCCCAGCCTCACATCCATATCCGTTTCCATTATGCGTTCCGCCCGGGCAAAATCCTCGGGTCGGGTGATTTTCAGATTGTCCGCATCGCCCGGAACGATGCAAACGTCGAGCCCTGCGGCCCGTGCAACCTCGACATCGTCCGCAGCACCTCCCGGATGGGCCGCATGAGCGCTGGTGATGACATCGTAGTGAAACCCTTGCGGTGTCTGAGCTGCAAACAGGTTGCTGCGATCCTGCGTGCCGGTCACAACCTCTTCCTGCCCAACCCACAGGGCATCTGTCACCGCCAGACCGGGCGCCGCCGCCGGATAGGTTTCCAGGGCGCTCAGAACGTCCTGAATGATGTGGGGTGACACGCAAGGTCTCGCGACGTCATGGATCAAAACGCACTGTACATTCAGGTCCGCCAGTGCTGCCAGCCCGTTCCGCACAGAACCCGCGCGATCTGTCCCACCCGTTGCGAGGATCAGATCTGTTTCACGGAATTCTTCCCATGCCGGGGTGTCTTCATCGGACAGCACCAAGACGATGTGATTCACCTGCCCACGGAACCGATCTATGGTCCAATCAGCCACCCTTCGACCCGCAAGGTCACGCCATTGCTTCGGTACTCCACCCCCGGCGCGCAACCCACGCCCGGCGGCGACTATGATGGCGGCTGTTGTCATGTGCGCAGGCTCTCCTCGTGATGGGCTTTGTTTAGGCGTCGGTGAATGCAGAGGCAATCACCCATGATTATGTGATTAAAAAATAGGCATGTGATGATCTTGCGGGCTTGTTGCGCGCCGTTTTGTTGTTCATATGCGCCGAAACCGATATCAAATCCACAACTGCCCAAGGATTAAGCACGTTGACTTTGCACCTCGCTGACAAGGACGTAACACCGCCTGTTTTGCTGGCCCCCATGGCCGGAATCACCGATCGCCCGTTTCGCGATCTGGTGATGCGTTTTGGCGCGGGGATGGTGGTCAGCGAAATGGTTGCCAGCCAGGAGATGGTGCAAGCCAAGCCGGGCGTGCGCGAACGGGCCGAATTGTCTGCAGATGTTGAAAACACCGCCGTGCAACTGGCAGGGCGCGAGGCGCATTGGATGGCTGAGGCCGCCCGTCAGGTGGCCGACCGGGGTGCGCGGGTGATCGATATCAACATGGGGTGCCCCGCCAAGAAGGTGACGAACGGCTATTCCGGCTCGGCCCTTCTGAAAACGCCAGATCATGCGCTGACGTTAATCGAGGCTGTTGTAGACGCGGTTGACGTGCCCGTGACGCTGAAAACCCGGCTGGGATGGGACGATAATCTGCTCAATGCCCCGGACGTGGCGCGCCGCGCGCAAGAGGCGGGTATTCAGATGGTCACGATCCACGGACGCACACGCTGCCAGTTCTACAAAGGTCATGCCGATTGGAATGCAATCAGGGCTGTGAAAGAGGCAGTCTCGATCCCGGTCATTGCCAACGGAGATATCGTGAATACTGCTGCCGCGCGAACCGCGTTGAGCCAATCTGGTGCGGATGGTGTGATGGTCGGCCGTGGCGCTCAGGGCAAACCCTGGCTGTTGGCGCAGATCTGTCATGACCTCTACGGGGCGGGTGCGCCCGGCATACCTGCCGGAGAGGAATTGATCGACATGGTACGCGCGCATTATCAGGCTATGCTGGACTTCTATGGCACCGATCTGGGCCTGCGCGTCGCCCGCAAACATCTGGGGTGGTACATGGATGAGGCCGCAACCCCTGCGCCTTTGCGCCGGGCGATTCTGACCTCACGCGATCCGGCGGAAGTGCTGCGCCTGTTGGCGGAAGCGCTCAGCGATACAAGCGAGGTGGCGGCATGAATTCTGACGCCAGCATCTGGAACTCTCTACCGGTTCCGGCGTTCATCATCGATGAAAATGATCGCATTTCCGATGTGAACTCGGCGGGTGAAGGGTTTCTGAACGCCTCACGAAAATCGGTCATCAGCCACCCGGTTTGGGATCAGATTGCCGTGGATGCGCCGCTGGAAGAAGCTTTTGAGCGCGCGCGGTGGCAGGGTACGCCTTTGTTCGTGAACGATGTGGACGTGGGTTCAGGTAATCGGGCGCCGTTGCAATGCGCGTTGCAGATCGCGCCTTTGGTTGGGCATCCGGGTTCCATGATCATGATCATCTCGCCTCGTGAGCTGGCAGGTCGGATGACGCGTGGAAACACGGTCAAATCGGCGGCGCAATCGGCGATCGGCATGGCCGAGATGCTGGCGCATGAGATCAAGAACCCGTTGGCCGGGATTACCGGTGCCGCGCAATTGCTCAGCATGAATATTTCGCCGCAAGACCTTGAGCTTACTGATCTTATTGTTGCTGAAAGCCGCCGAGTTGTAAAACTTCTGGAACAAGTCGAACAATTCGGAAATCTACAGAAACCTGATTTCAAACCGGTCAATATCCACGATGTGCTGGATCGTGCAAGACGGTCCGCGTTGCTGGGATTTGGCGCAGACATGACGATCATCGAAGACTATGATCCCTCGCTGCCGCTGGCTTATGGAGACCCGGACCAGTTTCTGCAAGTGATCCTGAACCTGCTCAAAAATGCGTCCGAAGCAGCCGGGCCACAGGGCGGATCGATCCGTCTACGCACTTATTTCGAACATTCCTTCCGGCTGCGTCGCAGTGATGGGTCTGGGCATTCTCTGCCTCTGCAGATCGAGATTATCGACGATGGGCCAGGCCTGCCGGAAGACATTCGCGGCGACATTTTCGACCCGTTCGTTTCCGGCAAGGATAACGGCACCGGGCTTGGGCTGGCGCTTGTCAGTAAGATCGTCTCGGACCACGACGGGTGGATTTCGGCCGAGTCGGTGCCGGGTCAAACGGTATTCAAGCTTTCGCTGCGACGGGCGCCGCGAGACGCAATCGACGACAAGAAGGAGAGCATCTGATGGATGGCACCGTATTGGTAGCGGATGACGACCGCACGATCCGCACTGTTCTGACACAGGCCCTGACGCGCGCTGGATGTAAGGTGCACGCGACTTCATCGCTGACCACTCTGATGCGATGGGTCAGCGAGGGCAAAGGGGATGTGGTGATTTCGGACGTGGTCATGCCGGATGGAAACGGTCTGGAGATGCTGCCTAAGATCGCCGAGGACCGTCCCGGTTTGCCGGTAATAGTGATATCCGCACAAAACACCATCATGACGGCGATTCAGGCGACTGAAGCGGATGCCTACGACTATCTGCCAAAACCCTTTGATCTGCCGGATCTGATGAAACGTACGGCACGGGCTCTGGATCAGAAACAGCGCTCTCAACCAGAGCCGGTCGAAAGTGTAAGCGAGCGCCCGGAGGAGTTGCCTCTGGTCGGGCGTACACCGGTGATGCAGGCCCTGTACCGGTTGGTCGCGCGGGTGATGAACACGGATCTGTCGGTCATGATTTCTGGTGAAAGTGGCACGGGCAAGTCATTGATTGCCAGGGCTATTCACGACTTCTCTGACCGACGCACCTTGCCGTTCGTCACTGTCACCGCTGCTGATCTGCGGGATTTGGAAGGCCCGGCGCGTGTGATGGCACGGGTACGCGGCGGCACGCTGCTGATCGACGAAATCGCTGATGTCGAGGAAGAGGTTCAGGCCCGCATCGTGCGCATGATGGATACGCCTGGCGACCATGTTCCGCGTTTCATGGCCACCAGCCAATCAGACCTGACCGACGGGATGGAGAGCGGACGTATCCGTCAGGACCTATACTATCGTTTGTGTGGTGCGACGATCCACGTGCCGTCGTTGCGCGAAAGGGTGGATGATATCCCGCTGTTGGCCGAGCATTTTCTGGCGCGGGAAGAGCGGGAAAACGGAACTAAACGCTGGCTCAGCTCCGAGGCGGTGGCATTGGTACGGCGCTATTCCTGGCCCGGCAACGTACGGCAACTGGAAAACGCCGTGCGTCGGTTAGGGCTGACCAGCAGGGCGGACGAAATTTCGAAAGCCGAAGTCGAAATGGTGCTGGGCAGCCAGCCCGAGGCAGAGCCGGTTCTGAGCGGGGGGGAGCGCGAAAAACTCTCAACCTCGGTCGAGCGACATCTGCGGAGGTATTTTGATCTGCATGGCAACATTCTGCCGCCTCCGGGCCTGTATCAGCGTATTTTACGAGAAGTTGAGGCCCCGCTGATCGAAATTGCACTGGATGCGACCGGCGGAAATCAGGCGAAATGTGCCGATTTACTGGGAATCAATCGAAATACGTTGCGAAAAAAGATTACTGATCTCGATATTCAGGTGACACGCCGCCGCAAACTGATGTAATATCGCCACACAAACCGTGGCATCCCGGCATCTGTTGGGAAAAGATCACGATATATGGCGGTAAGCCGCGCAAGCGGCACATCAGGATGAGGGCAGACGGTGGCAACCCGAGCACAGAGCGGGATGATCCTATCGATTAGTCGATGGCGTAAATCACGGAAACTGCGCAATTTTGGCACTCTGGGGCTGGTCCTCATGGGGCCTGTTCTGGCGTTGGCCACTTATCTTGTCATCGGCCCCTTTGATCTTGGTGCGACGGCACCGACCCTGCGGCTGATTCTGTTGGCCGATCTTGTTTATGTTCTGGTTGTCGCGGCTCTGGTGCTCAGTCAGGTGGGTAGCCTGATAGCAGCGCGCCGGGCCAAATCGGCAGGGTCACGCCTGCATTTGCGGTTGATCGGGGCGTTTACATTGCTGGCTCTGGTCCCGACGGTTACGGTTGCGATCTTTGCTGGTCTGACGGTGAATATCGGCCTGGAGGGCTGGTTCTCGGACCGGGTTCGGCAGGTGGTGGGCTCGTCTCTGACCGCGGCCGAGGCTTATGAGCAGGAACACCATCGAGGTCTGGTGCAGGACGCGTCCGTTCTGGCGCGCTATCTGGACAATGCGCGCTCGCTTGATTTCTATATTTCCGATGCAGAACTGCGCGAAGTTCTGGCGCAGGGGCAGGCCCAGATTCAGCGGGGGCTGCGCGAAGCGTATGTCATCGACGGCGGCGGTGAAATCAAATCGCGTGGGGATCGGTCTTATCTGTTTAACTACGAAGCCCCGACTGCCGAGCAGATGGTTGAGGCCACAGACAAGGGTCTGCTGATCATCGCCGACTGGCCCAACAATGAGTTCCGCGCGCTGGTACCTCTTACAGCCTATCTGGACCGTTACCTCTATGTCAGCCGCGAAGTGGACGGGCAGCTTTTGACGCTGCTGGATGACACCAAGGAAACGGCGCAATTCTATCAGCAACTGGAAAGTGAACGGGGCAGGGTGCTGTTTGAGTTCGGCCTGCTCTATCTGGGTTTTGCACTGATCCTGATCTTAGCGGCGATGTCTTTAGGCATGTGGTTTGCCGAACGGCTGTCGCGTCCTGTGGGGCGCCTGACCACCGCGGCACAAAGGGTCGGAGCCGGTGACCTGAGCGTTCAGGTTATCGAAGAGGCCAGCGACGACGAAATCGCGATGCTGGGCCGATACTTCAACCAGATGACCCGGCAGTTGAAAGGTCAGCGGGACACACTGCTGGAGAACACGCAGCAGATCGAAAGTCGGCGCCGTCTGTTTGACTCGGTGCTCAGCTCGGTTACGTCAGGTGTTGTCGGTGTAGACCCCGAAGGCTGTATCACGTTCGTCAACCGCTCGGCCGAGCGGTTGTTGGATTGGTCCCGGGGTGAGCAGCATCTGGCCATTGGCATTGCGGTACCGGAATTTCTGCCGTTGTTCGAAAGCCTGAAAGAAAGTGGGCAAGAGGCCGTTCAGGGGGAAATCAAGGTGACCCGTAAAGGGCGGCTTGAGAATCTTTTAGTCCGAATGGCTATCCGTCGCGGAGAAGATGGAGGCCTGGAAGGTTATGTGGTTGCATTTGATGACGTAACCGATCTGGTCAGTGCCCAACGGATGGCGGCGTGGGGTGACGTGGCGCGTCGCATCGCACATGAGATCAAGAACCCTCTGACACCGATCCAGCTGAGTGCGGAGCGGATCAAGCGCAAGTTCTCGCGCAAGTTGGACGAAGAAGACAGCGGCAGTCTGGATTCGATGACGAACGTGATCGTGCGGCAGACCAACGATCTGCGTCGCATCGTTGACGAATTCTCGAAATTTGCGCGGATGCCGGAACCTGAACGCCGGGAAGAAAACCTGGTTGATCTTGTGCGTGAGGCGGTCCTTCTGCAACAGGCCGGGCAGCCGGAGGTGCAGATCGACGCCGATTTGCCGCAGCAGCCGATCATGGCCGATGTGGATGCAACTATGCTGAATCAGGCGTTAACAAATCTAATCAAGAATGCCGGAGAAGCAATTGTAACCCTTAAAGAAAAAGGGGCTCCGGAAAGCCTCAGACCGCAGATCAAAGTGGTGGTTTCCAGTGATGACGCGGGTACGGTCATTACCATTGCAGATAACGGGATCGGTCTGCCCGAGGATCGGGCGCGACTGTTTGAACCCTATGTAACCACACGCGACGAAGGGACCGGGCTGGGCCTGCCCATCGTCAAGAAGATCATTGAAGAGCATGGCGGCGCGCTGACCCTCGAAGATGCGCCCGTATTTGACGGACAGGACCATTTTGGCGCGATGGCTGTGATCCGTCTGCCGGGGACCAGTATCTCCCCAACCGCAGCGCCACAGAAGCAGGCAATTAGAACCAACAAACTGAAAGCAGGCCAAAGATGAGTGACATTCTGATCGTAGATGACGAACGCGATATTCGCGAACTGGTGTCCGACATTCTGGAGGACGAAGGTTATTCAACCCGACTGGCGGCCAACTCGGACGAGTGCATGGCGTCAATCAATTCCGAGCCGCCGGGGCTGTTGATCCTTGATATCTGGCTGAAAGACAGCCGGATGGACGGGATCGATATTCTGAAAGCGGTTAAACGCGACAACCCGGATGTGCCGGTTGTAATCATATCGGGCCACGGCAATATCGAAATCGCCGTCGCTGCAATCAAGCAGGGCGCATATGATTTTATCGAAAAGCCGTTTAATATTGATCAGTTGATGGTGGTGATCCGCCGCGCGATGGAGACCTCTCGCCTGCGGCGCGAGAACGCGTCTCTGAAGCGGAAAGAAGTCAACAATTCAGATATGATCGGCAAGTCCGCCTCGTTCCGGGCCATGCAGGGGCAGTTGGACAAGGTGACCAAGTCTAACGGTCGCGTCATGCTGAGCGGTCCTGCCGGGTCGGGCAAGGAAATTGCAGCGCGCTATATCCACGCCCACTCCAACCGTGCCAACGCGCCTTTTGTCACCGTAAACTGTGCCGGAATCGAACCGGAACGTGTGGAAGAGGTTCTGTTTGGTCGGGAAACGGCGGAACGCGGTGTGGAATCCGGGTTGCTGGAAGAGGCACACGGTGGCGTGGTCTATTTTGACGAAGTCGCCGACATGCCCCTTGGCACACAATCCAAAATCCTGCGAGTGCTGGTGGATCAGCAATTCCAGCGCGTTGGCGGAAGTGACAAGGTGCGCGTGGATCTTCGTGTGATCTCATCCACGAACAGGGATCTTGATGAGGAAATCGTTGCCGAACGGTTTCGGGAAGAGTTGTACCACCGTTTGAATGTTGTGCCGATTGCCGTTCCTTCATTGGAAGACCGTCGCGAAGATATTCCGGTTCTGGCGCAGCATTTCATTGAGATGTGCAACGAAACCCAAGGTTTGCCGATCCGGGAGTTATCGGAAGAGGCAGTTGCGCTGCTGCAAACGATGACCTGGCCCGGAAATGTTCGCCAGCTTAAGAACCTTGTTGAGCGTGTTCTGATCCTGGGCGATGGGTCCGGCCCGATTGAGGCGCGCGAGTTGCCCAGCGAGGAGGAAAAAGCGGAAGAGTCCGGTCGCGTTGTGTTGTCGGGTGCATTGGCCACCTTGCCGTTGCGCGAAGCCCGCGAAGCGTTCGAACGAGAGTATCTGCTGACTCAGATCAACCGATTTGGCGGCAATATCAGCCGTACGGCCAGCTTTGTGGGTATGGAACGCAGCGCTCTGCATCGGAAGTTGAAGTCGCTGGGTGTGGTAACTTCGAACAAATCCGGCGCGCGGGTCGCACAAATCGATGAACCTGAACCGGCAGAGTAATCTGCCGGTCGGACGATCTCAGTCAGGGCCTGACCCATTTCGCTGGGGCAGGCCGTGTACTACGCGGATAGGATCAGAAATCAGCCTGCCTGACCGGGCGTTATGATCTGAAATGAGCCATCATCGAATTTCACAAAACACGAGGCGCTATTCAGCGGCGGCAACGTGGTGGTTCGCGTCGCAGGTACTCTGGATTTGACGTTCTGCTTGCATGGCGGCAAGCTGACAGGCCGAAATCCCTTTTGCGCCATACATTGCGCTTCGACTGTGTTGCGCAGGCCCTGGTTCACATCCACGGTATAGACCCTGCCGGGCTGCCACCAGCCGGGTGATCGATAGCACCGGCCTCTGCCATCGCAATAGGTACGCCCCGGCCAGTAAGTTGGCGGGCTTTGGCGGATCTGATTGGCAACCGGAACCTCTTTGACCGCCTTGAGCTGGCACTGAGTGGTTTCTTTTTGCAGACGAGACACGGTTTCACCCTCGCGATAATAGAGCGAGAGTGGTCCGCATGAAGACAGCACCATCAAAGGCAAAAGCATAGGAAACAGCGTTTTCATATGCTTATCTTGCCGCAGCTGGACCGCGATGACAATTCAATTGACCGTTCTGGGGGCATCTGTCATTCAATCCTTTCAGGCAGAAGGGCCAGAAACATGAAGGTCATTATTTGCGGCGCGGGTCAGGTCGGCTGGCAGATCGCGCGGCATCTTTCGGGCGAGCTGAATGACGTTACCGTCGTGGATAACAATCCCGACCTTGTAAGGCGGGCGACGGAAACGCTGGATGTACAGGGGATCGCCGGGTTTGCAAGTTACCCGGATGTGCTGGAACGGGCAGGGGCCCGTGACGCCGATATGATCATTGCCGCGACCCATTCGGACGAGGTGAATATGGTCACCTGCCAGATGGCGCACTCGGTCTTTTCGATTCAGCGCAAGATCGCACGCCTGCGGTCGAAATCCTATCTTGAGGCGATTCATTCGGACCTGTACCGCCGCGATCATCTGCCGATTGATGTGGTGATCAGCCCCGAACGCGAAGTGGCCGCCGCCGCTATGCGCCGCCTGTCAGCCCCTTCTGCTTTTGACACCGAAATCTTCATGGATGAGAAGGCTCAGCTGCTTGGCGTTCGGGTGGAAGAGGATTGTCCGATTGTGAACACGCCGCTGCGGCAGCTGACAGATCTGTTCTCGACCCTCAGTTCGATTGTGGTCGGGGTCCGTCGAGACGGAACGCTGTTTGCGCCCGAATCCGAGGATCAGCTGTTCGTGGGCGATGAATGCTATGTCTTTACCAACGTGAAAGACGTGGATCGCACCATGGAAGTGTTCGGCAAAGCACAGAAGCGGCAGGACCGCGTGGTGATCGTCGGGGGCGGAAATGTCGGGCTGGAAGTGGCCAGAACGCTGGAAGAGCGCGAAAGCCGTGTGCGCGCCAAGATTATCGAACGCGACCGTCATTGTGCAGAGGTCGCTGCCGAAGCTCTGGAGCGGACGATTGTGCTGCATGGTGACGGGCTGGATTCCGGATTGCTGAGCGAAGCAGGGATCGAGCGGGCCGATGCGATGCTGGCAGTTACCGATGACGACCGCACGAACATGCTAGCCGCGGTTCGTGCCAAAGCTGAAGGCTGTGCGCTGGCAATCGCGTTGATCAACGATCCCAGCATGGTGGCCCTGATGGGACCTTTGGGGATCGACGCGTATATCAACCCGCGTGCGACAACCGTCAGCTCGATCCTGCGGCACATTCGTCATGGGCGGGTGCGTCAGGTCTATTCAATCGGGGATGCCGAGGCCGAAGTGATCGAAGCGGAGGTCCTGTCAACCTCGCCTATGGCCGGGCAGCGGCTGCGCGATATCGACTTCCCCGAGGGAGTGCTGGTGGGCGCGGTGCGCAAAGGAGACGAAGTTCTGCGACCGACGGGCAGCCTCAGGATTGATGAAAAGGATGTGGTCGCAATCTTTGCCATGGCCAAGGATGTGCCCGAGGTCGAGCGCCTGATGCAGGTTTCAATCGATTTCTTCTGATGGCGCGGGCAGAGACACAACAGTTCGGGCTTTTGCGGCGGTTGCCGCTGTTTCTACTGATCTGGGGTATTGCGTCGCTGGCCATGTGGATTCCGGCGATTTATGCGCTGGCGCTGGACGACCACTCAACGTCGAGGTCCTTCCTTTACTCGGGACTTTTGGGGCTTTTTCTGGTTGCCACAATTGCAATGGCGTCGTCCAACCGCGTTCCGCGGCGGGGGACTTTGGGGCAGTTGGCGGTGATGCTGGGATGTTTCACCATCCTTCCCATCTTTCTGGCGATTCCGTTTCACGACGCGCTTGGAACGACCATCTTTCTTAACGCCTACTTCGATATGGTCAGTGCCCTGACGACCACAGGGGCGGATCTGTTTCCGGATCCGGACCGTTTGTCGGCGCCGCTGCATCTGTGGCGCGCTTTGGTCGGTTGGATGGGGGGCTTGTTGATGTGGGTCGCCGCCGCCGCGATCCTTGCCCCGTTGTCACTCGGCGGGTTCGAAGTCACTGCCAAAGGTCAACCCGGGCGCCCGGTGTCAGGCGTTGCACAGAGTGAACGTGCGGATCCGCGTGGTCGCCTGATCCGTGTCGCGAAGACACTGACGCCCGTTTATGTCGGGTTGACTGCGGTGATCTGGGTTCTTCTGCTGATCGCCGGTGAAATCGGTCTGACGGCTGTGTGCCATGCGATGGCAGTCATGGCCACGTCCGGCATCTCGCCGGTCGGGGGCATGGAAGGGGCGCAGGCTGGTTTTACAGGCGAAGCCATCCTGTTTCTGTTCCTGTTCTTTGCTCTCTCGCGCCTGACTTTTTCGAAGGATACCGCGACAACAGGCTATTCCCGTCTGGATACGGACCCAGAGTTTCGCATCGGTCTGATGATTGTCCTGGCTGTCGCAATCCTGTTGTTCTTCCGGGTTGTTGCGGGCGTGACGGAAATCGGTGGTCAAATGGAACCATTGCAGGCCTTGCAGGTCATTTGGGGGATGCTGTTCACCGTTCTCGCCTTTTTGACGACGGCCGGGTTCGAAAGCGCGAACTGGAACGACGCGCAGCAACTGTCGGGCCTGGGAACGCCCGGTTTGCTATTGATGGGGCTGGCTCTGATTGGCGGCGGGGTCGCCACCACGGCCGGAGGTGTCAAACTGTTGCGGGTTTTCGCCCTGTATCTGAATGGCGCACGTGAGATTGATCGACTGATCTACCCATCGTCCATCAGCGGAGCAGGGGGCGGAAATCGGCGTATTCAAAGCGGCGGGGCCTTTATTGCCTGGATCTTCCTGATGCTGTTTGCGCTGACTCTGGCGGTGTTCAACCTTCTGCTGGCAGCGATGGGGTCCGGGTTCGAACAGGCCATGGTGCTGAGCGTGGCCACGCTCAGCACGACTGGGCCGTTGATCGATCTGGCCACAGATGTTCCAATTCGCCTGATCGACCTGCCTGCCGGTGCCAAACTGACACTTTGCGCGGCTATGGTTATTGGTCGTTTGGAAACACTGGCGATTATTGCCTTGATTACACCTTCGCTGTGGCGAGATTGATGCGGGCGCATCTTGTGCTCGTTAACGCCTGATTTTTCATCTGGAATATCTGTGCGTAGCACTCCATACTCACCGGGAGGGAGCGCGTTGGTCCGCAGCGCGTAGCAAGAACAATGGCGAGATTATAAAAATATGGCTTCGGACAGACAGAATCTTCAGGATGCCTTCCTGAACAATGTACGGAAAGCTAAGGTTCCGGTCACAATTTTCCTGATTAACGGTGTGAAATTGCAGGGTGTTATCACCTGGTTCGACAATTTCTGCGTATTGTTGCGCCGCGACGGACAGTCGCAGTTGGTATACAAACACGCGATTTCGACCATCATGCCGTCACAGCCGATCAACCTGTATGAGGGCGAAGACGCCTCTTGATGGAACATGACCGGATGCGCACCCGGGCCTGGGTGCTGCATCCCGAAATCAAATCAGATGAACAGCGCCGTGTCCCTGAACCGGCGCTGGAAGAGGCGGTGGCACTGGCCGCTGCATTGCCCGATCTGGATGTGATCGGATCTGAAATTGTTCGCCTTCAACGCGCCCAGGCGGGGTATTTGTTCGGCAGCGGCAAGATCGAAGAACTTGGCGAGCGAATTCGTGAAAACGAAGTTGAGCTGGTTCTGATCGACGGGCCGGTGACGCCGGTGCAGCAGCGCAACCTTGAAAAGGCGTGGAAGGTCAAGATTCTCGACCGGACCGGGCTGATCCTAGAGATCTTCAGCGACCGAGCGCGCACGCGGGAAGGGGTGTTGCAGGTCGAGATGGCGGCCCTCAGCTATCAGCGGACCCGACTGGTACGGGCATGGACCCACCTTGAACGTCAGCGTGGCGGTTTGGGATTCGTCGGCGGACCCGGTGAAACCCAGATCGAAGCGGACCGCCGCGCCATTGACGAGCAACTCGTGCGCTTGCGGCGTCAGTTGCAGAAGGTCGTCAAGACCCGAACTCTGCACCGGGCTGCGCGGGCCAAAGTGCCGTATCCTATCGTAGCACTCGTGGGCTATACAAACGCGGGCAAATCGACACTGTTCAACCACCTGACCGGGGCCGAGGTGATGGCCAAGGACATGCTGTTCGCCACGCTGGACCCGACCATGCGGCGTGTACAATTACCTGATGGTCCCGAAGTGATCCTGTCAGACACGGTGGGCTTTATTTCAAACCTGCCGACCGAGCTTGTGGCGGCCTTCCGGGCCACGCTGGAAGAGGTATTGGGCGCCGATCTGATCGTTCACGTGCGTGATATCAGCCACGAAGAAACAGAAGCGCAGGCGCAGGATGTCGAGACGATTCTGACCTCGCTGGGGGTCGATGAAGAGAGGCCCCGGCTTGAGGTCTGGAACAAGATAGACTTGTTGAGCGCCGATGAGCGCGAGGCGACGCTGGCGCGCGCGGAACGAGATCCGGCGATTTTCGCCATTTCGGCTGTCACGGGTGAAGGGGTTGCCCCGTTGCTGTCCGAGATCGCGACACATCTGCAGGGCGCGCGGCATGAGGTTGTTCTGAACCTGTCTTTTTCCGAGGGCGACAAGCGGGCCTGGCTGTTTCGACAGGATGTCGTGCGTAGCGAAGAGCAGACAGAAGATGGGTTTCTTATCACCGTTCTGTGGACCAAGAAACAGGCGGCTCGGTTTGAGGCGCTGTAGACTTGGCGAAAGGTCGGGCCATGTCTGACAAGGCGGATCAAAGGGTTTTCCTGAGCGGCTATATAGACGTGCCCGAGGATCGGCTGGAAGAAGTGCGCGCGGCTTTGCCGGAACATGTGAAACTGACACGCGCGGAGGCGGGCTGTATCTCGTTCGACGTGATTGAGGATCAGACCAAGCCGGGCCGGTTCAACGTTTCAGAAGTCTTTGTGGATCAACAGGGGTTCGACGCGCATCAGGCACGGGCTCAGGCGTCTGACTGGTCTCGGATCACTCAGGGGATACCGCGAAATTACAAGATCCAAAGCGCAGCAGGCGGGAGCTAGGTCAGGTCCCGTCTATCTGGCGCTGATAGTCTTCCGGATCGAACCAACCCACTGAAGACTGAACAAGATGGTCCGGCGTCAGTTCCCATTCTTCCCATCCGCGTGCGATAACGAGATTTCCAGTTTCAGAGTGATGCCCTTCTCGGGTCCAGACGAAAATGGCCTGCGACCCGGCCCACCGCATCATGTCGCACCGTACCTCGAGATCGGGGAAATCGGAGTAAGCTCTGCGCACCATGTCAGCGATTGCCTCACGCCCATGGACTGGCTCACTACCGTTGAAGGTGATCTGTCCGTCTTGCGCAAAGAAACCTGCAACCGCATCAGCATCGCCTGAGCTCCATGCGATTGCGTAGTCGCGTGCAAGATTATTTAGGACATCCCGAATACTGGCCATACTCGTCCCCCTTTGGTCCCACATAATCGGTTCGACGATGTTAGGCGAATTTGACCTTGGGCGCCACGATGGCGCATAAATCGGGGCGGGGACTTGCCGAATAGGCGGATTATCGCGGGATCAGATTGGTCACGCCAACAGCGGCGGCGCGGGCCAGATCAAGGTCCAGTGACATCGGAATATACTCGCCACGACGCCACAGTTGAGCCTGATCGTCATAATAGCGCGACAGGAAGTGGCCCGATTGTCCGGTGGCCGTAATAAAGACCGAGCTGTTGGGGTCGGCGAAGTCATAAACGCCACGATACCCCGCGCCGTGCACGTTCTGGAACGGATCCGGACCATCGCCCGATGTGCGGCCACGCAGCAGAGTGTTGTCGCCGCCACTGGTCGATTGGCGAATGTTCACGAAAAAGCGCAAAACAGGGACGGTTCCCAGCACGGGGTGGTCATGGGTCGCCTGATGCGCGTCGCCCCAACGTAAGGATTCAAGCGCGCTGCCATAACGTTCGGCGATCCAGATCAGAGCGTCATCCAGTGCCAGCCGTGACATTTCTGTACAGGTTTCGACCGGTGCGCTCTGCAGCACGTCACACCAGACGCCCGCTCCGTCAATGTCGCGATAGACCCGTTCGATGAATAGCGGTTCAACATGTTTGTATTCGCTGGCCAGCGGCCCAAGCTCGTCCGAAATCAGGCGGATCTGAAGCGCACGCAACCAGGCCGCATAGATTAACGGCTCGGGCAGGTGTTCGTTCATCTCACCGTTCCAGTCCGCCAGTAGCGAAAGCGCAATCTGGCGTTGACGTTCCGGCGTGCCTTCGGGGGCCGAGGCCCCGGTGAACCACAGATCGGCGCCGATCAGCGGCAGCAGGGACCGTGCGGTAAAGCTGACCGTGTCCAGTTGCGCTTCGATGAAGCTATCGCGAGTATGCACCTCACGCGATTGCATCAGGCGTTCCCAGCGGTGCACGCGCTGAGTATCGCCCCATTCATAGGATACATGTTCCGGGAACGGGCGGTCGATGATCTTGTTGTTCGTGTTACCCAAAACGCCGCCAACAGGGGCCACGAATTCCGGGTTATCGGCATAGGGCAGGCGGCCTTGCCAGCGATTGGCCTCGATCCAGCCGGGCGAGGGGATACGACCACGGCTTTGGTTTTGGAGATCGCGGCGAGGCATCGCACCGATCAGTTTCATCCCAATGGTCGTTTTGTCGACCAATGACAGGTTCTGAGAGGGCGCGATGAATTGCTCACCGACTGTGATGGCCTGTTGTACGCTGTCGGCGTTCATCAGCGCCATGGACGCCGACATCGACGTGTCCTGCGGGCTGAGCGCCGTCCAGGACAGGGACGCCACATGGCCCGGTGGAGTGATGGTTTCCAGTTTGTAGTCCGTGCCTGGCAGCACCGGACCGTTATCCGTCCAGCGCAAGGTCAAGGTAACCGGAGCCTCATCCTTGATCTCGATGATCGAAGGGCGGGTCTGGAACTCTTTGAAGCCGTCCGGGGTCAGGTATTCTTCCGGGTTATCAGGGTTTAGCTGCTCGATATGAACGTCCTGATCGTCGAGATATGACGATGTCAGCCCCCAGCCCAACCGGTCGCTGCGCCCGGTCATGATGGCGGGCACGCCGGGGATTGAGGCTCCGATTACACCGCCTTTTTCCAGATCAAGATGTGCGAGGTACCAAACCCCTGGCGCTGTGAAACCCAAATGAGGATCATTGGCCAACAAGGTCCCGCCACTTGCGGATCGTGACGGCGCGGCGGTCCAGGCGTTTGAAGCGCCAGCCAGTCCACGTTTAGGAAGGGGTGACAGGGGTGTTTCTGGAACGTCCGTGCCAGCAGCATAGCGCGGCAGATTAGGGAACAGTGCGGCATATTCGGGAAGCGCAGCAATGCCGGGTCCCGGAACATCGGGCAGAATATCCGCCAAACGCGCGGGGTCGTTCAACATCAGGGACGTACGGGCGCGCAGAACTTCATCGGTGAGGTGGCCAGACAGTTGCAGTGCCATCAGCTTGATAACCGCGATGCTGTCACCAGGCTGCCACGGAGAGACGGGGGCGTTGAACAGGAACATTTCCGGGGCGCCACGTCCAAGCGCTTCTTCGTTGATTTCGGTCAGTCGGGCATTGACCCCAGCGGAATAGGCACGCAAGGCGGCCTTAGTGTAGTCGTCCTGCACCTCGACTGAGCGATGGGCGAGTCCATAGAGGTCGAACCGGCGCAGCAGCTTGTCTATGTGAAGTGTGCGCGGGCCAAAGACCTCGGACAGACGACCCTGTGCAGTGCGGCGCATGACGGTCATCTGCCACAGTCGATCCTGTGCATGGGCATATCCCAAACCAAAGAACACGTCGGGATCGGTCTGGCCCAGAATATGCGGCACGTTGGCTGTGTCGCGCACGATCTCGACCGGGGCGGTCAGGCCGTCAACCTCAAGCGTCTGGTCATAGTCCGGCAGGGATTGGCTGGCCAGGAAATAGACGAGGCCCATTGCGGCGAGGATCAGAATGATCAGACCCGACGCGATGCGCACCAGCCAGCGGAAAACAAGACCCATTACTGCCCCATATTCTTATTCAGATGAAGGTTGCGCAGAGATTAGAGGATGGTCGGTCTGACCGAAAGAGGAACGCGGCAAGAACCTGCGCGGAAAGGGCTAAAAACAAATACCCCGCCGCAATGGTGCACTGCGACGGGGACCAAATCGGGGAAGTGGTAATCCGGGTTATGGAATGATGCGGGTATACTTCGTACCTTCGACGGTTGCGCCAATCTGAAGGCCTGCTTGCCCGAAAATAGCCGCCAGAACAGGAGTGCGCAGCGTCGTGGTGTCGGTCGACAGTGAGTCCCCCTGGTCGCTGACCACATAGCCAATGTCGGCCCCGGCGGTCCAACCGCTGGAGCGGCGGAAATCATTCAGCGCATCTTCAGTCATGAAGAACAGAACATGCGCATATTGCTGCGCGCCGATCTGCAGCCCGGCAGTGCCTTTGACGGCAGAGTAATAATCAACCGTCGCACCGTTGATACGCAGTGCGCCCCGGCCATAGCCGCCGCCGAACACAAATCCGGCTTCGGTGATCAATGGCATGACCAGCAAGCCATTGGCTTTGTTCGCGATTTCCACGGTGTTGGGGTACCGGCTGTACATCTCGGTCAGCGTTGCATCGACACGGGCGTCGATCGTGGCTGAGTTTGAATTGCCGACGCCATTTCCGCAAGCTGCGGTCAGGGTCAGACCTGCCATGCCCAAGGCAAAGCCGCGACGGTTCAGTCGGGGGGAGTTGGAACTGCTCATGGTTTTTTTCTCTGTAACTGTGCCTGATATGTCGGGTGATCCCGATCTTGCCGGCAAGGATACGCCGATTAGGGCGATGTGTCACGGGAAAGCTGTCCGTTGCACGATGTTCATCGGCGAAAAGTTGCGACTCTTTCGGGTTTTAGCCTTGCAGGATGCGCGCAACCTGAGGTGAGAAATAAGTCAGAATGCCGTCGCATCCGGCCCGCTTGAAGGCCAGCAGACTTTCCAGCATCACCTTTTCTCCGTCGATCCAGCCATTCTGAGCAGCTGCCTGGATCATCGCGTATTCGCCCGAGACCTGGTAGGCATAGGTCGGTGCGCCAAAGCTGTCTTTCACGCGGCGGCAGATATCCAGATAGGGCATGCCGGGTTTGATCATCACCATATCTGCACCTTCAGTCAGGTCACGCTCGATCAGGCGCAGGGCTTCGTCCGAGTTGGCCGGATCCATCTGATAGGTTTTCTTGTCGCCGGTCAGCGCACCTGATGCGCCGACCGCATCGCGGAAGGGCCCATAAAAGGCACTGGCATACTTTGCGGCATAGCTGAGGATCATGACGTTGTGGTGGCCTGCACCTTCCAGCGCGCGGCGCATTTCCCCGATCCGACCGTCCATCATATCTGATGGGCCGATGATATCCGCACCGGCATCAGCCTGGGCAAGGGTCATTTTGACCAGCGCCTCAATGGTCTGATCATTTACAATCTCGCCATCGACAACATAACCGTCATGGCCGTTGATGTTATAGGGGTCCAGCGCCACATCGGTCATCACGGCGATATCCGGGGCTGCCGCCTTGATCGCCCGGATGGCCCGGTTCGACAGGTTGTCAGGGTTCCAGGCCTCAGCGCAGTCTTCGGTTTTCAACGAAGAATCTGTGTAGGGAAAGATACAGATCGCAGGGATTCCAAGCGCTTGTGCTTCGACTGCGGCCTTGGCAATCAAATCCACCGACCGGCGCACCACGCCCGGCATTGAGGGCACGGGCTCTTCAATTCCTTCGCCATCGCGCACAAAAACCGGCCAGATCAGGTCATCCGTGGTCAGAGTGTTCTCACGCACAAGCCCGCGAATTGCCTGAGATTGACGAGCACGCCGAAAGCGGGTCATGGGAAAGGGGGCAATGGTTGGTTTCATGGCGCGTTCTCCTTGAACATTCGTGCATTGGGTGGCATGAATTCACAAAGGTCTCAAGGGTATCAATGGACGCGGCTGCGCGGCAGAACCTCCCTGAGTGGTTTGAATAAAGGGTTGGGTTTGGACTGGTATTCTTCGATCTTTGAAGTCATCGACATGCGCAGCTTTTCGAATCTCTGGTTCTGGATTGTGCTGGCCGTCGTCTGGTCGTCGGCCAGCCACTGGGTTATGGGCATTCCCTACGATCTGGTGGTGCGTGCCCGGCGGATTGGGGGGCAGGTCGAGATCGATCTTCTCGACATCGTTCGTATAAACACCAACCGTATATTGTTGATCGTGGACATGTCCGGTACCGTCCTTCTGGCATTCGGCTGTTTTTTGTTCACCGGCCTGGCCACGCTTGGTTTCTACTACGGTGTCGAGTTCGCACAGGCCGTGTTCCTGTTGCTGTTTCCGCTGTCTCTGGTTCTGTTGGTGAATATCGTGCATGCGCGGCGATTGCGACGGCAGGAACTGACTCTCGACGCTGTGTCGAAGACCATTTCGCGCTGTCGGCTCTATACCCAGATCATAGGCATGATCTCGATACTGGTCACTTCGTTCTGGGGCATGTATCAGAACATTTCGATTGGTGTTCTGGGATAGCAAAATCTGAAAGGCGAGGCGATGAAGGCTCCGAACCACGTGACAGTTGGCGGTGCCCCCGAAGGGTTTGACGCGCAGCTTGTGCTGAACGAAATCGCCCGCAGCGACGGGCCCGTGGCCCATGTCGCACGTGACGATAAGCGGATGGAGGCGATGCGCGCCGCGCTGGCCTTTTTTGCCCCGGACATGCCTGTCTTTGTGTTTCCGGGCTGGGATTGTCTGCCCTATGACCGGGTGTCGCCGAATGCCGATATCTCAGCGGCAAGGGTGGCCACGCTGGCGGCACTGGTCCACCAGATGCCGCAGAAATATGTGTTGCTGACCACATTGAATGCCGCAACTCAGCGGGTTCCTGCACGTGAGGTTTTGCGTGAGGCAGCGTTTACCGCCCGCGTCGATCAGCGCATCGACGAGACCGCGCTTAGGAATTTTCTTGTGCGCATGGGATTCACTCAAAGTCCCACGGTTATGGAGCCGGGAGATTATGCCATCCGCGGCGGTATCATCGACATCTTCCCTCCGGGTGAATCCGGCCCCGTTCGTCTGGATTTGTTCGGAGACGTTCTTGACGGTGCGCGACGGTTTGATCCTGTAACTCAGCGTACAACTGAAAAGCTGGAAGTTGTAGAGTTGGCTCCTGTGTCCGAAGTCATATTGGACGATGCAGCCATCACCCGGTTCCGTCAGAATTACCGCATCGAGTTTGGCGCGGCAGGCACCGATGATCCGCTGTACGAGGCCGTAAGCGCCGGTCGCAAGCATCAGGGCATCGAACACTGGCTGCCGTTCTTCCATGACAAGCTTGAGACACTGTTTGATTATTTGCCGAAAGCCACAATCACCGTCGATGATCAGGTCACGCCTGCGAGATTGGCTCGGTGGGACACGATTGCCGATCAATATGAAACCCGCCGTCTGGCGCTTGAAAACCGATCCCGTATGGATACGGTCTACAAGCCTACACCCCCGGGTCTTTTGTATCTCGATGATGCCGCTTGGGAGGCGGCTGTCTCGGATCGTCGTGTCCTGCAGTTCAGCCCCTTGCCACAGGCCTCGGGCCCCGGTGTCGTTGACGCGGGCGGGCGGATCGGGCGCAATTTTGCCCCGGAACGTCAGCAGGAGAGCGTCAGTCTGTTCGGCGCTTTGGCCAACCACATCACTGCCAAGCTCGACAAAGGTCCGGTGCTGATTGCGTCCTATTCGGAAGGTGCGCGCGAACGTCTGACCGGTCTGATCGAGGACGAAGGTCTGGCCGAGGCCATTCCGGTTACCAATGGCACACGCGTCGGAAAACGCGGTTTGCACCTTGCCGTCTGGGCGTTGGAGCACGGGTTTGAAACCCCCGGCCTGACTGTGATCGCCGAACAGGATGTTCTGGGTGATAGGTTGATCCGCCAGCCCAAGAAACGTCGCAAGGCCGAGAATTTCCTTACCGAAACTCAATCGCTCAGCCCCGGCGATCTGGTGGTGCATGTGGATCACGGGATCGGTCGCTACATGGGGATGGAGGTCGTCACTGCGGCGGGCGCAGCCCATGAATGCCTTCTGCTGGAATACGCAGAGCAATCCAAGCTGTACCTGCCGGTCGAAAACATCGAACTACTTTCGAAATACGGTCATGACGAAGGCCTGCTGGACAGACTGGGCGGTGGCGCGTGGCAGGCCAAAAAGGCCAAGCTGAAAGAGCGCATACGCGAGATGGCGGACAAGCTGATCCGCATCGCAGCCGAACGCGCTTTGCGCAAAGCCCCGGTGATGGACCCGCCGCCGCACGCGTGGGAAGAGTTCAGCGCTCGTTTCCCGTATCAGGAAACCGACGACCAGTTGCGCGCAATCTCGGATGTGATGGAAGATATTCATTCCGGCGCGCCAATGGACCGGCTGATCTGCGGGGATGTTGGATTTGGCAAAACCGAGGTCGCGATGCGCGCGGCCTTTGTCGCTGCCATGTCCGGCGTGCAGGTGGCAGTCGTGGCACCGACCACCTTGCTGGCCCGCCAACACGCGGCAAGCTTCAGGGAACGGTTCCGGGGCTTCCCTCTGGAGGTGCGACAGCTGTCGCGCTTTGTCTCGGCGAAGGAGGCTCAGCAAACCCGTGACGGGATGTCACGTGGAACGGTGGACATCGTGATCGGGACCCATGCGCTGCTGGCCAAGAACATCCGGTTCAACAACTTGGGTTTGCTGATAATTGATGAAGAACAACATTTTGGTGTGGGCCATAAGGAACGCCTGAAGCAACTGCGTAGCGACGTTCACGTGCTGACTCTGACCGCAACGCCGATCCCGCGCACGTTGCAATTGTCTCTGACCGGTGTACGCGATCTGTCGATCATTGGAACACCTCCTATCGACCGGTTGGCGATCCGTACCTACGTCAGCGAGTTCGATGCGGTCACGATCCGGGAAGCGCTGCTGCGTGAACATTACCGCGGTGGGCAGAGTTTCTATGTTGTACCCCGCATTTCGGATCTGCCCGAGATCGAGGAGTTCCTGAAAAGCCAACTGCCGGAACTGACCTATGTGGTTGCCCACGGCCAGATGGCAGCCGGGGAACTCGATGATCGTATGAATGCGTTTTATGACGGTAAATACGATGTGCTGCTGGCCACGACGATTGTCGAAAGCGGTCTGGATATTCCAACGGCGAACACGATGGTTGTGCACCGCGCAGATATGTTCGGCCTTGCGCAGCTCTATCAGATCAGGGGTCGGGTGGGGCGCTCGAAAACCCGTGCCTATGCTTATCTAACCACCAAGCCGCGCCAGAAGCTGACCGCTACAGCCGAGAAACGCCTGCGTGTTCTGGGCTCGCTGGACACATTGGGGGCCGGGTTTACGCTGGCTTCTCAGGATCTCGACATTCGTGGCGCGGGGAACCTGCTAGGTGAAGAGCAGTCCGGCCAGATGCGCGACGTGGGATATGAACTCTACCAGTCGATGCTGGAAGAGGCGATCGCCAAGATCAAAGCAGGTGAAATGGAGGGGTTGTCGGATGCCGATGATCAATGGGCACCGCAGATCAATCTGGGCGTGCCGGTTCTGATCCCCGAAGACTACGTACCCGATCTGGATGTGCGTCTGGGTCTCTATCGCCGCTTGTCCTCGCTCTCGACGAAAGTCGAGCTGGAGGGCTTTGCCGCGGAACTGATCGACCGGTTCGGCAAATTGCCAAAAGAGGTGAATACACTGATGCTGGTCGTACGCATCAAGACCATGTGCAAACGCGCGGGGATTGCCAAGCTGGACGGCGGCCCGAAAGGCGCGACGATCCAGTTCCACAACGACAAGTTTGCTTCGCCTCAGGGGTTGGTCGAATTCATCCAAAATCAACGCGGCATGGCCAAGGTCAAGGACAACAAGATTGTGGTGCGTCGTGATTGGAAAAAGGACAGCGACAAGATCAAAGGGGCCTTTGCTATTGCGCGCGATCTAGCTGAAAAAGTGGTTGCGGAAAAGAAAAAGGCCAAGGCTGGTTAAGATGGGGGAAGGGGGCTCTGCCCCCGCTGCGCGTCCCGCGCATCTCCCCCGGGATATTTGCTGCCAGATGAAGAAGCGGATCCCAGCTTCATCTGGCTAAAAATACCCCGCCGGAGGCATCGCGCGGTAGCGCGATCAATCCCCATTAATCACGCAAGGCAGCCTGCGCGCAGAAGCAGGACGCAGCCACAACCCGGTCGGCGCGAGCCATAGCCAAATCCAGTCGCTGTTTGATCTGTAAGATTTCAACATCTTCACCGCGGGCTTTGAGGCACTCGTGCAGTCCTTTTAGGCTCCACACATTGTCGGGATGGATCGAGGCGCGGCTTAGTGAACCGCCGAGACCCAGGTCCTCACGATAAACCGCCTCTGCTTCTGCCACGTGACCTTGTTCGAACAGCAAAGCTCCAAGCGCGTGACGGGTGGGCTGCATCCAGCCCCAGGGTTCGTCATAGGGCAGGGTATCGTCCAGTTCGACCGAGCGGCGCAGATGGGCAAAAGCGATTTCGAAATTGCCCTTGCGATATTCGATCTCCCCGCGCAGCATTTCCCGCGCGATCTCGAGCAAGTCGATCACGCGATTGTTGTGCAGCCTGCGGGTTTCGGGGACGCATTCCTTGGCTGCAAGGAACAGGTTCTCTTCAGCTTCGGCGTTGGCGATATCGCCGGTTGCGGCATGTGCGATTGCCCGGGCATAGTGGGTCGTGGCCGTCAGTGTTCGATACAGGTCCGGATCGGAGGGCAGATCCAGCGCCTTGGCTTCTTCCCACCGGCCAAATCGGATCAGGATATGCGGTCCCATGGACATGTAGCTTTCGAAGTAATCCGCCATGGGCGGGCTTTCGATACGCAGCATCTCTTCGGGCGTCGTATCCCACAGACCCTGATTGGCGCGCAGGGCGGGTTCGAGTTGCCCCAGAAACAGTGCGCCATAGATGGCGAAGTGATAGTTGTGTTGCCGATAGCCGGTGTAAATGTTGAACGCGCCTTCCCGTTCGTAGTATTTCAGATCGGCCTCTGAGGCTTTTTCGTTCCAGTGCACAACGTTTTGGTAATGCCCGCAGAGGACATCGATATGTGTCGGCATATGTACCAGATGGCCCGCATCGCGCACCAATGTGCGTAGGACATCACCGGCTTTCAGGGCCTTTTCCGGGGTGGGGGACATCTCCATCAGGTGGACATAAAGATGCAGCAGGCCGGGATGTGACATGGCTTCTGGGTCATTGGCCATGGCCCATTCCAACACCTCTTGAGCCTCGAGCGTTGCCGCGCTTTCGGCCGGTTCGCCTGTTTTCAGATCCCACATCTTCCATGGTGTCAGATTCAATAACGCTTCGACATAGATTGTACGCAGATCAAGGTGGTCGGGATATGCCGCAAACGCTGCCCGCATGGCGTCGGCAAAGTCATGATCCCAAGGGTGCATATCCTCAATTGGATCCCGCTGCGGGTAGCGTGCAGGAAGAGCACGGATCAGGGCTTGCTCTGGGGGTGTGCATGTGTCGACCAGTTCCAGTGCGCGTTGCATTGCATCGTAAGCCAGTGCCAGCGCCTTTTTGCGTCCGCGCTCGTCCTGCAAATCCCATGGCAGGTTGTAATTCGGTCCGGCTGCATACGCCACGCCCCAATGGGCCATGGCGCATTGGGGGTCATGCTCGGCGGCACGTTGGAAACAGGCGACGGCTTCTTCGTGGTTATACCCGTATGTCCAGTTCAGACCGCGGTCGAACCACAGTTGAGCCTCGGGGGCGGATGTCGTTACCGGACAGGAATGGGTGCCCAGATCGTAATAGTCACTCATCGGAAATACTCCCCTCAACCTAGGCCGAGGGTAGCGCGATTCCGATACGTTGCACAGATCAGGCTGGCAGGCGCTCTTCAACGCGGCCCATATGCAGCATCAGGCCGAAAGCCAAAATGCACATGGTCAGGATGCCAAACGTCAAAGGAGCGATGGACCCGTCAAACAGCAGCCCGATCGGCGCGGCGATTGCTGCGGCAAGCACTGTTGAAATCGATCCGATGACCGAGGCCGCCATTCCGGCGATATGCCCCATCGGCTCCATGGCGATGGCGTTCAGGTTGCCTAAAGTTACACCGGCCATGAAAAACACCATGGTCTGCCAGAAAACAAACAATGCAAATGAGGCGTCTGGCGAAAGGTGCATGCCGTTTAGCGTCATAACCAAGGCCGTAATCAGGATTTGTCCCCCCAATGCCCATGTCACCATCCGGCGCATGCCCACGCGCACGACAAGTGCTGCGTTTAGTAAGCTGGCCGACCCGGACATCAGCGCCACGAACCCAAACCAGAATGGAAAGCTTTCGGCGCGGTCGTGGACCACGTCATAAACTGGCTGAACCATTGTCAGCATGGTGAACAACACCCCCATACACAGGGTCTGAACCATGATCGAAAGACGGACGGTCGGATGGGCAAACATCTCTTTAGTGGCCGAGAGCATCAGCGGAAAGCGAAAGGGACGGCGGTTTTCCCGGGCCAGAGATTCCGGCAGGCGAACGCCCATCCAGGAGATGATGACCAACGCAAACAGAATGAACGACACAAAGATACCGCGCCAGCCAAACAGCGCGATCACACCTGCACCCAGCATCGGTGCGGCAGCAGGTATCAATGTGAAAATCATCATCGCAATCGAGATGATCCGCGCCATTTCGCGGCCCGAATACAAGTCGCGAATGATCGCCATGGCCACCACGCGCGGACCAGCCGCGCCCAGCCCCTGAACCACACGTGCGATCAATACCAGTTCCAGCGAGGAGCTGGCCCAGGCAACCGCTGAGGCCGCAATATAGAGGGCCGCGCCGCCGTATATAACCGGCTTGCGTCCCAGAGTATCCGAGAGAGGGCCGGTGAAGAACGTACCAATTCCCATGCCCAACACAAAAGAGGTCAGGATCAGTTGCGCCCGATTGATGTCATCGGGGCTGAGTTGCGCGCCGATCTCGGGTAGGGCGGGCAACATTGAATCGATCGAAAAAGCGATGGTGGCGAACATCATTGCAATCAGGGCAATGAATTCCGCCTTCGACATGCGGTTGGCCATTAAGCACTCCTAACCCGTTCGCGCTATCACGGCGGGTCAGGTTACGCCAGACTGGAATTTTGCACAGACCTCTGTGCTATTCTGCAGGAGAAGCCTCAAGTTGAGACATGATCTCGGTGATCACTTTCTCCCACATTTCAGGTGGTTGAGCACCCGGAACAGCGTGTTGGTTGGCCACAATGAACGTCGGGACCGAGCTGACGCCCATTTCTCGTGAATGAGTATCACGCTTGCTCATGTCATCGCGGTCAGCGTCTGATTTCAGCAGTTTCATGACCACCGCCGCGTCCATCCCGGCGCCGTCGGCAATATCTGCGAGCACTTCTGGGTCGCCGATGTCGCGGGCCTGAACAAAGTAGGCATCGAACAGCGCATCGACGACAGCATTCTGTTTGTCTTCGATTCCAGCCCAATGGATCAGGCGATGTGCATCCAGTGTATTGGGCGTGCGCTTCATGCCTTCGAAGTCGATCTTCAATCCGGCTTTTTCAGCGTGTTCAACCACGGGCGCATAGGCGCGCACTGCACCTTCTTTACCGCCGAATTTGCGTTCCAGATACTCGCGCCGATCCATACCCTCATCTGGCATGTCCGGGTTCAACTGGAATGGGTGCCATTCAATGACAAAAGGATGATCGGGTACGTTGGCCAGCGCCTTGTCCAGATGCGTTTTGCCAATATAGCACCACGGGCAGATCGGATCGGACAGGATGTCGAGCTTGACGGTCTGGGTCATTTGGTTGGTGCCTCGAAATAGGCCGGCAACGCCCGGCGCAGGAGTTTGCCATTGCCGCCGGTTGGCAGGGCAGGCAGGTGGATGAAGGCGCGCGGTTGTTTGTAGCGTGCCAGATTGGCCTCGACATAGGCATGCAGGGCCGCATCGTCCAGCTTTTCAGGGCCGGTATAGAAGGCAGCTATCACAAATGTGTCCGGTTTGACCTCGACCGCGGCTGCACCGACCTGAGTGATGCCCGGAAAGCGGGACAGGGCGGCTTCGACCTCGACCGGTGACACGCGATACCCGCCCGCATTCATCATATCATCGTCACGGCCCAGGTACGAAATCTGACCGTCCACCGCCATGGCACCCTGATCACCGGTCAGGAACCACTCCCCCTGCATACGCTCTTCAACTTCATCGGGGGCGTTGAGATAAGTCAGCATCAGCCCGGGGTCAGAACGGTGAATGGCGATGGTGCCTTCCTGCCCCTGTGGCACCGGACCGTCCGGGCCCAGGATCGCAACGCGACGCCCCGGTTGCGGTTGTCCCAGTGCGTCGCTACGCGCGGGGTGGGTCGGGCTGGAGGAGATGAAGGTCGAGCATTCGGACATACCATAAGCTTCGAAAAGCTCGGTGCCGGTGGTGTTCAGCCATTTCTCATGAAGAGAACGAGCCAGTTTCTCGCCCGCACATAGACCGTGGCGCAGGTCGGGCAGTTCGATCCGATCCAACTGTTGCAACATCTTGCGATAGACCCCGGGGGCGGCGGCGAAAATCGTAGCGCGATGCTGGCGTAGAAAGGCGGGCAGGGCAGTGATGTCCGTACCGGGTTCCGGGATCAGGGCGGTGGCACCAATGGTCCATGGGTCCATCAAGCCGGTGCCCAGCGTATAGGTCCAGTTGAATGCCCCCGCGTGGCACAGCCGGTCGGTCTCGCGCAGACCATACCAGCCATCGACCATCATCTGCCGCGCCCAGATTGCCCGATGGGCATGGGCCACAGCACGAGGCTTGCCAGAGGTTCCCGAGGTGTAGACGATATAAGCCATACGTTCAGGGTCGCCCATGTCGAAGCCCGCCGGTGGCAGGTTTCGCATCGCTTGCAACGCATCCAATTCGATCTGCTTTGGGTGAACGGCACATGCAACATCCGGATCACGCAGAATAGCCGTCGGAGAGAGATCCGCGATCATTTTGGCGGTTTCGGGTTCCGTCAGTTGCGACGATGTCGGCACCGGTACGATGCCCACGGCAATCGCACCCAGATAGGCGATCGGGAAATCCACCGTATTGCCCAGCCGCATAAGAGCGATATCGCCAGGCTTCAAACCGGCCTGCAACAACCCGGCGCCGGTGCCCAGCACGGCTGCTTTCAGATCGCGAAAGCTCCAATCCTGTGCGTCCTTCGCGCGCAGGACCGACAAGGCCACTTTATCCGGAGCTTGATCCGCGCGACCCAGAACATGAGCGGCGAGGTTGAAAGGTGTGGGACACGGCGAAGGCGCCCCCTGATCGAAGATTGACAACATGACCTCTGGCTAACGCGCCGCCTGTCGCGTTGCAAGCGCTGCTGGCCGGGCCTATAGAGAGGACATGAGCACCCAAGATCCCAAATCCCTGATCCGTATTGCCCGCGACTCTGGTGATCACACCGAAGTTGAACCGCTGGACCTTGGCGCACGTGTGCGAGAGTTGCGCAAGGCGCGGCAATGGACATTGGAGCAGGCCGCCAGTCAGGCCGGTTTGGCACGCTCGACGCTCAGCAAGATTGAAAACGGGCAGATGTCGCCCACGTACGATGCGCTTAAGAAGCTTGCTATTGGACTGGAGATTTCGGTTCCGCAGCTTTTCACGCCGCCCCAGCGCGATCAGGTGATCGGTCGTATGGCGATTACCCGTCTGGGCGACGGCACGGCGCATGCGACAACCACTTATGAACACGAGTTGCTGGCCGAGACCCTGACCAAGAAGCAAATGCTGCCCTATCGAGCGCGGGTCCGTGCAAGATCAATGGATGAATTTGACGGCTGGGTACGCCATGACGGTGAAGAGTTCATGTATGTACTGACCGGAGTCGTGCAGCTTTATACCGAGTTTTATGAGCCAGTTGAGATGCGCAGGGGCGACAGCGCCTATTACGACGGCAGCATGGGCCACAACGTGATTTCCGTCAGTGACGAAGACGCAACTATCCTTTGGGTCACTTCACTTTCTTAACGCGGCGCTGCTGAATTCCCGGTTCAGCCCTTCGGTGAACAGGAAGTCTTCTACCTCTTCATGCGCCTCATTCATTGTGAGTTGGTGACGTTCGGCCAAATAGGCTTCGAACCCTTTTCGATCCTTTAAGACGCGCATCATGTCCTGGTCACGCAAGTTCGGAAAGCGCCGCTTCGCGCGTTCGCAAGCCGCGCTCCAGTCTTGTGTAAGATCGGTCCAGTTCATCATCTGTGAGCTTTCCTTTGGTAGCGATTAGGACTGCTCTCCCCCATGTTAGAGTACGAACAGGGTGCCGTAGCGTAAGACATGACAAAATGTCGCATCAGAGTGTCGCGCTTTTTCAGGCCGAATTGTGCCCGCTGCGAAGTTTCCGCAACGGGCCGACGGGCCTACATTTGGTGTGAGTGGTGGCGGGCCCGGTTGTTAGCCATCAGCAGTGCCGGGTCGTCAGGGCTGGCGGAAAGTTGGGGCTGTTTCCGGCATTTTCTCAACCCTAAATGTGCTGTTTATATATAGGTTTTTCTCGAATAATAAAGTTGTTCACGGGCGTTTTCCGCGAGATCACCAAGTGTTGATGGTGCTGTTAACTCATTGCAGTGATTTGTCAGCTGCAAACGACATCTTGTGTGAAATGGCAATGTGCTGAATTTTGCCGACTGGCGGAAGATATCTGACGACAGATTATATCGAACAGCAGGAACTTCGATCTTTTGACGGTCGGAAAACCTGACTGGGTTGACCAGCCGGAATCACTTATCTTCCGGCTGGCCTTAGGGTCATGTCTCTAGTTGGCGTCGTACCACCACACTTCGGGCATATATTGCGGACCGTCGCCATAGATGGGCAGGGTATTTGGGAACTTCAGTTCTTTGGCATGTGCAATGCGCCCGATATCGAAACTCCAGATCGGAATGACATAACGGCCCGCTGTCAGCACCCGGTCCAGCGCACGGGTGGCAGTGGTGAAGTCTTCGCGCGATTCCGAGGCCAGCATGGTATCGATCATCGCATCGACCGCGGGTGAAGATACACCCATCAGGTTACGGGTGCCCGGCGTATCGACAAATTCACTGCCCCAGTAGAACCTCTGTTCATTGCCCGGGGACAATGACAGGGCGCGACGAAAGGGCGTCATGTCAAAATCAAGTTCATTCATGCGCGATGTGTATTGTGCGTCATCGACTTTCTCGACCACCAGTTCGATGCCGAGCCGTTCCAGTGCGCGGGCGTAAATCTCGGCGATCGTGGTGACATCCTGCACAACATTCAGACTGCCCTGGCTGATCACCATTTCAATCTGGAAAGGTTGACCTTCCGCATTCTTCAGTACGCCGTCCTGAACGGTCCATCCTGCGTCTTCCAGAAGCTTGACCGCCTTGCGAATGTTGCGCCGGTTCCGTTCCGATCCGTCGCCCTGCGGCAGGTCATAGCCTTCCAGCGTGCCGGGTGTCAGCTCTGCCTCGAACGGGTCCAGCAACGCCCGCACCTGTTCGGATGCCGGTCCCGGTTGCATGGCCAGATCAGAGCCAGAGAAGTAAGAGGAAATACGGGGCTGTGCGCCGCCTGTGACCGTGTCGTTGATGAATTCGAAGTTGAAGGCAAGGGTCAGGGCCTCGCGCACCCGCCAATCGTCCAGCGGTGATTTGCGGGTGTTCATCACAAACCCTGTCATACCGGACGGTTTGCCATGGGGGATTTCGGTCTTGATCACGTCCCCGCGCTGAACGGCGGGGAAGTTGTATCGCTTGTTCCATTTGTCGGCGTTGAATTCACGTACAGCCGAAAGTTCACCAGCCTTGAATGCCTCAAACGCGACAGAACCGTCTCCGTAGAATTCAACTCTCAGTTCATCAAGGTTCATGGTACCGCGGCGAAACGGGATGTCCTGCCCCCAATAATCGGGGTTGCGGCGCAGGTTCACGTAGCGACCTGCCTCATAACCATCGATCACATAAGGGCCGGTACCGATTGGAATGTCCTGTAGCTTGGCGTTCGCGAAGTCCTTCCCCTCCCACTGAGCTTTTTGCAGGATTGGGCGCATCCCGGCCAGCAGAGCCAGTTCCCGGTCTGGTTCGTTGAACGAGATCCGAACCGAACGCGGACCGGCTTGTTCGATGCTGCCTATCTTGTCCCACAGTCCGCGATAACGCAGATGACCCTCGGTGCCGAGGGTCTCATAGGACCAGATCACATCTTCGACCGTTACAGGCGTGCCGTCCGAAAAACGGGCTTCTTCCCGCAGGGTGAATTCGACCCAGGACCGGTCTGGTGCTGCCTCAACTGATTCGGCTAACAGCCCGTAAAGTGTGAAAGGTTCGTCCCAGGACCGGCCCATCAAGCTTTCATGGGTCCAGAACGGCAATTGCCACGGAGAAGTGCCTTTTTGCAAAAACGGGTTCAGGCTGTTGTAGCCGCCGGTATTTCCGAACACGGCCTTGCCGCCTTTGGGCGCATCCGGGTTGGCATAGGGGAGGGACACAAAATCCGGTGGTAGGGCCGGGTCCCCATACATAGCTATGCCATGAGACGATTCTGCATGGGCGACAGACATAAGAAAAATGCTGGCGATTCCCGCCGCAAATGGTCGAAACGGTCGGAGAAAATCCGGGCTCATTTTGGAAACAATCCTGCTCTGGCCTTATTTTGTTGGGGATCACCGTAGTGATGATTTTTCTTATTATCAAACTTTTAGCTTGGACGAAGGCGCAGAATTGCTTATAAAGGTTGCACTGCTCGATAGGTTTCTTGCCTGTATGAAACCTGCCTCAATAACTTAACGCCCGCTTCGTGCGGGCGTTTTTTTGTGCGCCGGAAAGTCTCAGACCGGTGTTCCAATCCGAAATGTTTCCCCGTTTTCTTTGCAAGTGCAGCATGGCATGGTGCGCCTGATTAACGCTTGAGGGAGAATGGACATGAGCCTGTCCGGCAAAACAGCAATCATCACGGGATCAAATTCAGGCATCGGTCTGGGGGTCGCACGGGAACTGGCAAAGGCCGGTGCCGATGTGGTTCTGAACTCCTTTACGGATCGCGATGAAGACCACGCGCTGGCCGCAGAGATTGGGAAAGAAACCGGGACCAACGCACGCTACATCAAGGCCGACATGTCGAAAGGGGACGAATGCCGGTCGCTGATTGAGCAAGCTGGGGCTTGCGATATCCTGGTCAACAATGCGGGCATCCAGCATGTCTCTCCGATTGATCAGTTCCCGGTTGAGAAATGGGATGCGATTATCGCGATCAACATGAACTCGGTCTTTCACACGACCGCAGCAGCATTGCCTATGATGCGCAAGGCAGGTTGGGGACGGGTGGTGAACATTGCCTCGGCCCACGGGTTGACGGCATCACCTTTCAAGGCGGCCTATGTCGCGGCCAAGCATGGCGTGGTGGGAATGACCAAAACAGTGGCGCTGGAAACCGCGCAGGAGCCGATCACCTGCAACGCCATCTGCCCGGGCTACGTTCTGACGCCACTGGTCGAATCCCAAATCCCCGATACGATGAAAGAATACAACATGAGCCGTGAGGACGTGGTGAAGAACATTCTGCTGGAGCGGCAACCGTCCAAGGAATTCGCCACTGTTGAACAGTTGGGCGGAACGGCGATCTTCCTGTGTTCGGATGCGGCGGCGCAGATCACCGGGACCACGATTTCCGTAGATGGTGGTTGGACTGCGCTTTGAGGTTTAATGGGGGCGCTGCCCCCATACCCCCGGAGTATTTGTGAAAAGATGAAGGGGCTGAGGCATGAAACGGATCAATCTGGCATTGCAGGGCGGTGGGGCGCATGGGGCGTTCACCTGGGGTGTGCTCGACCGGCTTCTGGATGAAGAGGATATCGAGGTCGCGGCCATAACCGGAACCTCGGCCGGGGCGTTGAACGGGGCGGCGTTCAAATCCGGAATGGTGCATTCAGGGCGTGAGGGCGCGCGGGCGCGGCTGGACGGGTTGTGGAAGCGTATGGGTGCCATTGGCGACATGCGCATGGCCAACTGGTTTCGGGGGCTGGAACCTGCGGCCATCGCTCAGGCGATGGAGTATTCGGTGCCGTTCTCCATCGGGGATGCATGGTCGCGCATGGTGTCGCCTTATGCCTACGGACCGTTCTACAGCAACCCGCTGGAGCCGGTAGTGGACAGGTTCAATTTTGACGAGATATGCGCGGATGAAGGCCCGCGCCTGTTTGTGTGTGCCACCTGCGTGCGCAGCGGTAAAATCCGCGTTTTTACCGGAGACGAGATTTCCACCGATGCCATTCTGGCTTCGGCCTGCTTGCCGACCCTGTTCAAGGCGGTCGAGATATTTGATCCGAAAACAAACCGGACCGAAGCCTATTGGGATGGAGGTTATACCGGCAATCCTGCGCTCTATCCGCTATTCAACGATGATTTGCCGGATGATGTGGTGATCGTGAATATCAACCCGCTGGAACGCGACGAGGTTCCGATGACACCGCAGCAAATCCAGAACCGGATCAACGAGATCAGCTTCAACTCTTCCCTGTTTCGCGAGCTGAGGGCGATTAGCTTTGTCCAGAGGTTGCTGAAAGAAGGAAAGCTGACTGCCGGAGAGATGAGCCGCGTTCTGGTGCATATGATCGCCGATAACGAGCTGATGAACAGCTTGTCCGTCGCAACCAAGACCGTGCCCAATCCGGTAATTCTGCATAAGTTGAAAAAAGCCGGGCGGTCAGCGGCGGACGGTTTTCTTGCGAAACACAAGGACGATTTGGGTCAGACCAGCACAATTGACCTGCCTGCGATGTTCAATTGATCACTCGGGCGGCTGCGTCGGATCTTTTCCATTCGGGTATACAAGCCCCGCTGAAATCACCAGCTTGGCGGCGTCTTCGATACTCATGTCAAGCAAGATCACATCTTCTGCCGGGAAGAACAGCAGAAACCCCGAAGTCGGGTTTGGTGTGGTTGGTACGAATACGCTCAGCAGTTCTCCCCCGGTTTCTGCGCGTTCGCTTACCTCACCTTTTGCACTGGTTGAAACGAAGCCGATGGCCCAGATCCCGCGACGCGGGTATTGGATCAGGCAGGCTTTTTCAAACGAGCGTTCAGTCTGGGCAAATACCGTTTCCGAAATCTGCTTGATCCCGGAATAGACCGAGCGCACGACAGGCATCCGGTCAACAAGGCCTTCGGCGAAATGGATCAGAGAGCGACCAAGAATGCCCTTGGCGATCCACCCGACAAGAACGGTGAAGATCAGGAAGATCACCACGCCGACACCGCGCAGGTTGATACCTACGTATTGTTCTGGTTGGAACTGGTGTGGCACCAACGGCAAGACCGCGCTGTCGATCCAACCGACTACCGACCAGATCAACCAGACTGTCAGCCACACGGGCGCAATGACAACGATGCCCGTCAGAAAGGACGCGCGCAGCCGCGAAAACAGGCCAGGGCGGCGATGGGGCTCTTCGTCGAACGGTGTATTCATTGCGGTTCCGAGTGGTTTCGGGATTTAGGTAGTCAATCCACGGCCTTGGTACAATAGGTTTACGTCAGCCCTGTTGCACCAATGCACGCGCGATTTTTGCGGCCAGGCGTGCATTGTTGCGGACAAGAGCGATATTTGCGACCAAAGAACGGCCCTCGGTCTTTTCAAAGATGCGCTGCAGCAGATAGGGAGTCACGGCTTTGCCGGTGATACGATGGGCATCTGCATCTGATTGAGCTTCGGCGATGATAGGGGCCAGTTCCCCGGCCGGGATTTGATCGGCGGCCGGGATTGGGTTTGCGACCAACTGTCCACCGGGCAACCCCAGAGCGCGGCGCGTGGCGTGAGCTTTGGCAATCGCGTCGGCACTGTCCATGCGCAGGGGCGCGGCAAAGGGTGACTTTGCCGACCAGAAAGCGGGAAACTCGTCCTGACCGTGTGCAATCACAGGCACGCCCAGCGTTTCCAGAACCTCAAGTGTCTTAGCGAGATCAAGGATGGCTTTGGCCCCGGCGGCTACGACAGTCACCGGAGTATGCCCAAGCTCGTGCAGGTCAGCAGAGATGTCGAAGGTGGTCTCGGCACCCTGATGCACGCCGCCAATGCCACCGGTGGCAAAAACCTCAATCCCGGCGTAATGTGCAGCGATCATCGTGGCCGCAACGGTGGTGGCCCCGGTACCGCCGGTCGACATGCAGGCCGCCATATCCGCACGTGAGATTTTGGCGACGCCCTGAGCCTGACCCAGCCATTGCAGCTGTTCCGGCTCCAGCCCCACATGCAGCTTACCTTCAATCACAGCCATAGTTGCGGGAACTGCGCCTGCATTGCGGATGTCCTGTTCGACTTGTGCGGCCACTTCGATGTTTTGCGGGTAGGGCATCCCATGGGTGATGATGGTGCTTTCCAGCGCAACGATGGGTTGGCCCGCGTCTTTGGCGGCGCGGACCTCGGCTGAATATTGGATGTCGATCACAGTGGAGTTTCTCCGGAAACGTAGGTTGCAGCGGCGTGAAGAGCGCGGGTCAGGGCCTCGTCACTCGATGCGCCGCCGGATTCTGAGGCGATATGGGCCGCCATGAAGGTGTCCCCCGCGCCAGTCACGCGCGTGACCAGAACGGATGGGGGTGTTTGGGTCAGGATTTCGTCGGAACTGCCGATGGTGGCCGAGTTGCCGCCATCGGTGACCAGAACGCGCAGCGCGCCGCGATCCAGTAGGCCTTTGGCGGCGGACCCGGAGTCGGTGAACTCGCGCTGACATAGGATGCCCGCCTCTTCGAGATTCACGTAGAGCGTGGCCCGTGCGTGTTTCAGGAAGGGCAGCAGCCGTTCGGCCTTGCCGGGCGAAGCCGGGGCCACGCGCAGATCGGCGCCAGCAAAAGCAGGGCTTTGGGCAATCTCTTCCAGCAGGTCCAGTGTCAGATTGCCGTCGAGTGCAATGGGGCCTTCAAAGGGTTCGTTCTCATTGCCCAAAGGGCCGTGCATCAAAGGGCGTAATATCTTTGCACCTGCGGCTTCCAGAGAATGCGCGTCGGCAATCGCTGCTATCAACCCGTTTGCACCTTCGACAGCCATGTAGCGGTCGGTTGGCAAGTCTTGCGAGCGATAAATGTGATCCGTGACCATGCCGAGGCGTGAACAGGCATGAACCAGCTCGTCGCCTTCGGGGTCGCGGCCAATGGCGGTCAGCAGGGTGGGGGTCATGCCAAAGCGCACCAGCGTCATGGCGATGTTCATTGCGACGCCGCCGGGCAGGCGGGTGATCCGACCCGGCACGTCCGAGCCTTGCCGCATGGCGCTGGCCGATCGGCCGATCACGTCCCACAGGACCGAACCGATACACAGGATATTAGTGTCTTGAGTCATAGGAGACGTCATGCCGCAGCGGTGAGGCCCATGCAAGTCGGAACGTTAACGCAATCAGAATTTCCCAAGCTGCCGGGGCCGATGTGCCCTTTGGGCTTGCGATCCGCGGCCTTCACGGGAACAATCGAAAGCAATGATTGGTGATTTGATTTTCCTGTTGGAGCGTATCGTATGAATGGCCCTGTTTTCCGCGCCATCCTTCGAGTCCTCAAAACCTGTGCCCTGAGTTTCATTATCCTTTCAACGATGCATCCGGAATCTGTCAGAGCGCAAACGGCGCCACCGACAGTTGTTGATTTCTGGGTCAAGGCCGACACGCTGTTTCTTGAGGTGAAATTGAATGCCGAGGCCATGCTGGCCGGGGCCGATCTGATGCAGCCCGACGCCTATTCTGACAATTCACAGTACCGATCTCTGCGGCGGATGGTATCGTCGGAATTGGAGCCACAAATCAGAGATTTCGTTCAGGTCTGGAAGCAAGACCTTGTTGTCGAAGCTCCTGATCGCTTGGGTCTGTCTTATGAAGGTGTGCGTATTCCAGTGGTGGGGGATGCGGAAAAAGTGCGTGTTTCCAAATTGTTATTGACCGCATCTTTGCCCAATCAAGCGTCAAACCTGCGTCTCACCTGGCCGTCAGAAAGCGGCCCCGTCGTACTGCGTCAGCAAAATGTTGCGGCCCCGTACACTGGGTACCTGGCTGGTGGCGAGGCCAGTCCTCTGATCCCGTTACAGGGCGGAGCTTCTCTGACCACGCAGCAAACTTTGCAGACGTTTTTTGCAAAGGGAATCAATCTGTTTGTTCAAAGCCCAATCAAGCCATCCGTTCTTGCTCTGGTCCTTGTGTTCCTGTCTTTGAACTTGCGTCCTTTGCTATCCCAACTGGCTTTTCTATCCGCGGGTGTCTTCATCGGGCTTTGGGTCGGAATGTACGACGTGATGGTAATGCCCAAGGCCATCGAGGCCCCTGCGTTGGTGGCATCCATCATTATTCTGGCGCTTTGGAATCTGGTTGCCAGAAGATTGCAGGTCTGGCGTCTGTTGGCCGTGCTCACCGTTGGCTGTTTACAGGGGTTGGCATTGACGACAGCCCTGAGGGAGATCGGCGTGCCGCCTGATCATTTGCCACCGGCCATTTTGGGGTTTGGGACCGGGAATACTCTGCCGTTGGTCTTTGTCGCGATTTTGACCTTTGCTCTGGCGTTTTTTCTTTCCGGCAATTCGCACAGAACACGAGGCCGGATATCGGTTTTGGCCTCGATGCTGATTGCCGGGATCGGTGTCTATTGGATGGCTGAACCCTGGCTGTTGGGTTAAGCCATCGCCGCCAACAGCGTGTTCAGCGCGCCCAGCGGATCGTCGCTGCTCCAGATTTCGTCACCTATGCCGAAGAAGTCGGTGCAGGGGGTCAGATCGCGGATCAAGTCAGGCGTCAAACCGCCTTCGGCCACAACCGGAACCTCGATCATCTCGGACCACCACTGAAACAGATCCTTTTCAGCGCAGGTTCCATCCCCCAGCGTGGCGGTGCCAACCGGCCCGAAGGCCACGTAATCCGCCCCGTTTTCGCCAGCGGTCATACCATCATGGCTGGACGCGCCGCAAAAACTTCCGACGATGGCGTCCGCGCCCAACTCCTTGCGCGCGGCACGGACCGAGCGCGCGCCGTCATCCAGATGCACCCCGTCCAAACCCAGGCGCTGCGCAAGCAGCACGTGGTTCGAAATCACGATGGCCACGTCGCGCGCATGGGCAACTTCCCGACAGGCATCTGCCGCGCGGGCAATGGTGTCTTCGTCGCTTCCAGCCAGCGCCAGACGGATGCAGGCAATCTCGGCCTCGTCCAGAACAGTCGCCAGCTTGTTCGTGAACGTGCTCAGCTCGATGGTCGGAGGCGTGATCAGGTAAATCTGCGGCTGCTCGGGGGTGTCCATGGGCGCGTCCTTCGGCGTTTCATCTTTGGCGCGGTTTAGCGGATTGCGGCGGGGAAGCAAACTTTTATGGCCGAGACCGGGCAAATTACAGTACCAGCGCCTTGCCCTGCAAGTGCCTGCCGATTACAGCAAGCCAAGTTTTCATAAGGTGAGCCATGCCCAGCGATAAATCCCAGCCTTCCTTCGTGCTTGTGCGCCCGCAGATGGGTGAGAACATCGGTGCTGCCGCACGGGCGATGTGGAATTTCGGGCTGGATCGGATGCGTATCGTGGCACCCCGCGATGGTTGGCCGAACCCCAAGGCCGTTGCAATGTCCAGTGGCGCAGGGCGGCTGCTGGATGAAGCGCAGTTGTTTGACGATCTGGCGGGATCACTGGCTGACAGCACGTTTGTTTTTGCCACGACTGCTCGCCAACGGGGCTTGACCAAACCGGTTTACAGCCCCGAGCACGCAATGAAAATCGCCGCCGAAAAGATCGCGGCAGGCGAGAAGGTCGCCGTTTTGTTTGGTCCGGAACGTGCGGGTCTTGAAAACGAAGATATCGCCAAGGCAAACGCGATCATTTCGGTGCCCGTGAACCCGGAATACGCCTCGCTGAACCTCGGTCAATGTGTGTTGCTGACCGCTTATGAATGGATGCGCCAGACTGGCGACGTGGTGCACGAAGCCACAGATCCGGGGAAGGGCGACTGGGCTACGGGGATCGAGGTCGAAAAGCTGGTCGAACATTACGAAGACCGGCTGGAAGAGGCCGGGTTCTTCTACCCCCCCGAAAAGGCCGAGGGCATGAAGGTCAACCTGCGCAATCTTTGGTCGCGGATGCGGATGACACGGGCCGATGTGCAGATGTTGCATGGGGTCATGCGGCAGATGGTCCGCTGGAAGGATAAGGGCTGAGGCTGGACCTTGGCCGCCCTTGGCCCTAGCTTGCGACGAAATCAGGACATGAGGACAGCATGAGCGGTAAGCGCAGCATCTTCGAAGAGGTCTCGGACACCGAAAAACAACAGGCGGTTCAACCCGGTATGATCGACCGGGGGCGGGGCGGCGCGCGCAAAGCGATCCGCGTTTGGCTGATGATCCTGTTTGCCTTGGTCGTTGTGATGATCGCGGTCGGTGGTCTGACGCGCCTGACGGACAGCGGCCTTTCCATTACTGAATGGCGCCCAATCACCGGCGCTGTCCCGCCAATGAATGACGCGGAATGGCAGGCTGAGTTCGATAAGTACAAACAGATTGATCAGTGGCGCATTCAGAACCAGTGGATGGAGCTGAGTGATTTTAAGACCATCTACTGGTGGGAATGGGGTCATCGTCAGCTGGGCCGCGCGATCGGACTGATATGGGCTATCGGGTTCTTTGGCTTCCTTGTTGCGCACAAAATTCCGACGGGTTGGACCGGCAAGCTGTTGATTCCGGGTCTGTTGGGAGGTGTTCAAGGCGCGGTCGGCTGGTGGATGGTCGCCTCGGGCGTGACACAGGGCGAGGGCATGACGGCTGTCGCCAGCTATCGTCTGGCCACCCATCTGGGGCTGGCCTTCGTAATCCTCGGGTTCCTGGCGTGGTATATCTTTGAGCTTGGGCGCGATGAACGTGACCTGATGCAGGCGCGTCGGGCCAAAGAGACCAAGCTGTTCTCGCTCTCGACTGGCCTGATGCATTTCGCCTTTTTGCAAATACTCATCGGCGCGCTGGTCGCCGGGATCGATGCCGGGCGGTCTTTCACCGATTGGCCCTTAATTGGCGGGCAATTGCTGCCACCTGATGCAACTGCGTTAGAACCGATATGGCGCAACTTCTTCGAAAGCCCCGGGCTGGTGCAGTTCATTCACCGCTGCGCAGGTTACCTGTTGTTCATCTTTGCCATTGTCGTCTGGCGCCGTGGCAGCGCCAGCGCACATCCTCAGACACGCTTTGCCTTCAATGCGGCTTTCGCGGCGCTGTCGCTGCAGGTCGTCGTCGGTATCGCGACCGTCGTCTACGGTGCGCCGTGGCAGATCGCCATCTTCCACCAGTTTATGGCCGTTGTCGTCTGGACCCTGATCCTGCGCGCGCGGTTCCTCACGGCATATCCAATCGCAACATCTGTGCGCGGAGTTTAATACCATGACCGCTTTCAACGAACTGATGGCTTTTCAACGCGAAACCTCAGCCTTGGGCCAGATCGCCGGACGATTGGGTTGGGATCAGGAAACCGTCATGCCGCGCGGGGCCGCACCTCAGCGCGCTGAAGAAATGGCGGCTATCGAGGCCGTCTTGCATGCACGCAAATCCGATCCGCGTGTTGCCGAGTGGTTAGAGCAGGCCGCGCCTCAGGATGAGGTCGGCAAAGCGCAGCTGCGTGAAATTCGCCGCGCCTACGATCGGGCGGTTAAGGTGCCTGCCGATCTGGCCACCCAAATTGCCCGAGTAACGTCCGCCGCGCAGGGAACCTGGGCTCAGGCACGGGCGGACGAAAACGTCTCGGCGTTCCTTCCGGTGCTGGAAGAAGTCGTGTCGCTCAAGCGTCAGGAAGGCGAGGCGCTGGCGCAGGGCGGGGATGTCTATGACGCCATGGTCGAGGATTACGAGCCCTACACGACGGGTGGTCAGATCGCGGCTATATTCGATGAGATGCGCCCACGGCTGGTGGCCTTGCGTGCCGCCGTTCTGGATCGTCCGGAACCTGCTGCGCTGACCGGCAGCTTTGACGAAATGACCCAGATGCACCTGACTCAAAAGCTGGCGGTCGCATTTGGATATGACCTCAACAACGGCCGTGTGGATAAGGCCGTTCACCCGTTCAGCTCGGGCTCTGGTCTGGATGTGCGCATCACCACGCGGACCAGCGAAACCGACCCGTTCAACTGCTTGTATTCCACTATTCATGAGGTCGGACATGCCGCTTATGAACAGGGGATCAACCGCGACTATTTGCTGACGCCGCTGGGGCGCGGTGTGTCCATGGGTGTGCATGAAAGCCAAAGCCGGATCTACGAAAACCAGCTGGGTCGCTCGCGTGCCTTTACAGGATGGTTGTTCGATCAGATGAAGGAAGCGTTCGGCGAATTTGGAATTGCCGATGCAGACGCATTCTACGCTACCGTCAACCGGGTCCATAACGGCTATATCCGCACCGAAGCGGACGAGGTGCAATATAACCTGCACATCATGCTGCGGTTCGATCTTGAGCGCGCTCTGATGGCCGGAGATTTGCAGGTCAATGAGCTTGAGGCGGCGTGGAATGACCGGTTTAAAGCCGATTTTGGTTATGCGGTCGATAAGCCGTCAAATGGCTGTTTGCAGGATGTGCATTGGTCGGTTGGGCTGTTTGGTTACTTCCCGACTTACTCACTGGGCAACGTCTATGCCGGGTGCTTGTATCAGGCCCTGCGCGGCGCGGTTCCTGAACTGGATGCGCAACTGGCCGAAGGCGACACATCTGGCGCAACTGCTTGGCTGCGCGAACACGTCCAGCAACACGGTGGGCTTTATGCGCCACTTGAAATCATCCGACGCGCAAGTGGAGTTGAGCCTGGGCCCGAGCCTTTGTTGGGTTATCTGGAACAGAAGTTCGGGGGGCTGTACGGATTGTGACAGCATGGAACGGTAGCCGAAAGGTAAGGCTTCTCGCTATTTGCGTTGCGGCAATGGCTTTGGTTTTAGTGCTCAAGCCTGCGCCCCGTGCGGATAGTTTTTCACATCTATACCAAACACTGGAATGTGGTGGCTTCTTGGATGAACCTTGCAAGGTTTCCGGGCGACAATACAGTGTGTTGATTCCGAAGGGTGAAGGACCATTTCCGACCGTGATCTTTCTTCATGGATCTGGCGGAACGGGGCAACGGGTGATTCAGAGTGCATTTCTTGCCAAGCCGATACTGGAACGCGGGTATGCCATCGTCGCTCCGACCGCGCTGGAAATTGAGTACCAAAATGGCCCGGGTACAGGCTGGGTTTGGAATGACGCTTATTATGGGCGCGATGATTTTGAGTTCATTGCCGATATGCTTGAGGATGCGTTGGCTCGATTCCCCATTGATCCGGCGCAGATCGTAACCACTGGCCATTCTCGCGGCGGATCGTTCGCTTGGTATCTCGCCTGTGCGGATGTAGACCCACGTCTAAACGTCTTTGCCCCCGTTGCCGGTACACCAGTGCGCGGCGAACCTGGGAAATGTGCGTCAGCAGATCTCGATTTCGACATGTACTATAGCCATGGTTACAACGACACGGTTATTCCATTTGCCGGTTCCGGGTCTGATTGGTCTGATCCGGGTTATATGTGAGCAGTGGAAGCTACGCTAAGGCTCGGGGCCTCCGCGGGTTGTCAAGGGGACCAGGTTTTTGAACAAGAGAGCTATGATCAGCGCATTCTGAGTGACTGCAAGACCGGTTCGAACATCTCGGTTATCGGCTATGACGCCGGACATGGCGTTCCAAATGGCTGGAGCGATGTGATGCTCGATTGGTTTGAAACGGTGAATGCTACGGAATAGAGCGCTGCCAACATAAACTATGTCACGTGATGATCGATTGGAGGCTGCGATATATGGCAGTCAGATTGTTCTTCGGTTTCACACTATACTCTGTCTTTGGGCGACGCTTTCTTTCGTTCTGCCCAAACCTTTGCCGAACAAACATACACAGATTAACCTAAACGACCGGTACCAGCTCAATCCGGGTCGCAACGGCTGCAAAGAACAAAACGCTGCCGACCAGCACAAAAACGTGCCAGATCGTGTTGTGGAACGGTAGCCAATCCAGCAGGTAGAAGGCGACCCCGACCGTGTACACGAGCCCACCGGCAATCATCAGGGTCACGACTGTGGGGGACAGATCTGCCAACATGGATTGCCCGGCCCAAACGACGGCCCACCCCATCAAAAGGTAAAGCGCGAGCCCGAACCAACGGAACCGGTTTGGGTCGAACATCTTGAGAACCGACCCAATCGTTGCCGAAGACCACAATCCGAGTAACAGACCCGGGGGCTGGGTCCCTGACAACAGAAGAAACGGCGTATAAGTCCCTGCGATCTTGACGTAGATGCCGGAATGATCAAGGCGCTGTAGAAATCCGCGCCATTCCTCGTTTTCGATCATGTTGTACAACGCGGAAAACGTGAGCATGAGTATCAGCGTCACACCGTAAACCGAGGCACCCAAAACAGCGGATTGATCGTACCGGTAGTAGATGGTCAGGGTGATCAGCAGGGGCACGGCAATCAACGCACTTGAGACACCGAGCACATGAACCACTCCGTCACTGATACGTTCCGAGCGACTGTAAGCTGGTCGGATATGCGCAAAAGACCACATGTTAAAATGCTAGGTGGCAGAATGGTTTCGGGCAAGCGGATCGCCCCGAGATCTGTCGATAACGTGATTCAGAATGACAAAACGCCCGCAAAGCGAGCGTTTTGTTTCAGACCCGTAATTGAGTGTGAGGGCTATTCTTCGGGTTCCTCATCCCCCTGATCGGCGATCCAGGCGACGCTGACAACCACTTCGCCTTTGCCGGTGTTGAAGACTTTCACACCGCCAGCCGAGCGGGAGCGGAAGGAAATGCCGTCGACCGGCACGCGGATCGATTGGCCTTTGGACGTTGCCAGCATGATCTGGTCGTCGATCTCAACCGGGAAAGAGGCCACCAGTTCGCCGCCGCGCATGGCCTTGTCCATGGCCGCGACGCCCATGCCACCGCGTCCGCGTACCGGATAGTCGTGGCTGGAACTCAGCTTACCGGCCCCACCTGCCGTTATGGTCAGGATCAGATTTTCGGCGGCTGACATCTCGGCGTATTTCTCCTGACTGAAATCGCTGCTTGCTGCGGCTTCCTCATCATCACCGGCTTCATCTTCGGTAAGTCCCGCAACCGCGCGGCGCATTTTAAGATACGCGACACGATCTTCGGGGGTCGCTTCGAAATGGCGGATCACGGACATCGAGACCACACGGTCGCCGTTGGTCAGCCTGATCCCCCGAACACCAGTGGACTCGCGCGAGTTGAAGACGCGCACGTCGGTGGTGCGGAAGCGGATCGCACGGCCGGAATTGGTGACCAGCATCACGTCTTCGTCTTCCGAGCAGATGCGGGCGTTTACCAGTTCAACGCCTTCGGGCAGCTTCATTGCGATTTTGCCGTTGCGGCGGACATTGGTGAAATCCGACAGGCGGTTGCGGCGCACGTCACCGGCGCTTGTCGCAAACACGATCTGCAGGTTTTCCCACTCTTCATCCGGCACATCGACCGGCATGATCGCCGCGATGGAAACCCCGGTCGGGATAGGCAGGATGTTGACGATCGCCTTGCCCTTGCCGGTGCGGCTGGACTGCGGCAAGCGCCAGGTCTTGAGCTTGTAGACCATGCCTTCGGTGGTGAAGAACAGCAGTTGGGTATGTGTGTTCGCTACGAAGAGGTTGGTAACGACATCCTCTTCCTTCGTCTGCATCCCCGAAAGGCCCTTGCCACCGCGTTTCTGGGCACGAAAATCTGCCAGCGGGGTTCGCTTGATGTAGCCGCCAGACGTGACGGTCACGACCATATCTTCCCGCTCGATCAGGTCTTCGTCTTCCATATCGCCCGACCAGTCGACGATTTCGGTGCGACGCGGTACTGCGAATTGCTCGCGGACGTTGCGCAGCTCATCACCGATGATCGACATGATGCGCTCGCGCGAGGACAGAATATCCAGGTATTCCTTGATCTTGGCGGCCAATTCTTCCAGCTCGTCGGTGACCTCTTTCACGCCAAGTTGGGTCAGGCGTTGCAGGCGAAGGTCAAGAATCGCGCGGGCCTGAACCTCGGTCAGGTTATAGGTCCCGTCGTCGTTCATCTTGGACAAAGGATCGTCGATCAGGCGCAGATAGCCTTCGATCTCGGATGCAGGCCAGCGGCGGGTCATCAGCTTTTCGCGTGCCTCAGCCGCATCAGCTGACGAACGGATGGTGGCAACCACTTCGTCCACGTTCGAAACGGCAACAGCCAGGCCACACAGGATATGGCTACGTTCGCGCGCCTTGCGCAGGTCATAAGCAGTGCGGCGGGCCACCACGTCTTCGCGGAAGTCGATGAACGATGTCAGGAACCGGCGCAGCGTCAGCTGCTCGGGCCGACCGCCATTTAGGGCCAGCATGTTGCAGCCGAACGAGGTTTGCATTGGTGAGAAGCGGAAAAGTTGATTCAGAACCACTTCAGGCGTGGCGTCCCGTTTCAGTTCCACCACGACACGCACGCCGTTGCGGTCGGACTCGTCCTGTACGTGGCTGACGCCTTCGATACGTTTCTCGCGAACGGCTTCGGCGATCTTTTCGATCATCGCAGCCTTGTTCACCTGGTAGGGAATCTCATCGACCACAATGGCGTAACGGTCTTTGCGGATCTCTTCGACGCGGGTTTTGGAGCGGATTATCACGCTGCCGCGCCCCTCAAGGTAGGCTTTGCGCGCGCCAGACCGGCCCAGCATCACGCCACCGGTCGGAAAGTCAGGGCCAGGGACGTATTCGATCAGTTGTTCGGACGTAAGGTCCGGATCGTCGATCAGCGCCAGCGTGGCATCGACCACTTCGCCCAGGTTGTGCGGCGGAATGTTCGTGGCCATACCAACCGCGATACCACCGGCACCATTGACCAGCATGTTCGGGAACCGGGCGGGCAGGACCGTTGGTTCGCGGTCTTTGCCGTCATAGTTGTCCTGAAAATCGACCGTCTCTTTTTCGATATCGGCCAGCAGGGCGGCGGCGGGTTTGTCCATCCGCACTTCGGTATAGCGCATGGCCGCCGGGTTATCGCCATCCATCGAACCAAAGTTGCCCTGACCATCCAGCAAGGGCAGGGACATCGAGAAATCCTGCGCCATCCGCACCAAAGCGTCATAAATCGCGCTGTCGCCGTGCGGGTGGTACTTACCCATCACGTCGCCAACCGGACGGGCCGACTTGCGGTAGGCCTTGTCATGGGTGTTCCCGGTTTCGTGCATGGCGTACAGGATGCGGCGGTGAACCGGTTTCAGCCCATCACGCAGATCGGGGATCGCGCGGCTGACAATGACCGACATGGCATAATCCAGATAGGACGTGCGCATTTCGGATTCGATGGACACCGTCGGACCGTCATAGACGGGGCGCTCGGGCGGTGTTTCATCCATGTTTTCGGGGATTTCTGGCGTATCGCTCACGTAAACTGCCCGTGCTTTGTTCTGGGTCTATATATTGTGGGTACACCTTATCAGACCTGGCACATAAGGTGCAAGCAAGCAACGATTTCCCCTGTAAAAAACACTCGTAACATCCGAGTAACATATTGTTAACTAAGGATTAGGGCGTTTGCGTGTTAGGCTCAAGAGACCTTGCAACAAACCGGAGGTCTGCATGAAGCCAAGTGAAACCGAATTGATGCTTAAAGGCTACGGTCTGACAACGGCGGAATTCTTCTACCATATGCCCGACTATATCCATGTCTTGAACACGTTCATCTGGCAGGACTACGACCTTGCGCCGGATCATCCGAAACTGTTCGAGTTCATCGACTTTTGGCAGCGGGAAATCGAAGGACCGCTGCATTCCGTCAAGTTCACCCACCGCAAAATGATTGCCCCGGGGGAGTGGCGCAACATGGTTGGCGAATTTCGCGTGAACTGAGCAGTTGGCCAAGTTTGCCTGAACGTCGATTACCCGTTCTCATTTGAGACAAGTCGGGTAAGGTGGCCGCCAATATGTAGGCGTCACAGGAAAACACGTTATGACAAGAGCCTTGTTTCTTGCTGCAGCGCTTTGCGTGAGTAGCCCTGTTTCTGCGGAAGGCGTTTTGGACAAGATCAAGAAAGGCGCCGAGAGCGTTGGGAATACCATCGACAAAGGTGCAGCGGCAGTCGATGACACCATCAGTTCCACTTCGGAGCTGTTATCAAATGAGGCAACACCGGAAGAAACGCGTGCCAAGCTTGACGCTATGGCAGGCGATATCCTGGATCAGTTGATGGCGGAAAACCCCGAAGCGCAGTCTCTCTATGACATCAGCGCCGGATATGCGGTGTTCGACTCTCGCAAGGTTACGGTATTTCCCGTGTCCGCGGGTTATGGCAGGGGCGTCGCGGTGTCGAAAGACACGGGGCAGCATACTTATATGAACATGGGGACGGGCGGTGTTGGCGGTGCCATCGGCATTGGTGGCTTCGAGACCAAATTCGTGATCCTGTTCGAAACCCAAGCAGATTTGGATAAGTTCATAACCCAAGGCTATGACGCGACTGCGGAAACAGGGGCTATGTATGGCGAGGACAAAACGGGTGAAACCCTGCGCTTTACTGACGGACGCTCGTTCTTTGTTCTCAACAAGAAGGGGTGGCGCGTGTCCGCCGGCGCATCCGGCACGAAGTTCTGGAAATCGCCTGAACTGAACTGATCAGCCAGAACAGCTGGCCCCACCCAAGACGCAGAACTTGGCGCAATGAGGGTGATTCAGGTGAACATCGGCCTCGGCCTCGGCCAGAGTATGGCCCATCTCAAACTCCGGCTCGTAAGGCAGTAGGGTGCACGCCAGCACGGCAGGTTTTGCGGCCCCCTTGCGTTTTACCACCATACGGGCGCTGGCGCACATGACGGCGTCGGGGGATTTGTTCAGAATTCCCCAGCAAGCGGTGGTGATTTCGGGCACTTCCACAGTTTCGTCCATCTCAGGGAACAGAACTGTCTGAGCCGGGTTTTGCGGGTCAATGTCAAAGCCGTGCTCGGCAAAAAATTTGGCATAGCCCAAACGGCTTTCCGCATCTGAATCTCCCCAGACGGTACGCCCGGCGATAGCCATGTTGAAACCATGGTCGCGCAACCATTCCATCCCGGCGACGGTTTTGTCGAAACTGCCGTCGCCGCGCTCTTCATCGTGCAGCGCCGGGCGGAAGTGATCGACGGAAACGCGCAGAGTCAGCTTGTCGCCGAAATCCTTCTGCAATGCCAGCAACCCGTCGCGCATTTTGCGGCGCATCATCGGTGCCATTGCGTTGGTCAGGATCAACACCTCATATCCACGTTCCAGAGCGGCGCGCGTCATGTCGATCATGTCAGGATTCATGAAAGGCTCACCGCCGGTAAACCCGATTTCGCGTACCGGCCAGTTGCGGGCTTCGATCTGATCCAAGTAGTCACGCACTTCGTCCGCGGTGATGTAAACCAAAGCGTCATTGGTCGGGCTGCTGGCAATATAGCAGTTTACGCATTCGATATTGCACAGAGTGCCTGTATTAAACCATAGGGTCTCGGGTCGTGTGAGGGAAACCGTTGCGCGGGTCTGGCCGTCAGCTGTCACCGATTTGTTTTGAAACTTGCCGATATTGGCAAGGTGAGGGGCGTTGTCTTTCATTCCCGCATCCGGTTCTTTGAAGTCGTCAGACTGATCTAGCCCTTTGTCGTGAATTTGGTAAGGGTGGCGCGGCAGTTCTGACAGAGTTTTGATCAGTATGATTTCTTGACGTATGATTGCGCTAACATTGGACATGCCGAATGGGGCAAGGTAAGGACAACTCATGGTTTCTCGCGTCATACCTGTAGATCCCTTTGATCTGATTATTTTCGGCGGCACCGGTGATCTGGCGCAGCGCAAGATCCTGCCTGCGCTCTACCGTCGTTTTTGCGCCGGGCAATGGCATGAGGATGCGAAGATTATCGCAGCAGCGCGTGCAGGCCATTCCCCAGAAGAATTTCGCCAAATGGTCACAGAGTCGCTTCACCAGCACGCTGCGGTCCGGGCCGCGGATTCGCGGGCACTGACCCGATTCCTACAACGGGTCGACTATGTCCCGCTGGATGCGATGTCGGCTGAAGGCTGGGATTTGCTGGGCGAAAAATTGGCACCCAACCGGGTTCGCGCGTTTTACTTCTCGGTTGGTCCCAGCTTGTTCGGACCACTGGCCGAGCGGGTCCGGGCCTATGATTTGGCAACGGAAGATACTCGCATCGTGGTCGAGAAACCGTTTGGGCATGATCTGGACAGTGCGCGAGACCTGAACGCCACACTGGCTGCGCATTTTGATGAAAGTCAGATTTATCGGATCGACCACTATCTGGGCAAGGAAACCGTCCAGAACCTGATGGCTGTGCGGTTTGGCAATATGCTGTTCGAACCGCTATGGAACAGCCAGTATGTCGACCATATCCAGATCACGGTTGCGGAAACCGTCGGAATCGCAGGGCGGGAAGAATACTATGAACGTGCGGGTGCGATGCGCGACATGGTGCAGAACCACCTGATGCAACTGCTTTGCCTGATTGCGATGGAACCTCCGGCAAAGTTCGATCCTGACGCGGTGCGGGATGAAAAGCTCAAGGTAATCCGGGCGCTTGATCCGGTTGAACCGCATCACATCGTGCGGGGCCAGTTTGCGGCAGGGCCGGATGGGCCGGGATACCGCGACTGTGTTGGCAACCCACGCTCGACAACCGAAAGCTATGTGGCGCTAAAAGCCCACATCAGCAATTGGCGGTGGGCGGGTACGCCGTTTTACCTGCGCACGGGCAAACGGCTGGTGGCACGCTCGTCGGTGATCAACGTATTGTTCAAGGACGCGCCGCATTCGATTTTCGGGGAAGAGGCCGGGCGTCACGCCAATGCGTTGTCTATCCGGTTGCAACCTAACGAGGGGATCACGTTGAAGGTAACGATCAAAGAGCCGGGCCCGGGCGGGATGCGCCTGATCGACGTGCCTTTGGACATGAGTTTTGCCGAAGCACTTGGGCCTGAAAATCAGGACCCTCCGGATGCTTACGAACGTCTCGTGATGGATGTGATCCGGGGCAATCAGACCCTGTTTATGCGCGGGGACGAGGTTGAGGCCGCCTGGGCCTGGACCGATCCGATCATCGCCGGATGGCTGGCGCGCGGAGACGTGCCGAAACCTTATGACAGCGGCAGCACAGGGCCGGGCGACGCCGAGCTGCTGATGAAACGGGACGGTCGCCGCTGGCAAGGAATTAAGCCATGAACATTCAGGAATATGCCGATCGGGAAATGCTTGCCATCGATGTGGCAAACGCCTTGGCGGGTGAGCTTGAGGCCGCACTGCTGCATCACGACACGGTTGCGCTGGCCGTTCCCGGTGGGACAACCCCGGGGCCGGTGTTTGACAGCCTGTGCGCCGCTGATCTTGAGTGGGACCGCGTGCGTGTTTTGCCAACGGATGAACGCTGCGTGCCAGCTGATCATGAACGCTCGAACGAGCGTCTGATCCGGGAGAGACTTCTGACCAACCGGGCGTCGGTTGCGCAGTATATCCCGCTATACGTACCTAGTGCTGAGCCTGAGGCGGCTTTGCCGGAGATCGAATCCTTGATCGCGCCGGTACTGCCCTTGGCGGTTCTCGTGCTTGGGATGGGCGAAGACATGCACACGGCCTCGTTGTTCCCGGGAATGGTCGGTCTGTCCGAGGCCCTGGATAGCCACGCGCCAACCCTGACTGTTGCCCGGACCGATGTGCAACCAGAGGCTCGTATTTCCATGACGGCCCCCGTGCTGGATGGGGCTTTGTCGAAACATCTGATCATCTACGGACAGGCGAAACGCGACGTATTGGAAAAGGCCATGTCGATGCCTCCGGAAGAGGCGCCAATCGCCGCTGTTCTCAGTGGCATGACGGTCCATTGGGCGGAGTGAGGCAATGCAACTAGATGTTTTGAAGACGCTTGCGACAACCGAACGCCGTATCGTCGATCTGTTTGCAGAGGATGCAACCCGGGCAGGGGTGTTTTCGGCCGCAACCGGTGACATGTTGTTCGACTATTCCAAAACGCAGATCGATGACGCGGTGCGCAACGCACTCATACAATTATGTGAAGACGCCGGGTTGGCAGCGCGACGCGACGCTATGTTTGCCGGGAAAAAGATAAACGAAACAGAAGGTCGCGCAGTGCTGCACACCGCTCTGCGTAACCTTGATGGCGGGCCGGTCGAAGTGGACGGTCAGGACGTCATGCCCGAGGTTCTGGACACGCTGCAAAGGATGCGTGTGTTTGCCGAGGAAGTGCGCGGCGGTGCCGTTGCAGGGGCAGGAGGCAGTTTTACTGATGTGGTGAATATCGGAATAGGGGGATCTGACCTTGGTCCGGTGATGGCCACGCACGCACTGGCGCCTTATCACGATGGACCGCGGGTGCATTACGTCTCGAACGTGGATGGGGCCCAAATCGCTGATACATTACGCCAGTTGGACCCGACACGGACGCTGGTGATTGTCGCCTCAAAAACCTTCACCACAATCGAAACGATGACCAATGCGCGCACGGCCCGCGCCTGGATGACCGAGGGTGGGGGTGATCCATCCCGCCAGTTTGCCGCTGTGTCGAGCGCTCTGGACAAGACGCAGGCGTTTGGTATCCCCGAGGCGCATGTGTTCGGTTTTGCCGATTGGGTCGGCGGGCGCTATTCGGTTTGGGGTCCGGTCGGTCTGCCGGTCATGATTGCCGTCGGTTCGAATGCGTTCGATGCGTTTCTGCGCGGTGGGCAGGCGATGGATCTGCATTTCCGCTCGGCAGATTGGGCGGAAAACATGCCTGTGATGCTGGCGCTGGTCGGTATTTGGCATCGTCAGGTTCTGGATCACACCAGTCGTGCGGTGCTGCCCTACGATCAGCGACTGCTACGACTGCCAGCGTATTTCCAGCAACTAGAAATGGAATCGAATGGTAAATCCGTCGCGATGGATGGATCATCCCTGACCATTCCTTCGGGGCCCGTGGTTTGGGGCGAGCCCGGCACCAATGGCCAGCATGCTTTCTATCAGCTGATCCATCAGGGCACGGATGTCATTCCCTGCGAGTTCATGGTCGCGGCCGAGGGGCACGAACCCGAGCTGACCCATCATCACCGTCTGCTTTTGGCCAACTGTCTGGCGCAGTCCGAAGCTTTGATGCGCGGCCGCTCTCTCGATGAAGCCCGTGAACGCATGGCGGAAAAGGGGTTGCAAGGCGAAGACTTGGATCGGCAGGCCCGACACCGGGTGTTCCCGGGTAACCGCCCGTCCACAACCCTGATCTATCCGAAACTCACTCCGTTCGTGCTGGGGCAGATTATTGCGCTTTATGAGCACCGTGTGTTTGTCGAGGGCGTTCTGCTGGGCATCAATTCCTTCGACCAATGGGGCGTGGAATTGGGCAAAGAGCTGGCCACTTCGCTTGGGCCAATCGTGGATGGCTCCGAGAGTGCCGAAGGCAAGGACGGTTCTACCGCAACATTGGTGGAATATGTACTGAAACACCGGGATTAACGGCTGTAGATGCAATCTGCCGCCATGGTGGGCTGCATTCTTTTATTGTCAGACAATTAAATGCTTGGCAGGGTTCCTTCCTAGGAAACGACTGGATTGACGCACAGGGCATACCCCTGGCTGTTAATGTCGGATGGAAAAAGGCTGAGGCCATCCAAGGCCTCGCCAAGGACGGGAGGATGTCCATGCTGGGACAGATGATGACGCAGCCGCTGCTGATTTCGTCACTGATCGATCACGCAGAGCGATACCATGGTGAAACAGAAATAGTTTCGGTCGAAACAGACGGAACGGTGACTGAAACTAACTGGTCCGAGATTGCAGTGAATGCCCGACAAATGGCATCGGCTTTGACGAATTTGGGGCTGGAGCCGCAGGACAGGATCGGGACGCTAGCCTGGAACAACCGACGGCATCTTGAGATCTATTTTGCCACCTCTGGCGCGGGCTATGTCTGCCACACGATCAATCCCCGCCTGTTCCCCGAGCAGCTGACCTTTGTCATCAACCACGCTCAGGACAGGGTATTGTTCTTTGATGCGACCTTCATTCCGCTGGTCGCTGCCTTGCACAGTTCTCTGACCGGAGTTCGGCATTTTGTCCTTATGGGGCCACGCAACCAAGAGGCTGCGGCCCAGATTCCCGATCTGAAATTCTATGACGAACTGATCGAGACCGGAGATGCGGGGTTCGCGTGGCCTGACCTGGACGAAAATACAGCGTCAAGCCTGTGCTATACCTCAGGGACGACCGGCAATCCGAAAGGCGTGCTGTATTCTCACCGATCAACCCTGTTGCACAGCTTTGCATCGAACACGAAGGACGTGATCGGTTATTCCGCTATGGATGTCGTGATGCCAGTGGTTCCGATGTTTCATGTCAATGCCTGGGGATCGCCTTATGCCTGCGCCATGTCGGGGTCTCGGCTTGTGTTGCCGGGGCCGGATCTACATGGCGAGGCGCTGGTCAATCTGATCGACACCTACGGTGTGACGTTGGCCATGGGCGTACCGACCATCTGGCAGGGCCTGCTGGCTCATGCCGCCAAATGCGGAACCGAACTCAAAAGCCTTGATCGGACTGTAATCGGCGGTGCTGCCTGCCCGCCGTCGATGATCGAAACGTTCCGCGAAACCTACGGCGTTGACACGGTTCACGCGTGGGGCATGAGCGAAATGAGCCCGTTGGGCACGACAAATTACCCATTGGCCAAACATCTGAAGTTGCCGCCGGAAGAGCAGCACATGATTCGCCTGAGCCAGGGGAGGCCCCCGTTTGGGGTTGAGCTGAAAATTGTGGACGAAGATGGGAATGATCTTCCGCATGATGGTGAAACTCAGGGGGATTTGATGGTGCGGGGTCATTGGGTCCTGGACAGCTACTTCCAGTTGCAGGATCAGGATTTGTTGCAGGATGGCTGGTTCGCCACCGGGGATGTCGCCACGTTGGACCGGGATGGCTACATGACCATTCGCGACCGATCCAAGGACATCATAAAATCTGGTGGGGAATGGATCAGCTCGGTCGAACTTGAGAACATCGCGGTGGCGCACCCTAAGCTTGCAACAGCCGCCGTCGTCGGCGTGCCGCATCCGAAATGGGACGAACGGCCTTTATTGGTTGCTGTGAAAGCCGACGGCGAAGAGCCAAGCGAAGAGGATTTGCTGACTTTCTTCGATGGAAAAATCGCCAAATGGCAGGTTCCGGACAAGGTCGTCTTTGTCGATGCGCTGCCGCTGAGCGCAACCGGAAAGGTTCTGAAACGCAAGCTACGGGCAGAGTTCGAGGACGCCATGACCAGGTAATTCTGCTGAATCGTGGGGATTTGGCTCCGGCGGTAGGGATCGAACCTACGACCAATTGATTAACAGTCAACTGCTCTACCGCTGAGCTACGCCGGAACGGTCCGCGCCGTATAGCAATCCGGTTTACCGGCGTCCAGAGGGTGCACGTGTTTTTTGAGCGAAAAATTTCGTCAGTATTCCAAAGAATCCCTGACAGTCAAAAAGAGCGCTTAGATAGGTGGAAATTGGCTCCGGCGGTAGGGATCGAACCTACGACCAATTGATTAACAGTCAACTGCTCTACCGCTGAGCTACGCCGGAACTGAGGCGCGTATAGCAACCCGGATTCCCGGCGTCCAGTGGTTAAGTACGCGAACCATAAAAAATTTTTTCTGCTTTAGCGAAGCCTGCGAAAAACGGAAGAAACTGATAGAGCGCCAACAGGTGACACTTTGTTTTTTCCCGTCAGATCAACGAGATGGGCAAAGACGTTTCGCTCTGCTGCTGGCAACAAAGCCGCAGGTGTGTCGGTGTAGATGTGTTCAGCCAGATGCCGTGCAGTCCCATCTGCATCCTCCAGAGCGTTCAGAATCTGCGCTTCGCGGGTTTGGCGGTGATGTATCAGCCAGTCCAGACGCTTGGCAGGGCTGGTGATCGGTGCACCATGGCCCGCGTGGAATACCGACCAGTCGCGTGCTCGTAGCCGATGGCAGGCGGTCATGAAGTCGGTCAGGTCACCATCGGGTGGCGAAACCAAAGAGCTGGCCCATCCCATGACGTGGTCCGCCGTGAAACAGGTGTCCTGCCAGGCCAAAGCAATGTGATTGCCCAGGTGGCCCGGTGTGTGAATAACCTCAAGCTGCCATCCGTCGCCCGAAATGAATTCGCCATCCGCCACTTCGACATCGGGGCGAAAGGCGGTGTCTATGCCTTCGCCACCTCCGGCCAATCCTTGCGCTGCGAGATCGGACATGACGGCACTGCGCCCGGATTCGGGTCCACCAAACGCAAAAACCCTTGCTCCTGTTCGGGCTGCCAATGGTGCGGCCAGTGGTGAATGATCCAGATGCGAGTGCGTTACTATGATGTGGCTGATCCGCTGACCCGGGTTCACCGCGCTCAGAATTGCGTCCAGATGAACTTCGCTTGCAGGGCCTGGATCGATGACTGCGATGTCGCGATCGCCCAGCAGATAGGTGTTGGTACCGCGATAGGTCATCGGGGACGGATTCGGCGCCAGAATACGACGTAAACCCGGCTGCAAGTCGACTGCCTCACCGAAAGGTGGATTGAAATCGTCAGATGCCTGCATTCTGTGCTCTTCCTCTTGTCCGGGCAGCCCGCTAGGTTTAGCGCATGTCCTCGCATTGGCTCAAACCCTATATGCCCCGCAGCCTGTACGCCCGGGCAGTGCTGATCCTGGTTTTGCCAGTGATCGTGTTGCTGTTGGTTGTGGGAATCGCTTTCCTTCAAAAACACCTGGAGGATGTGACTAGCCAGATGACCCGCGCAGCATCACGTGAAGTGATGCTGATCAGTACAATGATGGAGGGCGAGGAGACTCAGCGACAAGCGCTTTCGGTAGTTCGTCCTGATTTGCAAGCGCTTGAGATGAAAGCCAGGTTTCTGGATGCCAACGAAGAACCGATGATCGGCGCGCGACGGTGGTATGACTTCATAGCGCCTCAGGTCGAATCTGAGCTACGCGCGAGGTTGCCTGATCTGGTCGCCGTGGCCTTACCCAGCAGTAGAGAAGCCCGGGTTTATTTGAAAACGGATTTGGGATTGCTGCAGCTGACCTTTGACCGTCGCAGGTTGTCACCAGCGGCGCCGCACCAATTGATCGTTACGATGGTGTTCTTTGCAGTCATCATGACAACAATCTCTTTTTTGTACATGCGCAACCAATTGCGACCCATCACGCGTCTTGCCGATGCGGCTCAGGCATTCGGGCGGGGGCGAATCGTCCCCTATTCACCCAGCGGAGCCATAGAGGTTCGCGCGGCGGGTAACGCGTTTCTGGACATGCGGTCCCGGATCGAACGACAGATGGAGCAACGGACACTGATGCTGTCCGGGGTCAGTCATGACTTGCGAACACCCTTAACGCGTCTGAAGCTTGGCCTTTCGATGTTACCCGAAGACGAGGCCGCTCCGCTGCAAAAGGATGTGACGGAAATGCAGTCCTTGTTGGACGCGTTTCTGGATTTTTCACGCGGCGCAGCCGAGGGATCGCCGGAAGAGGTCCGGCCGGATGAGTTTCTCCGCCAAATCGTGGATGACGCAAAACGGGCCGGTCATCAGGTAGAATTGATTGAGGTCGAAGGGCAGGGGACAGCCATGCTGCGCCCCATGGCGATACGCCGAGCGGTCGAAAACCTTATTGGGAATGCCGTGCGCTACGGCAGCCGGGCTGAACTCAGCCTGTTCATGAATGCGAAATCGATGCGTATCCGCGTTGAAGACGACGGCCCCGGTATTCCGGCAGATCAACGTACTGAAGCGGTCAGGCCTTTCACGCGTCTTGACCCAGCGCGCAATCAGAATCAGGGCAGTGGCGTGGGCTTGGGCCTTGCTATCGTGGCGGATATCGCCCGTGCGCACGGTGGTACATTGCGTCTGGCGAAAAGCGAGCGTTTGGGCGGGCTGTGCGCGGATATTATCATCGGACGATAGGCCCTCATTATGTCTGTGTCTTGAATTCAATTTTGTTAATTTGTCTAGTCATGGCATCCTGTCCCCATATTTTTTTGATTTTTGGGGGATTAAGAGATGGTTTTCGCAGGATTTATTAAATTGGCTGAAAAGGGGTTCGTCGGGTGCGCGACAATGGCGGCTTTGCTGCCACTTTGGCAGTGGTATGACGAAACCGATGAACGACGAGTGGAACGCCTGACGGGCTTTATCGGGGCAGGTGATACATGCCTCAAGTGGTTGCGGTCCGATCTGGTCGAGTCGCTGGCTTCCGAGTTGTGGTACGCGTCAATGCGTGAAGTGGTAGAGGGTGACGAAGATCTGGCGCCGCTGCCAGTTCAGGCGCGCGCCAATATGGCGATTTTTTGCGCTGAAATGTTCGACTATTTGCAAAATGATTTTGGCAAGTTCGACGAGCCATATGCCTTTGATTATTACATGATGATCATGGACGCTTCCTACTGGACCGATCCTGCGGATTTCGAGACGTACTTGGCGACGGTTCATCGGGATCCAGAACTTTCAGGCAGTCATGAAAACTACAGCTTTGGCGGGCGCGATGGCTATTATTATGAGTGGCAAGTGACTCAGGAAGAGTTCGATGAGTATTTTGGGTTGGTTGAACCGAGCGAATGAGACCGCACGTTCGCTTGAAGGCGGTAATCGGTTGACCCAGGTGTTTCGGCGATGTGGTAGGCCCGGAGGGACTCGAACCCCCAACCAAAGCGTTATGAGCGCTCTGCTCTAACCAATTGAGCTACAGGCCCGCCTAGGCGCCTTGGGTATCACGGTGAACAGCCGCGTCAAGCCTGACCGTTGCAACAATCGCCACAATCGAATAACCCGCCCGCAAAGCATTCAAAAGGAACTGGCCATGACAGCGGGCAAGAACGGAATCACCTATGCCGATGCAGGCGTGGATATTGACGCAGGCAATGCTCTGGTCGATCGGATCAAGCCCGCCGCCAAGCGGACCAACCGCCCTGGCGTGATGAGCGGTCTGGGCGGTTTCGGCGCCTTGTTCGATCTCAAGGCTGCCGGGTATCAAGACCCGATTCTGGTTGGTGCTACGGATGGCGTGGGCACCAAGCTGCGGATCGCGATCGATACCGGGGTTGTGGACGGGGTCGGCATCGATCTGGTGGCCATGTGCGTCAATGACCTGATCTGTCAGGGGGCCGAGCCGCTGTTCTTCCTTGACTATTTCGCGACCGGTAAGCTGGATACCGATACGGCAGCACGGATCATCGAAGGGATTGCCGAAGGCTGTGCGCAGTCCGGCTGCGCCTTGATCGGTGGCGAGACCGCCGAGATGCCGGGCATGTATCCCGATGGTGATTTTGATCTGGCCGGGTTCTCGGTTGGCGCAATGGAACGCGGTGCGGATCTGCCTGCAGGCGTTCAATCCGGTGACGTGCTGTTGGGTCTGGCCTCGAATGGGGTGCATTCCAACGGCTATTCGCTGGTGCGTAAGCTGGTTGAATTGTCCGGATTGGGTTGGGATGCGCCGTCGCCCTTTGGTGAAGGCACTCTAGGTGAGGCGCTGCTGACGCCCACGCGCCTCTATGTCAAACCGGCACTGGCCGCGATCCGCGCCGGCGGCGTAAATGCGCTGGCGCATATCACTGGTGGCGGTCTGACCGAAAACCTGCCTCGCGTGTTGCCCGAAGGGCTGGGGGCCGAGATCGATCTGGACAGCTGGCGGTTGCCGCCCGTCTTTAGTTGGATGGCAGAAACCGGTGGCATCGTCGAGGCGGAAATGCTCAAGACTTTCAATTGCGGCATTGGCCTGATTGTTGTGTGCGATGCGGACAAGGCGGATGACCTGTCGGCCCTGCTGGCTGACGCTGGTGAAACCGTCGCGCGGATCGGTACCGTTTCGGAAGCGCCCGGCGTTGCCTATTCGGGCAAACTGCTGTGAGCCACAAGCGCGTCGCGATCCTGATTTCCGGGGGCGGGTCAAACATGGTGTCGCTGGTTGACAGCATGACCAGTGATCATCCGGCGCGGCCTTGCTTGGTGCTCTCTAACGATGCGCAGGCAGGCGGGCTGAAAAAAGCTGCGGACCGTGGCATTCCGACCGCAGTGGTCGATCATCGCCCGTTCAATGGGGATCGCGCCGCGTTTGAAGCCGAGCTTCTGAAGCCCTTGCAAGAGGCGCAGCCGGATATTGTTTGTCTGGCGGGATTCATGCGGGTTCTGACGGGGGATTTCGTGTCTCGGTTTCAGGGGCGGATGCTGAACATCCACCCCTCATTATTACCTAAATACAAAGGGTTAAACACCCACGCCCGCGCCATCGAAGCTGGGGATACCGAACATGGATGCTCTGTCCATGAAGTGACGGCGGCACTAGATGACGGGCCAATTCTGGGGCAGGCGCGGGTGCCCATTGAGGCGGCAGATACACCGGAGTCGCTGGCCGCGCGGGTGCTGGTATACGAACATAAACTCTACCCCGAGGTGTTGCGTCGTTATGCAGAAGGCAACAGGTCGCCCGTCCTGTTGCCCTGAACTTATTCTGGGTGATTTACACTCGCCTGATAATCGGCCTATGGTCGTCGGTAACGCTCGGGACGATTAAAAAAACGGGCAGTCACAATATCAAGAGCGATACTAGTACGGCGCATGAAAACCCTGACGACGACGCAAGAGCTGGCCGATTTCTGCAAGGCCGCTGCAGGCTATCCTTACATCACAGTCGACACCGAATTTCTGCGCGAGCGGACGTATTATTCCAAGCTGTGTCTGGTGCAATTGGCCATCCCGTCCGAGGATGAAGACAGCGCGGTTCTGGTTGATCCGCTGGCCGATGATTTGTCGCTTGAACCGCTCTACGATCTGTTCCGGAACGAAGACGTGGTCAAGGTTTTCCATGCCGCCCGTCAGGACCTTGAGATCTTCTGGGTCGAGGCTGACGTGTTCCCCAGTCCTTTGTTTGACACGCAGGTCGCGGCAATGGTTTGCGGGTTTGGTGAGCAGGTGGGCTATGAAACTCTGGTTCGGAAAATCTGCAAGCAGGGTGTTGATAAGACCTCTCGGTTCACCGACTGGTCTCGGCGTCCGCTGACCGATGCTCAAAAGAATTATGCTCTGGCAGACGTGACGCATTTGCGCAGAATCTATGAATATCTGGCAGCCGAGCTTGAAAAGACGATGCGCAGCCACTGGGTTGCTGAAGAACTGCGCACGCTGACGCAGCCTGCCACATATGACATCCGCCCCGAGGAGGCCTGGAAGAGGGTTAAGACGCGCACGAACTCGGCCAAGTTTCTGGCTGTCGTGCGCGAGTTGGCGCAGTTCCGCGAAGCTTATGCACAGGAAAACAACGTACCCCGGAACCGCGTGTTCAAGGATGATGCGTTGATTGAATTGGCATCGACCAAACCCAAAACACCTTCGGATTTGGGAGGGTCACGCCTGTTGCTGCGAGAAGCGCGCAAAGGAGCGATTGCCGAAGGTATTCTAACAGCAGTCAAGCGTGGCGTGAATTGCCCGGCGGACAAGCTGCCGACGGTCGACAACTCGCGAGAAAAGCTCAAGGTCAATCCGGCATTGTCAGACCTGTTGCGGGTATTGCTCAAGTCCAAAACCGAAAGTTCAGGTGTGGCCGCAAAACTGATCGCCACAAGTTCGGAATTGGATCAGATCGCCGCAGGTGAGCGGGAGCTTCCCGCCATGTCCGGGTGGCGGTTCGAAGTCTTTGGCGAAGACGCGCTCAAACTATGCGAAGGAAAAATCGCCCTGGCGGCCAAAGGGCAGGCGGTCAAGGTGGTAGCGCTTTAGCGGCGCTTACCGGCGCCGCGATTCCAGTGCGTTCTGCTGTCCGACTACACGGACCAGTCGGATACCTTCCAGTTCTTGGTTCGATACATTGACTGCATCAGATACCATCCGGGTAACGTCCGACCCTTGTGGAGTTTCAGAACCGGGATAATTCACACGGAATACGAACTCCAGAATTCCGTTTTTCTTGTTTTCTTCCGTTTCAACGGCAATCAGACGCGCGTTATACGCCCCCTGACGGACAGCTGTGCCAGACGCATAAATAATGGCGCCAGCGGGGGTGGGATCAATGCGCAACTCGTCGATCTGACCGATCGGAATGCTGGTGTCTTCGGCATCGGGGCGGGAAAACAGGCCAGTACCTCCGCCTTGCTGAGGAACCAAGGCGTCGGCGGCATTTGGGTCCGGCGGCGTCTCGGCTTCGACAGATCTGCTGGAGCCGAACCAGTTTGACGGATTTGCCCGAGAATCGCGCCAGCTGTTGCAGGCAGTCAGGGTCAGTGCGGCGATGATAAGAACGGACAGAGATTTTTGCATGGACCCACAGACTTTCACACGAGTTCAGGCAATGGGTTAGCGCAATTTCTTCGCGTTGAAAAGCCACAGCAGGGACTGGACAGTGGGTGGTCGTCGGCTTAGGTCACAATTGTGATCGCAACGGAAGGACCACCGCATCATGGCCACGCCCGCCTTTGAAGATATTGTCGAGGATTTCGAGTTTCTCGAGGATTGGGAGGATCGGTATCGCCATGTTATCGAGCAGGGTAAAGCGATGGAGCCTCTGGACGACGCGTTTAGGGTTCCGGCAACAAAAGTGCATGGCTGCGCCAGCCAGGTCTGGCTGCATCCGATGATTGAGGCTGGTGTCTTCAGGTTTGATGGTGACAGCGATGCCTTGATCGTACGCGGGCTGATCGCAGTTCTTCGATCTTTGTACAACGGGTTGCCGGTAAGCGAAGTTCCCAAAGTCGATGCTGGTGGTGAACTGGCGCGTCTTGGCCTGAACGACCACCTGTCTGCGCAGCGCTCAAACGGTTTGCGGTCTATGATCGAACGCATCCGGCAAGTTGCACAGGAAAACGCCTGACTTTAGGTCGGGCGGTTTGCCCAGTCTGACATTGTGGTTTCCAAGTCGCCGTAACCGGTGAACCGACGTTCAAACTCCAATCCCATGCGGTCTGCACATTCGCGCGCCCGCTCCGTCAGTTCCGGGCTGTCAATCTGGGCCTGATAGATTAGTTTGGTGTAATTCCCGAAATACATGTCGCGCAGTTCCGGGTGGCGATCCAATCCAAGGGGCTTCCAGACAAAGGCGTCGAATTGCCGGGCCAGAAAATCTGTCAGGTAGAAGGCCGTTGTTTCGTCTTCTCCTCGGTCCTGAAAGGCCTGATTTCCTTCGAAGAACGAATAGCAGTGCGGGCCCTTGACCATTTCGACCCCCAGTTTTTCGCAGGCCGCTTGCAACAGCCCCCCAGTGCCGCAATCGGCATAAACGACGTAGATCTTGTCGAAATTGCCCTGATGCTTGGCCACTGCGCCTTCTACGGCCTGAGTGATCCGTTCCGGGTGCACGTGCAGGATCGCTGGCAGGCAGGTCAGCGCCATGTGATCCCAGCCGTTGCGCGTCTTGATGTCCAGAATTTCCCGCGCAAGAGCGCCGCAGGCGATCAAAAGTATGCTACCGTTGCCCTCGCCGTTGTATCCCTTTGTCGTTAGGCTTGCATCATCAGGCAGGGTTTCGTTTGGCATGGTTCCGCATCCTCTGGGGCTGTCAATATAGGAAGATGAATGCGGCCATTGGGCAAGCCCTGTTCCGACATCTTATGTCAGGCTGCCGACGCATGCGTTTCGAAGGCCGCCAACTGGGGCCGGGCAGGCGGGCCATAAGCGGTGATGCCATTCTGAGACAGTTCCGGGAACAACAGCAGAATCTCTTGCCGCGCGGCAATGTCCAGACTGTTCCATATTTGGGCGCCGGGATGAAAGCTCTCGCTCAGGCAACCTTCGGCCCAGAGCAACTCGTGCTGGTCGAACAGCAGATGTATGTAGGTCACCACCCCTCCTGGACGTAGAACGATGTCGGTCCGATTCACGAGATGCTTGGCTGGGGCCAGTGCTTCGCCGTGGCCGGTGTTCAACTCAACGCGCCAGTCTCGGATCAGCATTTTGTGCTGTTGCGACACCAGAAGATCGCGCGTGTTTCCAACGGCACCCGCTTTGAAGAGGATTGGTGCATGCAGGCCTGTTGCTTTGACCGATCGGCGTCCGATCCAGCGAAGGGTTTGCAGGCCGTGATCAAGGGTTTCGATTCTGTCGCCGGTGGACAAGGTTTCAATCGGTCTCTCGCCCCGCTCGGTGCGGATCAGTGTGCCAGGTGTAAAACAGGGGACAAGATTCCAATCTTCACGACTGGCGGTCAGGCCTGAATATCTGTTTCCGGCCAGGCTGTTGAATGTGATTGAGCGGATAGGACCCGCTTCCAGCGCTGACTGGTCTGAATTATCCGAGAACTCCGGCATCAGGTAGGTGTTGCCATCCACATCCTGCGCCACAACTGCCGTGATGTTGGCTTTCGATCCGTCAAAATAGGTGATGGTGGCATTGTAAATCGAAGTGCCATCAAATGCCTGGGGCGGCCCACCGTCGATCGAGAACCGATCATTGGCGGACATGTTGTTCATGTCATAAACCGAGCCCGGTTTGCCGACCGCGCTCCATGTGGCACTGTCGCGCGCCAGAGGATCGTCGGGCCCACCAAAAGTCTGCCCAACAAACGCAGAAGCGTTTTCGGCTGTTGTATTACCCTCAGAACTGTCGATCTCGGCGAGATTGCCAAGAGAAATGACCGAGAACGTTGTTGGCATGAGACCCCCCGAAATTTGGATGCCTCGTTTTTCTAGCCTTGCCTTCGTTTAAAAATGGATAATCGAGATAGGCGGGTGATGTGATGCCTATGAAACGAAAAGGCCGCCCTAAGTCGGACGGCCTTTCAATTAGGTTCTCTGGGAGCTTACCCAGCCAGTTGGTTGTGCTTGCGGCCCACAAAATCCTTGGCGGTTTCCACTGCGACTGCAGCGTCGCGGCAATACGCGTCCGCGCCGATGGCTTTGCCAAACTCTTCGTTCAGAGGCGCGCCGCCAACCAGTACGATGTAATCATCGCGCACGCCTTGTTCGACCATCGTGTCGATAACCACTTTCATGTAGGGCATCGTGGTGGTCAGCAGGGCGGACATACCCAGGATATCGGGCTGCTCGTTTTCCAGCGCTTCTAGGTAGTTTTCGACCGGGTTGTTGATTCCCAGATCGACAACTTCAAAGCCTGCGCCTTCCATCATCATCGACACTAGGTTTTTGCCAATGTCGTGGATGTCGCCTTTCACGGTTCCGATAACCATTTTGCCAACGCGCGGTGCGCCGGTTTCGGCCAGCAACGGCTTTAGGATGGTCATACCACCCTTCATGGCGTTTGCAGCCAGCAGAACTTCGGGAACGAACAGGATGCCGTCGCGGAAGTCGTGGCCCACGATGGTCATGCCGCCAACCAGGGCCTTGGTCAGGATGTCATAAGGCGTCCATCCGCGTTCCAGCAGAATGTTGGTGCCTTCTTCGATCTCTTCTTTCAGGCCGTCATAGAGATCGTCGAACATCTGCTCGACCAGTTCGTCGTCATTCAGTTCGGACAGGACGATGTCTTCTTCGTCGGACATGGGGTATTCCCTGTGCTGAGCGGGCCATCGGCCCGTGGTGGCATTTTTTCCGTTTTGGCCAAAACGTCGCAACCTGACTGTGACGATTGCGACGTCGGTCGTTTCGGGACCGACCTATAAGACAAAAAATGGGGTGGCTCGATAGAAAAGTCTGCAAGATTATCCTGCAGACTCTTCAACTAGCTCTGTCCGTCGGTGGTTTTGGATGGCTTGCGCCAAATCGGCGACAGGTTTATGTTCTGGAGGGGAACGAACGGGGAACATATTTGCGGCATGAACATAGCGCGGACCATCAAAGCCAGAGGAACGGCGACAAATGAATCCGGTCGGTTCGAACGTTTTACCACTGTGGCCACTGAAGACGGTTGGGACATAGAAGAGGACTTGCCGCCCCTGCGTACCGAAACACGCGAAGAGGTTGCGCGCAGCGCTATTACCTACAACCGATCCCCTGATTTGCCCTTCGATCGTTCGATCAACCCGTATCGGGGATGCGAACATGGCTGCGTTTATTGCTTTGCGCGACCCAGCCACGCCTATCTGGGCTTGTCTGCTGGACTGGATTTCGAAACCCGCCTGATCGCACGGCCCAACATGAGTAGTGTTTTGCGCAAAGAGTTGTCCGCTAGGTCATACAAAGTTGCTCCGCTTGCCATTGGTACAAACACGGATCCGTATCAGCCAATTGAGAAAACCCGAATGATAACAAGATCGTGCCTTGAAGTTTTGCAGGAGTTCAATCACCCGGTTGCCATCGTCACCAAGGGGGCTTTGATAGAGCGGGATCTGGACATTCTTGCCGTCATGGCCAGCCGGGGGTTGGCGCGGGTCGGCATTTCTCTGACCACTCTGGATGCGGCTCTGTCCCGCCGGATGGAGCCTCGGGCGCCGTCGCCGCTTCGCCGTTTGCGCGTGATCAGGGCGTTGACCGATGCGGGGGTTCCGGTACGTGTGATGACGTCACCCATCATGCCGGGGCTGACGGATCACGAATTGGAAAACTTATTGGAAGCCGGGAAAGAGGCTGGTGCAGATGCGGCAAGCTGGATCATGTTGCGATTGCCGCGTGAGGTTTCGCAGCTTTGGCAGGACTGGCTGGCCGAACATGAGCCTGCAAGGTCGGAAAAGGTCATGTCCAAACTGCGGGAAATGCATGGGGGGCGGGATTACGATCCGCGATGGGGGCACAGAATGCGGGGCGAGGGTGAATATGCCGAGATCATTGCCCAAAGGTTCTTAAAAGCCTGCAAGCGGTTGGGGCTTCCCGTGAAATCTGCGCCGCTACGTTGCGATCTTTTTGCAGTTCCACCGCAACCGGGGGACCAGATGAGCTTGTTCTGAGGGCAATAAACCTGTTTGTTCGCTTGCTGAATAATTATCGAAAGCAACAGCTTATGTTGGTTCTCTGATCGTCGAGTATACCAAAAAAAACCCCGGATGAACCGGGGTCTTCTGAATTGATTGCGAACTCTAAAGGATCAGCGGTTTTCGATATCCACGTAATCGCGCAGCGTCTCACCCAGATACAACTGACGCGGACGGCCGATCTTGTTCTGTGGATCAGCAATCATCTCTTTCCACTGACTGACCCAGCCTACGGTGCGGGACAGGGCAAAGATCGGCGTGAACATAGACGTTGGGAAGCCCATCGCTTCAAGGATGATGCCCGAATAGAAATCGACATTCGGGAACAACTTCTTCTCGGCGAAATACGGATCTTCCAGTGCCTCTTTCTCAAGCTCTTTGGCAACCTGCAGTTTCGGATTGTTCTCAATGCCCAGCAGATCCAGAACTTCGTCAGCCGACTGCTTCATCACTTTGGCGCGCGGGTCGAAGTTCTTGTAGACGCGGTGGCCAAAGCCCATCAGGCGGAACGGATCGTCTTTGTCCTTGGCACGGGCAATATATTCGGGAATGCGATCAACGGTGCCGATCTCTTCCAGCATTTCCAGGCAGGCTTGGTTTGCGCCGCCGTGGGCGGGACCCCAGAGGCAAGCAACACCGGCGGCGATACAGGCAAACGGGTTCGCACCTGAAGATGAGGCCAGACGTACGGTCGAGGTCGACGCGTTCTGCTCGTGATCCGCGTGCAGAGTCAAAATCCGGTCCATTGCACGGCTGAGGATCGGGTTGACCTCATACTCTTCGGCAGGAACGCTGAAACACATGCGCAGGAAGTTCGACGCATAGTCCAGATCGTTGCGTGGATACACGAAAGGCTGACCGGTATGGTACTTATAAGCCCATGCCGCGATGGTCGGCATCTTGGCGATCAGGCGATGCGACGCAATCTCACGCTGCTGCGGGTCTGAGATATCGGTTGAGTCGTGATAGAAGGCCGACATCGCACCAACAACACCGACCATGATGGCCATAGGATGCGCGTCGCGGCGGAAACCGCGGTAGAAATACTGCATCTGCTCGTGCAGCATGGTGTGGCGGGTGATCGTGGTCTCGAACGTCTCCAGATCTTTTGCCGCCGGCAGCTCTCCGTATAGCAGCAGATAGCAGACTTCGAGGAAGTGCGATTTCTCGGCCAGTTGGTCGATGGGATAACCGCGGTGCAGCAACTCGCCTTTTTCACCGTCGATATAAGTGATGGTGCTGTCACAGCTTGCGGTCGACGTGAAACCGGGGTCGTAAGTGAATACCCCGGCCTGACCGTAGAGTTTGCGAATATCGATGACGTCCGGACCAGCGGTCGGGGAATGAACAGGCAACTCGTACTCTTTTCCGTGAACGGTGAGAGTGGCTGTTTTGTTGCTATCAGTCATGGTTGTCCCTTCTTCATTCATGCGTACGCCCGAGAAACCTCGGGCGGTACGGGCAATGACTGCGCGCGTGCGCGCAGCCCGGGTGTTAGCGGAGCAGCGTTACCCGTTTATGAAGTTTGGGTTATTTCGCTGCCTCAGAAAGCCGCGCCAGAGTCTCATCCCGCCCCAGCACAAGCATCATGTCAAAAACCGAAGGAGTAACGGCCCGACCCGCCAGAACGGCCCGAAGCGGGCCAGCCAGCTTGCCGAACTTGAGTTCCTTTGACTCGGCAAAGGAATTCAGGGTTTCCTCCAGTTCGTTTCGGGACCAGCTAGCATTTTGCAGCTGCGGCGTCAATTCCGTCAGTATACCATCGGATACAGATGCCAGCGCCTTCGCGGCCTTTTCATCCGGAACGATCGGGCGGATTGTCAGTACAAAATGAGCTTTTTCAAGCAGTTCCGGGAAAGTGCGGGCCCGATCCTTGAGGCAATACATCGCACGTTCCAGATCACTGGATTGTGTTTCCGTTAAGGGTGGCAGATCTGCTGCGGCCAGATAGGCTTCGATCTCTCGCCGCAGCGCAGCATCGTCCGAGATAGCAATGTGCTGCCCACACAGGTTTTCAAGCTTTTTCAGATCGAACCGTGCGGGGCTCTTGCCGATCCCATCCAGATCGAACCATTCCTTTGCCTGTGCATCTGAAAAAAACTCATCGTCACCATGACTCCAACCCAGCCGGGCAAGGTAGTTGCGCATCCCGGCGGCGGGATAGCCCATGGCCTGATATTCCTGCGCCCCAAGAGCTCCATGGCGTTTCGACAGCTTCTTGCCGTCGGGCCCGTGAATCAGCGGGATATGCGCCCAAACCGGAACGTTCCAACCCATGGCTTCGTAGATCATCATCTGACGCGCGGCATTGTTGAGGTGGTCGTCGCCGCGGATGACATGGGTAACACCCATATCGTGATCGTCGACCACCACGGCCAGCATGTAAACCGGCGTTCCGTCCGAACGCAAAAGGATCATATCATCCAATTGGTCGTTCCGGATGGACACATCACCCTGAACCTGATCGCGGATCACGGTCGCCCCGTCCTGAGGCGCCTTGATGCGAATAGCACAAGGCGCGTCCGGGTGCGTCGATGGATCGGCGTCACGCCAGGGGCTGCGGAACAGGGTTGATTTCCCGTCGCTGCGGGCTTGGTCTCGGAAAGCCGCGATTTCTTCCTGAGTTGAGAAACATTTGTATGCTTTTCCCTCGGCCAGAAGTTGGTGTGCAACCTCTGCGTGGCGGGCAGCCCCTTCGAATTGGCTGATCACATCGCCGTCATGATCCAGTCCCAGCCACTCCATACCCTGAAGGATCGCAGCGGTTGCCTCAGGGGTTGACCGTTCGCGGTCGGTGTCTTCGATCCGCAGCAGGAACTTGCCGCCACGTCCGCGCGCATACAGCCAATTGAACAATGCAGTGCGCGCGCCACCGATATGCAGGAAACCGGTGGGCGAGGGAGCAAAACGAGTGACGACCTGTTCGGACATAATGAGGATTAACCTTTTGGTAACCGTATCTGGCATAGTTTGACGCCTGTCTAACGAGCCCGAAGGACGGGGGCAACCATGCGTGTTCTTGCACGGGTCGAGGCCGCGCTGCTGCACCAGACAGGGTATCTGTTTCCGTGGACGCCGGTCATGATGGCAACGGGGATCGGTCTCTATTTCGGTGTCCGGGTTGAACCTGATCGGACGGTCTTCACAGGCTTGATTTGCCTGTGTTTGACTTTGATCGCCTTGCATCGCTGGCTGCCGTCGGGGCTGGGAACGTTGGCAATCGGGGGGGCGCTGATCGCTGCTGGCTTCGTTCTGGCAGGCGTACGTGCCCACATGGTGGCAGAACCGGTTCTGTCGTGGCGGTATTATGGCCCTATCGAGGGGAGGGTCGTCGCCATGGATCGGTCTGCCTCGGATGCGTTGCGGTTGACGCTTGATCAGGTGCGCATAGGGGACGTACCTCAGGAGCGCAGGCCGCAGCGCATCCGTCTTTCCGTCCATGTTCCAACAGGTCCTATCGCACCGGGGCAGCGTATCATGACCACCGGGCATCTTTCGCCGCCGCAAGGCCCGGTAGAGCCCGGGGGCTTCGACTTTCGCCGCCATGCCTGGTTTCAACGTTTGGGCGCAGTGGGATATACCCGCGTTCCAATCATGACCATTGCACCGGCGACAGAGGGTGTTGAAGGCATTCGGGTCACTGCGATCCGTATGGCCATTTCGCAGCGGGTGAAGCAAATTCTGCCCGGCGAAATCGGTGGATTTGCCGCGGCAGTCACCACCGGCGATCGCAGTGGGATGGGGCAGGAGACGCTATCATCCTTGCGGGCTTCGAATCTGGCGCATCTGCTGGCTATTTCAGGGCTTCATATGGGGCTTCTGACCGGCTTCGTGTTCGTGGCTTGCCGTATTGGTCTGTCGCTGTGTCCTCCTTTGGCGCTTCGGTTTCCTGTTCGGAAAGTGGCCGCTGTGCTCGCCCTGGGCGCGGCGACCCTGTATTTGATGCTGTCCGGCGGCAATGTCGCGACCGAACGCGCCTTTGTTATGGTCGGCGTTATGCTTGGTGCAGTGTTGATCGACCGGCGGGCGATTTCGTTACGTGCGGTTGCTGTTGCTGCCATAATCGTATTGATTCTTCGGCCGGAATCTTTGTTGAGCCCAGGGTTTCAAATGTCTTTCGCTGCAACCACCGCGTTGGTTGCAGTCTTTGGCGCATTGCGAGAGGTGGGCCCTTTGCCCGGCCCAAAATGGTTGAAACCCGTCGTCGGGGTGGTGATGTCATCGGCAATTGCCGGTCTTGCTACGGCGCCAATTGGGGCTGCGCATTTCAATACGATGTCCCATTACGGCTTGCTGGCAAACCTGCTTTCCGTTCCCGTCATGGGCCTGCTTGTCGTGCCATCCGCCGTTGTCGCAGCACTTCTGGCCCCGTTTGGATTGGAGGCGATTGCGCTGACCGTTATGGGTTGGGCGCTGCACTGGATTCTGATGGTTTCCAATTGGGTGTCGCATCTGGACGGAGCTCAGGGTTTTATCGTCGGCCCGCCTTGGTTCGTATTGCCCCTTGTAGGATTTGGGGCCTTATGGATGGCCTTGTGGCACGGGAAAGCGCGATGGGTCGGAGTGGCGCCCGTTGTATCGGCATTTCTGCTTTGGAACTCTGGCCACAGGCCGGATGTCCTGGTTTCTGAAAACGGGGGATTGGTGGGAGTGATGACCGAAAAGGGTCGGGCCCTCAGCAAAAGCAAAGGGAGCGGGTTTGTCGCTGACGTTTGGCTCGAGAATGACGGAGATGGTGTTGATCAGAGCGAGGCGGCACTCAGATGGCCGGACAGCAGTATTGTTCAACGATACCCTCTGAAAGACTATGAGATCGTCCATATCACCGGAAAGAGGGCGGCCCAGTCGTTTGACGAATGTCGCGACAACCAGATCATTATTTCGGCTGTGAGGCTGACCCTGAAAGGTTCGTGCGGGATATTTGACCCGGATCGGTTGTATGAAACCGGCAGCTTGTCTGTGTCGGACGGAAAACTCACGTCAAGCGCAGACCTGACGGGTCATCGGCTTTGGTCCCCGGAACCTGCCGGGAACCGTCGTTCTAAGCAGGATTAGTAAGTCCGGATCAGTCCGACCAGACGGCCTTGAACCTTGACTTTTTCCTCGGGCAGGACGCGCGTTTCGTAAGCCGGATTTGCGGCTTCCAGCGCGATGGCATTACCACGGCGGAAATAACGTTTGAGCGTGGCTTCCTGATCCTCGACCAGGGCAACCACGATGTCACCGTTATCCGCGGTCGAGGTTTCCCGGATGACGACCACATCACCATCATTGATGCCGGCATCGATCATCGAGTCACCGCGAACTTCCAGCGCATAGTGCTGACCCTGTCCCGAAACCATGGGGCCGGGGACGGCGACGTGATGCGAAACATGGCTGATCGCTTCAATGGGTACACCGGCTGCGATCCAGCCCATGACCGGCAGTTCAAGTGCGTCCACCGATACTGGTTCTACATTCGCAGGGCGGCGGCCTTTGGGCCTGTCGCCTTCGATCACACGGAGTGTAAAGCCTGCTGTTGGTTCGCCACCAAGACTTTCGGGCAACTTCACAATCTCAATGGCGCGAGCGCGATGGGCAAGGCGACGGATAAAGCCGCGTTCTTCCAGTGCAGTGATCAGCCTGTGGATGCCGGATTTTGATCGCAGATCAAGGGCGGCCTTCATTTCGTCAAAACTGGGCGGAACGCCGTCCGCCTGCACGCGTTTGTGGATGAATTCCAGCAAATCCAATTGCTTCTTGGTCAGCATCGCTCACACCTCGTCGCTCATGCGTTTTCTTTTGTTCTACGCATGTTCACGTTTTGTGTCAACGAATTTGAGAACATCTCAAATCAGCAGGTATTGAACCGATTCCCCCGGTTCGCGCGCAGGATCGTGTGGAGCACGGACCAACAGCGCGTTGGCCTGAGCCAGAACACTGAGAAGCGAGCTGTCCTGATCAGCGCACGCTTCGATACCGGCATCCGTCAAAACTGCGCGCATATAGTGTTCGCGCGGGCCGTTTTCCGAAAGCGGGGCGCTCAGCCGCGCAGTAGCGAAGGGTGGAACAACGTAATCCAGCCCTAGCATCCGGCGCACCATCGGAGCCAGGAACAGATAGCCACAGACCATGGCGCTGACGGGGTTGCCCGGTAATCCGACCATGGCCGTTTCGCCTATGCGACCGGCCATCAACGGTTTTCCGGGGCGCATTCGAATCTTGTAGAAGGATCGTTCCATCCCCAGACCCTGCGAAACGTCCGACACCAAGTCATATTCGCCAACCGACGCACCGCCGATTGTCACGACAAGGTCTGCCCCCTGCGCAAGGTCAAAGGCAGTTTCAAGCGAAGATACTGTGTCCCGTGCGATAGGAAGCACGCGAACCGAAGCCCCCAGTCCTTCCAGCATCGCCTGCAGGCCAAATGTGTTTGAAGCGATGATCTGATCCGGGCCGGGCTCTTCTCCGGGCATGACCAGTTCATCTCCGGTAGAAATCAGGGCAATCACAGGTTTGCGCGAAACCGGGATGTGAGGGATGTTCATCGCGGCCATCAGGGCGATATCTTCGGCGCGGATCAAACGCGGAGCCGAAATGGATGTCCCGGCCGCAAAATCAACTCCAGCGGGCCGAATGTTGGTTTTGGAACCGGGTGTGTCCGTGATTGTCAGAAGATCACCACGGCGGCCTGTATCCTCTTGAATCACAACGAAATCCGCGCCCTCTGGCACAGGAGCGCCGGTAAAGATGCGAACGGCCTGTCCAGGGCCTAACGCGCCGTCATAACGACGCCCAGCAGCGGACTCACCCACAACTTTGAACATGGCGTGCAGTTCGACTTCGTCGGATTTGACGGCATAGCCATCCATGGAGGACGCAGCAAAAGGCGGTTGGTCCCGCGTTGCCGTGACATCCTGCGACAGAACACGCCCTGCGGACTGGGCCAGTGGAACCTCTTCCGTTGGTAAAGGCTCCACAAGATCGAACAGCAGGGCACGCGCCTCTTCGACAGTAATCATTTCACTTCGTAACGTCCTGATTTACCGCCATCTTTAAGAAGAACGCGAATGCCGCCGATTTCCATCGCCTTATCGACGGCCTTGGTCATGTCATACACCGTCAGGGCAGCGGTTGAGACGGCGGTCAGGGCCTCCATCTCTACCCCGGTCTGGCCCGAGGTCTTGACCGTGGCTTCGATCTGAACACCCGGCAGATCCGGGTCGAGAGTCAGTTCAACGGCCACTTTGGTTACTGGCAGGGGGTGACACAGCGGGATGAGGTCCGGTGTCTTTTTCGCGCCCATGATGCCTGCCAAACGGGCAACGCCCAAAACATCGCCCTTCTTGGCGCGGCCTTCTGAAATGATTTCAAAGGTTTCTGCCGCCATCCTGATGTAACCGGCGGCAACGGCCACACGGTCCGTCACCTCTTTTTCCGAGACGTCGACCATATGCGCCTGACCTTGGGCGTCGAAATGAGTCAGCGGCATCACATCACTCCGGGGATCAGAGGATTTGACAGAATGTGGCGCGTGGCCGCCTCGACATCGTCCTGACGCATCAGGCTTTCACCGATTAGGAAGCAACGAGCTCCATAACGCGCAATATCGCTCAGATCGTCTGGCGTGCCCAGTCCGCTTTCGCACACGATGGTGCGGTCTGCAGGCACCAGCTTGGACAGGTGGCGAGTAGTGTCGAGTGTGGTCTCGAATGTCTTGAGGTTGCGGTTGTTGATGCCGATCAACGGGCTTTTCAGTTGCGCTGCGCGGGCAAGCTCCGCTTCGTCATGTACTTCGATCAGAACGTCCATCCCCCAATCGAAGGCGGTTTGTTCCAGTTCAGCCGCCTGATCATCACTGACCGAGGCCATAATGATCAGAATGCAGTCAGCACCCAAAGCGCGCGCTTCGACCACCTGATAGGGGTCGTACATGAAGTCCTTTCGTAGCGCGGGCAGAGACGTCGCCTCGCGCGCCTGTGTCAAATATTCTTTCGCGCCCTGAAAGCTGGGGGTGTCTGTTAATACGGACAAACAGGCCGCGCCACCGTCCTCATAAGCCTTTGCTAGGACCGGCGGGTCGAAATCTGGTCTGATCAAACCCTTGGACGGGCTGGCCTTCTTGACCTCGGCGATCAGGCCATAGCCTTGCCGGGACGCGGCCTGCAAAGCTGATGCAAATCCGCGTGTTTCGGACGCTGCACGTGCCTCACTTTCCAATGTTTCCAAGGGCTTCTGTGCTTTGTCTGCTGCGACCTCTTCCAGTTTATAGGCTTTGATTTTGTCCAGAACGGTTTCGGTCATGCGGCTTCCTGTGTCTTGGCGGCCAAGGCCGTGATTTTGTTTTTCGCGTTACCGCTGTCGATGCTCTCAGCAGCCATTGCCACGCCTTCGCGCAGATCGGTTGCGGCCTCTGCCACGACCAGCGCAGCGGCTGAATTCAGCAGCACGGCGTCGCGATAGGCTGACGGAGCACCGTCCAGCAAAGCACGAAACGCAACGGCGTTTTCTTCTGGCGTTCCGCCGATGATATCTTCGAACGGATGTACGGGCAGACCTGCGTCTTCAGGGTGCAGTTCAACTTCTTTCACCATTTCGTCTTCCAGAGCAGCAACCCAGCTGATGCCGGTGATTGTAAGTTCATCCGTCCCGTCCGAACCATGCACCAGCCACGCCCGGTCCGATCCCAGCAGGCCAAGCGTTTCGGCCATAGGGCGGATCAACTCACGACTGAAGGCGCCCGTCAATTGCCGTTTGACACCAGCAGGGTTGGTCAGAGGGCCAAGAATATTGAATATCGTGCGCGTACCCAGTTCTTGCCGGGACGGCATCACATGGGCGATGGCCGGGTGATGCATCGGCGCCATCATGAATCCAATACCAACATCTTTCAGTGCATTCTCAACAACTTGCGCGCCAACCATGACATTGATGCCCATCTGGCCCAAAGCGTCCGCCGCGCCGGATTTGGAACTCAGGTTGCGATTGCCGTGTTTCGCGACCGTCACTCCGGCACCGGCCACGACAAAGGCGGTCGCGGTCGAGATATTCAAGGTGCCTTTACCGTCTCCGCCAGTGCCCACGATGTCCATTGCACCTTCGGGCGCGTTCACCGCATTGCATTTCGACCGCATCACGGCCGCAGCCGCGGCATATTCATCGACCGTCTCACCGCGCGTTCGCATGGCCATCAGCAACCCGCCGATCTGGCTGGGCGTGGCTTCGCCATCGAACAATATGGCAAAGGCCTTTTCTGCCTCGTCACGAGTCAAAGGGCGATCGGCAGCGGCTCCGATCAGCGGTTTAAGCGCGTCGCTCATGCCGGGACTTTCAGTTCTTGCAGGAAGTTCTTGAGCAGGGCGTGACCATGCTCGGAAGCAATCGATTCCGGGTGGAATTGAACACCGTGAATAGGCAGTTCCTTGTGTTGCAGACCCATGATCGTGCCATCGTCCAACTCGGCCGTGATTCCCAGGCAGTCGGGCAGGGACTCGCGTTCGACCACCAGAGAATGATAGCGGGTTGCCTCAAAAGGGGATGGAAGCCCGGCAAACACGCCTTTGCCGGTGTGCTTCATAGTGCCCATCTTGCCGTGAACGATCTCGTGGCATCGTACCACCTTGCCGCCAAAGACCTGACCAATGGTCTGATGGCCCAAGCAAACCCCCAAAAGCGGTGTTTTGGTTTCGGCAGCGGCTTCGGTCAACGCAAGGCAAATCCCTGCCTGATCCGGATCGCAAGGGCCGGGGCTTAGCAGAATGCCCGCAGGGTTCATGGCCATCGCTTCCTGTACATCCAGCGCATCATTGCGGCGAATGACCATTTCGGCACCAAGTTCGCCTAAATAATGTACCAAATTGTAGGTAAACGAGTCGTAGTTGTCGATCAGCAGCAGCATATGGGCACTTATCTTCGCTTGGGCATTTCGGGCTGGCGATGCAACCCCGGGCCACGGTATAATGTCCGCACATACATGCTCAGGCTTGAGCGGCAGCGTCAAGAGGACATACCGTTTCTGACGCGTTCAATTGGCCGAGGGTCACATCAGATGGCGCAGAGCTGGACGAGGCAGAGAAAAGAGGCGAAAGGCAGGAAAAATGGGCGGATTTTTCGGAGGAATGGTCGCCGGGGCGATCGTTGTTTTGATCTTGGGCGTGGTTGTCTCGCTCAAGACGCCGATGGCCAATACGCCGGTTGTCACAACCAAGGCACCGGCGCCGACGATTTCTGAAACACCGGAGGCTCCGACTGAAGTGGCCGAGGGCGGATCTGATGCCGATCTGGTGGAATTGGCCCCGCGTGCGCCAGAAGCTGCCGATGACGCCAGTGAGGATCTGGCCGATCTGTCGGGGCTGGAATCGTCGCCCGATTCTCAACCTGTTGTAGGCGCAGCATCCGAAGCTCTGAACCAGCCGGAAGCAGCCGTAGCAAACGAGGTGTCTGTTGTGACCGAGGCACCCGCTGCCCCGCCGGAGCCAAGCCAGGCACCGGCGATCCAACAGGACGACGTTCTGCCGGCAGTGATTGATGAAACACCAACCCCGCCGGAAGAGCCCGAGAATACAGAGGTTGCGGTTCTTCAACCTGAACCAGAACCACTGCCACAGGCTGAGCCGGAGTTGGAACCACAAACGACAGAGGGCGGGGAACAGAACCCCTTTGAAAACAGTCCGATTGCGGTGGAAGGGGATGAAGACACATTGCCACGCGTATTGCCACGGATTGCTGCGTTGCCTCAGATCGGGGGGGAGCAGGAAGCAAATGGCAATTCGATTATCGGAAAACGTGTTGTGCCGTTGACGGAACGTGATGATGAGCCCGTCGTGGTACAGGCATCTGCTGAACAACAGAAATCGGGAAAGCCGATCCAGCGTTTTGCAGCAAAGTTCGACAATCCTGAGGCAAAACCGCTGATGTCGATCATTCTGATTGATGACGAGGGCGCATTCGGGTCCGAGGCTTTGCACGACTTTCCGTATCCGATCAGCTTTGCCGTGAACCCATCGGATCCTGACGCAGCAGAGAAAATGGCGCGGTATCGTGAGGCAGGGTTCGAAGTTCTGGCCCTGGCGGATCTGCCCGAGGCTGCAAGCGCACAGGATGCTGAGGTATCGCTGTCGGTCTGGCTGGATACCTTGCCGGAAACGGTAGGTATTCTTGAGGGCGTGAACAGCGGAATTCAGGGCAACCGCAAACTGGCGGATCAGGTCGCTGCGATTGCTGCCGGGACAGGCCGAGGCCTGATCACGCAGGACAACGGGCTGAATACGGTCCAGAAGCTGGCGGCCCGAAACGGTGTTCCGTCCAGTGTCGTGTTTCGGGATATTGACGGCGCCCGGCAGGATCCCAAGATCATGCGCAGATTCCTGGATCAGGCGGCGTTCCGTGCTGGTCAGGAAGGAACTGTGGTCATGTTGGGGCGCGTGCGTCCCGAGACGATTTCGGCCCTGTTGCTGTGGGGTTTGGAAGACCGGGGCAGCCGCGTTGCAATGGCTCCGATCTCGGCTGTCATGATGAAACAGGTGCAGTGACCCACCCGGACAAGCAATGAAAAAGGGCGGCGATCATCCGATCAGCCGCCTTTGTTTTTATCAGCCGTTTCCGTTTCCGGTGAACCGGGCAGCATCTGCCGCCGCGCGCCTAATGGCGTTGGATTTGTGGACGGTTTCCATGAACTCGGCCTCAGGGTCGCTGTCGTAAACAACGCCGCCACCGGCTTGGATAAAGAGTTTCTGATCTTTCACGATGGCAGTACGCAGCGCAATGCACATATCCATGTCGCCACCCGCGCTGAAGTAACCGACGCCGCCGCCATAAACGCCGCGTTTTTCCGGCTCCAACTCGTCGATGATCTCCATCGCGCGCACTTTGGGCGCGCCCGAAACCGTGCCCGCTGGCATCCCGGCAAAGAAAGCATCCAGGGCATCTTTGTCTTCGGCCAGTTCGCCCACAACGTTCGACACAATATGCATCACGTGGCTGTAGCGTTCTATGATGAACTCTTCGGTCGGACGAACCGTACCGATTTTGGAAACTCGCCCGGTATCGTTGCGACCCAGATCCAGCAGCATCAGGTGTTCAGCCAGCTCTTTCTTGTCGGCCAGCAGATCAAGCTCATTCGCTTTGTCTTCTTCGGGCGTTGCGCCACGAGGGCGTGTACCTGCGATCGGGCGAATGGTGACTTCACTGCCGAACACACGCACCAGAATCTCCGGGCTGGCGCCCACAACCTGAAAACCGCCGAAGTTGAAATAGAACATGAACGGCGACGGGTTGGTACGTCGTAGCGAACGATAGAGCGCGAAGGGCGGCAGCGGAAAATCCTGCGTCCAGCGCTGCGCTGGGACAACCTGAAAAATGTCGCCCGCGCGGATGTATTCCTTGGCCTTTTCTACCGCCTCCATATAGCCGAATTTGGTGAAGTTCGACACTGGTGGCGCAACTTCGCGCGCATCGCCAAGATCGCGGGTTTCCGCGGGCATGGCGCGCTCCAGATCGCGGACGGCATCCATCACGCGCTCAGCCGCCTGCGCATAAGCAGCCTTGGCCGATTGACCATCGCTGGCCCAGGCGGGTGAAACCACGGTCACCTCGCCTTTGACCCCATCCAAAACCGCGATGACAGAGGGGCGCAACATGATCGCATCCGGCAGGCCCAAAGGATCGGGGTTCACGTCCGGAAGGTATTCCACCAACCGCACCATGTCATAGCCCAGGTACCCGAACAGACCAGCAGCAGCCTGTGGCAGGTCATCAGGCAGGTCGATACGGCTTTCGGCCAGCAGCGCGCGCAGGTTGTCCATCGGATTGCCGTCCTGCGCCGAGAACGCCTCGGCATCAAAACGGGCCGAGCGGTTCAACTCGGACGTTTCCCCACGGCAGCGCCAGACCAGATCAGGCTTCATGCCAATGATAGAATAGCGGCCGCGCACTTCGCCCCCGGTCACAGATTCCAGCATGAACGCGTCTTTCTGCGCGCCCGTCAGCTTGAGCATCAGTGACACAGGCGTATCCAGATCGGCGGCCAGACGTGTATAAACCACCTGATTTTCGCCCGCTTCATAGGCGCGCGCGAAGGTGTCGAAGTCGGGTGTCAGGGCCATATCGGTCTCGTACTAATAGCTTGCCTGCACGGCGTTCAGCGCCTGCTGATCCACTACGGGGCGCGCCCGGGTCTGGGCGTCACGCACATAAGCGTCGAAAATGTTCTGCGCCAGAGCCTGATCCATTTGCGTGCCCAAAGCATCGCGCAACTGACGCAGCTCATCCGTATCCGCCGGAGGCAGGATTTCGTCCAGGCGCACAATCAAGGCCGCACCGTTGCCGCCGATGACACGCAACTCGCCCGGTTCCATCGCGAACACTTCGTTCATGAAATTGGCAGGAACGTCATCGAGAAACGCAGTGCGGGTCAGGGCGTTTTCCACGCGGAAAGGTAGCCCGGTCGCGGCAAAGTCACCGTCCGTGGCCAGTTGGCTCAGCGCGGTATTTGCCTGATCCCGCAGGGCCTTGTTGGTTTCGGCCTGTTTCCAGGCTGCCGCAACACGATCCCGCGCGCTATCCAGTGGTTCCGGGCGACGTGGAAGAACATCGTTGAGGCGCAGGGCAAAAATGGACCCATCTTCGAGGAATGCGATTTCAGGGAAATCTCCGTCCTGCACGGCTTCGGCGGCCGCGCGGAACCCGTCATAAGCTGCAATGCTTTCGGCGCTGTCGCGGGTCCAGTTGATCTGGCCCAGTTCCATTTCCGTTTCGTCTGCCAGCTCTTCCAGAGTGGCACCGCCGGCCAACATGTCGTTGATATCTTCGGATTGCGCCTCGATGAGGCGGCGTGCGCGTTCAGTTGCCAGCTCTTCCCGCAGGGCAGGTTCGGCGTCCTCAAACGGCACGTTGTTTGCGGCTAGCGATCCGTTGACGCGGAACAGGGCCGGACCAAATACCGATGGCAACGGGCCGACGACCGCGTCAAGCTCGGCCGCAAACACAGCGTCCGCAGCTTCGCCCAGCTCTTCGCGTGTTACGTCGCCCAGATCAATGTCGCTGAGTTCCAGGTCGCGATCGCGAACCAGTTGCTCAAAAGTCGTGCCACCAACTTCAAGCTGCGCCAAAGCGTCATTTGCAGCTTGTTCGTTCGGAAAGTTCAGACGTTCCACCAGACGGCGTTCGGGTTGATTGTATTCGTCGGACCGTTCTTCATAAAGGCCGCGCAAAGCATCTTCATCGACTTCGACTGTGTCGACCAACATAGAGGGCGACAGAATCGCATAGGTCAGTTGTTTGGTGCGGGGCAGGGTGAATTGATCACCGTTGTCGTCATAGAATGTCTGGATCTGTGCATCCGTTGGTTCAGCCACAGGTGTTTCCAGAGCTTCTGTTCCAACAGTTGCAACCGTAAAGCTGCGACGCGCACCGATATAGTCGGCCATTGAGTCCGTCAGTGTTGCGGGCATTTTAACACCGCCCATGATTGCGCCCTGCACAATCGTTCGGGCGGATTCCTTGCGCAGGTCCGATTCGAATTCGGAATCCGTCATGCCGACCTGTTCCAGTTGAAAGCGATAGGATTCGCGATCAAAGCTTCCGTTGACCCCCTGAAACGCCGGGATGGAGACGATTTCCTGCTGCAGGTTCTCGTCGCCGATGGACAGGCCAAGCTGACCGACCTCGTTGTCCAGAGCTGCCAAAGCTGTCAGGCGGGCTAGGGCGGTGCGATCCAGGCCCAACTCGCGCGCTTGCGACATTTGCAGAGGTTGACCGGTTTGTGCTTCAACGGCGCGGATTTCACGTTGCAGTTCGCGCACGTAATCTTCGACCGAGATGCTTTCATCGCCGACTTGCGCAACCGTGCGGATTGTCCCGCTGAGGTTGACCGCGCCGAAGCCCGCAAGACCCAGCATCAGCAGGCCCATCAGAATCCAGACAAAGGTTTTCGAAAGACTTTTAGCGCCTGCGGCCATGATGCCCTCTTGTTTTTTACGGCAGCGTTCTGCCCTGTCGGTTGCGGCCCTGAATACGACGCACACCGCCGAGGGGCAAGCTCAGAAGGACAGGCCCTGCAAACGGTTGAACAGTTGGCCCAACCCGGGCCGGTCCAGGTTGGCAAAGGCAATGCGCACCTGCCGTTTTCCAGCCGGGTCATGATCGGGCATGAACATGGTGCCAGGTAACAGCAGCACGCCGGCTTCGCTTACCAAACGACGGGCAAGTTCATCCGACGGCATGTCAAAAGGGTGTTCGAGATACGCAAAATAAGCACCAAGGCCCAAAAGGCGCCAACCCTTGGCTTCCAGCGTTGGCATCCCATCTGCAATAGCTGCGCGGCGGTCCAGAATTTCATCGCGCTCACCAGCCAGCCATTGCGACAGGTTCTGCATACCCCATAACGCTGCGAACTGGCCGATCTGGCCCGGGCAAATGGCGACCGTGTCGAGGAATTTCTCCACCTCGGCCAACAGTGCCTGGCTTGTAGCGATGGCACCAACCCGGTGACCCGTCAGGCGATAAGCTTTGGAAAACGAGTAAAGGTGGACAAGTGTTTCGTCCCATTCAGGTTGCTGAAACAGATCATGCGGGGGGCCAGTGCGACTGTCGAAATCACGGTATGTTTCATCGACGATCAGGCGAATCCCGGTTTCACGTGCCAAGTCATAGAAAGCACGAACTAGTTCAGAAGGGTATTCGACACCGCCCGGATTGTTGGGTGTGACCAAGGCGATGGCGCGTGTCTTATCTGTTATCAAACCACGTGCACGCTCGGGATCTGGCAGCAGGTCGTCTCCTGTTGGCAAGTCCACAGCGTGTACACCCGCCATATCCAGCCACATTTTGTGGTTGAAATACCAAGGGGTTGGCAGGATGACCTCATCCGTTTCGCCGGTGATTGCCGATATCACGGCCGAAAAAGCCTGATTGCAACCCGAGGTTATTGCGATCTGAGATGCATCAGTCTTGCCCGCGTAGTGCGCGTTGATCTGCGCCGACAACTCAGCGCGCAGATCGTCATTTCCCAACACGGGGCCATATAGGTGTGCGCTGTCTTCGCGCACGGCAAACTCGGCCATCGCCTCACGCAAGGCCAGCGGCGGCGGATCAACCGGGGCCGCCTGGCTGACGTTGATCAACGGGCGATCGGGCGGGAACGTAACGCCCTCGACCCATCGGCGCGCCTCCATCACCGGAGGGGCGAATGTTGCGGCGGTACGGCTGAGCGTCATGTGCGGTCTACTGTTCTGGAATCAATCGGTGCCGCGATACGGCTCGACATATTGAAGGGCCATATCCCACGGGAAAAAGATCCACGTGTCCTGGCTGACCTCGGTGATGAACGTATCCACCATCGGTCGGCCTTTGGGTTTGGCGTACACAGTGGCGAAATGCGCGTTCGGGTACATTTCCCGTACCAGTTCCAGCGTCTTGCCGCTGTCGACCAGATCATCGATGACCAGAATAGCGGTTCCGTCGCCCATCAGATCGGCGTCCGGAGCTTTCAGCACTTCTGCCTCACCCTGTTCCTGGTGGTGGTACGAACGCACGCTGATCGTGTCGACTGTGCGGATGTCCAACTCACGACTGACGATCATTGCAGGGGCCATGCCCCCGCGCGTGATCGCGACAACGGCACGCCAGTTGCCGTCATCGGGGCCTTGCCCGTCCAGACGCCAGGCCAGAGCACGCGAATCGCGATGAATCTGGTCCCAACTGATGTGAAAGCCTTTTTCGTGGGGCAGGCGGTCCTTGGCGCTCATGTTATTAACCTTTTTCAACGTCCGGGGCGTCAACGGCCTTCATGCCGACAATGTGATAACCCGAATCCACGTGCAGATTCTCACCTGTTACACCGCTGGACAGATCCGACAACAGATACAGCGCCGAGTTGCCGACGTCATCGATCGTCACGTTGCGGCGCAGGGGCGAGTTATATTCGTTCCACTTCATGATATAGCGGAAATCGCCGATACCACTGGCGGCCAATGTCTTGATCGGACCCGCGGAAATCGAATTGACCCGGATGCCATCCTTGCCCAGATCTTCGGCCAGGTATTTTACCGATGCTTCCAGCGCGGCCTTGGCAACGCCCATCACGTTATAGTGTGGCATGACCTGCTCGGCGCCGTAATAGGTGAGCGTCACGGCGCTGCCGCCTTCTGTCATCATCTTTTCGGCGCGCTGCATCACGGCGGTGAAGGAATAGACCGACACATCCATCGTCAGATTGAAATTTGCCCGGCTGGTGTCGACATACCGTCCGCGAAGTTCGTTCTTGTCAGAAAAGCCGATTGCGTGAACGATAAAGTCCAGTTTGCCCCATTTCTCTTCCAGCCCCGTGAAAAGTGCATCGATCGACGCTTCGTCACTGACGTCGCAGGGCAGAACGATTTCGCTCCCCAATTGCGCCGCCAGCGGGTCGACGCGCTTTTTCAGAGCGTCGCCTTGGTAGGAAAAGGCCAGCTCGGCCCCGGCATTCGACAAGGCGCGGGCGATTCCCCATGCGATTGATTTGTCATTGGCCAGTCCCATGATGAGGCCGCGTTTGCCGGCCATCAACTGATTTGACATGTTCGGTTCTCCGCCTGTCTTCGCGTTATGTTGAGTTGGTTTATGCCATTGGTTGCGTTGCATCAAGGCCGTGCGCTCTTGCCCGCAGCGGGTTCTCGCCTTAGGTTCGTCGTTAATACTTTCCAGGGGATGGAAATGACCGAGCGTGATGGCATCTTTGCTGGCTCCGATCCGTTTGAAATAGCGGCACGGTGGCTGGCTGAGGCTGAAGAAACTGAATTGAACGACCCGAATGCGATTGCGCTTGCAACCGTTGATACGGACGGTTTGCCAAATGCACGCATGGTGTTGCTGAAGGAAATCGAGGCGGATTCGTTTGTTTTCTATACAAACTACGAAAGCGCCAAAGCCCGAGAACTGGATACTGCCAGAAAAGCTGCGTTTGTGATGCATTGGAAATCTTTGCGGCGCCAGCTTCGTGTTCGTGGTACAATATGTCGTGAAAATGGGCCCCAGGCAGATGAGTATTATGCATCAAGGTCATTGAAAAGCCGGTTGGGCGCGTGGGCTTCAAAGCAGTCGCAACCACTTTCAAGCCGGACAGCTTTGATGGCAGAGGTCGCGAAAGTGACCGCGAAACTTGGGCCGAATCCGCCACGTCCCCCATTTTGGGGCGGGTACAGATTGACGCCGACTGAGATTGAGTTCTGGGCCGATGGAACATTCCGTTTGCATGATCGGTTCAGATGGCAACGAATTGAGCCGGGATCGGCATGGCATGTTGAAAGGTTGAATCCATGACGTTCACGTGTCGTGAAATGCAACAGGCAGAAAATAAACGATTTTTTCAGCTTGAATTTGCCTGTCATTCCCATAAACAACAAACCCTTAACGAACTGCTGATATTCGCGATGGGAAAACCGTGCCAGAAGACCTGAACAACATGTATCGCGTCCGTGGACACGTAAAATGGTTCGACCCTGCAAAGGGTTATGGCTTTGTCGTATCTGAAGAGGGCGGCCCGGATATCCTGTTGCACGTGAATGTTCTGCGCAACTTCGGCCAGAGCTCTGTCGCTGACGGTGCCAGCATCGAAATCATGACTCACCGCACGGACCGAGGGGTTCAGGCGGTAGAGGTTGTTGCCATTGATCCACCGGCGCGGACCGACTCGATGATGCTTGCCGATTTCGCCGAGCTGGATCCGGTGGTTATCGCAGAAGCGCCTCTGGAAGCCGCTCGGGTGAAATGGTTCGACAAAGGCAAGGGTTTTGGCTTCGCGAATGTCTTTGGACGTGGCGAAGACGTGTTCCTTCACATTGAGGTGTTGCGTCGCTCGGGGCTCGCCGATCTGCAGCCTGGCGAAGCGCTGGCAATGAGAGTGATTGACGGCAAGCGGGGCCGGATGGCCGCGCAGGTTCTGGCCTGGGAAGCAGCATTGGACAGCTGAATCGCATGAAACGGCATCTGGCATTCTTGACCATACTTTTAACGATGTGGGCAGGAGTAGCTGCTGCTGCTTGCAGGGCAGACCGGGTAACGCTCAGAAATAACAGTGCGACGGTGCAATTTGACGTGGAAATCGCCGTTACGCCGCAAGAGCGATCTCGCGGTTTGATGTTTCGCGAGTCGTTGCCGAATCGATCCGGCATGGTGTTCGTTTTCGATCCGCCGCAGCCCGTCGCGTTCTGGATGAAGAACACTCTGATCCCGCTCGATATGATTTTTCTGGATCGCACCGGTACGGTAACGCGTGTGCATGAAGGGGCGATTCCCGGGGATCTTACACCGATTGAAGGCGGCGATTCCGTATTTGCAGTGTTGGAAATTAATGCCGGATTGTCTGCGCGCTACTCCATCCGGCCTGGGACACAGATGAAGCACGAAATTTTTTCGCAAGGACCTGCAATTTGGCCCTGTTAGGGCTTTTCAAATCAGATCGGCATCGTTAGGAAGGCGCACGGTCCGGGGCGTGGCGCAGTCTGGTAGCGCACCTGTTTTGGGTACAGGGGGTCGTAGGTTCGAATCCTGCCGCCCCGACCACTTCCATCAAGCTAGTTCGGCGAGCCTCCCATTGTTTGGTAGAGCTCGCTGATGGCTTGGTTCAAAACCTTGCTTTCAACGGGAACTTCAACCGCGGTGCCGGATTTCTGCGGCACATGGAAGAAAACGCGTGCGTCTACGCGATATCCGGTGTTTGTTTTCGTCGACGTAAGGCGCACGACGCTTTGCGGAAGATCCTGAGGATGCCCGTCATAGTTCAGAATCAGAAAAGCCGTTGTCTTAGGCGGCAGGAATTCACTGCATTCGAAGGTTCGATTCCCGATTTTCCTAAAAGACTCACCAGGGCCTGAACAACTGGTTTCAAACGTATCGAACAGTCGCTGAGGGAAGGTTTCAAACTGTGCGCTGCGTGACGCGACGGGCACATCTTGTGGTGTGCACGCCACGATGCAGGCTATGGCCGGGCTAAAATGAAACAACTTCATTCGTTCTGAGCCTTCTCACTCTTGGGCGCTTCATCCAGCATATGGCGCGGGTCTGATTGCCTGGGCGGCTGTGATTCCCCTTCAGCCTAATCGGCATGGCATTAGTTGATCAAATGCAGATAACTATGCTGGTAAAAACGGGAATTCGTTTTGAGACTTCAAAACGTCGGCGGAAATTTGCCGTGGATGAAGTTGTGGAGGAATCGCAACCCGCGCGCAAGCGGGCCACCGCAGCAGTTAGGTCAATATAAAAGATTTCAAAAATGACCGAAAAAGAGCGTTGACCTTCTAGGGGTACATACGTCAAATTGTATGAGCCAAAGAGATTGCCACAATATCTGGTGTATAAGCCGGAAAGGGCAGCGGGCGAGGGTCGGATAAGCACAGTCGATTAACGTGCGGCCGTAATAGCGGCTTTACGCTGCCTCAGGCAGCGAATGGTACCTTTTTGCGCGCTTCTCAGGGCGTTGTGGGCGACACCCCGCAACACAAGATTTGGTGTCGGGAATCGGAAATTGAGCTGTATTAACCAAGGCTGCGGACATGAAGATTGAAAGAAAATTCACCAAACCAGATCAGGATGCCTACGCGGAACTGAATTTTGTGTCCGCAACGTCTGAAATCCGTAATCCGGACGGTACAATTGTCTTTCGTCTCGACGACATTGAAGTCCCTTCCAGCTGGTCACAGGTCGCAAGTGATGTGATCGCGCAGAAATATTTCCGCAAGGCGGGCGTTCCCTCCAAGCTGAAGAAAGTGAAGGAAAAAGACGTTCCCGAATTCCTGTGGCGCTCGATTCCTGCGGATGGCGCCGACTTCGATGGGGAAACATCCTCGAAGCAGGTATTCGACCGTCTGGCAGGTGCCTGGGCGTACTGGGGCTGGAAGGGTGGTTACTTCTCGACCGAGGATGACGCGCGCGCCTATTTCGACGAGATGCGGTATATGTTGGCGACGCAGCGCGCCGCACCGAATAGCCCGCAGTGGTTCAACACCGGCCTGCACTGGGCTTACGGCATCGACGGTCCGGCGCAGGGGCACCACTATGTCGATTATAAAACCGGCAAGCTGACCAAATCGAAATCCGCTTACGAACATCCGCAGCCGCATGCGTGCTTCATCCAGTCCGTTGACGATGATCTGGTGAACGAAGGCGGCATCATGGACCTGTGGGTGCGTGAGGCGCGCCTGTTCAAATACGGCTCGGGTACCGGCACCAACTTCAGCCATCTGCGCGCGGCTGGTGAAGCGCTGTCGGGTGGCGGCAAGTCCTCGGGGCTGATGGGCTTCCTCAAGATCGGCGACCGGGCCGCTGGCGCGATCAAATCAGGCGGGACAACTCGTCGGGCAGCAAAGATGGTGATCGTCGATGCAGATCACCCGGACATCGAGCAATTCATCGAATGGAAGGTGATCGAAGAGCAGAAAGTTGCCTCGATCGTTGCCGGATCGAAGATGCATGAGAAAATGCTGAACGGTATTTTCGAGGCTATCCGCACGTGGGACGGCGTTGCTGATGATGCTTATGACCCGAACAAGAACGATGCGTTGAAAGCAGCGGTTCGCGAGGCGAAAAAAGTCGCGATACCAGAGACTTACATCAAGCGTGTGCTGGATTACGCCAAGCAAGGGCACGACAGTATCGAATTCCCGACCTATGATACGGACTGGGATTCGGAAGCTTACAGCTCGGTTTCCGGCCAGAACTCGAACAACTCTATCCGTGTAACCAACGCGTTTCTGACCGCAGTTGAGAAAGACGCGGATTGGGAGCTGATCAATCGCACCGACGGCAAAGTGGCAAAGACCGTCAAGGCGCGCGATCTGTGGGAGAAAGTCGGCCATGCGGCATGGGCTTGCGCTGATCCGGGTATTCAGTTCCACGACACGGTCAACGAATGGCACACTTGCCCCGAAGATGGTGAGATTCGCGGCTCGAACCCGTGCTCGGAATACATGTTCCTGGATGACACGGCCTGCAACCTGGCGTCGATGAACCTGCTGACGTTCCTGAAGGATGGGGAGTTCCAGGCGGCGGACTATATGCATGCTTCGCGCCTGTGGACCCTCACACTGGAAATCTCGGTGACGATGGCGCAATTCCCGTCGAAGGAAATCGCGCAACTTTCTTACGACTTCCGCACGCTGGGTCTGGGCTATGCCAATATTGGCGGTCTGCTGATGAACATGGGCTACAGCTATGACTCGGACGAGGGGCGTTCGATCTGTGGCGCTCTGACCGCAATCATGACAGGCGTTGCCTATGCCACCTCGGCTGAGATCGCCGGAGAGCTTGGCCCGTTCAAAGGCTACGAACGCAACGCCGACCACATGCTGCGCGTCATCCGCAACCACCGTCGTGCTTCGCAGGGCGTAACAGACGGGTACGAGAAACTGGCAGTCAAGCCTGTGCCTCTGGATCACGGAAACTGCCCGGACAAGCGGCTGGTCGATCTGGCCATGTCAGCCTGGGACGAGGCGCTGAGTCTCGGTGAAAAGAACGGCTACCGCAACGCGCAGGCCACCGTGATCGCGCCCACCGGCACCATCGGTCTGGTGATGGATTGCGACACCACCGGGATCGAGCCCGACTTCGCTCTGGTCAAGTTCAAGAAACTGGCCGGTGGTGGTTACTTCAAGATCATCAACCGCTCGGTGCCATCCGCGCTTGAGAAGCTGGGTTATTCCTCGTCTCAGATCGAAGAGATTGTGGGCTATGCAGTCGGCCACGGCACCATCGGGAACGCGCCGGGGATCAACCACACCTCGCTTACCGGTCATGGCTTTGGTCCGAACGAGTTGGCCAAGGTGGATGCCGCGCTGGAAAGTGCCTTCGACATCCGGTTCGTCTTCAACCAGTGGACACTGGGAGAAGATTTCTGCACCGGCGTTCTGGGCATCCCGGCAACCAAGCTGAACGACCCGACTTTCGATCTGCTGCGTCATCTGGGTTTCACCCGCGCAGATATCGAAGCAGCCAACGACCACGTTTGCGGAACAATGACTCTGGAAGGTGCACCACATCTGAAGGAAGAGCACTACGCGATCTTCGATTGCGCCAACCCGTGCGGGAAGAAAGGCAAGCGTTTCCTTGGTGTTGACAGCCACATCACCATGATGGCGGCGGCGCAAAGCTTCATCTCGGGTGCGATCTCAAAAACGATCAACATGCCGAATGACGCGACGATCGAGGATTGCCAAAAGGCCTACGAACTCAGCTGGTCGCTGGGTGTGAAGGCCAACGCGTTGTACCGCGACGGCTCGAAACTCAGCCAGCCGCTGGCAGCGGCGCTGGTTGAGGATGATGATGAAGCGGCAGAAGTGCTCGAAAGCGGATCGGCGCAGGAAAAAGCCGTCGTTCTGGCCGAGAAGGTGATCGAGAAGGTTGTGGTCAAAGAGATCATCCGCAGCCATCGCGAGAAATTGCCACATCGCCGCAAGGGCTATACTCAGAAGGCGATTGTCGGTGGTCACAAGGTGTACCTGCGCACAGGTGAATTCGAAGACGGCCAATTGGGTGAAATTTTCATCGACATGCACAAGGAAGGCGCTGGCTTCCGGGCGATGATGAACAACTTTGCCATCGCGGTGTCGGTCGGCCTGCAATACGGCGTGCCGCTGGAAGAGTTCGTGGATGCCTTCACCTTCACCAAGTTCGAACCGGCGGGGATGGTGCAGGGCAACGACTCGATCAAGAACGCGACGTCGATCCTGGACTACATCTTCCGCGAGCTGGCCGTGTCCTATCTGGACCGCACCGATCTGGCCCATGTGAAACCCGAAGGCGCAACCTTCGACGATCTGGGTCGAGGCGAGGACGAGAGTGTCTCGAACGTCTCGGAAATCAGTGAAAGTGCCGCATCCAAGTCTTTGGAAGTGCTGAAGCAAATCAGCTCGACCGGCTATCTGCGCAAGCGTTTGCCACAGGATCTGGCGGTATTCAATGCGGGTCAGGCTGAGTTGAACGGTATGGCTGAATCGGCGGCTGCTTTCGAAGCGCCAGCTACCGAAACGGCCGTGGCCACCAGCATGGATGCCCGCACCAAGGCCAAGATGCAGGGCTATGAGGGTGACCCGTGTGGCGAATGCGGGAACTACACGTTGGTGCGCAACGGTACCTGCATGAAATGCAACACTTGCGGTGCGACAAGCGGGTGTAGCTGAGAACAACGCCCCGGCACCCCGGGGCGTAGGGGTCGGACGCTGCCCTAAGTAACCGACCCCGACGAATACGGAGAAATGGTTTGAGACTTACCAACTGACCTTTCTCCACTCGGCCGACATGCCCGTGTTGGCCGGGAACAGGGTGGGGCGGAATATTTGCTCCCTCCCACTCTTTCACGGGGCGGGTGCGCTCGCCCCATGCGCAGTCCAGGCCGCAGGCAAAAAAATACCGGGCGGTCAACGAAATGAGCCTGGAAGGCGAAACTGACAGGGGGCTTCGGCCCCCTTTCTTTTTGCGCCGAGTTGCCGGGATAGGCGCGCTCTTGCCGGATCGGGCCGTGCGTGTCGGGCCAGACCCGCCGAAACGGGTCTGGCGGAGTTTTGCCCGGCGGCGCTTTGCGACCCCGACTCGGGCAAACACGCAAGGATTGGCGCGAATTCCCGGCAATCGCGCAAAACGGGTGACGCCCTCGGTCTTACAGTGTTTCTGGGGCCTGTCCGGACGAAGACATAAACAACCTATCCAGGAGGCACCAAAATGAAACCGCAGTATTTGATTGGGATTTCCATCGCTGCTCTGACCTTGCCGGGAGTGCTCTCGGCGCAGTCCTCAACCGATGTAAATGGTGATGGCGTTCTGACCATCGAAGAAATTCAGGCCGTATTGCCAGAAGTTGACGCCGATACCTTCTCGGCGATGGACGCAAACGGCGACGGGGCGTTGGACGCTGATGAGGTGGCAATTGCGCAAGAAGCAGGATTGCTTCCACCCAGCGACGGGTAAACAAAAAAAGGTGGCCCGAAGGTCTTCGGGCCACCTTTTCGTATGTTATGCGGGCAAGTGAATGTTGAACTTTTCCCGAAGCTCCGCGTCGAGCAGTGGGTCGAACCGGGCAGCCGAGGGCGTCGACAGGATCTCTTCCTTTCGGGCTATTGCCTTTTCAACCAGATCCGGTTTGCCGAGTTCGACCCATTCCTTAGGGGAAGAGCGGTCGCCAAAGGTCGGATAGACATAGTCGGCCTGCATCCGGCTGAGGGTTGCATCCGTTCCCAGATAATGGCCCGGGCCACCCATGCATACTGACGCGATCTGATCCAGTGCGAGGGTTTCATCCGTCACTTCGACCCCGCGCACACAGCGTTGTGCCTGACCGATCAGGTCGTCGCTGAGGATGAGGCTTTCGAAGCAGAAACCCAGCAGTGAAGCGTGCATACCAGCGGCCTCATACACCATGTTCAACCCGGACAGACCGGCCATTACGTTCGAACACATCTGCTCCCATCCGGCCTGCATGTCGGGCAGTTTCGAATCTGACGCACCGGCTGCTGCGCCACCCGGCAAATCATAAAAGCGATGCATCTGAGCGCAGCCAGCCGTCAGCAGGGCTTGCTCACCCGAACCGATAGACATTGCGCCGGTTCGCAGATCGAGGCCGAAGGGCCAAGTGCCAAAAATTGCGGGGGCACCGGGGCTTACGGCGTTTACATAAACCAAACCGGCAAGGCATTCCGCGGTGGCCTGAGCAATTGCTCCAGCGATGGTCGATGGCGCGGTGGCACCGGCCATTCCAGCTGACAGCAACAGCACCGGCATCCCGGCCTTAATGCATTCCTCCATCACTTCGCAGCTTTCGGTTGCGAATTTCATCGGCGGTACGACAAAGCAGTTGGAGTTCGACACGAAAGGCCGCTCGCGATACTTATCTTCGCCGCCGGCGATCATGTAGATCATCTCCATCGCAGGGGCGACGTGGCTGGGTTCCGTGAAGGATGTGCCGATGTGTTTGAACGTTCCTGAACAGCTGGCGTAGATTGTGTTCAGGTCCATCTCAAGGTTGTCCGCGATGTCGCGGCACACCATGGGGCGTTGAACAAAGTGAATGTTGTCAAGCTGTTGGCAGATCCGTGCGGCATCATGCAGGTCTTGCACGGTTGAATCGCGATATTTACGACCGTGAACGTCAACCATGGAAACAGCAGCGCCAGCCGTGCCGTAATGGACTTTGGTACCTGCCAGTTCCAGATCAGTTTTTCCGTCGCGGCTGAACAATGTGACTGACCGGTTCGCTTTTGCGATCGTGTCTTCGACTAGGGCACGGGGGAAGCGGATGCGGCCGTCGTCACCCGATGTACAGCCTGCACCAACCAGATAGTCGATACCGCTTTGTGGGGCGTCAGCCAGACCAATAGTTTCAAGTGCGGTCAGTGCGGCCTCGTGGATACGTTCGATCTGTGCCTGGGTGAGGACATTCAGAACACCGCCCTCCATTCCGGGGCGCACGGGGCGCAGATGGTCAGGCAATGCAGTTGCACGGGCCGCGCGACGCGCGGCGCGACCGCCGCTGCGCGAGGTGTTGCGGGATTGGTCGTTCATTTCGGTTTTCCGATCGTTGAGTGGTGTTTTAGGGAACTGAAAGAGGGTCCCTTACGGCCGCCCTCGTGCCGCACGTCCCCGGTCCGCACCAATGGTGCGGCTGATCAGGCTGATCTTCCAATCGTGGTCAGTCATTCCGCCTCTCAACGTTTGAGGCAAGAATTCCAAAACGTGGCGACGCAATCTGTTCTGTTTGCGACCTCAATAGAATTTTACTTCAGCAAATACCCGCCCAACAAACGTCTGATTGAATTCAGGGTCAGTTTTTCTCCCGTAATGACGAAAATCTGTTATACTGCATTCACTTACTCTTGAGCTTTACGTGCAAGGAATTGAACTCTGACAAAACCGATCCCAGTTAAATCATAAGCTAACACATGATCTGAAGCCCGAGCGAACTTGCGTTGAACCCGACTTTGAAACCTCTTTCTGTCCTGATTACCGCGGCTCTGATCGCCAGCGCCAGCCAGGGTATGGCAGAGGATTGGACAGGCGGATATGTGGGCCTCAGCTTTGGGTTTGCGGATGCGGATGGACCGGGCGGTTCAAGCGGAGATGACACCGCATTTGGCGCACATGTAGGCTATGATCAGGATTTCGGAAATTTCGTTCTGGGCGGTGAACTGGAATATAACCGCCTGTCCCTGAACCTAAGCCAGTCTCAGGGCAGCCTGGACAGCATGACCCGATTAAAACTGCGCGGTGGATACGATTTTGGCAGTGCTCTGGGGTATGTCGTCGTTGGGGCGGCGCGGGCCGAGACATCCGTCGATAGCGACACGGCTGCCGTTTATGGAATCGGCGTTGCCTATCCGATCGGTGAGAACTTTGTCATCAGCGGTGAAGCGCTGCGGCAGGATTTTGACGATGTCACCCGGTCCAACGGTGGTTTGGATTCGAACGTCTTCAATCTGCGCACAACGTTTCGCTTCTAGCATTGGGTCTATTCAGCTGCGTGCTGCTTTGCGAGCTGAGACGCGAAATTACAGAGCACTCTCAATGACCTTGTGAAGCTGTCATCATCCACTGTCATGGCAACCCGAATATGGCCCGCGGCGGCCGTACCAAAGCTTTCGCCCGGCATGACGGCAATTTTGTGCGTGTCGAGCAGGGCGTTGGCAAAGTCTTCACCTGACAGCCCGGTCGCTCGGATATCCAGCATCAGATACATGGCACCTTGCGCGGGCACGAGGCCTACAGTGTTTTGTGCCGCCAGTATGTCCATTGCCAATGAACGGCGGCGACGGAAAGGAGCTGCAATCTTCTCTTCCAGTTCAGTCCCCATGGTCAGCGCAAAGCTGGAAGCGTCCTGAACAAACCCGGGAACGCCGTACGTGGTGTGTGTGGCCAGATTGATCAGGTGGCTGATGACCTCTTCGGGTCCGACGATCCAACCACATCGCGATCCTGTCATGGCATGGGATTTGGACATAGATCCAACCACCAGCGTACGCTCTGCCATGTTGGGCAGCGTGCGCGGAGACACATGTTCGCCGTCCCAGACCTGCGTGTCATAGACTTCGTCCGAGATCAGCCAAAGGTCTCGCCGCTGACAAACTTCAGCAACTGCTTCAAGAGATTGACGGGAATAGACCACACCGGTCGGATTGTTTGGCGTATTGATCAACAGCGATACAGCCCCTTCAGCAGCGGCATCTATCCACTCAGCTTTGGGTTGAAAGGCGTCCTCAGCAGTGGCCTGAACCGCACGGGCGATGGCTCCGACACCCCGAATCGTACCGGGGTAGGTGGCGTAATAAGGGTCAAGGAACAGGCCAATATCACCGGGATCGCACACAGCCATATGCGCCGCGAACAGGGCAGCCTGTCCGCCCGGCGTGATGAGAACGTTGTTGCGTGTCGTCGGAACGCCGGTGCGAGTCCGAACCCGGGCGGCGACCGTGTCACGCAACAGATCCGTGCCGGGCACCATTGCATAGCCAGTGTGACCATTGCGGGCCGAGAGTTCCATCGCTTGCAGTATCGAAGGATCGGTCCGGGTGTCATGCTCACCAATCGTCAACTCAGTTACGGCTTGTCCTTCGCGCAACATCCGGCGTGCCCGATAAAACACCTCCCAGCCGTCGCTGCCGCCGCCGGTGATCTGCGTGATGCGTTCAGACAATTTCATAACATCGCCCCTGGATTGCTTCGCGCTGAATGGGGCAGAGCAGTGGCCGTTTGTCAATCAGCTTCGCGGTGGTAATGTCGCTTGTACCTTTTTTGTCAACGACGCGCGAACGAGGTCATAAGAAACCGTCAAACGATGTCGTAATTCCTCTACCTCTGCGTCAAACGGAAGGCGGACCCAGCTGCGGTGGAAATAGGGGGCTTTCACTCCGACACCGGCATCAATCACCATCTGCGCCGTTTCCACGTCAGGCGTTTTGACCGATACGCCGTCATTTGCCGTGCCGATACAGGCAAACATCTTGCCGCCGACTTTCCAGGCGTCATGCCCGCCGCCCCATGGGTCAGACACCTCGGCACCGGGGAATTCTTTGCAGATGGAATTGACGTAATCTCGGTCCATGACCTGCACTGTGCCCAAGCGCTCGAATAAACTCAATGCTTGGCTTAAAGCGGATCCCGTGCTAACCGATGGGTCATGAACCCGGTGACCTGCATCATTATCTGCTGCATTACCTGCTGATTTATCAAGCGGGCCGGTTTCTTTCGTTTTCATCCCTGAGACAAGTTGCTAAGCCCGCGCCAACGCGCAAGCCTTTGCTGTTTCTTAGGAGCCCGACCGATGACGACGATCAAGCTGCACAACACGCGGACGCGGACGAAGGAAGACTTCGTACCGATCGACCCTGATAACGTGCGGATGTATGTCTGTGGCCCAACGGTCTATGACCGCGCGCATCTGGGCAATGCCCGTCCGGTGGTTGTGTTCGACACGTTGTATCGTCTGTTGCGCCATGTGTACGGCCCGGATCAAGTGACTTATGTGCGCAATTTCACCGACGTGGATGACAAGATCAATGCAACCGCGCTGAAGCGCAAACAAGCCGGAGCCGAAAGGTCGTTGGAGCAACTGGTTCAGGAACGCTCGGACGAGACGATTGGCTGGTATCTTCACGATATGGGTGCTTTGGGCACGCTAGAGCCAAACGAAATGCCGCGCGCGACTCAGTTCATCGCTCAGATGATCGCGATGATCGAAGATCTGATTGCCAAGGGCCATGCCTATGCCGCCGAAGGCCATGTTCTGTTCGCGGTCGACAGCTGGAAGGAAAGCTACGGCAAGCTGTCTGGCCGGTCGGTAGATGACATGATCGCAGGCGCACGGGTCGAGGTGGCGCCGTACAAGAAGAACCCGATGGATTTCGTTTTGTGGAAGCCTTCAACCGATGAGTTGCCAGGCTGGGACAGCCCATGGGGGCGGGGACGTCCGGGGTGGCACATCGAATGCTCGGCCATGGCTTATGAGCTTCTGGGCGAGAGCTTTGACATACATGGCGGCGGCAACGACCTGATGTTCCCACACCACGAGAACGAGATTGCCCAGAGCAAATGCGCGCACCCGCATGGGGAGTTCGCGCGTGTCTGGATGCATAACGAGATGCTGCAGGTCGAAGGCAAGAAAATGTCCAAGTCGCTGGGCAATTTCTTCACCGTGCATGATCTGCTGGAGCAAGGCGTACCGGGAGAAGTGATCCGCTTCGTCTTCCTGCAGACGCATTATCGCAAGCCGATGGACTGGACCGAGAAGAAGGCCCGTGAGGCAGAGACAATGCTGCGCAAATGGCGGGCGCTGACAGCGGGCATTGAGCCCGCAGCCAGCGCGGCACCTGAGGTGATCGCGGCGCTGAGCGATGATCTGAATACAGCAGGTGCCATGGCGGAACTTTACCGTCTGGCGGCAGATGGAGACGCGGCAGGTCTGTTGGCGAGCGCACAACTGCTGGGTCTGCTGTTGCCCGAGATAGGGGATTGGGCCGATACAGCGTCTGTTGACCTTACTGCCCATGCGGATCGTTTAGCGAACGCACGCGCGTCTGCGATGCAAAACAAGGACTTCTCGGAGGTTGATCGGCTCAAGGCAGCGTATGTTGCAGCGGGGCTTGAGGTCCGAATGAGCAAGGAAGGTGTTGAACTGGTGCCTGGCACCGGCTTTGATGCCGCCAAGCTGGAGGAGGTCTGATGGCCAAGGAACGCCTCTACCTCTACGACACCACACTGCGCGACGGACAGCAGACGCAGGGCGTTCAGTTCTCGACCGCTGAAAAAGTGCAGATCACACAGGCGCTGGACGCATTGGGGGTGGATTACATCGAAGGCGGTTGGCCCGGCGCCAACCCTACGGACAGCGCATTTTTCGAAGCTGCCCCAAGGACTTCGGCCCGGTTGACGGCCTTTGGCATGACCAAGCGGGCAGGGCGTTCGGCTGAGAATGACGACGTTTTGGCCGCTGTGATGAATGCGGGCACGCAGGCTGTCTGTCTGGTGGGCAAGTCGCATGATTATCATGTGACCCACGCGCTTGGCATTTCGCTTGAAGAGAACACCGAAAATGTTCGCGCTTCGGTCGCGCATATCGTGGCGCAGGGGCGTGAAGCCCTGTTTGATGCGGAACATTTCTTTGACGGATACAAAGACAACCCGGAATACGCGACGGAAGTATGCCGTGCGGCGCTGGATGCCGGAGCGCGATGGGTTGTACTGTGTGACACCAATGGCGGCGCGTTGCCGTCCGATGTCGGGCGGATTGTATCTGAGGTTATCGCGGCAGGCTTGCCGGGTGATCGATTGGGTATTCATACCCACAACGATACCGAGAATGCGGTGGCCTGTTCGCTGGCTGCTGTTGAGGCAGGTGCCCGGCAAATTCAGGGAACCCTGAATGGTTTGGGCGAACGCTGTGGCAATGCGAACCTGACCGCTCTGATTCCGACACTGCTGCTGAAAGAACCTTATGCCTCGCAGCTTGAAACCGGCGTTAATCCGAAAGCTCTGGCCGGGTTGACCCGTACCAGCCGAATGCTGGATGACGTTCTGAACCGAGTTCCAAGTAAGCAAGCTGCTTATGTAGGGGCTTCGGCCTTTGCACATAAGGCCGGTCTTCACGCAAGCGCGATCCTGAAGGACCCGTCGACTTATGAGCATGTGGACCCGGCGAGCATTGGCAATGAACGCATCATTCCGATGTCGAACCAGGCTGGTCAGTCGAACCTGCGTAAACGCCTGACCGAGGCGGGGCTGAGCGTTGAAGCCGGTGATCCCGCATTGGGCCGAATCCTGGAACGGATCAAAGATCGTGAAGCGGATGGCTATTCCTATGACACCGCGCAAGCCAGTTTCGAACTGCTGGCGCGGGATGAACTGGGCCAACTGCCCGAGTTTTTTGAGGTCAAACGTTACAAGGTCACTGTTGAACGGCGGAAGAACAAGTACAACAAAATGGTCAGCCTCTCCGAGGCCGTTGTTGTTGTGAAAGTGGACGGCGAGAAGAAACTGTCCGTCAGCGAGTCCATGGACGAGTCGGGCAGCGACCGGGGGCCTGTGAACGCTCTGGCCAAGGCTTTGGCCAAGGATCTGGGTCAATACTCGCAGATTTTGTCGGATATGCGCCTTGTCGACTTCAAGGTGCGCATCACTCAGGGGGGGACCGAGGCGGTCACACGCGTCATCATCGACAGCGAAGACGGGCAGGGGCGGCGGTGGTCGACCGTAGGCGTCAGCGCGAACATAGTCGATGCGTCCTTTGAGGCGCTGCTGGATGCGATACAGTGGAAACTGGTACGGGATTGCGATCCACAAAAGGCAGCGGCCGAGTGAGTGTGATTTTTGACGACGATGTCAAAGCCTGTGCCGCATTGGTGCAGCGCGCTGATCCTGACCGGTTCCGCGCCACAATGGCCGCACCTGTGCCGGCCCGGGCAGTTCTGTTTCCGATCTACGCACTGAATGTTGAAGTCGCCCGTGCGCCGTGGGTGACGCAGGAAGCAATGATTGCCGAGATGCGGCTGCAATGGTGGCGCGATGCCCTGCAGGAGATTGCCGAAGGGGCGAATGTCCGCAGGCATGAAGTGGTGACGCCTCTTTCCAGAGTTCTGTCACCGCATTTGGCCGGTGTGTTAGATGAGTATGTCGCTGTAAGGCGTTGGGATATATACCGTGATCCGTTTGAGGACCAGGAGCATTTCGACGCCTATATCAATCACAGTTCCGGGTCGCTTTTTGTTGCCTCTGCGCAGGCACTGGGTGCGGCGGATGAAGCTGTGTTGCGTGAATTTGGATACGGGGTAGGTGTGGCAAACTGGTTTCGCGCCATTCCTGAGTTGGAAAACCGGGGTCGCATACCTTTGCTGAACGGCACGGCGGATGGGGTGCAGAAGCTGGCGCAATCTGCCCTTGATCGTTTGCACAAGGCGCAATCGAACCGGACCGAAGTGTCAGGACTGGCTCGCCCCGCGCTCTACGCAGGGTGGCTGGCGGAATGGGTTCTGAAACAGGTTATCGCACGGCCGGAACGAGTGGCAGAAGGGGCGCTTGATCCGGGCGAGTTGCATCAACGACTGTCACTGATGTGGACAGTTGGCAGCGGGCGTTGGTGATCAGACGCTTTCGGGATCGGCGGGGCGCAGGACCAGCCACAGAAGGGCACCACCCGCCAGCGTCAGCAAGGGGATCATGGCCAGGTTTACGGCTGTCCATCCCTCGATTGCAGAGCCGCCCGAACAGTTCATCAACCCGCCCGAGGCCAGAGACGCCAGCGTCACTCCGCCAAACACCAGCAGGTCGTTGAGGCCCTGCATCCGGCCGCGCTCTTGCGGTTCATGCGAGGCGGCCAGCATTGTGGTCGCTCCGATGAAGCCGAAGTTCCAGCCAACGCCCAATAGGACGAGGGCGACGAAAAAGTTCCCCAATTCAACACCCTGCAAGGCGACCAAACCCGCTGCGGCAAGGATCGCCAGACCCAGCGCCACAATCCTTTCCACGCCAAACCGGGCAATCAGGTGGCCGGTAAAGAAACTGGGGACATACATTGCCAGAACGTGGCTGGTGACGATGTCCGCTGCGTCATTGGCGGAATATCCGCATCCGACAACTGCAAGCGGTGTCGAGGTCATCACAAGGTTCATCAGTGCATAGGACACCATGGCGCAGATGATCGCCACGGCGATGCGAGGCGTTTTCAGCAACTCCAGCCTTGACCGTCCCTTGGGTTCGTCAGCTGTGGGTTTCGCAGGCGTAGGGATGTCGAGAAAGAAGAACAGCGCTGAGCCCAGAACATTGATCCCGATGACAGCCAAATATGTTCCCAGAAACGGAATAACGTAAGCCTCTGAGGTGAACTTGACGATCTGAGGGCCAATAACGGCGGCTGCCAATCCACCGGCCATCACGTAGGAAATCGCCTTAGGGCGGTAATCGTCAGATGCCGTGTCGGCTGCCGCAAACCGGTAAAAACCGTGGGCACTCATGTAAATGCCGGTCAGCAGACTGCCGACAAGGAAGATCGGAAATGAGCCGTGGAACAGGCCGTAGGCACCGATCAGCCCCCCCATTGCGCCGGCTGTCGCCCCAACAAGGAACCCCACGCGACGGCCCCATTTCTGCATGATGGCAGAGATAGGTGTGGCCGCCAGCATTGATCCCAGAACGATCAGCGATATGGGCAGGGTCGCCAAACAGGGGTTTGACGCCAGCGACTGACCTGCAAGCCCTCCGACGATGAACATCATCGGCATTTGCGCACCCAGGATGGCCTGAGCAGCCACCAAGACCGCCACGTTGCGTTTGGCCTGTCGGTCGTCTGGAAGGGTTGATGTCATGGTCATGTGCGAATGGTTATCGGCTAAGTGTTTGCGGCACAAGCGGCTTGCATCTGCGTCACATGCGCCTAACGTGCCCGAGATAGTCGAGCAGGGAGGCCGCATGTCCGTAGGTCGCATCATCGAAACGCCGGATTGCGTAACGGAAGGGGCCGAATGGTTGGCCCAAACCTGTCCGCGGATGGCCTATGCGATGGATCAGACCGGCCCTTTGCCCTTGCGCCGCCGACCTGATGGGTTTGCGCAACTGCTGAGTGCCATTGTCAGTCAGCAAGTCAGCGTGGCTTCGGCCAACGCGATCTGGAAACGGTTGCAGGATGCCAAACTGACCGGCCCGCGCAAAATCATGTGGGCTACGGATGACGAGCTGCGGGCAGTGGGCCTAAGCCGACAGAAGATCCGATACGCGCGGGCGTTGGCCGAAGCGCGAATAGATTACAAGGCCTTGCGAGACGCACCTGATGCAGAGGTTATCAGAACACTGACTCAGGTTTCAGGCATCGGTGTCTGGACTGCCGAAATCTATGCCATGTTCTCGCTTGGTCGTGCGGACGTGATCGCACCCGGCGATCTGGCGCTGCAAGAAGCAGCACGTGTCCTTTATGATTTGCCCAAACGTCCAACGGACAAAGAACTGCGAAAAATGGCCGAGGCATGGTCACCCTGGCGTTCGGTTGCGGCGCGGGTGTTGTGGGCCTATTACCGGGTTGCAAAGCAAAGAGAAGGGATCAGATGACACGGGTTTTGAATGCGCTTAGGAAAGAGCCTGTTTCGGGGGACACGCGCTCGGTTGTGGTGTTCGTGCATGGCTATGGCGCAAACGGTGCCGACCTGCTGGGTTTGGCCGATCCGCTGGGTGAACATCTGCCCGACACGTTGTTCGTGGCCCCCGACGCGCCCGAGCAGATCCCCGGAATGCCCAATGGATTTCAATGGTTCCCGATCCCCTGGATTGACGGGTCTTCCGAAGAAGAGGCGCGCCGGGGCATGGAGATGGCGGTCGAGGACTTCAACGCCTTTCTGGACGCCCTGATGGTGGATGAGGATGTTTTGCCTGAACAGGTTGTCCTGTTTGGCTTCAGCCAAGGCACGATGATGAGCCTGTATGTCGCGCCCCGCCGGGAAGACCCTGTGGCCGGGGTTGTCGCTTTTTCGGGCCGTTTGCTGGAGCCCGACCTGTTGGCGGATGAAACAATCAGCCGGATGCCCGTCTTGCTGGTGCATGGCGATGCCGACGACGTTGTCCCGCCACAATCGCTGCCTGAAGCCGCGGAAGCCTTGCAGGCTGCGGATTTCAAAGAGGTTTATGCCCACGTCATGAAAGGCACGGGTCACGGCATCGCCCCGGACGGGCTCAGCGTTGCGCTGGCCTTCATGCGCGACAAGCTGAGCCTTTAAACGTGATCGCTGTCCGACCGATGATGCGAGAGGATGTGGCCGAGGCGTGCCGCATCCTCAATCAGATCATCGAAATCGGAGGTACAACCGCGTTCGAAGTTCCGTTTTCAGAGCCCTTGTTCATGCAAAGCTATCTGGAAGGTGCGGACAAGATCTGCTGCCACGTTGCCCTTGATGATCAGGGCGACGTAGCCGGCTTTCAATGTTTGGAACGCATTAGGCGTTGCCGGAAGACTGCGCAGATATCGCCACATTCACGCGGCGCAGGCCCACCCTTCGTGGGTCCGGACGTGCTCTGTTTCTGGAATCCGTCAAAACGGCGGTTGCGCTGGGATTTCGTGCAATCAATGCGACCATTCGGGCAGATAACGTTCCGGGCTTAAGCTATTATGAAAAAATGGGTTTCAGAGATTACTCTGTCGCCTATGGAGTGCCGTTGCGCGATGGTACGCCGGTGAACAGAATCTCGAAACGGTTTGAACTGGATTAGTCCCACAAGTGGCCTTCGGCGAACTCTACCGAGTTTCCAGCCGGGTCGCGCACATACAAAGACCGAACGCCACCGGGCCAGTCAAACTCGGCGTCTACGGGAATATTCCAGTCCAGAAGATGTTTACGCATTGCCGCGATTTCCTCACGCGACAGGACAAGACACACATGTCCCGGGCCGCGCGCACCGTGGGGCGGAACGGGCATGTCCGGGTTGAGGGGTGGTTGCTCGGTTTGGTCAGGGTTGAAAATCAGCAGTACCGATCCGCCAATGCGATAGAACACATGGCGATCAGCGACACGCTGAATGCGCTCAAGCCCCAGAACCTCACCATAAAACTGTTCTGCTGCCCCCAGATCATCGACGTAGAGCGCCGCTTCCAGAATGGCCGACGGAGCCGGAATATCAGGCGTTATCTTCATGGCCCGAGTTTAGCAGATCAGGGCAGGGTATGTCACCGTCGCGGGCGACGGTCGCGTTTGCGTTGCGGGGCAGCGTTCAGCGCCGGCATGGGCAGGCTGTCCCATTGCCCGGGTTCAAGATTGTCCAAGGTCCAGTCTCCGACGCGGTAGCGGATCAAGCGTAAGGTCGGCAGACCTACGGCGGCGGTCATCCGGCGAACCTGACGGTTTTTGCCTTCGCGTATTGTGAGCTCTAGCCAGCAGTCCGGTACGGTCTTGCGCTCGCGGATCGGTGGAGTGCGGGGCCAAAGTTGATCCGGCTCGTCGATCTGACGCGCCTTGGCTGGGCGGGTCAGACCATCTTTTAACTCAACACCGTTGCGCAGTGCCTTGAGGGCAGCCTCGTCGGGGATGCCTTCGACCTGAACCCAATAGGTTTTGGCCATTTTGTGTTTCGGGTCTGAAATCTGGGATTGCAGCTTTCCGTGATCCGTCAGCAGCATCAAACCCTCACTGTCACGGTCCAACCGGCCTGCTGGATAGACGCCAGGCAGATCGATAAAATCAGACAAAGTACTACGCGGACCGTCCGTATTGGCGCGGTCGGTGAACTGCGGCAGCACATCATAAGGTTTGTTGAAGCGAATGAACCAGGACATGTCCCGCGCATAGCCCGAAGAACACCCCCGGCGCAAGCTGTGGATAACCGTCACAAGCTTGTTACGGATTCGCTTTACCCAGTCGGCGACATATTGTGGAAACTCAGGGCTTGTCAGAGTTTTAACACGATATATAGTTATTAAAAGACCGGGGCGGGTGCTCCCCGCTCTGGTGTCACAAACGGGCAGCTGAGAGCGAGGAGCGATTCTGTGATGGACGGAGACTTCAGGACCGAATTTGTAAGGGAGCCGGGTACGCTCAAGCATCACCCGGCCCTGGTTTTGAACGCCGATTATCGCCCCTTGTCTTATTACCCGTTGTCGCTGTGGCCCTGGCAAGAAGCGATCAAGGCCGCCTGGCTGGACAGGGTGGATATCGTGGCCGAATATGACGAAGTTGTCCGAAGCCCGAGTACCGAGATCCGAATACCCTCGGTCGTTGTTTTGAAAGACTATGTAAAACCCAGAAAGCGCGTGGCCTTCACGCGCTTTAATTTATTTCTACGGGATGAATTCCGCTGCCAGTACTGCGGCAGCCGTGACAACCTGACTTTTGATCATGTGGTACCGCGGGCCGCTGGTGGTGTGACCAGCTGGCAGAACGTGGTGGCGGCTTGTAGCCCATGCAACCTGCACAAAGGATCAAAGTCGCTGCGTCAGGCGAGGATGACGCTGCGCAAGCCGCCGCGTCAGCCCGATGCCGAAGCGTTGCGCAATATCGGACGGAAATTCCCGCCAAACCACCTGCATGAAAGCTGGATCGATTTTCTGTACTGGGATGCGGAGCTGGACGAGTTTTAAGCCGCGCGAGATCTCCAAGCGGCAAGCCAGATCAACACCAGCACAGCAGAAGCAATGGCATTCCAACCCGCCATCGATATTCCGAACATCTCCCAGGGGATATCATCGCAACGCACTAACGGCGCGGACATGATCTGATCGAACAGATCGTCGCTGCTCAGCCCGCTGATATCGCCTGAAGTGCAGCTGTTGGGACCTTCCCACCAGCCTTGCTCAACTCCGGCATGGAATGCACCGATGGCCGAAGTCGTCGCCGCGGCCAATGCACCCAGCAACGGCAGGAAGTTAAGCCGGGGCAGCGTAAGCGCCACAGCACCAATCGCGATGGCCACCGCATGCGGGTATCGCTGCCAGATGCACATTTTACACGGTGCAAGCCCGCCCAGATGCTGAAAGCCAAAAGCGGAAAGAAGAAGGATCAGGGACCCAAGACTTGCCAGTAAAACAAGTTGCGAACGTCTCGTCATAAGTATTTTACCACCAGGAATCCACCGAACAGGAGGATGATGAACAGAGTGAACATGAGCCCAAGGCGCTTTTCGATGAAGTCGCGGATCGGCTCTCCAAAGCCCCAGAGCAGGCCCGCGACAAGGAAAAACCGTAACGCGCGTGCCAGAATCGAGGTTGCCATGAAGGTTCCAATCGGCATGCCGGTCCAGCCGGACATAATGGTTATGACCTTGTAGGGGAAGGGCGTCACACCGGCGGCCAGCACGGCCCAGAAACCGAAGTCGTTAAAGCGGGTGTTGAATTCTTCCATTGCGTGGGCTTTGCCCATGGATTCCAGAATGGGCTGGCCGATGCTTTCATAAAAGAACGCACCAATCGCATATCCAAGCATCCCGCCCAACACCGAAGCCACCAGCGCAACGGTTGCGATCAACCAGGCGCGTGACGGGCGGGCCAGAATCATCGGAATCATCAATACATCTGGAGGTATCGGAAAAAACGAACTTTCGATGAAGGCCACAATGGCCAGCGCCCACAGCGCATGAGGATGTTCGGCCAGACGAATGGTCCAGTCATAAAGCGATCGTAACATAAAGCACTCAAATCCCGTTTTCGGTCTGGAGCCAAGCCAAACCATGCACCTGACGGACCGTCAACAGCCGAGGGTGAAACAAATGGATTATTCGATGGTTTTTGCCTCTGGACCTTCGCTCGGATGGGCGCTAATCCAATGTCCGTGGCCCAAGTGGCGGAATGGTAGACGCAGGGGATTCAAAATCCCCCGGTAGTGATACCGTGCCGGTTCGAGTCCGGCCTTGGGTACCAAAGTAAAAACAGGGGGTTAGGGGAACCTGCCACCTGTTTTTTCTTTTAAGGGTTTTCCCTTTCTCACACATCTAACTCACACTTTCTCGTTCTGGTCTTGTTCTGTTCCTCAATGCGTTCTCGAAAAGGAATCTCGGCGGGCCAAGACTAAATTGCGTTGTTAAATAAGTGTTTAACTCCTAATCTGCCCGGATAGGACGATCTTATTTCGGGAGCACAACTTTGCCATACTGTAAGAAAATTATCGTTTCATCGCTTTGTTTTACCATTGGATTCGGCGCTTGCGTAGCCGCTGAGGAAGCTGACCCTTCGCCGCAAAGCGCAGATTCGTTTGTCGCTGTGCCAATTAGTGGCGGTGTTGACGTCGGCAATATCGTTTATTCGGTGGGGCGTGTTACCGATCCCAGCACTATCCAACCCGGTGAACCCATGCCTGGTTATCCAGGCACACAAACCCTGAAGATGTCGGAATTTCTAGAGGAAAGTGCAGTATCAGGGACTACCATTGTTCTGGTTCCAACCGGTGAAATGGATCTGTCGCAACTTGAGGAAATCATGGGGTCTTCGGCTGCCCGCGAAGGAACGCCGGTTCTTGTGCAGGGCGGCGCAACCATTGAGAAAACCGGCCAATAGGCCCGCCACTTAGAGAAGCCAGTGGGCTAAAGCCTTCGTTTTTGCGCTGCTTTCGACAGCCTGCGACGGTCAGCCTTGCGACGATAGTATGCGACCATTTCGGCGCTTTGGGTTGTGACGGCCTGAATTTCAGCGTCAGAACAACCGGCCTCGGCAAGCCGGACAATCGCCAGTTTGCGTAGGCCGTGCAGAACAAAAGGCTTTGCCTTCGGACCCAGATCTTTGCGCCAGGCACGGAACGCTTTCTCTACAACGTTGTAGCCCAAAGGCTCGGTCAGGTTCTTGGACAGCACGTGAGCGCCAGAGGCGGGCAGCGAGGCGATGTATTCGCGCAGGTCGCCGGGGCAGTAGGTTTCGAACAGTTCGTCGGACTTTTCGTCCGGAACGTCCATCCACTCGCCCCGGAACTGTTTGCGCTCCATCTGGATTGCCGCATTCGGGCGCTGCCCTGTTCCAAGGATCAACTCGGCAGCGGTGCGAACAACAGGCGGGGCATCTGCCAGCTTTTTGACCATCCACTCAGGCCATGGCTCGAACTCGCGTTGTTTGCCGAAGTGCTCGATTCCAACCGTCGGGTTGGGTCCGAGCGGCTAATCCAGTTTGTTGACAGCGTAGTTCCACAAAAGGCTGACCGTTTGCAGGCGCTTATCAGCCTTCCTTGGAGTGTCCGAAAGAGCGTCACGCACCTTTCGCATTCCCTGTTTTGTGGTTCGACGAACGTCCTTGTTCGCGTTGTTCAATAGCTGGCTGTCCATTTCCCAGCGATATGAGGTTTTGGTGCCTTCGCTAAGCCTGGCCTGAATTCGCTTATCAGTTCGCCATGCTTCAACCAGATCTTTCCACGTGTATTTCTCGGGCTTCTGCTTCTTTTCATGACGGCCAGCCTGACAAGCCCAATAGAGCGCATCGAGTTCTTTCGGGTCGCCCTTCCACTTGAGCAGAATCGTGCGCTGTTTCGGCTTACCGTTCTCTGTCCACGTGATCCGGTAATTGGGCTCCCAAACCTCTTTCGACTTGTTGAATTTCCAGACAAGACGAGGCTTTACGATGCGAGGTTTAGGTGGTCGGCTCATACTTCGATATCTTCCTCGGGGCGCGCGGGATCGCCGTTCGCGATCGCGCACAGGTCCCGCATGTTCCAACGTTCAATTCCGCCCGCCAACTTCTTAGGGGGCGGCAAAGCGCCATTGTCCACCAAATCGCGAAATTCCTTCGTCGACATGTCCAGCAGCTTAGCTGCGGTCTTTTCTTTGGCAAGCCATGGCATGTTCATGGCGTTTGCCTCTCACGCAGCTTTTGGCTTCGGGCCCGGTGCTTTTGCGCCGGTTAGTTTCATTTGCAGCTTGGCCGCGTCCTTGTAGACGACACTATCGGACACCCCGAGGCGCTGGGCGATTTGGGGGGCGGTCAGGTTTGAGTTGATCAGCTTCGCGACCCTTTTACGCCGCAGATCCAGTTCGTTCACGCGGGTGTCGGGTTCTGCATCGTCCTCGGGGCGCTGACACCGGATCAGGTGCTCGCCGCGCCAATCCTGTTCGTTGGGCGTCACGCGGCCCTCCTGCGAGTTTTGACCTCAAACCGAATGCGTTGGCCATCTGGGCAAACCATTTCGAGTTCCTGAGGAACACGCCGCACCTCTTTTTCGGCCTCTTGGCGTGTATATTTACCGGCAGAAACGGAATCCGACGTGTAGCCGCAGTAATTTGCGCCATAGTAGGCGTCTTTGTCTCGGGCCCAGATCATATAGGCGGGCTCGTTACCAAAGATGATGTGGTGCAGGGTTTCAGCTCGGCGGTAGTTGGCGGTTCGCACAGCAATTGTCAGCTCGCGCTCTAACCGTTCACGCCGTTTCTTTTCGTTCCGTATGTGACGCAGATTTCCGGGGCGCTGGGCGTAGATTTCCCAACAGGCAAAGTTGTTTAGGTCATTCTTCCCAAAAAACAACCCACCACATATTATTGATGTTATAGAAAGCCTTTCCGCGACGAATACGACCGTCACGACCTGCGAACCAAACCGTTTGGCCGTGGTGCAGTTCAAGCCCATCCTTCGATTTGCGATTATTCGCATACTGACAAATTGGCCGCCCTAGCTCTTTGTCTGAATGCGAACTTTCGGCGTAGCCCTTTTCGACGCGCTCAAGGGCTGTCAGATCACGGCGAAGCGCAGACCGACCTTTTGAAACGGTGACGTCGGCAATGCCTTCAAGCCATTCTGAGATCTTTCGAACTTCGATCCGGAACCGTTTTTGGTCGAGGTATTCCATACGATCGAACTTGTCGAAATCATAGCGCCGACCATTTCGGTTATCGATAGGCCAGGTATCGGCCCAAACCTTAACTTCAACACTGCGCCCGCCGATTTCGATTGAAGCCAGCAACGAACCTTTTGTGGCAATCCGATGATTATGGCTCAGTATGGAATAGTGTTTCTTTGTGTGGGGGTTGGCTTTTATTGACCAGCCACGCTCGCGCATTTGCCGAATGAGGCCGCCATAGATTTCTTCGCGGAACGTAGGGTCGTTTGGATCGTCTTGCGTGATCCCGATAAATGTTTCGTGAAAGTGTATGTTCAATTGGCGTTTGCTCATGCTGCTTTCCTTTGCAAATCTTCGACCAGATGGCCGCAGTTGGCTTGAATGAGTGCGCAGGCGGGGAAGGGGCTGACGCTATTGCCGCAACAACTCACCTGTACGGTTTTGGGGAAGGGCTGCCAGATCCACTCGTCGCCCTTTTCTTTCCAAGCGCCCTCAATCACGTAGTCGGACGGGAAGCCCTGCGCGGTGAACAGCTCGCGCGGTGTCAGCATCCGCATACCGATATCAACCACGACAAAGGTCTGACCGTCGATTTCCAGCGTTACGAACTCGCCGCCGTCCCAAGCGTCATGCTTGCGCAAGAACTCGGCCATTCCGCTCAGTCGGTTGCTGAGAATACTTATGGTGGACGTGAGGCGCGGCTGAGAGAGTTCGCTAGGTGGGGCGTGAAGGCTGGGCTTTAAGAGCGACCTAAATCTCTTGCTACCGGGTAAAGGCTTACGCCGGTGAGTCCCAATCTCTTTGTTTTGAGACCGTTTGCACGTGCCTAATTCAGAGGTTTCGAAGGCTGTTCAGTTTTGGGTGTTCCACGCTGAATTTGAACCTACGAGTTGCTTTTGCAACATCTGTTTCAAACATCTGGGTTTTCAGGTGGTTGGTGGAAAAAGTCGTTTAGCGTAGAATACTGGAGATTTTAGGTGAGTGGATTTGTGTTATGTCAGATGCATCAGAGCTTGTTAGAACTATATCAGAGTTTATTAGACCATTTTTGGATTGGTATCACTTAGGCATTTTGGTGATCGTCTTAGTTGTTTTCAACTTCGCGCTCATAAAGAGTCGTCGTTCGTCTAGAAGCGATGCCGTCCAACTGGAATTGAAATCTAAGCGAGCAGCCAATATTACCATAACTGGTGACGTTTCTGGTGGTGATTTAAACGTCGTTCTCACAGGTGATACGCCTTTGCCCTTCGACATTCAGACGGTGTTCTTCGGCACCAACCGAGGACTTGGTAAGTCAACCGAACGGCTCGACTATACAGATGAGCGTACGGATGTGCTGAAAACAGGCAGGGCTTATATCTCTGTTCCTAAGAAACGAAAAATAGGGAAGGTCAATCGACCTCTTTCGCTTGTTTTCGCTGGATTCCGCCTATGGGAGCAGGAAGAGAGTCCTGAAAAGCACTTTAGCGTTCTCAAAATTGAAGAACTGAGTTCCAGCAAACTGCAGGAGTTGTCAGCAATAGAACTTGAAGAGTCAGATCGGTTCAAAAGTTCCGCATTTCTTTTTGTTCACGGGTTCAATGTCACATTCGACAATGCTCTCTACCGAGCAGCACAGTTAAGCCACGATCTCAACTTTGACGGCCCGGCCTTCATGTTTTCTTGGCCTGCTGTGGGAACTGTTTCAAACTATGCGACCGATATGGATAGTGCTGCTCTCGCGGCGCCACATCTCGACGACTTTATCGACATTATCCTTAAGACTGAAAATGTAGAAAAACTGCATTTGGTTGTTCATTCTATGGGTAATGCCGCGCTTGCTGAGATGATGAAAACAGTTGGCACAAAATTGGCTAGTAGGAAGGGCAAGACTATCGATCAGTTAATACTTGCAGCGCCCGATATCGACGTAGGGATATTCAATCAAATTGCGCATCATTTCACCAACTACGCAAATGGCGTTACGCTGTACGCGTGTAATACCGATAGAGCACTTTTGTTGTCTAAGAAACTAAGGAACGATTACCCACGCGCAGGGGACGTTTCAAACGAAGGTCCAGCGATATTCCCCGAAATTGATACAATAGACGTCAGTGCTGTTGGTACATCTCTGTTCGCGCTGAATCACTCTGTTTACGCCGAAGACAGGGGAGTACTGGATGATCTGGGCCAGCTTATGTTGAAGGGTGAACGCCCTCCGCCGCAACGAATGCCTACACTTAAGTCCAAAACAAACGCTCGTGGCACTTACTGGGTTATGCCCGCCTAATGCCCAAGGCTGGAACAAGAATAGGCTGGGAGAGATGAACTCTCCTGAGGGTCAATTTGTACTATATAAATAAGGCACTTAAGTCCAAATTCCCGTTAGATAAGAGTTTTAGTTCAGTCCTTTCTTAAGGGGCACCATCAGGGAACACTCAAGGGTCGCATTCGCTCCGAAAGACCAATTGAGGATTGATGATAGCTTGCCATCACTTGCAGTTGATACATCATCACCATGTTCGCAAGAACAGGTAAGTCCTCACCTTAAGGTTAGAACCTGATAGGGCACCTGAATTATTCAGGCATACCATCAGGGGGAACCTTAGAGCCTCTCGGCTTTGGTTTGTTGAAAAGAATGATCGAACCCTAATCTACCATTTCACGCTCCTTAGGACGCCCCACGGCGAGCCGACAGGGTACTTTGAGGGGAAGCTATCAGCGTCATCAGCAGGGGAACCTACAGGTGAGCTTAGAGGTTGGCCGCACAGGTGGCCCCAAAAGCGTTGCTAAGGTGTTGGTGAAGTTAGGAAACCCTCTGGTCATCAATGGTCTTTTCCAGCATTGCGTTTCCCTCAATCGGCAGAAAATTGTGAGTGCCAGAGATAGATATAGATGCCGCGCGACCCCCCCGGTGCCCCCTGATCGAACTACCTACCAGCACACAGACAGCACACTTAGGTCGGGAATATGTCACCGCATCGGGCACCATCAAGCCGCCAGAGCGCAGAAAACAAGGGACATGCGGGGGATATACAATCCTTTTTACGTCGATGGACACCACTAGAGGCGCTCCTTGGGCACCACACTACCAACTGTCTCAGCATAACGAATACGCGCGTGTCAGGACGCTGCGCAGGCGCCGTGGTTAAAGTTCTAACCCGCACCTTTGACCATCATGTCGTATTTGAGGCTTTTGCAATCTACCGCGAAGGTCACAACGTTCTGGCCCTGCGTCAGCGGAAAGGTCATCGATTCTCCCGCAGGATAGATCCTGGCTTTGACCACGACCCGGCTTGTTATGACGTACTCTTTTTCAGAGCCACCTGAACGCACATGCGTGACATGCTCTCTGTCCACATCCGAGTCGCGGTTTGCGCTGTTTCGCGGCGACTCGTACCGGTTCATGGCACCGGGATTGAGGCCAAGTTTTGGGTTTGGGGTGCTCAGGTGAAAACTGGACGGTTCGTGGTGAGCTGAAGGGGAAAGTTCGGAATTTATGCTCATATATGCGAATTGACGCGGGTCAGGGCGGTGCTGGCCTTGACATTGTGGGTATCTGAATGAAACCTCACAAGGGTTGGGAGAAATTGGAAAATTCAAAGATTTGTAGCCGTTGCGATGCGGGCCGTATTGTATTATCGGCACGCTTCCCTGAGCAGGGCGATCAATCTGATTTCCGACTGCCAAACAAAAACGTGGGAGTTAACAAATGAAACACAGCAGCAAGTTGAGCGTCGGCGCGTTCGTCACGGCAGCCCTTATGGCTCCGGCGGCATATGCCGAAGAGTTCATTACAATCGGTACCGGCGGTGTAACCGGCGTTTACTATCCGACAGGTGGTGCAATCTGCCGTCTGGTCAACAAGGGCCGCAAAGAGCACGGCGTGCGTTGCTCGGTCGAATCGACGGGTGGCTCGGTCTACAACATCAACACCATTCGTGAAGGCGAGTTGGAGTTTGGTGTTGCCCAGTCCGACTGGCAGTACCACGCCTATAACGGCAGCTCGAAATTCGAAGAGGCTGGCCCCTTCGAAAACCTGCGTGCTGTGTTCTCGGTACACCCCGAGCCGTTCACTGTTGTGGCTCGTGCTGATTCCGGTATCACCAACTTTGAAGACCTCAAAGGTAAGCGCGTCAACATCGGCAACCCCGGTTCCGGCCAGCGCGGCACCATGGAAGTTCTGTTGGGTGAAATGGGCTGGACCACCGACGATTTCGAACTGGCGACCGAGTTGAAAGCGGCTGAACAGTCTGCGGCTCTGTGCGACAACCAGATTGACGCAATGGTCTACACCGTTGGTCACCCATCAGGTTCGATTCAGGAAGCCACCACCGCATGTGATTCGGTTCTGGTGAACGTCAGCGGCGACGCTGTCAGCAAGCTGGTTGACGACAATTCGTTCTACCGTACTGCGACCATCCCTGGTGGCATGTATCGTGGTTCGGACGGCGACACCGCGACCTTTGGTGTCGGTGCGACCTTCGTGACCTCGGCTGACGTTTCGGAAGATGCGGTTTACGCGGTTGTCAGCTCGGTCTTCGAGAACTTCGATGACTTCAAAAAGTTGCACCCGGCGTTTGCCAACCTGAAGCCCGAAGAGATGATCGCCGATGGCCTGTCGGCTCCGCTGCATCCGGGTGCCGAGAAGTACTACAAAGAAAAGGGCTGGATTCAGTAACCCAGACCTGATGCAGGGTGCCTACGGGCGCCCTGCACAACGCCTGTACCAAACAGGTGAATTAGAAGGCCGAAAATGGCCGCGACGGGGAGACATTTGATGAATTCCGACACTCAATCCAATCGTCCGCTATCCGAAGAAGAGCTTCAGGATCTGGTCGCATCTTCTGACGCCGGAGGACGCAACCCGGTCGGGAACGTAGGTGTTTTCCTGGCGATCGTTGCTGCGATCTGGTCGATTTTCCAAGTTGTTCTGGCATCGCCGCTGGCAAACTATGTGTTGCCCGGCAGCGTTGTGAACAATGCGCGGCAGTTTCACCTGGCCTTCGCTCTGTTTCTGGCCTTTGCGGCGTATCCTGCGCTGAAATCCAGCCCGCGTGGCTACATCCCGATTCAGGATTGGATCATGGGTTTGGTGGGCGCGTTCGTCGCGCTTTATGGCTATTTCTTTTACGACAAAATCGTCAATGCAGGTGGTTTGGCCGATGATACGGACAAATGGGTCGCCTTGCTTGGGTTGCTACTGCTGTTTGAGGCCGCGCGTCGTGCGCTAGGCCCGGCGATGGCAATCATTGCGACAATATTCTTGGCTTATGTCTTCTTTGGTTCGTCCGAATGGGTGCCTGAAGTTATCCGCTGGAAAGGGGCCAGCCTGAAAAAGGCGATGAGCCATATGTGGATCACGTCCGAGGGCGTGTTTGGCATCGCGCTTGGCGTGTCTACGAAATTTGTCTTCCTGTTCGTGCTGTTCGGCGCCCTGCTCGAAAAAGCCGGAGCCGGAAACTACTTCATCAAGATGGCGTTCGGCGCACTGGGGCACCTGCGCGGTGGCCCCGCCAAAGCGGCGGTTGTGGGGTCAGCCGCGACCGGCCTGATCTCGGGCTCGTCCATCGCCAATGTTGTCACCACAGGCACCTTCACCATCCCGCTGATGAAGCGGGTCGGGTTCAGCAGCGAGCAGGCCGGTTCGGTCGAGGTTGCCTCGTCCGTGAACGGCCAGATCATGCCGCCGGTGATGGGCGCTGCGGCCTTTCTTATGGTGGAATATGTGGGCATATCGTACGTCGAGGTGATCACGCATGCCTTCCTGCCCGCCGCGATCTCTTACATCGCGCTGGTCTATATCGTGCACCTTGAGGCCGTGAAGCGGAATATGCCCACGCTGGGCGATCGCGACGTACATCTGGCTCGGACGATTGTTGGGATGGCCAGTTTTTTTGCTGTATTCGCGGGCTTGTGCTATGGGTCGCAATTCCCGGTCGATGCCGCCGAAGTCTTTGTGCCCAGTATGGCAGATTTGCTGGTAACAGTAGCCATCCTGCTGGTTTATGTGGGGCTGGTCGCGCTTGCTGCGCAGGTTCCGGATCTTGAACCTGACGATCCCAATGCGAAGACAGTGGAACTGCCGGATATTACCAAGATCTACAAGGCCGGTCTGCACTACCTGCTGCCGATTATTGTTCTGGTCTACTTCCTGATGATCGAACAAAAATCCCCCGGTCTGTCGGCGTTCTGGGCCACGGCGTTGCTATTCGTCATTTTAGCGACGCAAAAGCCACTCAAGGCCATTTTCCGGGGTCAAAGCCAAGTCGCTAATGCGTTTGTGGATGGAATCGTTGACCTGTGGGAGGGGATGATAGCCGGTGCGCGCAACATGATCGGGATCGCACTGGCCACCGCTACGGCGGGTGTGATCGTAGGCACTGTGACGCTGACCGGGATTGGACAAGTGATGGCCGATCTGGTTGAGGCCATGGCATATGGATTGACTTACTTCGCAGCAATTTTTGTTCACATGATCAGCCCTGTTACGGATGTGATCGGCTTGACCGAATTCCAAGGAACTGTCGCCGAGCGCGCGCAGGACATGACAGGAACCACCCTTGTTTTCGTGTTGATTTGCGTGGGTCTTCTGAGCCTTGTTTTGGGCATGGGACTGCCGACCACGGCAAACTACATCGTCGTCAGCTCTCTGATGGCCGGTGTGGTCGTTGAACTTGGCGCGCAGAGCGGGCTGATCGTGCCGCTGATCGCGGTTCATTTGTTCGTTTTCTACTTCGGGATCATGGCTGACGTCACACCGCCTGTCGGTCTGGCCAGCTTCGCCGCTGCGGCCGTCTCGGGCGGGGATGCGATCAAAACCGGTTTCACGGCGTTTTTCTACAGCCTGCGCACCGTGGCACTTCCCTTCGTGTTCATCTTCAACACCGATCTTCTATTGATCGATGTAACGTGGGTCGAAGGGATCATAGTCGCCATTTTCGCGACGATAGCGATCCTTGTGTTTACGGCGGGTACGATGGGGTATTTCCTGACCCGCAGTCGGATCTATGAAAGCATCGCATTGATCTTCGTCGCGTTTGCCTTGTTCAGGCCGGACTTCTTCATGGATCGTATCTCGCCTCCATTCCAAACGGTTGATCCGGCCGCGTTCGAAGAAACGATCGGTCAGACCCCGCCGGGTACGGAAGTGCGACTGGTTGTTGCCGGCCCCGATTTCGACACGCTTGAAATGGTGGACACAACCGTTGTGGTCACCGTGGGCGAGGAAGATGGCGGTGCCGCCCGGGTCGAGGCGATGGGTCTGCTGCTGTTACCCGAGGATGGGCTGATCAAACTAGAAGAGCCGTTGTTCGGCACACCGGTAGCGGATGATCTCGGCATTTTCGACTATTACGGCGATGAAGCCGTGCGCCTGACTTCGGTCAGCTTGCCCTCCAGCCAGCCTCCCAAGCAGCTGGTCTATCTTCCAGCGATGATCCTGTTGGGTCTCATCGCTTTTCTGCAACGCGGCCGTGCCGCCAGACAAGAGGTGCCCGCATGACACGTTCGGTTCTGTGTGCCATTGATATCAGCAATGGCGAGATTGATGCACCGGTTCTGCAAAAAGCAGCCTCACTGGCGGACTCGGAGGGGGCACAGTTGGATGTTGTGACTGTGCTGCCGGATTTCGGGGAAAGCTGGGTCTCGGGTTTCTTTGAGTCCGATTTCCACGAGAAAGCACTTGAGGAGGCTCAGGCCAATCTGACGGCGCTTTGCGTGTCGGCGCTGGGGGCGGAGCGCAATGAGAGCATCCGTCATGTGGTGGCGACTGGAACTGCCTATCAGGAGATACTGAAAACCGCCGAAGGTGCCGGTTCCGATCTGATCGTAATCGGCGCGCATAAGCCGGATTTCAAGGATTACCTGCTGGGCCCGAATGCCGCGCGAGTGGTGCGGCATTCCAACGTTTCTGTTTACGTGGTGCGCTGACCACAAAATCCTACTTTGGATGCCGAAGCATCCGAGCCCCGACGGCAGTTCGCTGCCGTCGGTTAGCTCCAGCGCCATTAGTGCTGTATCTGGGTCAGTAGCCTGTCATCTCCAGAAAACCAACGCCATCGTGGCTGCCCGTGACCGTAACAGGGCCTTCCCAGTATTCGAAACGTGTACCCATCCACGCATCCGGGGTCAGGGCGGATACTTCGACGTCCATGCCTCGGTCCGCAAGCAAGATGCGCCAGTGCGTTGGGACGTCGCGCCCGGCGACCTGATCGGTCGCCAGCGGCTCAAGCTTCAGCATGCCGTTGGGGATGGCCTCGGTGCTGCCGTCTGAATTGACCCATGTGGCCGAAGTGAAATCACCTCGACCACCGCGCAGGCGGAAGGCCATCAGCTTGTCCCCATCTTCGAAGCTGAGGGAAAACCAATCCCAGCCGCTCTGATCCTCTGCCAAGGGTTGCGAGGACCACTCGCGATCCAGCCAGCCCTGACCAGTTACGCGCATATCTCCGTCCGGCAGATGCAGTACGCCATCGACTGAGTAGAAGGGTTGTGAATAGTAATAACTTGCCTGCCCGTCAGCCGATTTGACGGAGTAGCCCGCGTTGCCGTGAAACACCAACGGGCCCTGCGCTGTCAGCGTCAGATCGTAACCGAACTCTTCCCCGTTTGCTGTCAGAGTCAGGGCGTCCAGATCCGGCCCGGCCATGCGCCATTCGTCAATCCAGGCCTCAAACGGTTGCACTTTAACGCCTGCCTGACCGATCCCGCCACGCGACAGACGTTCGGCAAAGTAGTGAGCTTCGGGAGTCGTGACAGCTGCATGGCCCATCCAGATTTGTGGGCTTTGCCAGCCATCCGTTTCAAACGGTTTCAGGGCTGATCGGAACAGGGTCCATTGAATGCCATAATCGCGACCGTCTTCGCCCTTGAGATTTGCGGTCAGATACCACCATTCGATCCGATAGGCGGGATGAGGTCCATGGTCTTTGGGAAAGTCGAAAACGTATCCGGCCTTAGGCACGTCGAAACCTTCGGCCGACCCTCCAAGACCAGCATAACCCTGCGCCCAAAGAGGCGTTGGGCACAGGAGCACAAGAAAGACCAGAAGGGCTTCAACGTTCATTGGCGAATACTCTCAACAAATCGGCAGGCGGCAGGCGCAGCATACGCAGCGCGGGCAGGGCAGCGGCAACCAGAGCGGCCAGAAGGGTCAGCAGGAATAGCCACAACCAATCCCATGGGAAGACGAACATCGGCAGCCTCCATCCAAAGGCCTGTACGTTGATCACTGCCAACAGAACCCAGGCCAGGATCAGCCCAAGAGGCAGCGCCAGACAAGCAGTCAGCGCGGCCAGCAACATGCTGCGCAACAGCTCCAGCCGCGCCAGTTGAGCCCGGTTCAATCCCAGCGCCCATACCGGTGCAATTTGAGGCAAGCGCTGGGTCCACAGGGTCAGCAGGCTGGTGAGTATGGCGAACCCTGCCACGCCGAGAGTCAGAACATTCAATGCTGACGTCACGACAAAAGTCTTTTCGAAGACTGCCAATGATTGCGCCTTCATAGCGGCTTGCTGAACGACGGCCTGACTTGGCAACGCAAAACGCTCCCGCAAGGTTTGTGCCATTTCGGTGGCCTGGGCGGGGTTCAAACGGATGCCAAAGCGTCGGGCTTCTGCCCCCGGTGCAATCCGGTCAAGTTGAGTCATCGACACAATGGCCTGTCCGGTCGGATTTCCATAATCCGAATAAACCCCGGCGATGGTCAGCGCGTGATCCGGGGACAGCGTCAGCGTATCTCCTGGCCAGAGAGTTGCGCGCCGTGCCAGTTGTTCGTTGATCAGAACCGCTTCTCCGGCCATGACGTCGTCCCAGACAGTTGCGGTTGCTGATATCAGGGGCCAGTGCTGGCGATAGACCGGATCATCTACAACCCCGTACAAGAACAAAGGGCCCGTCTCGTGCGGCAGTTCCATGTTGCGAATTGGCAGGATAGCGTCGACCTGAGGGCGCAGCCAATCGGTGATCTCGCGCCCTTGTTCCTCGTCACTGGTGGTCAGATAAAGTTCCGAAGTCAGGCGCTGGTCGAGCCAGCCGACAAAAGTCAGCCGGAAGCTGGAAACCATTGTGCCCACACCGATATTTGCTGCAAGCGCAAGCAACAGGGCCATCAGCGCAAGCGATAGACCGGGCAACTGCGCGCGCATATCGGCCCAGACCCATTGCGCGACGGGATCGCGTGCGGAGCGGGCAAGGACAGAGAGGGAGAATGACAGGAGCGACGGCAACAGCAGCGCAGCGCCAGTCAGTAGTCCGGCCAACAGGATGAAACCGGCAACCAGCCCACCAAACCCGAGATATGTTATTGCTCCGGCAGCGATCAATACCAAACCAGATGTACCTGACAGATAGCGGGTGCGAGAGTTGCCCTGCCAGGCTTGAAAACCAGGTCCCGCCAGCAGCGGCATACGAGACAATCGCCAAAGCGCATGGCTACTGGCGAACAATGTGCCAAAGACTGCCATCGCAATCCCGGCGATAACCCAATGCGGTTGCAACGTCAGCTGCCCGGTCACAGGCGCGCCATAGAGGCCGCGCAGGGTGGCAGCGACGTCGGGCAACAGGGCACCGGCCAGAAAGAACCCAAGCAGCAACCCCATGATCCCACCGAACAGGGCCAGAACCGTCAACTCTGTCAGGATCAAAACGACCAGCCGACGCATTGAAACCCCCAGCGCACGCAGAGTGCGGATCATGCCCCGGCGTTGGGCAAAGGCCAGTCCGACTGTACCATTCACGATGAACAGGCCAACAGCAAAGGACAACAGGCCAAAGGCCGACAGGTTCAGGTGAAAACTGTCCGTTAGCCGTGCAGTATCGACCTGCGAGGAAGGGCTGGCGCGCTCCAGTTCAGGCGCGATCTCGGTCAGGGGTGGCCGATCCCGCGGTTGATTGGGGAGGACAATGAGGCGCGAGATCGAACCGGGTTGGTTCAGCAAGGTCTCGGCAACGCCGATATCTGTCAGAATAACATCAGGTGGCAGCGCTGTGGTGAACGAAAACGGAGGAAGGTTGATCTGGTCGCGCAACAGCGGCTCAAGCTCTGCCGCGATCAGGAGCCGCCCCGGAGCGGTCAGAATGTCAGCGGGCTCGGGTGGCGCGTTGCTTTGCTCGGCTTCGGTCACGGCGGGCAGGGCTGGGTAAGCGACCATGTCCACGCCCATCAGACGCAAGGTGCGGCCTCCGATCCGATAGGGGCCTTCAAGAACGGCTGCCACCTGCCAGCCCGCGCGGCGCAGGTCAGTGTAGCGAGACACAGGGATCAGGCCAGACGGATCGCGCAGTTCATCGAATTGACCGAGGGCAAGCTGCGCGTTGGCCCGTGCATAGCTGGCGCGCGCTTCGGCATTGATCGCCTGAACTGCGGACCAAAGCCCTGTGGCCAACGCGATACCGGTCAGAAGCGTTGCAAGCTGCAACCAGTGCGTCCGCCAATGCGACAGCAATGCCTGAATGACGGCGCGCGTCATTGGATACGACCGCCGCATAGCTGGACGCTTCGATCCAAACGAGCCGCAATCTGCTGCGAATGAGTGACCAGCAGAAGCGCTGCGCCGGTATCGGCCACAAGTGCCAACATCAGATCCAGTACCTTGGCGCTGGCGGTTTCATCCAGATTGCCCGTTGGTTCATCCGCCAGCAACAGTTTCGGGCGCGCAGCCATGGCGCGACCAATTGCGACCCGCTGCTGTTGCCCGCCGGACAGGTTTTCGGGATAGCGGTCCAAAAGGTCAGAAAGGCCCATTCGATCTGTCAGATGTGCCGTCCACTCTGCATCTTCGGCACCTGCAAGGCGGGCGTGAAAGGATATGTTCTGCGCAACGGTCAGCGATGGGATCAGATTGAATTGCTGAAACACCAGCGAGACCTGCCTGCGCCGCAATTCGGCCCGCCCGGTATCGTCCAATGGGGACAAGGGCGTGCCATTCAGTGTGATTTCACCGCTGTCAAAATTGTCGAGTGCAGCGGCTAGGTTCAGCAGTGTGCTTTTGCCACTGCCGCTTTCTCCGGTCAGGGCAAGCGTTTGTCCGTGATCAAGGGTCAGGGACACGTCGCGCAAAACGGGGCGCCCGCCGGGATAGGTTTTCTGAACACGGTCGATGGTCAACAGCATGATCTGCCCTTTTTCCTTCCAAGGATGTGCAACGGATTTCCAAACTGTCCAGTACGGACCGGCACCCGGTTCCATTCGCCGCAGGTTATCATCGCATGGGCCGGGGTTGTGCCTTGCACCTCAAAGGGTCATTCTGCCCAAACGATCCACTATCGTAAATCAGGATGAAAATCATGACGTTGCTGCATCAGATCATTTGGGGCAGTACCTTTCTTGGGCTCTGCTTCGTGATCGAGATTGTCTTGCTGACATGGTGCACTGTCACGATCATCAAATGGGATGAGAAATGGTCCTCCAAAGGAGTGTTTTTCGCAACAGCGGCACCAATCGCTGTGTCTTTGGCGTTTATCGTAGCCACGCACACGATTCAGGTCTGGATTTGGGCCATCGTATGGGTGTTGCTTGAGGTCTTGCCGGATTGGAACACGGCCATTTACTTCTCGCTGGTGACGTTCACGACGCTGGGGTATGGCGATATTGTGTTGGGCGAAGGATTGCGCATCTTTGGTTCCTTTGCCTCGGTTGCAGGTCTTCTGGCTTTTGGTCTGTCGACTGCTTATCTGGTGGCCATGATGACGCGCGTCTTTCAGGAGAAGTTCTTTTCCTAGAGGATCGGCGCGAACAGACGTGCCAAAGGGGCACCAAACCGGATATGTACCGGTTGTTGAACTAACCTGCGCGTCAATTCATAGCTTGCTTCGAAATCCGCGCGCAGCATTTGATCAACTGCCAGTGCTGCGTCAGAATCGAAGAACAGGGCCATCGCCTCAAAATTCAGTCGGAAGGACCGGTTGTCCAGGTTGGTCGTCCCGACCGCAGCCAGTGTGTCGTCAACTACGAATACTTTTTGATGCATGAAGCCATCCGTATAGCGGAACACACGCGCTCCGCATTCGCGGATTTCGTCGAAATAGGCAAAAGCAGCCAGCCAGGGAAGCCGATGGTCAATAACGTCCGGCACAAGAATACGCACGTCCACGCCACGCATCGCCGCGTGTTGCAGGGCGGTCATGACGTCAATGTCAGGCACGAAATAAGGCGAGGCAATCCACAACCTTTCTTTCGCCTCTGCGATAGCTGAAAAGAACATCATGGCGCCAGTTTCGGTTTCATCTCCGGGTCCTGTTGCCACCAATAGGGCATTCATGTCCTGCTCGGCCTCGCTGCCTGCCCAATCAAGGTCATCAATCAGGTCTTCATCACGGGCCCAGTGCCAGTCTTCCGTGAAGATGAGCTGCAATTGCCGGACGATGTGGCCGGTCATCCGGATATGCGTGTCGCGCCAATGGCCGAAATGCGGGTCTTCCCCCAGGTATTCTACACCCACGTTGTGACCGCCGATAAAACCTGTTTCACCGTCGACAATGACAGTTTTGCGATGGTTTCGATAATTCAGCTGAAACCTGAAATTCGGACCGCGTTGCTGGCGCGGGTCCGCCACGTCAATTCCTGCATCGCGCATGGTGTCCAGATAAGTGCTGGGCAACCCATAGCTGCCAACAGCATCGGTCATAAAACGGACATGCACACCACGCTTCGCAGCTTCGATCAGCTTGGTTTGAAGCTTGCGGCCCAGTGCATCGTCTCTGACGATGTAGAACTGGATCAGAATATAATTCCTGGCCTCGTCTATCGCCTCGAAAATGGCGTCGAAGGTTGCCTGACCATCAACTAAGAGCTGAGCGCCATTGCCACTTGATACCGGAAGGTGAGCCAGAAACTCGAAAGGTCGTGGATTGATCGACATTGTGGATGGATCAGGTCTGGAATAGTCGGCAAATGTCTTGATCCCTTCGACGACCCGTTCACTTTGCTGGCGCGCGATGCGATAGCCGTGGAACCGATGATGCCCCAGAAACAGGTACATCGGCACCGCAACATATGGGGCCGACACCAGAAAGACCACCCAGCCAACTGCCCCTTGTGGTGTGCGCGCGGTTTGTGCGGCGCGGACCGAGAACACAAATGCTGTTGCGTACAGCGCAAAAACAAAGATGGATAACAGCAAAGTCCACATGGGGGCGTAAGTCTTTCCGGTCGTTCAGTTTCCTCCAGTGTAAACCCGCGACCAATCTTTCGCCATATCGACGATGACCCAGCCTTTGTCCGGTCCTTGATCCAGACCGTCAACCAACCTTCCCACCGGACTTTCCCGATCATAGGCCCATTCACGTTCGGCATCCGTATGGTGGATCAGAACCCCCAGACGTGGTCCGTCACCCGAGGTGGCCCAGTCCAGCATAGCGAAATCTCCGTCCGAATTCCCACCGGCCAGAATGGGGCGTTTACCGATTGTGCGTTCGATGTTGATAGGTTTGCCCTCTTTGTCATCTATGAAGGCAATCCCGGGGGCCTTGATGACAGTCGGGACGCCATCGACATCTTCGAATGTCGAATTTCCATAGGTGCCCAAAATCTGTTCCGGCGGGATACCATAGGCTTGTTCCGCAAAGACCCGCATGAAGTGAATGCCGCCACCGGAGACAATGTAAGTCTTGAACCCTTCGTCACGCAGATAACGCAGCAGCTCGACCATGGGTTGATAGGTCATTTGGTCATAACGCAAATCGGTGTCCGGGTGTCGGGCCTCGGACAACCATTGCGCGACTTCGGCCTGAAACTCCTCGACGCTGGCTCCCGAATGCGATGCGTTGACGACTTCGATCAACGCGTCGTGCCCACCATTAAGAACGGTCGCAAGATCGCCTTCTGCGGCCGCTTTCAAAGCGGGTGTCGTCAGGATCGCAGGATCCTGCTCCGCCAGTTCAGAGAGCCTGTCCATAGCAAAGATGAACTGGAAATACACCGGCTGCTCCGCCCAAAGGGTGCCGTCGTTGTCGAACACGGCGATTCGGTTCGCCGGGGTTACATAGTTCGGGCTGTCTGGGCTTGTAACACCGTCAACAAAGGCAATGATCTGATCTTTTGAATGATCGTCTGTCCAACTGGGCAACGGGTCGGCGAAGGCCAGGCAAGGGGTCAAGGTCAGTGCCGCAACAATGAATAGAGGTTTCATGGCAATCCTCAAAAGAAGAAAGGGCCGCCACATTAGCGGCGACCCCCGAATATGTAACACCGAAATCAGTTGCCTGTTGGCGTGCTGAGTTTTTCCATCACTTGATCCAGGCTGAAGCTGGCTGCTTTTTGACGTGGTGGGAATTCCTGGAAAGTGCTGAGGAAGCTTCCGACATATTGCTGTGCCGGAACCAGGAAGTACGCCCGGTCGAGGATCCAGTCATAATAGGTGTTCGACGTGCGGTAGCCTCGTTCATACGGGTCGCGACGCAGGTTGACGATGATAGGAACGCGCAGTTCGGTGAAAGGCTCCATCCAGGCGCGGAGGGTGGCCCAGGCTTTCTGTTCAAGAAAGATCAGCTTCCAGTCGTCGAAGCGAAGCGCGGACAGGTCGCCGTCGTCGGTGAAGTAGAAGATCTCGCGACGTGGACTTTCCGAGGTTTCTCCGGTCAACAGCGGCAGCATGTTGTATCCGTCCAGATGTACCTTGTAGTCGCGGCCCATTGCCGTGGACGAATAGCCCTGTTTCAGCTTCTCCTTGATCTCGGGATCACCGGCAACAGCCAGAAAGGTCGGCAGCCAGTCCATGTGATGTACGATTTCATTGTTCACCGAACCGGCCTCGATCTGACCAGGCCAGCGCACCATCGAAGGCACACGCCAGCCGCCTTCCCAGTTGGTGTTCTTTTCACCCCAGAACGGGGTCGCCGCGGCGTCGGGCCAGGTGTTGTAATGCGGGCCATTGTCGGTCGAGTAATGCACGATGGTGTTGTCGGCGATGCCAAGCTCGTCCAGCAGGTCCAGCAACTGACCTACATGCATGTCGTGCTCGATCATACCGGCGGTGTATTCGTCAGCGGAACCACCGAAGATTTCGTTAGCTTTTTCGCGCATTTCTTCCTTCACATGTGTGCGGAAATGCATGCGTGTGCCGTTCCACCACACATAGAAAGGTGTGCCGTTCTGATTGGCTTCGCGGATGAATTCGATGGCGGCTTCCAGTGTTTCCTCGTCCACCGTTTCCATACGCTTGCGGGTGAGTGGGCCTGTGTCCTCAATCGGACCTCCAGCTGAAGACCGGATGACACCTCTCGGACCAAAGGCTTCACGGAAGGTCCGGCCATCCGGCAGGATCGCATCGCCGGGATAATCCTCATGCTCGGGCTCTTCTTCGGCGTTCAGGTGGTAGAGATTGCCAAAAAACTCATCAAAACCGTGGTTTGTGGGAAGATGTTCATCCAGGTCGCCGAGATGGTTCTTACCGAACTGTCCGGTTACATAGCCGTGGTCCTTCAGCAGGCCCGCTATGGTCGGGTCTTCGACCTGCATGCCTTCCTTGGCACCCGGAAGACCCACTTTGGACAGGCCGGTGCGAAATACGGATTGACCCATGATATAGGAAGATCGACCGGCGGTGCAGGATTGTTCGCCATAGTAGTCGGTAAAGATCATCCCTTCGTTGGCGACGCGGTCGATATTCGGGGTGCGATAACCCATCAAACCCATTGTGTAGGCCGAAATATTGGACTGACCGATATCATCGCCCCATATCACCAGGATATTGGGTTTTTGATCTTGGGCCCAGGCGGGCAGAGCCAATGCCAGTGCGACGGATGCCACGGCAAACCGGCGCAATCCACTGCGCCATGTTTGAGATAACGGACGGGGTGGTGACATGATTTGCTCCTGAGCTGTGGGGTCTTTGCGACCCCGAGGAAAAAGACGTTGTTGCGATCGCACATGCGAAGACCGCAGCGTTAAATTGTTGATTCCCTGACGAAAAGAATTTGCGACCTTGGGGAATCAAACACAAAGATGTTATGTCAGTTCTTGCAATTAAAACTCATCATATGATTGAATTGCAAAATTGTAATGTGAGGGTGAATGGGTAATTTGACGCTGTTGCGAAACACAGGGTGGTTCAGAGAACGATCGCCTGCGTTTCAGACGGATTTGGCAGCCTGTGGTATCATAAAATCAGTCGAAGCGGGTGAGACCCTGTATCACTTTGGCGACCCGGCCAACGGCATCTATGCAATCCTTAGCGGCGCTGTGCAGATTACCGCTCCGGCAGATGACGGACAGGAATTTGTTCTTCACCGTGAAGGCGCAGGTTTCTGGATCGGAGATCTGGCTTTGTTTGCCGGTGCCTTGCGATTGGTCAGTGTCGTGACAACGCAGGCGACGCAGGCTGTGTTCTTTCCAAATTCCCGCATCGTGCGATTGGTTCAGGACAACCCTGATTATATCCGGGACTTTTATTCGCTGACGCATGAGAACATGCAAACTGCCCTGCGCATCATGGCGAATCTGGCGGTTACCGGTACTGAAAAGAGGCTTGTCCTAAGGCTGCTTCATCTGGATGAGGGGACCTCTGCATCCGACGATTGGATTGTCGTGTCTCAGGAGGAACTTGCGTCGATGATCGCCGTTTCGCAGCCGACTTTGCACAGAAGCCTGCACAGGCTTGCGGATCAGGGCCTGATCGAACTGGGATATGGCCGTGTTCGTTTGCTGGACCGGCGGGCTTTGATCGCCAGCTGTCAGACCTGAGGTATGGGAGGTTCGGGCACCTCGCGGCTATGAGATCCGTGCCGCCAGGGGAGCCAGACCGTTTTTTATCTCTGTTCTGACTTCACCGTAACAAGGTTTATCTCTTAGTGTTTCTATCCAGTGGCGAAGCGGCGTCTTGCCAGCCGAGCGGGACCATTTCAAATCACCAAGCACGGTTTGAGCGGAGCGGTCCAGAATACCGGGGATCTCGTTGTCGTTCAGCGTGGCCCAGACACCGGTCCATAACCGGGCAACAGACCATGGATTGTATCCTCCGCCGCCTAAGACAAGAAAGCGGGGGGCCAGGTCGCGCAGGTTGGCGACGGTGTTCCAATGGGCGTTGTTTGACAGAGACAGGCGGGACAAAGGATCTTCGGCGACAGCATCGGCTCCGCATTGCAGGACAATGGCCTGAGGTTTGAAAGCTGTGCTTGCAGGAAGGATCAGCCGGTCGAGTATCAGGTCAAACTCGTCATCATTGAGGTTCCGGGCAACCGGCATATTAAAGGCGGCACCTCCTGCATCGTCTTCCAGAGCTCCGGTGAAAGGCCATCGACGTGCTTCGTGCACCGAAATCATTCTGACTTTTTCCGAGCCGTGAAAGGCCGCTTCAACGCCATCACAGTGATGGGCATCGATGTCGACATAAACGATACGGTCCAACCCGGCGTTCAGCAGGGTTTGGATCGCCAGCACCGGATCGTTGAGATAACAGAACCCGTTTGCCCGGTCAGCCAGCCCGTGATGCGTTCCGCCTGCCGGGTTGAAAACGATCCCACCGTCGCGGATCAGCTCTGCCGCCAGCATCGAGCCCCCAGCCGCCGTGGCAGGTCGTCGGTACATTTCCGCGAATACTGGGTTTGACAATGTCCCCAACCCATAGCGTTCGCGGATTTCATCTGTCACATACTGATCTTCTTCCGCCTGCCGTAGGGCCGCAATGTAGTCTGGCGTATGAAACGTCTCTAATGCGCCGGGTTTTGCGCAGGGACTGACGCGGTAGTTCGCGGGCGTCAACCATCCCAGGGCCCGGCACAGATCGATGACGGTTGAAACCCGTGGAATAGCCAGCGGGTGTTTCGATCCGTAGGTCGAATTTCGGTAGATCTCCGATCCGATGAACAGGGGCGGCAGCATGGGTTAGCGTGTGGCGGCCGGGTGATTATCCTCGCCCAACCTGCCATCCAGCGACATCAGTATCGCGACCGGGCGCAGCGCCGGTAGGTGGCTGAAAACGATCAGGATACAAACGGTCAGCGGTACGCTCAGGAAGGCGCCGATAAGGCCCCAGACCGTTGTCCAGAAGGTCAGGGCGAGAATGACGAGGAAAGTCGACATGTTCAGGGATCGGCCCAACATGGCGGGGTCAAGGAAATTGCCAATCAGGAATTGGATAGTGCCGCATCCGAACACGATAATCAGGAAAGGAACGATAGTCTCAAACTGAACAAGAGCGATCATGGCCGGAAAGAACACGGCAATGATCGAACCGATTGAGGGGATGAAGTTCAGCGCAAAGGTCAGCACGGCCCAGGTCTCCGCATATTCAAGCCCCAGGGCTCGGAAAACGCTGTAGCTGATGCCAGCAGTAATCAGGCTTATCAGGGTTTTGACGCCGACATAACGCTGCAGGCTGACCGAAATCGCATCCAGCATGGTGGAAAACTCGGCTCCGGTTTTCGGGTCTCCGGCGGCCAGCTGAATCTTTTTGCGAAAGGCCAGACGTTCGGCCATCAGGAAGGCGACATAGAGGCTGATCAGAAAGAACTGATTCAAAAGCGAAGTGGCGCTGCCCAGCAGCAGACGTGCGACATATGACATGTCGATGCTGACCAGATTGTCGCGAATGAAGGTTGTGACATCGTTGCCGACCAGACCGGTTATACGCTCAACCGCTCCGTCAAACTGATTTTCATAAGTGCTGACGGAACGTGCGAATTGCGTCGCCTGACTGCCCAGCACGTACATGATCATGAACAAACCAGCCAGGACGACGGTCACTCCGGCAATATTGGCCAACCAGACCGGAGCGCGAGTCACTGAAACAACCCGATCGCTCAGAGCAATGATCAGAACATTGATCAATAGCGCCATGGCGAGCGGGATCAGGAAATTCGCACCTGCGTAGAGGCCCAGAACGACCAAAGTCGCGATGATGCATGTGTCCCGAACAACAGACAAACGAAGCCTGGGTCGAACCTTGATGTCTTTTTGATCCGGGGTCATTCAGTATCCTGTGTCCGAGAAAAGCAGAGCCAAAAGTCTGTCCTGCGTGACCCAATCCTGCACGTGACACCCGGTTTATGCAATGCGTTCAGGCGTTTGTTGACCTTCATTTGCCACATTGTTGTTGATCACGGGTTCTGTGTTTTATTTCGGCAGGTTAGGGTTGCAGGATGACCTCTCCTGCGAATCCCCTGTTTGGCCGACCTGTTCAGGCTTTCTGGCTGGCAATACGCCGGTTCGGTAGAAAGAATGGTTTTGTCATGAGCAGCCATGTTGCCATGTCGTTAATGATGGCGTTGTTTCCCTTTGTACTTTTTACGGTAGCATTGGCGGGGGCACTGTCACAGGGCTATGTCACGGATGAGCTGGTCGATCTGATTTTCGGGGCGTGGCCAAAGGACGTTGCGGATCCCATCGTGGCCGAGCTGCGGGCTGTTCTGGCCGGGTCCGGCTCGGGCGTCATTACGCTGGGTGGTCTGCTGGCTATTTATTTTGCCTCAAACGGCGTGGCGGCGGTGCGTGCTGCCATGAACCAGGCTTATCACGATCAGGACAGCTGGCCGTTCTGGAAGACCCGGCTGCTGTGTCTGGTTCTGGTCATTCTGGGCGGGTCGGCCATCCTGATAATCGCCGCGGTCGAGGTGGTTCTGCCGGTCTACACGAAACTGGTGGCAGAGCACACCGAAGCAGCCGTTGCCAATTGGTTTTCCGTGGATCGCCTGCGTTGGACGTTTACCGTTGCGGTTCCGGCGGGCACAGTTCTGCTGGCCCATCTTGTTCTGCCAACCCGCAGGCACAGCCTGATGCAAATATTGCCCGGCGTCATGCTGACCTTGGTCTTGTGGGCTGCCGGTGGGTGGGCTTTTTCCATCTATATCAGTCAGTTCGCCACCTACAGTGCCACCTATGCGGGCCTCGCCGGAGCCATGGCTGCGTTGATTTTTCTATACCTGTGTTCGGCGATGCTGATCCTCGGGGCCGAGTACAACGGCGCGTTGATCGACCTGCGAAACGCCGCTGATGGAGATGCGGGATGAGATTTGCCCTGATTCTGGCTTGCCTTGCATTCGCCGGTGAAATTTATGCGCAAACGCCTGAGTATGTCGGTTCAGACCAGTGTACCGAATGCCATCAGCAGGAGGTCGAAGCCTGGGCTTCGTCACACCATGCGCTGGCGTGGACCGGTGCCAGCGACGGCGCTCTGGTGGCCGATTTCGACGGAACCCGGTTTGATCATGACGGAATGTCCGTCCAGTTCAGAGGAGAAGCAGACAGGTTCACCGCCCAAGTAACTGAAAAAGATGGGGTGATGACAGAGTATGACGTGCATTCGGTCGTCGGAATCAAGCCCTTGCAGCAATACCTTTTTGAAACCGAACCGGGCCGGCTTCAAAGCTTTGATGTGGTTTGGGATACAGAGAAAAAGCGCTGGTATCACCTGTATCCCGACCAAGATCTGCCACCTGATGACGGTTTGCATTGGACGGGGCCTTACAAGAACTGGAACGCGCGCTGCGCCGAATGTCACGCCACCGGGTTTGAGAAGAACTACGACCCCCAAACCAGAACCTACAACTCACAACAGGTCGAAATCGGGGTCGGGTGCGAAGCCTGTCACGGGCCGGGGTCGGCACATATCGACTGGGTCAAAGGGCAGGGTTCTTCAGATGGCCTCACCAATGCAGGCTTTTTGATGAGTTGGGGCAAGGGTCAGACCGAGGCGGAAATCCAACAATGTGCCGGATGCCATTCTCGGCGTGAAGCGCACGGCAACGGAAACCCTGTTCCGGGAACCCCATATCATGATGCCTATAATTTGGCCGTGCTGCGGCCCGGTTCTTATCATCCTGATGGGCAGATACTGGACGAGGTTTATGTCTATGGCTCGTTCCTGCAATCCAAGATGTATGCGCAGGGCGTTGGGTGTATGAATTGTCACGACCCGCACAGCGCAGATTTGAAAGCCGACGGAAACGGGGTTTGCACTCAGTGCCATTCTCCAGCCGGAAACCCGGATTTCTCAACCCTTGCCGCAAAAGACTACGACACCCCTGAGCATCACCATCACCAGGAAGACAGCGAGGGAGCGCAGTGCAAAAGCTGCCATATGATCGAGCGGACCTACATGGGTGTTGACGGTCGACGCGATCACAGCTTTCGCATACCGCGACCGGATCTGGGGCTGGGCGTTGATGCCTGCACAGACTGCCATCAGGGTCAGGATCAAGTTTGGGCTGCCGGCCAGATAGAGGATTGGTTCCCGGGTTCGCCAAATCGAAACGCGCATTACGGAACGGTTTTCAAGGCTGCTGCCGAGGGGTGGCTCGACACACCCGAGGGGTTGCTTTCCATCGCAATGGATGCGTCACAGCCGGGGATCGTGAGAGCAACTGCGGCTTATCTGATGCAACCGTTTGGCTCTCCAGAGATCGCTGCTGTCACAGCGCCGCTTTTGCAAGAAGATGATCCGCTGATACGGGCGAATGCAGTAGTGCTACAGCGTCAGGCCAGCCCGGCAGATCAGGTGCAAAGGCTTGAACCCTTGCTGTCTGATCCTCGGCGAAACGTGCGTATTGCGGCCGCCAAAGAGTTCCTGAGTATTCCATCGCAGGCTTTGACACCTCAGCAACGGGCTTTGGCCGGGGAGGGCATGTTCGAATGGCAGGAGGCGATTTCGAATAGGTTGGATGCCCCGGAAACCCACCTTGTTCTGGGCGGCATGGCATTAACGCTTCGCAACGCGCCAGCGGCAGAGCAGGCGTTCAGAGAGGTTGTGACGCTGGACCCGCAGAGGACAGAGGCGTGGCCAATGCTGGTGCAACTGGCGCAGATCAATCGTGGCCCGGAAGCTGCGCGCAGTGTGCTTCAAGAGGCCTTGGACCGGTTGCCCAATGATCCGAACCTACTGCAATTGTCGCAACAGCTGGGTCCCTGAACCGGCACGCGGGCGCCTGATTTGTTCCATCTTCATGGCATGATTTCACGCTAACACCACTTACGCAGCGCTGTTTAGAGGTGATCGATGACCATTGAAACAACAAGGCAGGAAACATCGGGGCTTAGCCCGACGTCCTTGGCGCAACGCATAGAAGAGTTGCGCAACCGGGAACCACTATACGTGACGCATGGAGATACGCTGATGTTGCAGGGAATGGCTGCTACTTCCTTGCGTGAACAACGTCTGAGCGGAAATCGTATCCGGCTGGATGATTAAGAGCCGCCTCGAAACCCTGTTGCCACAACGAATTTTTCCGAACTGTCCGAACGCGACGCCGGTGGTTTTACGTGGGCGACTTTCTGGAATTTCTGCTTGAGCAGCTTTTGCAGATCGCCCTCAGCACCCCCGGCCAGAACCTTGGCAACAAAAGTGCCGCCTTCCTCCAGAACGTCAAAGGCGAAATAGGCGGCGGTTTCGCACAGCGCCATGATTCGCAGGTGATCGGTCTGTTTGTGTCCCGAAGATGCCGCTGCCATATCCGACATCACCACATCTGCCTTGCCGCCCAGCCAGTCTTTGACCTTTTGGTCGGCGTCATCTTCCATGAAGTCCAGTACATGGGTGTCGGCCCCGGCAACCGGTTCGACCTCTTGCAGGTCAATGCCCAGCACGGTTCCGATCCGCTTGCCAGACTTTTCACCCAGCGCGTTCACGCGTTTGACGGCAACCTGACACCAGCCGCCTGGCGCACAGCCCAGATCCACTACGCGGGCACCGGGCACCAGAAAGCGGAATTTGTCGTCCAACTCAAGGATCTTGTAAGCCGCGCGTCCTCGATACCCTTCGGCCTGCGCGCGCTTGACGTATGGATCGTTTAATTGCCGCTCGAGCCAACGGGTCGAGCTGAGCTTGCGCCCGCGCGCCGTCTTGACCTTGACCTTCAGGTCGCGCTGCCCGCGGCCCGAATTGTTTTTTCCACTTGGTGTCTTCGCCATCAGAACGGTCCGTCTTCCAATACACCGTCCGCGCTCATCTGTGCATAAAGCAGACCTTCGCGCAGCCCACGATCCGCCACAGATAGACGGTCGGTGGGCCAGCAGCGCAGGAGCGCCTGCAAAATGGCCGAGCCGGACATGATCAGGGCTTGCCTGTCGTCACCAATTCGAGGATCCCGGCGCCGCCCGTGAGGGCCGAGTTCTAAATACCCACGTATGACTTTGTCAATCTGATCGCTGGTCATGCGCAGACCATCGACTTTGGTCCGGTCATAACGTTTTAGCCCGAGATGTGAGGCCGCAACGGTCGTCACCGTGCCGCTTGTGCCGACGATCTGAAATCCCGCACGCGCCTGTTCGTCTTTGTAGGGTGCAAAATCGGCCAGGTTTTCCTCGAAAAACCAGCTCATCAAAGCAAAACGTGCCGCGTCATTTTCAACATCGTTGAATTGATCCCGCAGTGTGGCAACACCCAGCGGTACGCTGATCCAATCCACAACTTTGGCAGTGGGAAAGGGGCTGTCGGCGGTATGAAAGCCATGATGTAGCCGCATTATGGCGGCTGGCCGGTCGCGGCGCGGAACGGATGAGATATCGATCCAGACCAATTCGGTCGAACCGCCACCAATATCGACCACCAGCAGCTGTTCAGTCTTGGTCGACACCAGCGGGGCACAGGAAATCACCGCCAGACGGGCTTCTTCCTCGGGTTGTATGATCTCAAGCGTCAGGCCGGTCTCGCGTTTTACCTGCCGGATGAACTCGCGCGAGTTCTTGGCACGGCGACAAGCCTCCGTGGCGATCAGACGCATCCGTCTGACCCTGTTGCGTTTCAGTTTTTGCTGACAGATTCGCAATGCCTGAACGGTGCGAGACATCGACGCCCGCGACAGCCGTCCGGTGCGTTCCAGACCCGCGCCCAGTTGCACGGATTTGGAGAAGCTGTCTACCACATGGAACCCGCTGCCCTTGGGCTGGGCGATCAACATGCGGCAACTATTTGTCCCCAGATCCAGTGCCGCATAAAGTGCATCCGGATCGGGTCTTGCCGGCGCGGGGCTTTCGACCGCTTTCGGGAACGCGCCCGCACCTTTGGGACGCTTGGGCGCCATCGTCACGCCCTCCGATTTTCGAGTTACCCCGACCCTAGGCGGGGGATTGCCGACGTGCAAGTGATTTCAATTTTGAATTTAACGTGAGTGTCACATGCCGTTCATATTGAGGTGCAATGGGCATCCATAGAACCCGGAGCAGGATTCTTTTCGAGCTTACAGCCAGATACGGAGATTACCATGAAAGACGATCACACCCTTTCCTTTGATGAATACGACGAAATCGTAAGCCCGCGCCCTGAAGAATGTGACTTTGACCGAGTTGTTGAACGCGCGCTGTCGCGTCGCGGATTTATGGGTGGCGTTCTGGCTATGGGCAGTTTTGCGGCGGTGGGTGGCTCGATTCTGCCAACAGGTGCCCGTGCCGCAGAGGACCGTTTCTCGTTCGAAGCGATTCCGGTGTCGACAGCTGACGAAGTGATTGTACCGTCGGGCTATAAAGCTGAGGTCATGGTGCGCTGGGGTGACCCGCTGTGGTCAGACGCGCCCGAATTCGATCATGCCACCCGTGGCACTGCAGCCAGTCAGGAACGCGCCTTTGGCGATAACACTGATGGTCAGGATGTGTTCTTCCACGACGGTCACGTTTTGCTGGTTGTGAACAACGAATATACCAACCGCGATATCCTTTGGGGCAATAACCCGGATGCAAAAGCGGCAACTGACGACGACGTCGCCAAAGGAATGATGGCGCATGGTGTTACGGTTGTGGAAATCGCCAACACCGATGGCAAGTGGGGCATCGTGAAAGACAGTCCCTACAACCGCCGCGTTACACCGCAGACAGACATGACCATTACCGGCCCGGCTGCTGGCCACGACCTTATGAAAACGTCTGCCGATCCGTCAGGCACGGCTTGCAAGGGAACATGGAACAATTGCGGAAACGGCATGACACCGTGGGGCACGTATCTGGCCTGTGAAGAGAATTTCAACGGTTACTTCTCGGCTGAGGATGAAAACCACGAAACCAGCCCGGAGCTGAAACGCTATGGCGTATCGGCCAGCGACTGGGGCTATGGCTGGGCGAAAATAGACGAGCGTTTCGATGTTTCGAAAAACCCCAACGAACCGAATCGTTGCGGTTACGTGGTCGAGATCGATCCGACAGATCCCAACTCGACCCCGCGCAAGCTGACTGCTCTGGGTCGCTTCAAGCACGAGAATGCGGATACGGTGGTCAACAACGATGGTCGCGTTGTGGTCTACATGGGCGATGACGAGCGTGGCGAGTTTCTGTACCGCTTTGTTTCCGATGGCGTTTACGCGGCCGGAGTTGACACGAATGCGCTGTTTGAGAACGGAACACTTTCGGTTGCCAAGTTCAACGATGACGGCACTGGCGAGTGGTTGGCGTTGACGCCCGAAACAACCGGCCTTGCTTCGCAAGCCGAGGTTTGCATCCACACCCGTCAGGGCGCCTCGGCGGTTGGCGGTACCACCATGGACCGTCCGGAATGGGTTGCATCAAATCCGAATGCGCCCGAAGTCTACTGCTGTTTGACCAACAACAAGAACCGTGGTGTCAAGCCGAATGCCGGGGGTGATGACACCTCGGCCAATGGTCCGAACCCGCGGGACAAGAACAACTACGGTCAGATCGTTCGTTGGCGCCCAGACGGCGGGGACCATACCGCTGCCGGCTTCGGCTGGGATTTGTATGTGCTGGCAGGCAATCCCACCGTGCATGAAGACGCCTATGCCGGATCCGAGAACGTGAACGCCGACAACATGTTCAACTCGCCCGACGGGTTGAAGTTCGACAGCAATGGTCTGTTGTGGATTCAAACCGATGGCAATTATGGCAACGAAGGTGATTTCGCCGGTCAGGGCAACAACCAGATGCTGGCCGGTGACCCAGTTACGGGTGAAATTCGTCGTTTCATGGTTGGCCCGAACGAATGTGAGATCACTGGGCTCAGTTGGTCGCCAGACCGCCGTACGATGTTTGTGGGCATTCAGCACCCGGGCGAAGATGGCAATAGCCACTGGCCCGAGGGTGGGGACTCGGTCCCGCGTTCGGCGATCATAGCGGTTACTCGCGAAGACGGCGGTCTGGTGGGTTAACGCAATCCGATCGGTGAAATCTTGCCCCGGACGGCTGTTTCCGTCCGGGATGCTTCGTTTTTATGCAGCCCGCTCATAGAGACAATGAGAATTATGATATGCGCGTTTGCCAGGAAACTGGTTAAAAGCCCCGTACATCATCGTGGGCAAAAACGTCGCTGGAAAAGCGCCGTGTGTCGAAAATCGACCGACCCAAGCCTACATTGAAGTTTAGAACCGGCCCATCGGGTTAGGAGGAATCACAGCAATGCCTGACGTCACCATCGTGTATTGGCGAGACATTCCCGCTCAGGTCATCGTCGGCAAAGGCCGTCGTGGCGCAAAGCGGCAGTTGGAAGAACGGTTCGAGCAAGCGATCGACCGGGCCGCCATGAAGGTGAACGCCAAGGACAGTGATGCCTATCTGGCCGAATGGCGCAAAGCCGAACCTTTTGCAGTCGACGGCGAACCTGCCGAGATTGCTGAGGCCGAGGCGATGCGTCTGGAAACGGAGTACGATCAGGACCGCGTCAAAGCGCTGATCGCTAATGACGGTTGGGCATGAGCCCCAGACTTTATGGGAGGCCGAAATGGCTTTGCTGAACTTCAAGAAACGTGATGCGGTCGAAAGCGGCCCAGTGAATCCGACCGTCGAAGCCTTTTTGCAGGGCTATTCGATCGAGGTGATGCCGCGCACTGCCGAAAAGGTCGACGACTTCCGCGCGCTTTTGCCCGAGGGCACGCGCGTCTACATCGCCCATATCGAGGGCACTCCGATCGAGGACATGGTAAAAACCGCCAAGCGTATTGCGGCGGAAGGTTATCCAGTTATGCCGCATTTTCCGGCGCGGATCATCAAAGATGCCGCGACACTGGAAAACTGGATCTCAATGTACCAGGGCGAAGCGGGCGTTGATCAGGCACTGCTGCTGGCGGGCGGCGTAGCCAATCCGCATGGCGCTTTCGACAGCTCAATGCAGTTGCTGGAAACCGGTCTGTTCGACAAGGCAGGCTTCAAGCGCCTTCACGTGGCAGGTCACCCTGAAGGCAACAAGGATATCGATCCCGATGGTTCGACCAAGAACGTAGACGACGCTCTGCGCTGGAAACAGAAGTTCAACGAAACCACGGACGCAGAAATGGCGCTGGCCACGCAATTTGCATTCGACGCCAAGCCGATCATCGCATGGGCCGACGGCCTGAAAGAAGCCGGTATCGACCTGCCGATCCATATCGGTATCGCGGGTCCGGCCAAGCTGCAGACGCTGATAAAATTTGCGATTGCCTGCGGTGTTGGCCCGTCTTTGAAGGTTCTGCAAAAGCGCGCTATGGACGTCTCCAAGCTGCTGCTGCCCTATGAGCCGACAGACGTTGTGACAGAGCTGGCCGAGCACAAAGCTGCCAACCCGGATTTCAACATCACCAACGTACACTTCTTCCCGCTGGGCGGAATCAAGACCAACGCCAACTGGGCGATCAATAACGGCGGCGCTTCGGCAAAGCCTGTAAACTCCTAAGGAACGGACATGACCCGTACAGTCGTAGAATCAAAAACAAAAACTGCCGTTCTGGGCTTTGACGAACCGTTTTGCGTGATCGGCGAGCGGATCAACCCGACCGGCCGTAAGAAACTGGCTGCCGAGCTGGAAGCGGGCGATTTCTCGACCGTAGAGAAAGACGCGCTGGCACAGGTGATGGCAGGGGCAACCGTTCTGGATATCAACGCCGGTGTTGTCTACAACTCGAACCCCAACCCGAACGAGACCGAACCGCCGTTGATGCGCAAGATCGTTGAGCTGGTTCAGGGTCTGGTCGAAGTACCGCTGTGCATCGACTCGTCGGTTCCCGGTGCGTTGGAAGCGGGCCTTGAGGCGGCAGAAGGCCGTCCGCTGCTGAACTCGGTCACAGGCGAAGAAGAGCGTCTGGAGATGGTTCTGCCGCTGGTCAAGAAGTACAACGTGCCCGTTGTTGCGATCTCGAACGATGACACCGGTATCTCGGAAGATCCCAATGTGCGTTTCGAGGTGGCCAAGAAGATTGTCGAGCGCGCCGCCGATTTCGGCATCCCTGCGCATGACATCGTGGTTGACCCGCTGGTCATGCCCATCGGCGCAATGGCAACTGCCGGTCAGCAGGTGTTCGCTCTGGTTCGTCGTTTGCGCGAAGAGCTGGGCGTAAACACCACCTGTGGTGCATCCAATGTTTCATTCGGTTTGCCGAACCGTCACGGCATCAACAACGCTTTCCTTCCGATGGCAATGGGTGCGGGGATGACTTCGGCCATCATGAACCCTGTTGCGCTGCCAACAGGGCCCAAGAAAATTGCCGAGAAGAAGGCCGAAATCGAAGCAAAGGGCGTCATCCTGCCTGCGGACATGGATGATGAAACCTTCTGCCAGCTGTTCGGTCTGGGTTCGACCAAGCCGCGCGCCGGTAAGGAAATGGAAGCCATCCGCGCCGCTAACCTGCTGACCAACAATGACCCGCATGGCGGTGAGTGGATCCGGTTCAACAAAGCACCGGACGAGGCAGGTGCCGCTGGCGCCGCTGGTGGCCGTCGGGGTGGTGGCCGTCGCCGCCGCGCCTGATCGGAACGACAGCAAATTGCAAAGGCCGGGCTCAGTGCCCGGCCTTTTTCATTTGACCCTGATCAATGCCGAACTTGCAGAAGGTTTCAGAATACACTGATCCAGGATGCAATGATCAGGTAGCAGCATGAGTAAACATCACCCCCCAAAACTCTCAGATGCGGATCTGACCAAGAAGCTGAATAAAAAGGACTATTTCGATCAGCTAATCGAACTGCAGACTAGGTTGGCCAGAATTCAGCAGGCCTATCTGTTTCACGGGATCAAGGGCGTGTTGGTGTTCGAAGGCTGGGACGCTGCAGGAAAAGGGGGGACCATTCGCCGGATCAGTCAGGCCTTGGACCCGCGTAGCTTCAAAGTCTGGCCCATCGGCGCGCCCCGAAACTACTACCTGAACAGGCATTATCTGCTGCGGTTCTGGGAACGCCTGCCGCCGTCCGGTGCGATTTCCGCTTTTGACCGAAGCTGGTATGGCCGGGTTCTGGTGGAACGGATTGAAAAACTAACCCCGGAAACGCGCTGGCGGTCCGCATATCAGGAAATCAATGATTTTGAACGAATGCTGGTCGATGACGGCACTCGGATCGTCAAACTGTTCTTCCATATTTCTCAGGAAGAACAAATGAGCCGCTTTACCGAACGCCTGACGAATCCGATGAAGCGCTGGAAACTAACATACGAAGATTTCAGAAATCGCGAGAAATGGGATGTCGCCGAGGTGGCCGTAGATGAGATGCTGGCAAGGACGTCGACCGAATTTGCCCCTTGGCACGTGATACCTTCCAACAACAAGAAGTATGCGCGGATCACGGCGATGAAAGCGATTGTCGATGCGTTTTCCGAAGGTGTCGATCTGAACCCCCAGCATCTGGATCGCCGCACTTTAGAGGCAGCGGGCGAGGCTTTGAATGTCGACCAGTCCCTGATCGACAGCCTGCGGGCGCGAACCGAGTGAAAAACTCGACAAAAGTTGGCAACGATCTGGCTTGAACGTCTGGATGCTCTGATGCTATCCCAATTGGCGCGGCGGGTATGATGTAATGGTAGCCTGTCAGCTTCCCAAACGTAGAAGTGCAGTATTGGCGTCTTCTAGTTTCTCCCAAAGTGGTTGATTTTATTGCAGAAAGCGCCGCAACGTCGTCCTGACGTGTTATACCGCGTTGCAATGTTCTGCCTACAAAATCACTGCAAAAGGGACGACGAGAAGATGCCGATTGAACGATTGAAGCTGACCGAAGCGTCAGCCAAAGCCGCACCGATAAACGCGAAGATATGGGATACTGAGATCAAAGGTTTCGGTCTATTTGCGGGTATGACCAAGAAGACCTTCTACTTCCAGAAAGATGTGCATGGTAAAACCACACGCACAAATTTGGGCAACTGGCCGGAGACGCGTGTCGCAGACGCTCGGTATGAAGCGTCGTTGCTTGTTGCCGAACATGCTTCGGGTGCGGTCGCGAAGCGCCTCCGCGCCTCCCGCATCCCAACACTTGAACAAGCCACCGACGATTACCTTGCACGGCCAAAACTGCGTTCCGAACACAACAAGGCGCAGGTGCGCGCGCAGATGCACAATCACCTGAAAAGCTGGCTTAAGATGCCGCTAGACGAGATTTCGAAAGCCGATTGTGTTCGTGCCCATGCTCGTGTCGCGAAGAATGGCGAGCGCGGCGCGAACCATGTGATGAAGTCCTTTCGCTCGATCTACAACCATGCACGGCGGGTGCACGACCTGCCAGAATGCCCAACCATCGCAATTGAGTGGTTTGAGGAAAGACCGTCGCAAAAGATCATTGATGATTTTGATCTATGGCGGAAATCTGTGGACGCCCTCGAGAACGAAGTGCATCGCGCTTACTACCGTTTTCTATTGGTGACAGGGCTCCGATTTGATGAAGCACGTTCGCTGCGCTGGGACCAGATTCACGAAGATCACCTGCATCTGCCAGAAACCAAGAACGGTCGTGCCTTCGAGTTGCCTTTGATGCCTGAACATCATTCGATCCTTGATCCGCTTCGGATTCACGCAAGCGACTATGTGTTTCCCGGTACGCGCAACGCGTTACACCTGAAATGCCCAGCGCGTATTCCTTGGTCGGCCCATGACCATCGCCGTACCTTTGCAACCTTTGCCACGACAGAAGCGGGTTTGCTTGAAGAGACGGTCGGCAGATTGCTGAACCATACGCCACAATCGGTCACTGGCGCGCGGTACATCGTGGTCAATCACGAGAAGCTGCGTGAGCCTATGGCGCAAGTCACCTCAGCGTTTAAACGCAGAGGTCTGATTTAAATAGAGAAAATTTAGAAAACGTATTGCAAATCTGATTTGCGGTTACTAAGTTCGACCATGTGAAGAAGCCGACGACCGCGCCCACCAAAAAACGTTAAGTGGTCTGAAAGCCGTGAGCACCCGAGAGGGTGAAGTGCTGGTACCTGCAATGAGGCAGGTTAGTGCCGGCGTCAGCCTAGCTGACGTGGACGAGCCAAACCCAGATACTACGCACGTGCAGGCATAGCCCGAAAAGGGATATGTTTGTCATGTCTAACGCTCAAAAACCGCAATTGCTCGATACAGCTCAAGCTGCTCATCATATCGGATATTCAACAAGTACGCTCGAATGGTGGCGTACAACCGTGCCAATGCGTGGCCCGAAATTCGTCAGAATGGGTCGGCGTATACGCTACAGACTCGAAGACCTGAACGCTTTCATCGAAAGCGGCATTGTCGATCCGGCTGCGGTACGGTGATGCGCAATGGAAAAAGGATTACTCGAGCAGATCATTCTGTTCGCTGACCAGTCTGCCCACAGCGAAGGGTACACTGATCGTAGCGACGGAAAATTCAAATACAGCAAAAAAGAGGGCGCCGTCACAGGCGACCTCCTTGCGCAACACCTCAATGGTAACAAGTCGCTGGGCATGTATATCTTGTCCGGCGGCAAATCTCACTGTCTGATCCTAGATTTCGACGATCACGGCAAAGATGGCATCGCTAAAATGCCGACATTGGCTGTCGCGATGGCACTTGAAGACATGGGCGTGCCGCACATCATATTCAGATCAGGTGGAGGTTATGGCTATCATATCTGGATGTTTTTCGAGACAGCGATGCCACAAAAGACCCTGTGGAAATTCGCGAGCGATCTCCTCAAAGCTGTGGATGAACCACACACGAACTATGTGCCCGTAGCTTCTGGCAGTTTGAACCAGAAGAAATTCAATGCAGCTGGTAAACAGACACATATCGAGCATGGTGTTGAGGTGTTGCCTAAAGGTGAAGGCGATCAAAACGTGGCGATCCCGTGTGGTCGTGCGTCCGTCCCAATGCGTGTTGCGAGAAACGGCAGCGTTGCGTCTTTAGAGGAATGCAACTTGTCTGACCTCAAACTTACCTTCGTGCCAGTAGCGCGGGAGCTGGTTACAAAAAGCGACATTGGCCCGAATGACCGCGATGCAGCATTCGATTGCTACATCCGTCATTTTTGTGTGGACGATTATGCGAAATGGGGTGCCGCTGGTTTGGGTCTTGTCGCTGCATTCGGACATGACGACGAGTGGGCTTACGGTAGGTGGCTTGCGTGGACGCAATCATCAGGCAAATTCACACCGGGTGACGAGGAGCAATGGTCAAAGCTGAAACCCAAGAAATATTCGCAACTATCGTTTTGGCGCATCGCAACGAAACACGGTTACAATGGCCCGTGGCCGGGTAAGAAGGGTTCATCTGACTCTGACATGTCAATATTCAATGACCAGTGGGCATTGATGAATGTCGAGGGAAAAGTGGAATTCCTGAATATGCAAACAGGCCACGTCTCCAACCGCGACAGTTTCATGCTCTTGACCAAACCTGATGAAGGTACACGCGAAAGCTGGCTCAGATCGCCAACACGCCGTCAATACAATGGATATACTTTTGCGCCTCCTGATTACGATGGCGACAAATGGAATCTGTTCCGAGGTTGGCCCGTTGAACCCGAGGAAGGCGATGTGTCTTTGTTCATTCACTATGTGGTGGACATGCTCTGTAATGGTGACAAAGACCTCGCGCACTGGGTTATGACTTTTGCCGCAGATGCCGTTCAGCGTCCTTGGTCCGCTCGTCCAGGCTCAGGATTGGCAATTCGCGGTCCGCAGGGTTCAGGTAAATCGTTTCTCGGGAAGTGCGTCAAAGCTGCTCTAGGTGATCTCACACTTGAGGTATCGAATTCAGATAGGGTGACACAGCAGTTCAACGATATGCTCGTTGGAAAGACCGTACTTCTGTGCGAGGAGGCTTTCTTTACTGGGTCGCCTCAGCAGCAGCTTATGCTCAAGAACCTGATTACCGCAGACAATTGGACATTCGAACCGAAGGGGCGGAAGTCGTTTTGGACGCCGAACATCTTTCGCATCATTGCGACAACCAACAATTCGCAGGCTGTTGCCATCGACAATGACGACCGCAGGTGGACTATCATCGAGTCGATTCCGCATTGCCCGTTTGTACCGACTTCTCGCGAGGCGCGCGATTGGTGGAAGCCATATTATTCGATGCTGCGCGACAGACCGGGCGCTATTCTGCACTACCTGCTGAACTATGAGGTGGACACTGATCTGATTGGTTTGCCTTATTTCACTGAGGCTAAGGCGGAAGATAAATTGACGTCTGATCCGCTGTTGCAAGTTCTCGTCAATATGGTGGAGACAGGCGCGTGCCCCGATGATCTGCGCGGTGATGGTCGTGTGTCGTCAGGGGCGATGTATGAGGCTGTGAAAGCCTTAGGTGGTCGCTGGACATCTCCTCAGACACTCGCGAATGAACTGCGGAAACGCTTTGGCGCAGTGTCATCAGGGGCGAACTGCATCAAGGTCAAGAATGTGCGGTGGTCGCCAGATGCTAACGGAATTCTGACTGCGATCATCGAAAAACGAACCGACGTATCAGGATTGCGGATGCCACCCCTAAGTGAACTGCGAGCAATGGTGTCGTCGATTACCGGGCAATCACACGAAGGCCCAGAGAATTGGGTTCCATGGGAGCCTGTGTCTGTTGACGAAGTATATGTCGATCCTAATGGCGGTGACATTGATGGCGGAATGGCGGCGCTTGAGGCAGCTGCGGAGACGCGTCGCCGTGTGATGGACAGTGGCAAGATCGTAAAAGACACGCCTGCTTTCTAGGGTAGTTCCCATGATGCCATGCTTAGCCATGCCGATGGGAGTCGGCATGGTTTCCTATGTGATTGATAAATTGGTTAAATCCATGAATCCCATGAATTCCACGCTTTTTGAGGGTCACTTGCTCGTGCGGCTGTTCGCGATGTCGCGCGTATTGCGTTCACGCTGAACGTATAAGTAAAAAATAGTATGGTAAGTATGGGAAGCGTGGGAATAACTTGGAAAACAAACGGTTAGAGTGACCATGATTGAAATCCAAGCATGGGAAGCATGGTTGCGGCGTGGGATGTTGCTTGATGGGCGCTTCTACACTCGGGGCGATCTCTATGTGGTGTCGAAAGAATACGTCACTATTGTTGACATACTTTGATGCGCTCTCATCGCCGTGCCTACAAAACGCCTACACTAAATCTCAGATTCGCACTGTAACCGATTGATAACTAAGGGCTCTCTGCACCCATAACGTAAGCTCAGTGACCATACGTTAGACGGCTGCTGTGCAGAGTCGTTAAACACCTGATAGATCGCCCGACATCTGTGCAGAAATGTGAATGGACCCCCTAATCTGATTGCGGCGTCGGCGGGGGTGGGGTTCACAGAATTTTTCAGCAAATCTACTGACCCCGCCCATTACCGCAAGATCACCCTTAGTGGGACACTGCCCCGGTCGAACTACTACCGCCGATTCCCGCATAATCATCACGCGCGCGTTTGACGAAACAGGGGGCGGGTCGTCGCGCAGTTTCCTTCTTTGCGGTTCGCCCCCGCACATAAAGGAAACCCCAATGCAGATTACCCTCAAGGCGAGCGCAGACGACAAATGCGTGCTGTCCGAAGTTACCATTTCAACGTCTATGGAGTTCGTCGCGCCTGTTGGCATCGACTGCTTGATGGATGCCCTGACCAATCTGATGATTGAACCTGAATCCAAGGAATTGCACGTCGGCGACGTGATCCTCGAGAAAACGCAGTCGATGGTCAAAATCCACGCAGGGCACGGTGCGTTCCACATCCCGTTCATCCACCTGTTCCCGATCCTGATTAGCCGAGGTGAAGATGTCTAATAACCGCGTCGACCGCCTGCGGTCCAATTTCGATCTCATTCGCTCCTGTCTTGAGGGCGAAGACGCAATCAAGGATCAGGGTCAACTGTATGTTCCGAAGCCGTCGGGTATGTCCGTAGACGACTACAAATCCTATCTGGATCGAGGTCATTTCACGGGGGCACCATCCATGACCCAGCGCGCCTTGGTTGGTCTCGCGCTTCGAAAGGAACCCGTGTTCAAGCTGCCTGAACGCCTCGAACCGTTGCGCTTGAGTGCCACGCACGAAAACGCGCCGTTGCACGTGCTGGCCGAGGACATGACGCGTGAGGCCGTCACAATGGGTCGCTTCGGCATCCTTGTTGATTTCCCACAGGGTAACAACACGCCGACAACGGTCCCGCATTTTTCGACCTTCAAGGCAGAAGAAATCGACGAGTTCGACACCGCCTATGTAGATGGGAAAAAGGTGTTGTCGCGGGTTTGGCTCAATTCGGACGAACAGTTCGAAAACGCCGACGTGACCTATGAATTGATCCTCGAAGACACGATCTATAAGTTTCGCAGGTTTGTCCGCGATGCGCAGGACCATCGCGTCGATGTGGGCGAAGAGATCATTCCGACGGTCAATGGTAAGGCGCTCGACTACATCCCGTTCATTATGGTCAGCCATGAGGGCATTCGCCCAGAACATGTGACACCGCCATTCCTCGCTCTCTGCAAGACGGCAATCGCGCATTTCAATACATCTTGCGACAAACGTCACGCCCTGCATCTGACAGCCGCACCAACACCGTGGATCGCGGGATCAATCTCAGAGAAACACAAGCCATCGACTATCGGCTCGGGTGCGCTATGGCTGCTGCCCGAAGGCGCACAGGCGGGCTTGCTTGAGTTTACGGGTGCGGGTGTTGCCGCGATGAAAGAGGAGATGTCCGAGCTTGAGGACGAGATGATGTCCCTTGGTGCCCGTATGTTGTCGACCACAGTCAATCGCAACGAAACACTGGGCACAGCAACGCAGCGAACACGGTCTGAACTCGCGCTGTTGCACTCGGTCGTTGTGTCGGTCGAAGCGGCCTTGAACGCTCTGCTTCGCATTGCTGCCGAGTGGGTGGGTGCGTCGCCAGACGAGGCATCAGCCAAGCTGTCGCGTGATTTCATTGAGGCGTCGATGGATCCGAAGATGATCGAGATGCAAATGAAGCTCTATATGTCCGGCTCGATTTCCCGGCAAACGCTCCACGAAAACTTGCAGAAGGGCGAAATCGTCCGCGCAGACCGCACTTGGGAAGAAGAAAAGGACATGATCGACGAAGAAGGCGGTGACACCTCAACCCTTATTCCGAGAGTCGCCTGAATGGAGGCATCAAACGGTCTCGAAGTGGAAGCGCCCGCCCATGAAATGTGGCGGGCGGTTGTTTCTCGGGCAATCTTTGATTTGTTCGGCGCAATCCAAATGACCTCGCACCCGGATGAGGCGCGGGTTTTGCGTGATGAGGCATTGCGCTTTCTGACGGCGACGTCCGGCGGCTGGGCGCGATCACGGTATGACATCTGCACTATGGCAGACATCAATCCACATCTTTTGCGCAGCAGGGTCGTTGCGATCTTGGAGGGCGCGGACGCCCCGGAACTTAATGGGCGGTCGTCACTTTTACATGTTGAAGAAGCGCGAGCATTCTGGGAAACGTTGAAGGGTGAGGACGAGCGTGCACATGCGGCTCGTGTTGCCATCGCAAACAATCCGAAACCAAAACGTGCACCTAAGCGGCAGTTTCCGACGATGCGCTATTCTGAGCGGCGTGCGGCCATTTTTGATCTGCTCAAAGAAAAGGGAGAAGCAAAGTTCAAAGACATCTTGCTCGCGCTTGATGGGGACATTTCGGATCATGCCATTCGTGAGGTTTTGAACAAGGCCATCAATAAAGGCGAAATTACCCGAAATAGCACAGATTTCACTTACGCCCTTGCTGCTTAGTCGAACTCAGTCGGGAACGCTGTGGTCGAGCGAAAAGGCGCAATACCGCATATTCAAATTGAGGCCAGGGGGTCGCGCATCTTCACGTTCAAATTGAAGGGCGGGCTCCAAGGAGCCCGCTTTTCTTTTGCTGGTGGAGATGCAAAATGTCTGACGAAAACAACGATAAACTGATGGAGCAGTTTATCGAGAAAGCGACCCCGAAACTGCTTGAGGCGATGCAGGATGGCTTGTCCAAGCAGATCGAAGAACAGATCGGTGGTTTGAAAGACAACGCGGCAAAGTTGCTTGACGAGGTCAAAGACGCACAACGTGAGCGCGACACTCGCGAAAAACAACACGTTGATGAACTGACCCAACTCAAGAACTTGCTGGGTCAGAATTCGAAACCTGCGGATGTCAAAGCCGCGCTGACGCCAGAATCTGTCAAACTGACCCGAACACAAGCCAGAGACCCGCAGTTGTACCGCCGTGCGAAGACACTGGCGGAACAGGCTGGTACATACGTCGAAATCGTGGCCGACCAATGACCCGTGTGGACCCACTCAAACGCATTGGCAGGCAAGTCGCGGCCAAAGCCGTTCTCGGCCTACGTGGCATAGACGCTTCGCGTATCCACGTTGATGAGCGGCACGTTGTCTATGTCGATCACTGCCAAATCTCGGATACGGATAGGTCGCGCATCGTTTTGTTGTCGCTAGTGTTCCTTTCTTGGGTGTCGGACAATTATGATTGCCCATCTGAAAAGGCTGTAGACAACCCGATTTATGCTGCGGACATGCGGTGGTTGATTGAGCGGTTCGGGGGTGCTGGTGGCACCATCGGTCACCTGTTGTCCGAATTCCTCGAACTTGCCGATCCGCTCTTGGAGAATGCCGCATGAGTGTCGACATGCAGCGCATATTGAAAGTGATTCCGAAAGAAGACCCCGGTCCCGGCCGGAAATCGCTCATTCGACAGCGGTCGGATTTGGGCGAGGTCGTTCTTGATTGCGTGCTGCATCGTCGCCCCTTTGCTGAAATTGCGAAACGGCTGGGCGTCGAAATCACGACCCTCGACCGCTTCCGCACGAAATTCATCACCGACGAAGTAAAGAAGGTTGTGCTTGCTGAGGCAGCACGGTCCGAATCCGCTGCTGACGATGCAGTAATCAATCGCGGTCAGGACGATGTGCAGCGAGGTTTGCGCGGGATTATCGAGGAGCAGAAAGAAATCTATGGCCTGATGAAAGCCAAGATCGGAGATGGTCGTGACGTTGAAGACCTTGCTCCCGCGCTCGGCCAACTCCTGCGGGATCAGGGGCAGTCATTCGAACGACTTCTCAAATCCTACACAGCTCTCAAAGAGAAAACGACGGTCGTATTGTCGATCAACGAGGCCCCCGAATGGGCGGTGTTGCAAGACATCCTTTATGTGGTTTTCGAAAACCACCCCGACGCCTTCGAAATGTTCCGGGCGATGGTTGCGGAAAGGAAGCTGAGCCTTGAATGACCTCGGCATCTTTCTCCAGAGGCTCGAGCGGCGCACTGATCCGACCGCGCTGCTAGAGCACATTGTGGGCGGGCCTGCGGATGATTGGCAACGTAAGTTTCTGACGTCCTCTAGCCCGTTCGCGATGTGTCTTGCTTCAAGGCGGATCGGCAAATCACAGACAACGGGTGTACTGGCTGCTCAGACAGTTTCGATGCCTAATCGAACCGTATTGATCCTCTCGCCCACGCTGGCGCAATCGACCTTGCTATTCAAAAAATGTTTGCAGGCGTGGCACGAACTCGGGTTGTCCATTCAAAAAACACGCCTCACGCAGCAGGTTATGGAACTTGCGAATGGGTCGGCCATTGTCTGTGTCCCTGCGGGTCAGGATGGGGAATCCGCGCGTGGTTGGGGTGTTAAAGATGGCGGACTGCTGATTTACGAGGAAGGTGCCTTTATACCCGACGCCGTATTTGATGCGACGCTGCCCATCCGAGAGGAGGGCGGGCGCATTCTCCTGATCACAACGCCCGGTCGCGTAGGCGGGTTCGCCCATCGGCTGTGGGTCGACAACGACGAAGTTGAGAAAATCACCGCACGCTCGACCGATCTGCCTCGTATGGCTGACAAGGTCGCGTTTGACCGAAAATACCAACCGCCTCTGACCTTTGCGATTGAACATGAACTTAGATGGTCAGGCGGCGGTACGCCATTCTTTGCGCCTGAGACCATTGAGAACGCTTTTACCGATATGCCCGAATTGAAGCTGGGGGACATCTATGCAGCCGCCTGAAATCATCCAACGGGGCGAGGATTTGATCCTGCCATGCTCTGACCCAGCCGTGACCGTTACGCCCGGATATCGCCGCTACCTCGTTGGCTTGGATATCGCGCAGTCGGCATCCGCATCGGGTCAGAACGCTTTTTCGATAATCATGGACGAGCGTGTGCCACGCTGGACTCAATACGCGCAGGAGCTTGAGCCGCGTCGTCGCGTTGTCGTGCGGTCAGAGCGTATCCCCGCGATGGCATACACCGAACTCGCGCAGGTCACTCGAAACCTCATGTTGCAGGAGCCACTTCCCTCGGCTGGCTACTTGGTTGTGGACGCGTCAGGTGTTGGTCGTGCGTTCTGCGACCTCCTGAATGCCCGAGGGGTGCAGCACACCCGAATGCAAATCACGGGGGGCGAGAACGAGTCCGAGTCGAAAGAACGCGGCGTGACGTTCAACAATGTCTCGCGAAACCTGCTCCTCAATACCCTGAACGGGGCGTTGCATACTGGCGACCTCGAAATTGGGGACATACCGGCGCGCCTCGAATTGCAGGCCGAACTTGAGTCATTCGAAGCGTCGATCACGGCGGCTGGCCGCACGACGATTTCGGGTGGTACGAAAGCCGGTCACGCTGATATGGCGGGGTCCGTCGCGCAGGCGCTGTGGTTGTCTGATCACCGCTCAGTTGGTGCAACTGTGGGCGAGGTTCGGTTGCGGGGTTATTGGTAGTGCCAATGATCATAGATCATCGCGCAACCCGGTAAATCTGCGTTATGTTCGCGGCTACCGCGTTTCTGGGCAGGAGATAGGATGCGCGCGCTTTTGCGCGTCTGTGAGGTGCTGCTGCGGGCGGCAAGAGTTTGCAAGTCATTGCAAGAACCCAGCAGTGCGCGGTTTTTTCCTCAGCGATATGTTCATTTTGTTCTTAGACAGAAGGAGATGAACAACATGGCTGAAAACACCACGGCGTCCCGCTACGAACTCTTGCCGCAAGAGGTTTTGGACCCTGCAATCCAACAAGACGAATGTCGACAGGAGATAACTAACTTGCTTGAATTTAATGGAATTACGCGCCTGACAATTGAGCGAGGGAGAAATTCTCAAACGATCAGATTGAGAGACGACGGCTGGTACCTTACTTGTCGCAATGTTCAATTTTGAAGACAAACGGGCGGCCTATGGGTCGCCCGTTTTCATATGGCTGTTGGCCACCGCTGTCACATCTAGACACTGTGGAGTATCTCAGCCACCTAAGTACAACAAAACGCATTGCCATTCCCCAAACATTCTTATCAACTACAAGGAAAGTCTTGGTTGGTTTACCTGCTTCGCCCTTGTCGAAATTGCGAGACGCTGAACCTTCAAATTACGATTGGGTTACAGCGAGTGGCGAAGAAGAAGATTGAAGTTCCTCCGCAGTTGATTGATGCGATGCGGGAGCAAAGGGTAATATTGTTGCTTGGTTCGGGTGCCTCTATGGGAGCAGTCGACGCCAAGAGTCGCAAGATGCCGAGCGCAAAGACTCTTACTGCTGACATTGCTGCAAAGTTCTTGGACGACAAATTCAAAAACAAAGACTTGATGCGAGTCTCCGAACTGGCCCTGTCTCAAGCCGGTGATAGCCAGTTTAATCAATGGTTACGCGACTATTTCGAACCATTTGAACCAACAAATGCGCACGGCTTGCTTCCAAAGTTTCGCTGGCGACTGATCGCAACTACCAACTACGATTTGCTGCTTGAAAAAGCGTATCGGGTTTCGAACTCGGCACTGCAAACGTTGGTGCCCAGGGTCAAGGACGATCAACCGATTGAAGGTATGTTAAGTCAGCATTCCTTCCCGCTCGAATATGTAAAGCTCCACGGGTGCGTGGATCATGTCCATGACAGTGCCATACCGCTGGTTCTAACACCGGAGTCCTACAACAACCATGAGGCGAACCGACAGAATCTATACGGTCGCATCGAAACGCTGGGTCGCGAGTACCCCATAGTGTTTTGTGGCCACAGCTTGGATGATTTGCACATCAGGCGGCTGGCTGAAAACGACAATGCAAAATCTCGACCAATGTACTATTTGGTGTCACCGGATTTCGAGCCGGAAGAAATTGCGATGTGGTCGAGCCGTAGGGTCACAGCCATCAAGGCACGTTTCGATCAATTCATTGAGGCATTGGATGCATCGTTGCCCCCACTTCTGCGCGTACCGCCCAGAACAGAAGAGGTGGTTGAGCGTCCATACCGCAAGTTTTTCCGGGTAACTGAACGTGAATCTGATGAGACCGCATTTGCTTTTGATGGCGAGTTCACTTTTCTTTATCCCGGTATGCCCAGCCAGAAAGTCTCTGCAGACAGCTTTTATTCCGGCTACGATCAAGGTTGGGGAGCCATTCAATCAGGCTTCGATGTGCAGCGTAGAGCATCAATGCTCTTGCTTGAGTACATAGCTACGTCAGATGATGAAAAGTGCCATCTAGCGGTCCTCACTGGCGCGGCTGGCTACGGAAAATCCATTGCACTCCGACGATCCGCCTTCGAGTTGGCAACGTCATTCGGGGAATTCGTTATCTGGTTGGATGACGATTCTAAACTAAAACCCAACGTTCTTCGAGAATTGCATGACCTAGTGGGGAAAAGACTCTACGTCTTCTTTGACCGTACGGCGCTGAACCTCAACAAAATCGAAGAGATTCTAGCGACGGCAAGAGCGAACAATATACCTCTGACGCTCGTTACCGCAGAACGTCGAAATGAGTGGTCAATGTTCTGTCAAAGGTTGGAAAAGTACTCTCCGACACATTTTGACGTTGGCAAGCTTTCAGAAAGAGAAGTTTCGGAGCTTTTAGAAAAGCTAGAGCATTTTGGATGTCTTGGTGCATTGGAACCACTGACGCCCGAAGACAGACGCGACCGAATCTTGAAGAAACTCGACCGTCAATTGTTGGTCGCATTGCATGAGGTTACTCGCGGAAAACCGTTTGAAGATATTGTTCTCGATGAGTTTCATCGAGTCAGCCCACCTGAAGCTCAGCAACTTTATCTCGACATTTGTACGCTACATCGCTTCGACGTGCCTGTTAGAGCAGGTGCTATCTCGCGAATATCCCGTATCTCTTTCAGGGATTTTCAGAACGAGTTGTTTGAACCCCTGCAGGACCTTGTACTTACGACACAAAACGCGGTTACGGGCGATTGGGAATACAGAACCCGTCACGCTTTGGTAAGCGAGCTACTATTCGAGAGAGTTTGTTCGACCGACGAAGCGCGAAGAGATCAGTTGATAAGGCTAATTGATGCCCTTGATACAAGTTTCCGATCTGATGAAGTCGCACTAGCACAACTGGCCAAAGGCAAGACGCTGGCTGACACCTTTGAGGATGTGGTATTCGGCAGGGAGATTTTTGAGATAGGTTGTGCAAGGAACCCAAATCGCGCTTTTCTCAGACAGCAACAATCGGTCTATGAGTACTCGCATCGTGGGGGAGACTTGGAGCAGGCTGAGCGCAACATTCTCAGTGCTTTGGAAATGGAGCCGGACAACCCGTCAATTCAACATACACACGCGACGGTATTGAGGCGAAAATCGCTGGCTTCTGGTTCTGAGTTCGCAAGAAGGTCTTTGCGTGCACACTCGAGAAAGGCCCTAGATTCAATACGGGATCAAACTAATCCATTTGTACTAGGTGGCCGCGCGCGCTTACGGGTGGATGATTTGGCAGATGCGATTGCCAAAGTTAAAGGGTCAAAAAACCCTGCGTATGAGGACGAACTTGCGGAAGCTGTTGAAAATGCGGAGCTGGCATTGCATCGGGCGTTCAACATGTACCCAGATGACCCCGATTTCCTAGAGGCAAAAGCAAGGATGAAAAGCCTCTTGGGCGAGCTTGATCAATCAACAGAGCTATTGAAGCGGGCATTTGACAAGTCTTCGAGAGGCACGGGAATTGGCAAGCAACTGGCCGGTAGACTCATCGAAAATGGGGACTACCCAGCGGCGTACAAAATTCTTGAAGTTGCTGCTGAACGAGATCCAACGGAGCGATCTGTCAATTTGATGTTGGCCGGCATACGCTTTTTAGAGTCAAAAGATATCTACGACACGAATGGTGTTGCGTTTCTTTCTGCATCTTACGTGAATGGTGACCGCGAACACTATTCTCGCTTAGTAGCTGCGGCTCACAAGTTTATCACAAAGAGCTTTGGTGAAGCCTACGATTTATTCGATGACATTGAGAAACGGGCACCGGGAGACTTCTACCCAAACCTGCGACGACTAGAGAAATTGTGGTTGGGACCTCATCTTTGCGGCTGGAAAGGACGAGTTATTAAAAATTTCGGAGGATACTTGTTTCTCAGCGTTCAGGACTGCCCGAAAGACATCTACGCCCCAGTATCACTTTCGCAGGATGACGAGTGGGACAGGTTGCAAGTAGGTAGTCAGGTAACGTTCAAAATTGATTTTACTCGAAAGGGGCCTATCGCGAGGGACCTAACGAGCAGTATTGGTTAAATGAATGAGGAAGCCGGGATACGTTTGCCGCTTGCTTTCAATAGCGCCGGGGGATAACCAAGTTACAGTTGCGGGTATGGTGAAAAGGTATCACACGAGCTTCCCAAGCTCTTGTTACGGGTTCGATTCCCGTTACCCGCTCCAAAAAATGTAGGTATCGCGGATCACCTGCAAAATACCTACAAACGGCACATAAGACACCGACTAACTACTTGAAATAATGCGGAGATAGTGGTGCAGCGTATAAGCTTCCCAAGCTGAACGCGCGGGTTCGATTCCCGCTACCCGCTCCAGATCCAGATCCAGTCTGCAAGATACTGTAATTTCTTCAAAAATTGAATGCGCTGCAGCTTCGCCGTCACTTTCACAGATCAGGGTGCTATTTGGATGGCGCGTCTTTCGATGGTCTTTCTCAAAAACAACTTTTTCGAACAGATGATATATCCGGTGTTACCTGTTGAATCCAAGCAGAGACTCTCTTTCGACGATATGGGTTGGTAGCTCGACGGACTTTCCCGGTAAACTGGACACGATCATCTCTATCAAAGCCTGCGCAGCCTTGCGCCCCATTTCACGATGAGGAACATGGACAGTGGTCAGGGCAGGGGCGACGATGCGCGCGAGCTCGATATCATCAAATCCGGTGATGGATACGTCCTCTGGGACCCGAAGCCCCATCTTTTGGGCTTGCCGCACCGCGCCGACTGCCAGAACGTCGTTACCGCACAAAACCGCGGTTGGCGGGGCCTCACTCGACATGAGGTGTTTGAATGCTTCGGCGCCGTTTTCGATCTCATAGGATGTTTCGCACACGGCCAGATCGTCTGGCGGCAGGCCATGTTGGGACATAGCGTCTTTTATTCCCTGAATCCTCAAGCGCGCACGATCGTTGCCTTTGCTGATACCAGAAATCGTTGCCAGACGCGTGTGGCCCAAATCGATGATCTTGCGTGCCAAAGCCTCCATGGCTTTTCTGTTGTCAAACCCAATGGACGGTATGGATTTGTCCGGCAGAAAGGACCACGCAACCAGGGCCGGCACTTTCTGCGTAACGAGATAGTCATAGATTTGAACGTCTCGGTCATGCCCGATCAGCAACAGCCCGTCGGCACCCCGGGCAACCAGTGTTCGGATCTGCTCTTCCTCCGCCTCCGGCTGGTAGGCTGAGCTGGAAACCAGCAAGGTGTAACCCTGTTTGTGAATTTCTTCCTGAAAGGCCTGCAAACCCCTTGCAAAGATCGCATTCTCCATTGTGGGGATAATAGCGCCGATTGTGAATGATCGCTTTGCGGCCATCACACGTGCTGCAAAATTCGGTGTGTATCCCAACGAATCCACAGCGGACAAAACACGCTTTCTGGTCGCCTCAACAACCTGTTGAGGGGTGTTCAGGCACCGTGACACAGTGGCTGTGGAAACACCTGCAGCTTTGGCAACGTCGTCCAGTGTCGGAGCGGACCGATGATTTGGCATTCTCGAACTCTCAATTTCAATTCCACTAAGTTAATCGCATTTTTCGAATGATGGAAGCAGTTATGTAAGCGCTTGCATTTGTGATGTAAGCGCTTACAAAGGTGTTCGAGCCGATTCTGAAGGGAGTCCCGGAAATGTATCTCGCTGCATCAGTCGTCGTTTTTGCGATTTATTTCGCGAATGTCGCTTTGGGTGCTTTGGCGAACAGCGCGTTTCTTGGTGACGTAGGAGAGATGTTGGTTCTGTTCGCGGCGTCGATTTTGTTCGTTGTCGCAATTCTGAAAAAGGAAGCTGACCGGGACGCGAAAGACGGCAGCTGAATTTTTGCTTGGGAGGGCAATTCATGAATACCGACAAGACCGAGCTGGCATCGGCCGAGCGCCGCAATTTTCTGAAGCTGAGCGCAAGCGGTGCGTTCACGGCTGCATTGGTAGCCGGGGCGGGGGGCGTTTTGTGGTCTTCTCAGGCCGCCGCGCAGACCGCAAAAGAAGAGAACGAGCGCGAGAAGGCCGCTGACCACGTGATGACAGTGGCTACAGCCTATGTATTGGGCGCGTCACGTAGTTATCCCATCATGCAGTTGGACCTGAAGGAAAACATTCAGAACGCCACAAATGGCAAGGTCTACGTCAAACTGGCCCCAGGCGGTCAGCTTGGTGCAGGGGGGGCGCTTGTGCAGAAGGTGCAGGGCGGCACCATTCAGGCCGCACAGCATTCGCTGTCGAACTTTGCGCCTTTCGCGTCGACCGTTGACCTTATCAACATGCCGTACCTGTGTGGTTCGAACCAGCGCTTCACCAACCTAGTCCATTCGGACACGTGGAAAAGCGAAGTCCACCCCAAGGTCGAGGCCGCAGGCTTCAAAGCCCTGTTCTATGTGAATATCGATCCGCGCGTCGTCGCGGTGCGCCAGGGTGGAAACGCCGTCATCACTCCGGGCGACATGAGCGGGATCAAGTTCCGTGTTCCGGGTTCAAAAATGCTGCAGCAGTACTATCGCATGGTCGGCGCCAATCCGACACCTGTGGCGTGGGGTGAGACGCCTTCGGCGATCAAACAGGGTGTTGCTGATGCACTCGACCCGTCTGTTGGGGCGCTGTATGTCTTTGGATTCAAGGACATCCTCAGCCACGTGACCTTCACGCAGGCCGTTCCGGACAGTCAGGTCTATTCCTGTAACCTGGAGTGGTTCAACTCGATGCCCTCTGACGTTCAGGACGGTATTATGTGGGGTTCGGAGATGACCAGCCATCAGAACCTGTCCAAGGTTCCGTCGGCCCGTGCCTATGCCATGGCCGAGTTGAACAAGGCCGGAGTGCAGTTCCACTCGCTCAGCGATGATCAACTGGCGGAATGGCAGGATGCAGGCGGGTATCAGAACGCCGATTGGGATCCGTTCAAGACAGAACTCGCCGGATCGATGGACAATTTCGAGAAGCTGGTCGAAGCCGCTGGCACTCAGGGCAAATACTACGTCCACGATGCCTGAGGCCCAACATGTGGACGCCAGACAGGCGTCCACGACCTTTTCTGACAGTCAACCCGACAACAACCTGCCACGGCAGGTGCGGGTCTGGCTGTTCTCTCGCCGGAGGATCAGATGACCGTTCTTCAGAACATTGACCGAAACGCAGAGCGCTGGTTGCTGCTGGTGTTTTACGTGATGCTGGTGATCACCATGGCTATCGAGGTGCTGCGGCGTGAGATTTTTGCCTATTCCTCGATCTGGGGCGAGGAAATCGTTCGATATTCGTTCATCTACCTTGCCTGGATAGGTGCAGCTGCTGCGGTAAAGGAACGGGCCCATATTCGGATCGATGTGATCATGCACTACCTCGGGCCGAAACCCAAAGCAGTACTCTACATCTTTGGTGATCTCGTGATGTTCGTCGTGGCGATCATTGCGCTCTACTGGTCGTATGAGGCTGTTCACGTCTCTGCCAAATTCGGTTCGGTCACGGACGGGCTTCGGGTGTCTAAAGTCTGGTTCCTCATGGCTGTGCCCACCGGATTTGCCCTGATGATCTGGCGGCTGATCCAATCCTTTATGCGTGACCTGAAATCGCTTCGTGACGGTACCCCCGTCTTCGAAGGCGACAAGCTGTTTGACTGAGGAGAACTGCAATGCTCTGGAACTCCCTCAATCAAACCGTTGAACTGGGCTGGGATTTTTATCTGCCGGTGATCCTGTTCGTAAGTCTGATCGCCCTGGCCGTGCCGGTTTGGGCCGCCATTGGAACGGCCGCGATCGTGATGCTGATCATGTCCGGCGACCTGCCGCTGAGCCTGGTCGGAGAAAGTCTGTTTACGGGTATCGACGCATTTGCGCTGACGGCTGTTCCTTTGTTCATTCTGACCGGGGACGTTCTGGTGCGGACTGGTTTGTCGCGGAAATTTCTGGACGTCGCCGAGGCGCTGACCTGTTTCGCCAAAGGCGGGTTCGGCTCGGCTACGGTTCTGGTCTGCGGTATGTTTGCCGCGATTTCAGGTTCAGATGCAGCCGGGGCTGCTGCGGTTGGACGGATGACCATCAACCGGCTGGTGGAAAGCGGGTATCCGCGCCCCTATGCCTGTGCTCTGGTTGCGGCTGGTGCTTGTACTGGTATCCTGATCCCACCCTCGATTGCATACATCATCATTGGCCTCGTGCTGGGTATTTCCGCCTCGACCCTGTTTCTGGCAGCGTTGATCCCCGGTTTGGCCATTCTGGTGTCGATCCTAATCACCAACATCATCATGAACCGCCTCTACGCCTATGAAGGCGGCGGCATGATGACCATAGGTGAATGGCTGGCCAATCTGGGTAAAGCGCTGAAATCCGGCTGGTACGCCTTTATCGTGCCGGGTATCATCTTCTATGGCATCTTCTCGGGACGCCTGACCCCGACCGAGGCCGGTGCCACAGCCGTTGTCGTCACCATTATTATGGGCTTCATCCTGCGCACGCTGACGCTGGCGGATTTCCCATCGATGTTGGTCAGCTCCGCCAAGGTTAACGGGGTCATCCTGCCGATTATCGCCTTTTCGGCCCCGCTGGCCGAAGCTTTGGCGATCATGGGCGTTCCGCAGGGGTTCGTGGCTTCGATAACGTCGCTGACCGATGATCCGTATCTGCTGATCCTGCTGATGATCGGCATCCTGATCGCAGCGGGCTGCGTTATGGAGACGACACCGAACATTGTGATCCTGGCGCCGATCCTGAAACCGCTGGCCGACAATATCGGCATGAACGAAATTCAGTTCTGCATCATGATGATCACTGCTCTGGGCGTGGGCTTCATCACGCCGCCGCTGGGCCTGAACCTGTTCGTCGTATCTGGCATTACCGGTGAATCCATTCTGAAGATTGCCGCCCGGGCCGTTCCTTTCGTATTGACTATGCTGATCGTGGTGATCCTGATCGCTTACGTTCCTGCTGTGTCGACCACATTGCTTCCTGAAATCTACCAATAGGACCTGTTGAACATGCCGCGTGACTATCTAAAAAAGGCAACCCTGACGGCGCAATCTCATGCGACCGAGGTACATGATACGGTCAAAACCATCCTTGCCGACATCGAAGCAGGTGGCGATGCCAAAGCGCTGGAATATGCCGTCAAATTCGACAAGTTCGACGGTAACGTCCTGATGACTCAGGACGAGATCGATGCCGCTATTGCGTTGGTGCCGGAAAAGCTGAAGGCCGATATCCGGTTCGCCCATGACAATGTGCGCCGTTTTGCCGAGACGCAGAAGGCGACTGTATCGGACGTGCAGATGGAGATCGTTCCGGGATTTGTTGCGGGGCAAAAGGCAATCCCGGTGGACGCGGCAGGATGCTACGTACCCGGCGGGCGTTACAGCCATATTGCCAGCGCGATTATGACAGTGACCACCGCGAAAGTTGCCGGATGCCGGCATATTACGGCATGTTCGCCGCCACGCCCTGGCGAAGGGGTCGCGCCCGCCATCGTCTATGCTGCGCACATTTGCGGTGCCGACAGTATTCTGGCCATGGGCGGAGTGCAGGGTGTTGCCGCCATGACCTACGGGCTGTTCGGTCTGCCGCGGGCCAATATTCTTGTGGGTCCGGGCAACCAGTTCGTGGCCGAGGCCAAGCGCATTCTTTACGGCAAAGTTGGTATCGACATGATCGCGGGTCCGACCGACAGCCTGATCCTTGCCGACAGTTCTGCAGACGCCCACGTGGTGGCAACAGATTTGGTCAGTCAGGCAGAACATGGATACAACTCGCCCGTCTGGCTGGTGACGGACGACCGCGACCTTGCGCAGAAGGTTATGGAGTTGGTTCCGGTTTTGATCAACGATCTGCCAGAGCTGAACCGGGAAAACGCCTCGGCCGCGTGGCGCGACTATGCCGAAGTCATTGTCTGTTCTGACCGCGAAGAGATGGCTGCTTGTTCCGACGAATATGCGCCAGAGCATTTGACAGTTCAGGCTGAAGATCTGGATTGGTGGCTGGATCGGTTGACCTGCTATGGCTCACTGTTCCTGGGTGAGGAAACCACCGTGTCTTACGGAGATAAGGCTACTGGGACAAACCACGTTCTGCCGACGTCGGGGGCGGCCAGTTATACTGGCGGTTTGAGCGTTCATAAATACATGAAGATCGTCACATGGCAGCGGGCTACACGTGAAGGTTCTAAATCGATCGCTGAGGCAACGGCGCGGATTTCCCGACTGGAAGGGATGGAAGGTCACGCCCGGGCGGCAGACGTGCGTCTGGCCAAGTATTTCCCGGACGAGCAGTTCGATCTGACCGCCGATGGATGACCCGCGCGGATTACTTGACCTGACAGGCCGGGTCGCTTGCATCACAGGTGCCAGCTCGGGGCTCGGGCGGCAGGTGGCGCGGACACTTGCCGCGGCGGGTGCAAGCGTTGTCGGTGTGGCACGGCGCAGCGATGCGTTGGCGCAGATGCAGGCCGAGATCGGCAATCGCTCAGAAGCGGTGGTTGCCGATGTTGCGGATCGCGACGGGATTGATGGGCTTGTACAGACCATCAATTCAAAATTTGGTGCTCCGGACATTCTGGTGCACGCGGCCGGAGTCAATACGCGCGAAGCTGCTGATGTCGTTACACCCGAGGGGTGGGATGCTACACTTGCCCTGAACCTCAGCGCGCCTTTTTTCCTCAGTCAGGCCATGGTGCCTGCGATGAAAGAGAAAGGCTGGGGACGTATCGTCAATTTCGCTTCGCTGCAGATGACCCGCGCTTTTCCGGGTGGAATTGCTTATGGCGCGACCAAGGCAGGTGTCGGTCAACTGACCCGCGCGATGGCCGAAGCATGGTCGCCTTTTGGCATTACGGCCAATGCGATCGGACCGGGGTTCTTTCCCACTGAATTGACACAGGCCGTGTTCGACGATCCTGACCGCGCAGAACGGAACGCCGCGCAAACCTGTATCGGACGCAATGGGCGTATGCAGGATATCGACGGACCGATCCTGTTTCTGTGCACACAGGCGTCAGATTACGTCACGGGACAGGTTCTTATGGTTGACGGAGGGTTCACAGCCAAATGAAGGCGCTGGTTTACCAAGGTGTGGAACAGTTGGTATTCGGTGATGTGCCGGATGCCCAACCGAGGGTGTCGGAACACCTGATCCGGGTCGAGGCGGTCGGAATCTGTGGATCAGACATGCACGCCTATCTGGGTCACGATGCGCGTCGTCCTGCACCACTGATTCTCGGGCACGAGGCAGCTGGTGTCATTGTCGACGGGGTGCGTGCCGGTGACCGTGTGACGATCAACCCGCTGGTCAGTTGCGGCCAATGTGCGGCCTGCCTGGCAGGCCGTGAAAACCTGTGCCCGGATCGCCAGATCATCTCAATGCCGCCGCGGGAGGGGGCGTTCGCGCAATACGTCTCAATGCCTGCCAGAAACCTTGTCGAAGTGCCAGAAAACGTGCCGTTTGCTAAGGCTGCGCTGGCGGAACCTCTGGCGGTTAGCTGGCATGCGGTTCGATTGGGGATCCAGGCCTTGCATCCTGCGATGGACCGTCGCGCGTTGGTGATTGGCGGAGGGGCCATTGGCCTGGCGGCAGCCTTGGCTTTGCGCGCACTGGGCGTTGATGACGTTACAATCGCGGAACCAAATGAGTTGCGCCGAACTTACCTGGCGAAAATCGAAAACTTTGCGCTTGTGGATGCGCCCAAAGGGTCTTTCCCGCTGGTCATTGATGCCGTCGGATATGCCGCGACGCGGTCAGTCGCCTCGGCCATGGCTGAACCAGGTGGCGTGATCGCGCATGTCGGATTGGGTGAAGATACCGGAGGTCTGGACGTGCGTCGCATGACCTTGCAGGAAATAACGTTCATCGGAACTTATACCTACACCGCACAGGATTTCCGCGAGACAGCCGAAGCGATCTTTGACGGGCGTCTCGGAGAGCTGAATTGGGTCGAAGAACGAACGCTGGCCAGCGGAGTTCAGGCGTTTCGCGATATCCGCGCTGGTTCTGTCGCCGCGCCTAAGATTATCCTGACACCCTGGGGATAGACCCGAAAGAAGTGGAGGCTTCCATGTACAAAAAAGTCCTTGTCCCGATGGCATTGGATCACGGCATATCGCAGCACACGCTGGAAGTCGCACGTGCCTTGTCGGAAAACGGCACCGAAATCACAGCGTTGCATGTCTACGAGATGCCTCAGGGATCGGTCAGTGCTTATCTGGACAAGTCCACGGTTGCGGAAGCTTTCGAGCGCGCGCGACGGACATTGCTTCAAAAGGTCGAAGGGCTGGACGGTGTGAAACCCGAAATCGTCAAAGGTCACACTGCACGAACCATCATTGATTATGCCGCCTCCAACGATGTGGACTGCATCGTAATCGGCTCGCACAAACCCGACCTGAGCGACTACTTCCTTGGATCGACCGCCTCGCGCGTCGTCCGCCATGCCCCTTGTGCCGTGCACGTGCACCGAAGGGCGTGATTTCGTGAAACGCGCCTCTAGCGCCCCAAACAGGACCAACAGCTGGATCATGAACATAGACAAAAAGATCACTGACGATCTGGTGGCCAACGATATTTCGTTTGTCACCACCGTTCCTTGCAAGCAATTGGCAGGTGTCATCGACGAGATCGACAAGCGTGACGAGATTTTCCATATCCCTTCGAACAAGGAAGACGAAGGAATGGGCCTGTGCGCCGGGGCATGGATGGGCGGCAAGCGACCCGCAATCATCATGCAGAACACGGCCATTGGCGTGACAATCAACACGCTGGCCACTTTGATCCAGTTCTACCGGATGCCTTTGCCCATGCTAATTTCGTATCGCGGAGAGCTGCGTGAACCGGTAGCCTGTCAGGTTGAAATGGCCGTGCATACCAAAGCGCTGTTGGCGCAGATGAACATCCCGACCTACCACTTCCACCACCAGTCGGATGTGGAAGAACTGGATGCGATCCTGAAATACACTTTCATGTGCAACAAGCCGGTCGCCATTCTGACCGACGCCAACTTCTGGGGAGGCTACGGCGACCAATGATCCGTTCTGAAATTCTCAAGGAAATCGCTCCGATCCTGCGGGATCAACTGGTTGTCTGCAATATCGGCATTCCCAGCCAGGAGTTGCATGCCATCGACGATCAGCCGACCAATTTTTACATGCTGGGTACAATGGGATTGGCCTCATCCATAGGGTTGGGTCTGGCGCTGTCGCAGCCCAAACCGGTGATCGTGATTGATGGGGACGGGTCTATCCTGACCAATCTGGGCACGTTGCCAACCATCGCCAATAACGTTGCAGACAACTACATCCTGCTGATCATCGACAATGGCTCTTATGGATCGACCGGGGATCAGCCGACCTATGCCGGGCAAAAAACTTCTTTGGCCAAAATGGCCGAGGCCGCCGGGTGCGATCGCGTTATTGAATGTCAGGCCGAAGACACGGGCCGCGAGCTTCAAGAGGCGCTGGATGCCAAACAGATGACCATCATCGTCGCCAAGTGTGAAAGCGGCAATGCCAAGATGCCGGTCATCACCATGGACCCGGTGGTAATCCGCGACCGATTCATGAAGGCCGTGCAGGCCTGATGCCATCCAGCGCTATTCACAGTGCTGAGGACGCCCGCCGCCTGGCGCGGCGGCGTCTGCCTTGGATGGTGTTCGATTACATAGACGGGTCTGCCGGGGCCGAAGTCGGTGCCAGCCGCAATCGGTCCGCTTTGGATGCGTTGACTTTGCGCCCGCGTATCTTGCGAGACGTTAGCGAAAGGTCACTCAGCTGTACCTTGTTCGACCGACCCGCCAAACGCCCATTTGGTATCGCCCCGATGGGTATGTGCAATTTGTCGGCCCCCGGCGCGGATTTGATGCTCGCCCGCCTTGCGGCGCGGTATGAGGTGCCGCTGGGTGTTTCAACTGTTGCATCGACCGCTATGGAGGAACTCGTCGAAGCAGCGCAGGGTAACGCCTGGTTTCAGCTCTATTTCAGCGGCGATGGCAGCGGCACGTTCAAGCTGGTCGATCGTGCAAAGGCTGCTGGATATCAAACGCTTGTGCTGACAGTAGATGTGCCCGAGGTCGGTCGCCGCCCGCGCGAACTGCGCCACGGGTTCAAGATGCCCTTCAAAATGGGACCGAAGCAGGTTCTGGATTTTGCTCTGCATCCCGGTTGGTCGCTTTCGACGCTGTTTCAAGGTAAGCCGGAAATGGCCAACTTTCTGACGGACGGTTACGAATTTGACCGCACCGAAAGTCGGGGGAAGGCCACATGGGACACACTGACCCAATTGCGCGATCAATGGCCGGGACATCTGGTGGTAAAGGGTGTCTTGGATGCAGAGGACGCACAACGGCTCAAGTCAGCGGGTGTCGATGCCATTCAGATATCAAGCCACGGCGCACGCCAGTTGGACAGCGCGCCTGCGCCGATCACCGTTTTGCTGGATATTCGCAAGGCGGTAGGTCCGGATTTCCCACTGTTTTACGACAGTGGGTTACGTTCGGGTGAGGATGTCCTAAAGGCCTTGGCAAACGGTGCGGATTTCGCCTTTTTCGGACGCATTCTGCAATTCGCAATTGCTGCTGAAGGGGAAGAGGGGCTGGAACAGTTATGGTCAGTACTCAGCGATGAAATGAGCATCGCCATGGCCCAGCTGGGAGTCACCTCGCTGGACGAACTGCAGAACACTAATTGACGTATTTCGTGCGAACGACCCGAGGTGTTTCCACGAGTCGTTCTGCCACCGGTTTAACCGCGACGTCTGCGGCGACGTCCGCTGCCCGCTTCGGCCTCGCCGCCGCCCGTATTGAAGCTCGGGTTGGGCAGTGTGACCACTTGCGCCAGCTCCGGGAACGGATCGGTTTTGTGCGGGATCGCGTTGGCGGCCACGAAATGATCCTGGAATTTCGGCTCAATGGCGGTTTCGATCTTGGTGATCTCGCGCACGACGCGTTCGATCTCGGCTCGCGATCCGATATTGCAGAGTGCAATCCGCGCACCGGTGCCTGCTGCGTTGCCTGCGCTTGAGACCTTCTCCAGCGGCGCATCGGGGATCATCCCCAGCACCATGGCGTGCTTGGTCGAGATATGTGCACCAAACGCACCGGCCAGAACCACGCGATCCACCTTTTCGACGTCCATTTCATCCATCAGCAGGCGCGCACCGGCGTACAAAGCGGATTTCGCAAGTTGGATGGCGCGGATATCGCCCTGGGTGACGGTGATGCGCGGGCCACCTTCGGCGCTGGCATCGTGGATCAGGTAGGCATTGGTGCGGCCTTCGGGCACACAGCGTGCGGTTCCGGTTTGCGCGGCAGACCCGATCAGACCGCCTTCGTCCAGCAGGCCAGCGATGCGCATCTCAGCCACAGCCTCGATAATGCCCGAACCGCAGATGCCGGTGATACCGGTGGTCGCGATGTCCAGATCAAAGCCGTCTTCGTCGGACCACTTCTCGGATCCGATGACACGGAAGCGAGGTTCCTTTGTGATAGGATCGATTTCGATCCGCTCGATTGCGCCGGGTGCTGCGCGTTGGCCGGAACTGATCTGAGCTCCTTCGAAAGCAGGTCCGGTGGGTGAGGAACAGGCCAGAACGCGGCTGGTATTGCCCAACAGGATTTCGGCGTTGGTGCCAACATCGACGATCAGGACCAGATCTTCGGACTTGCCGGGCTCTTCCGAAAGGGCAACCGCCGCACAGTCGGCCCCCACATGGCCTGCGATACATGGCAAAATATAGACCTGCGCGCGTGGATTCATGGTGGTCAGGTCCATCTCACGCGCGGGTAGGGACATGCTTTCTGACGTTGCCAGCGCGAACGGTGCCTGACCCAGTTCGACCGGGTCCAGACCCAGCAACAGGTGGTGCATGACCGGATTGCAGACAAACACGATTTCCACGATCAGCGCGGCGTCAATACCGGCCTCATCAGCGATTGTGGTGGTCAGATCGTTGATTGCTTCGCGCACCGCCTTTGTCATTTCCTGATCGCCGCCGGGGTTCATCATGGAATATGAGACGCGGCTCATCAGGTCTTCACCAAACCGGATCTGAGGGTTCATCAGGCCCGAAGATGCCTTGACCTCGCCGGTTTCCAGATCGGTCAGGTGCGCAGCAATGGTGGTCGAGCCGAGATCGATGGCCAGACCGTACAGCCCGCTTTCATGCAGGCCGGGCCAAACTTCGACAATGCGCGCTACGCTGTCTTTGTGGCCCTTATGTACAGCCACTGTAACTTCCCATTTCCCTTTGCGCAGAACGGGTTGCAACTTAGACAACAGCGACAGGTCTGCTGTTACTGCTTCGATTTTCCACTGTTCGCGCAACGCGCGCTCCAGCCGCTCTAGATCGCCGGTGGGCGAGTGCATGTCTGGCTCTTCCACAACAACGAAATATAGACGCGTCGCCGGATCCATGGTGATGGCGCGCGCGGCGGCTGCCTTGCGCACGACCTGCCGGTGCACCTGGCTTTCCGGCGGTACGTCGATCACGACATCCCCCTGAACCGAAGCCTGGCAGCCCAGACGACGACCCGGTTTCAGGCCACGTTTTTCGTCATAGCGCTGCTCGACCGCGTTCCATTCGCTCAGCGCGTCCTCGGACACCGTGACGCCGTGCTTGGGAAACTCGCCATAGCTGGGAGTGATCTGGCACTTGGAACAGATGCCGCGACCCCCACAGACCGAATCCAAATCCACCCCCAACTGACGGGCTGCCGTCAGAATAGGGGTGCCGACGGGGAAATGCCCACGTTTGCCGGACGGGGTAAAGACGACAAGAGGGTCGGTGGTCATCAGTGACATACCTTTTTTGTATTCGCGCGTATTCCGGGCAAGATATGGGTTTAAGCGTAAAGGGAAAGGGCTAACAGCGGCACGATTTGCATGGCGAACGTCGTTTTCTTCGGCTGCATCGGTAACGAGAGCCACAGAGTTGCCCCCAAGGGCTTTTCCTTTGGTTCAATCCATGCAATAGGGTCACCGCCAAACGGGCTTTTGCATGGGGTATTCAGATGCAGATTCGTGAGGCACTCACCTTTGACGACGTTCTCCTGGTTCCGGGCGCATCTTCTGTGCTGCCGGCAACGGCGGATACGACCACGCGTGTAACACGCGAGATCACCATGAACATCCCGCTGCTGAGTTCGGCCATGGACACCGTGACCGAGGCGCGCATGGCCATTGCCATGGCACAGGCGGGGGGGATCGGTGTCATTCACAAGAACCTGTCCGTCGAAGAACAGTCGAGAGAAGTCCGCCGGGTCAAACGGTTCGAATCCGGTATCGTGTACAACCCTGTAACACTTCGTGCCGATCAAACACTGGCGGATGCTCAGGCATTGGTCGAACGTTACAACTTCACCGGTTTCCCGGTTGTCGAAGCAGATGGCCGCGTGGTTGGCATTGTCACCAACCGGGATATGCGCTTTGCCACGTCCGATGATACGCCGATCAAAGCGATGATGACCTCGGACAATCTGGCGATGCTGAAAGAGCCCGCTGATCTGGAAGAAGCCAAAAGCCTGATGCGGGCCCGCCGGATCGAAAAACTGCTGGTTGTGGATGGTGAAGGTAAGCTGACCGGTCTGCTGACGCTGAAGGATACAGAACAGGCCGTATTGAACCCGACGGCCTGCAAGGACCGTCTTGGCCGTTTGCGGGTGGCCGCAGCAACTTCTGTCGGTGATGCCGGGTTCGAACGGTCCGAGCAACTGGTGGATTCGGGCGTCGACATCATTGTCGTTGATACCGCGCACGGTCATTCTCAGGGCGTGTTGGACGCTGTGAAGCGGGTCAAAACCCTGTCGAACGAGGTGCAGATCATTGCTGGGAACGTGGCAACCGGTGAGGCGACCAAAGCGTTGATTGATGCTGGTGCCGACGCGATCAAGGTGGGCATTGGTCCGGGTTCGATTTGTACCACGCGGATGGTAGCGGGCGTTGGGGTACCTCAGTTGACCGCGATCAGCGATTGTGCGGCAGCGGCGGGTGACGTGCCGGTAATCGCTGATGGTGGCATCAAGTTCTCGGGCGATTTTGCCAAGGCGATCGCAGCCGGAGCCTCTTGTGCCATGGTTGGGTCGATGATCGCAGGCACCGATGAAAGCCCAGGCGAGGTGATCCTGTATCAGGGCCGTTCGTTCAAATCCTACCGTGGAATGGGCAGCCTGGGCGCTATGGCGCGCGGATCAGCCGACCGCTATTTCCAGAAAGATGCAGCGAATGACAAACTGGTGCCGGAAGGCATTGAAGGGCAGGTGCCCTACAAAGGTTCGGCCAGTGCCGTGATCCACCAGCTTGTTGGCGGCTTGCGCGCCGCAATGGGTTATACCGGTTGCGCGACTGTCGAAGAGATGCGCAAGAACTGCAACTTTGTGAAGATCACGGGTGCAGGTCTGAAAGAGAGCCACGTGCATGACGTACAGATCACCCGTGAAAGCCCGAACTACCGGGTAATGTAAGTCATTGAATGCGTGATGCGGCACCTGAACACGGGTGCCGCATCGCTTTTGGGTCATCCTGTTCAGGCCCGTTTTTTGCCGAGGTATTCTAAGATGACCCCCGCTGCCCGTGTTCAGGCCTCGATTGAAATTTTGGATGATATTCTGGCCGGGTCGCCAGTTGAGAAAGCGCTGACCGGATGGGCGCGGCGCAGCCGTTTTGCGGGGTCCAAGGACCGGGCTGCCATTCGTGACCACGTGTTTGACGCGCTGCGTTGCAAACGATCGTATGCTGCACGGGGTGGTTCGGCGACCGGACGCGGTTTGATGATCGGAGCAACGCGAGCAAACGGTGCAGATCTGGCAGATTTGTTCACAGGCAACCGGCACGCCCCGATGCCTGTGCAAGAAACGGAAGCCGCGCAGGACTTCGCGTCAGACGCCGAAAGATACGATATTCCGGAATGGCTGTGGCCCCGGTTTGTTTCATCGATGAATGACGAAACGGTGTCTTCTGCGAAGGCGCTGCAAAATCGCGCGCCCGTCCATTTACGGGTCAACTTACTGAAAACGGACGTAAGCCAGGCCATCGATGCTCTGCAAACCGATGGTGTATCCGCGCGGCCAACAAGGGTGTGCGAGACGGCGCTGGAGGTGACTGAGGGGGCTCGACGTATTTCGCAAAGCCAGGCGTATGCTCAGGGTCTTGTCGAGCTTCAGGATGCGGCAAGTCAGGCGGTCGTGGCAGCCGTGGTTTTGCAGCCGGGGATGCGTGTTCTGGACTATTGCGCGGGTGGTGGGGGCAAGGCTCTGGCGCTTGCAGCATGCGACGGCGTTGAGGTTTTCGCGCACGATGTGAACAAGAACCGAATGAAAGACATCCCGGCCCGTGCGGACAGAGCTGGGGCAAAGATTACCTTGCTGGCCAGTGATGATCTGTCGCGCCATGCACCGTTTGATGTTGTATTGGCGGACGCGCCGTGTTCCGGCAGCGGGTCATGGCGGCGCGCGCCAGCCGGGAAATGGGCGCTGACCGAAGACCGTTTGCAAGAGCTTACAACCCTTCAGAGTGGTATCCTGACGGATGTCGCACCTTTGGTGCAAACGGCGGGCACATTGGTTTACGCGACCTGTTCGGTTTTGACGGATGAAAACGCTTCCGTCATCGACAACTTTTTGACTGGCCACACCGAATGGAAAGAGATCTTTCGAAATACGTGGCACGTAACACACGAGTCTGACGGGTTCTTTACGTCACACTTGACGCGTTAAGCTTACGGCAAATAACAACCTTAGGTAGATGGTCGCTTTTCCGAATACGTTAAGCGGGTATTAACCAATTATATCGTTATTGCCGATATCTTTACACCTGAGCCGTTTATGTCTGACACAGTTGACCTCATTCGAGACCCTTCACTTTCCAACATGCCATCAACATTTCGGCTTGGGTCGCTGGTATGTTTGGCCGTTCTGATCAGCCTGGCGCCGACAATAGGAATCTTGCCGCCGGATTGGGCTGTGGGTTTGACGGTGACGGGCATATCCTTGCTGATGGTCGTTTTGTGTTTCGTGATCAAGGGACAATTGGACACCAGATCAGCGCAGCAAACCACTGCCCTCATGGCCGCGTTTGCAGAACAGGACGAATCTCCTTTCCTGATCGCTAATGCGTATGGCGACATTCTGGCGTCCAACACACCGGCGCGAACACTGTTCGGGGCGGAAAAGGGCGGTTGCCTTGCTTGCTGCCTTGGTTCGACCTTCTCGACCCCTCAGGCGGTATTGTTGAGGTTGCAATCTCAGGCCCGGTCGTTCGGACGGGCTCGGGAAGACTATCCAAGCAGGGGAAAAACGAATTGCATATCCGTTTTTCAATTGGCCCCGGATATATTTTGTTGGCGGTTTCGTCAGGAGGAACAGGGAAACTGGCAGTCGCTCAGGTTGCCGGTTCTAACCATGGGATGTGCGAAAGATGCCGTGCAGGTAAACCCGGCGGCGGAAAGGTTGTTTGGATCGCGACCCGGACGGGTTTGTGACATTTTCAGTGAAAGTGATCCGCAGATCGGAGCCGCCAATATAGTCAAGTCGCGTGATGGATTGATTTCGGTCGCTGTGGCTGAGTTGTCCCGTTCCAGCAAAGAGCGAAGCTTTGGTTTGGTGCCGCTCACCCGAACGCCTGCGCCTGGGACCAGTACCTCTTTTGCGGATCTTCCTGTTCCGGTTCTTACCCTTTCTCCCAGTGGAACCATTCTGAATACCAACAGGCTGGCGAACAAGCTGCTGGGAAATGAAGACCTTGAAGGCAACAATATCACGGATATCATGCGGGGCCTGGGGCACCCCATTCTGGATTGGCTTGCGCGCACAACCTCGGAAGAGGACGCGCAACGATCTGAGTTTCTACAGCTCACCAGAAAAGACAAAGAGATCTTTGTTCAGGTTACGTTGAGCCGTGTAGTTGTCGATGGCAAGGTTTGTCTGATCGCGGTCCTGAATGATGCAACCGAGTTGAAAACGCTGGAAGCTCAATTCGTTCAAGGGCAGAAAATGCAAGCCGTGGGCCAGCTGGCAGGTGGCGTCGCGCATGATTTCAACAACCTGTTGACAGCCATTTCCGGGCATTGCGATCTACTGTTGTTGCGTCACGATCAGAATGATCCGGACTATGGGGATCTGGTGCAGATAAATCAGAATGCCAATCGGGCCGCTGCACTGGTCAGTCAGCTTCTGGCGTTCTCGCGGAAACAGACCCTCAGGCCTGAAGTTCTGGATTTGCGGGACACGATTTCGGACCTCATTCATTTGTTGAACCGATTGGTTGGCGAAAAAGTTCAACTGACCCTCAGCCACGATCCTGTGTTAAAGCCGGTACGGGCAGACAAACGACAGTTGGAACAGGTGCTGATGAATCTTGTTGTCAATGCGCGGGACGCCATGCCTGAAGGGGGCGAGATTCGTATCGAGACCGAGGTATTGAACCTGTCGCAGTCGCTCACACGTGACAGGGCAACCGTACCGCCAGGGGAATATGTTACGGTCAGGGTCGTGGACGGCGGCGTAGGGATACCTTCTGACAAGCTGCAAAAGGTTTTCGAACCGTTCTACACGACAAAGCGAACAGGCGAAGGCACAGGACTTGGGCTTTCCACGGCCTACGGCATCGTCAAGCAGACGGGCGGTTTCATCTTTGTAGACAGCGCAGTGGGTCGAGGCACCGAATTCACGGTATTTCTGCCGGTCTGCGCCGCGGTCGCTGAGACTGAACTGGAAAAACCGGCGAAGCCCGAAGCACAAACCGCCCGGCAAGGAGAGGGCGTGGTACTTCTGGTCGAAGATGAAGCCCCGGTCCGCGCCTTCGCGACCCGGGCCTTGCGGCTTAAGGGCTATACGGTGTTGGAGGCAGATTCGGCAGAAGAAGCGCTGCGGCTGCTTGAGGATTCGTCGTTGAATGTCGATGTATTTGTAACTGATGTGGTCATGCCCGGTATGGATGGGCCGACATGGGTGCGCAAAGCTCTGGAATCGCGCCCCGACGCGCGTGTGGTTTTCGTGTCGGGTTATACAGAAGGCGCATTTGGGAATTCGGAACCCGAAATCACCAACTCAACCTTCCTGCCGAAACCGTTTTCACTCAACCAGTTGACCGAGGCAGTTTTTCAGCAGCTGAATTGAATGTCTCATAAGGCAGCGCCATGGACCGCGAATTCTTCGGAATGCCTGTTTCGAAATCTTTGCAGTGTGTCCGGCGATAATGTCAGGTCACCCGGCGGTGATATGTTCTCATGCGGCAGGTCGATTTGTACATTCAGGCGCGCTTGCAGGAAGTCCAGAATCTTGTCCTGGTGTTCATACTTAAAGATGTGAGTGGCGCCGCGGCCATTGCTGCGGGTACGGAAAAACTGGCTCTGGCTGCCGACATCGGCACATTCAGGACGCGGGTTTTTCATATACGCCTGCACGAATGCGTCAAAACTCATGTTTCGGGTTGAATGGGGGTGACCGGTCAGATCTGCGCGGCCGCGAAATCGATACCAGCTCCCCAACCAATCAATGGGTTCACGCACAACGGCCATGATCTCCATCTCGGTATCGTACATCTTCAGAAACATGTTCTGAAAAAATCTGTCATACCTGCGCACCGGCGCGTGTTTCAGTTCGGGCGGGTGTGTGACGACAATATCTGCCCGATCCCGCAACGCTGTGTGATAAGCCGTACTGCCGGTTTTCGGAACGGCAAGGAAAGCAAGGCGTTCCTCATAGAAAACAAGCATTTAATTGCTCCAATTGTCATCCGGCAATGCGAGTAGATTGTCGTAAACGACTCTTTAACACAATTGCAGGAGATTAAACCTTGTAAGTTTTTATTGAAATGTTCTCTTTTTGGTCCCATAAGGAACAAGAGGCGAACAAAGCAGCGATTGCCGCCCGATCAAGGGTGTGACAAAAGGGAAGGCGACAGGACAATGGCGGATCTTCTGACAATGAGCGACAAGAAAAACGCAGACAAGCAAAAGGCGCTCGATAGTGCGCTGGCCCAGATCGAACGGCAGTTTGGTAAAGGCTCGATCATGAAGCTGGGCGAAGGTGCCAAGCAGGATATCGAAGCAAGCTCGACCGGCTCGCTGGGTTTGGACATCGCGTTGGGAATTGGCGGTCTGCCGATGGGCCGGATTGTTGAGATTTATGGCCCCGAGAGCTCGGGTAAGACGACGCTGACGCTGCATTGTATCGCTGAACAGCAGAAGCGCGGCGGTGTCTGTGCCTTTGTTGATGCCGAACACGCGCTGGACCCACAATATGCCCGCAAGCTGGGCGTTGATCTGGATGAACTTCTGATCTCGCAGCCCGATACCGGTGAGCAGGCGCTGGAGATTACCGATACGCTTGTGCGTTCTGGTGCGGTCAACATGGTCGTGGTCGATTCGGTTGCGGCGCTGACGCCGAAGTCCGAACTGGAAGGCGATATGGGGGACAGCAGTGTTGGCGTACAGGCCCGCCTGATGAGTCAGGCGATGCGGAAACTGACGGGCTCGATCAGCCGCTCGAACTGTATGGTTATTTTCATCAACCAGATCAGGATGAAAATCGGCGTGATGTTCGGCAGCCCCGAAACCACCACCGGCGGCAACGCACTGAAATTCTACAGCTCTGTTCGTCTGGATATCCGTCGCATCGGCGCGATCAAGGACCGGGACGAAGTTGTCGGCAACCAGACGCGCGTCAAGGTCGTCAAGAACAAGGTCGCACCGCCCTTCAAGCAGGTGGAATTCGACATCATGTATGGCGAAGGCATCAGCAAGATGGGCGAGCTGCTGGACCTGGGTGTCAAAGCCGGTGTGGTCGAGAAGTCAGGGTCATGGTTCAGTTACGGCGATGAGAGGATCGGGCAGGGGCGTGAGAACGCGAAACAGTACCTGCGTGACAACAGCCGTATAGCCTTGGACATCGAAGACAAGATTCGAGCGGCTCACGGGCTGGATTTTGACATGCCACCGGGGGCCGCCGAGGATGATGACATCCTCGAAGCCTAATGGCCGTTGACGGGGACTTTGGAAGCTTCCCGATCTGCGGTTGCGAGTTGAGAAGACTATGAAAGAGGCGGTCCTTCGGGCCGCCTTGTTTCGTTCCGGTGTGCCTCCACTGTGGACACTCCTTTGACGGGGAGATAAACCTGCGGAGACCAAGATTTATGCGCGCCGAGAGAGCCCTATGCCAACCCTGAACGACATCCGATCGACCTTTCTGAACTACTTTGAAAAACAGGGGCATGAGGTTGTGGCGTCAAGCCCGCTGGTGCCGCGCAACGATCCGACGCTGATGTTCGTAAACTCGGGCATGGTGCAGTTCAAGAACCTGTTCACCGGTTTGGAAACCCGTGACTACCAACGCGCAACGACAGCGCAGAAATGTGTGCGCGCCGGCGGCAAGCACAACGATCTGGACAATGTGGGCTATACCGCGCGTCACCACACTTTCTTTGAGATGTTGGGGAACTTCTCGTTTGGCGATTACTTCAAATCTGAAGCGATCCCCTTTGCCTGGAACCTGATCACCAAGGAATTCGGCATCGACAAAAGCCGACTGCTGACCACCGTTTATCACACCGATGACGAAGCGTTCGAGATCTGGAAAAAGGTCGGTGTGCCGGAAGACCGGATCATCCGTATCGCAACGAGTGACAATTTCTGGCAAATGGGGCCGACCGGGCCTTGTGGCCCATGCACTGAGATTTTTTATGACCATGGCGATCACATCTGGGGTGGCCCTCCGGGTTCGCCCGAAGAGGACGGCGACCGCTTCATTGAAATCTGGAACGTCGTTTTCATGCAGAACGAGCAGTTCGAAGACGGCTCAATGGTCGAGCTCGACATGCAGTCCATCGACACCGGCATGGGGCTGGAACGTATCGGTGCGCTGTTGCAAGGCAGCCATGACAACTATGACACCGACCTGTTCAAGACACTGATCGAGGCATCTGCGGATGCAACCGGCGTCGATCCTTATGGGGATCAGAACGTGCATCATCGCGTGATCGCGGATCACCTGCGCTCGACCTCGTTCCTGATTGCGGATGGCGTGATGCCCAGCAATGACGGGCGCGGCTATGTTCTGCGTCGTATCATGCGACGCGCCATGCGCCACGCGCACTTGTTGGGCGCTAAAGATCCGGTCATGCACCGTCTCGTCCCGTCACTCGTTCAGCAGATGGGGGGGCACTATTCCGAGCTGACACAAGCGCAGCCATTGATTGAAGAGACCTTGCTGCTGGAGGAAACCCGCTTCAAGCAGACGCTGGATCGGGGGTTGAAGCTGCTTGATGATGAGCTCTCGGGCCTTTCCGAGGGTGCGGCTCTTTCTGGTGATGCGGCCTTCAAACTCTACGACACCTATGGCTTCCCGCTGGATCTGACGCAGGATGCGCTGCGTGAGAAGGGTCGGACGGTTGATACAGACAGTTTTGACGCTGCAATGGCGGAACAGAAGGCCAAGGCGCGTGCTGCCTGGGCGGGATCGGGTGAAGCTGCTGATCAGGCGGTCTGGTTCGATGTTCTGGATACCGCCGGGGCGACCGACTTCCTGGGTTATGATACCGAGAAAGCCGAGGCTCAGGTTGCCGCGCTGGTTGTTGACGGCACTTTGGTTGACAAGATCGATGCAGGTGACAGCGGCTGGGTCGTGGTGAATCAGACTCCGTTCTATGGCGAAGCTGGCGGCCAGGTGGGGGACACTGGTGAATTGCGACGCCTTGAGGATCGCGATCACAAAAGCCGGGTGGATGACACCAGGAAATTCGCTGATGGTAAGGTTTATGCCCACAAGGTCACGGTCGTAAGCGGTTCTGTGTCAACGGGCGACGCTGTCGAACTGGAAGTTGATCATGCGCGCCGTACTTCTATCCGCGCCAATCATTCGGCGACGCACCTTCTGCATGAGGCACTGCGGGAAGCACTAGGCGACCACGTGGCGCAGCGCGGCTCGCTGAATGCGGCGGATCGTTTGCGGTTCGATTTCAGCCATTCCAAAGCGCTGAGTCTGGAGGAAATCCAGAAGGTTGAGCGCGAGGTGAACGACTTCATCCGCCAGAATTCGACCGTCGAGACACGGATCATGACACCTGATGACGCGCGCGAATTGGGCGCGCAGGCCCTGTTCGGCGAGAAATATGGTGACGAAGTGCGTGTTGTGTCGATGGGCAAAGCACCCACTGGCAAGGGTCATGATGGCGAAACGTGGTCGATTGAACTCTGTGGCGGCACCCATGTGCGCCAAACGGGCGACATAGGCACGTTTGTCGTGCTGGGTGACAGCGCAAGCAGCGCAGGCGTACGCCGTATCGAAGCGCTGACCGGGGATGAAGCTTTCCGTTACCTGTCTGCGCAGGATCATCGCCTTGCGCAGGTGGCAACGGAACTGAAGGCGCAGCCGGACGATGTGGTGTCACGCGTGAAAAGCCTGTTGGAAGAACGCAAGTCTCTGCAGAACGAAGTGGCTCAGCTGCGGCGTGATCTGGCGATGGCGGGCGGGGCCGGACAGGGCGGCGGTGCCGAGGCGCGTGATGTGAACGGGGTCAAGTTCCTGGCGCAGGCCCTGAACGGTGTGTCCGGCAAGGATCTTCCGGCACTGATCGACGAACATAAAGCGCGCCTTGGGTCGGGTGCAGTGCTTTTGATCGCTGATACCGGCGGCAAGGCGGCAGTTGCTGCCGGTGTAACTGAAGACCTGACAGGAGCGGTTTCGGCGGTGGATCTGGTCAAGGCCGCTGTGGTGGAATTGGGCGGCAAAGGCGGCGGTGGCCGCCCGGACATGGCTCAGGGCGGCGGCAAGGATGCGTCGAATGCAGATGCGGCGATCAAGGCTGCAGAACAGGTTTTGGGAGGATAATATGGCGGCACTCTGGATTGCACATGTCACGGTGACTGATACCGAGGCGTACGGAAAGTACGCCGAACTGGCCGGGCCGGCCATTGCCAAGCACGGGGGCGCGTTCATTGCCCGCGCCGCGCGCTATGTCCAACTGGAAGGCAAGGAACGTCCGCGCAATGTCGTTGCCCGGTTCCCGTCGCTGGAAGCGGCGGTCGAGTGCTACAATTCGGATGATTACCAGCAAGCACTGAGTCATGCGCGCGATGCAAGTGAACGCGAATTGGTCGTGGTTGAAATCACAGAGTGATCTTCTGGATTCACAGTTTGAAGCCTGGATTGCCTGAGAATGCAGCGCTGAATAGGCGATCTTTGGCTTATCCCGCAACCGATCAATAAAACTCAGCCCTTAAACGAGGGCTGAGTGAAATATTTCAATATTCCAATAGCGTACCTGACGGGTGTGCTGCAATTTTGAGAACTTCGCGGCCCAATTGTGGCCGCGTCACCAAAATTCTTGCGCGAAAAGGTCAGATTGACGAACGAATTTCCGCCCTTTTTCCCCTGCAGTTTTTTAGATGATAGCCTAGGAGGGGTGTTCGCAGATGTTTCCGGAAACGGAATGCGACCCTTCTTGATGTGCGATCGTGCGAAAAACACCGGATTGGGGTACAGGCATGACATACTTTAAAAATCTGGCCAAACGGCTTGGCGTCAGACTTCTGCCAATTTCAGCGCGTGTCTTGAGCGTCAGTGTTTTGGGCATCTGCACGATCGCTGTAACCCCGTCCGCGTATGCATCCGAGGGTGGGTTTATCCCAAGTGTCACGTCTTCGCCGCCGCCGTCCGGGGCCATCAACTTGTGCACTCAATACAATTGGGCCTGTGCAGGAAAACGACCCGTATCCATGTCCAGCCAGCAGGAACTGAAGGTTGTTGAACAGGTGAATCGGAGCGTGAATAACTCAACCCGCGAAGTTTCCGATCAGTCTCAGTACAAAACGCGCGAGCGGTGGGCGCTGCCAACTGCAATAGGTGGCGATTGCGAGGACTTCGCGCTGTTGAAGAAAAGAGATTTGATCCACGCAGGGGTGGACCCAAGCAAACTCCTGATCGCTACTGTTCTGGACAGGCGGCAAGTACCTCATGCAGTTCTGGTGTACCGCTCTGCCAACGGTGATTTGGTTTTGGACAACCTTACAAACCGCATAAAACCATGGACAGCAACTCGGTATCTTTTTCTTCGTATGCAAGACCCGAGCCGACCTAGTCGTTGGGTTGGTGTCTATGGGCATAGCTGAAAAAACTGCGGTGTGTTTTGGTTCGGAAAGCTGAATACCGGCGCAACAGGATGCTGCACCGGTATTTTTAATTGAGTATCAAAACGTTTCGCCGCCGCTTTCGCCTTCGCCGCCGCTTTCGCCTTCGCCGCCGCTTTCGCCTTCGCCGCCGCTTTCGCCTTCGCCGCCGCTTTCGCCTTCGCCGCCGCTTTCACCTTCGCCGCCGCTTTCGCCTCCACCGCCGCCTTCGCCTCCACCGCCGCCTAAACCGCCGAAGCCATCATTGTCTGATTCATTTGCCGGACCGTCACCAGCGCGAGTGTCTGACGATCCGACAGACGCTGTCGGAAGGTCTGTCAGCAAATCTGCGAGCGGAGAACATTCTGCACCCAACCTTGCAACGATCTCATCAAAATCTGCGCGGCGCTGAATATAACGCAACATCCCTGTTGTAACCGTATCGCAGTCACACAAGAGTGACGGCGACCCAGCGGACTGACGCGCTGTCTTTACGGTACATGCGCCACCGGCAAAGGCTTCGGTGACAGGTGAAATAATAAAAGCCGTGGCTGCGAAAAAAACTGGTAACTTTAGGGAACGAAAAACCATCATTAACTCCTCGGAACTCGGTACCTTTCACATGCATCCCTATGCACTATGACAATAGTTGTGTGAGTGAACGACGTCACACTTCAGGCACATCTACACCTTTCCTTCGACTTAATCGCAATATCTGGGTTGGGAGAGTGGTGTGGGATTAACTCAGCTTATGATAGAAAACCCTATGTTTTCAACAAAAAGGCCGGGCTTATTGCCCGGCCTTCTGAAACTCGTTTTTTGATCCAATGGAGGCAAAAATGCCAATGTTTCGCCATTGTTTCTAATTGATCCAGAAACCGGCGCAGGTTGTTCAGGCCGATTTTGCCATCCGCTTACGTTCATGGGGGTCAAGAAAACGCTTACGCAAGCGCACTGCATTCGGGGTGACTTCGACCAGTTCATCATCGTCAATATAGGCGATTGCCTCTTCCAACGAGAACTGAATGTGGGGCGTCAGGCGAACGGCATCGTCCGATCCACTGGCGCGCACGTTGGTCAGTTTCTTGCCCTTCAGCGGGTTCACTTCCAGATCATTGTCGCGAGAATGCTCGCCGATCACCATGCCTTGATAAACATCCGTTTGAGGGCCGACGAACATCCGGCCACGCTCTTCCAGGTTCCAGAGAGCGTAGGCGACGGCCTGACCTTTTTCCATCGAAATCAGAACACCCGCCCGACGGCCAGGGATCTGACCTTTGTGCGGTGCCCAGTCGTGGAACACGCGGTTCAATACACCAGTGCCTCGGGTGTCGGTCAGGAACTCACCGTGATAGCCGATCAGTCCGCGCGACGGCACATGCGCGATGATGCGTGTCTTACCTGCGCCTGCGGGTCGCATCTCGACCAACTCTCCTTTACGGGCACCCGTGATCTTTTCGATGACCGAGCCGGAATACTCGTCGTCTACGTCGATGGTGACTTCCTCGATGGGTTCCAGACGTTGGCCGTTTTCTTCGCGGAACAGAACCTGCGGACGCGAGATGCTGAGTTCAAAGCCTTCACGGCGCATGTTTTCGATCAGTACGCCCATCTGCAATTCTCCGCGGCCCGCGACTTCGAAAGCCTCGCCACCGGGGGTGTCAGTGATACGGATCGCGACATTCGATTCAGCTTCTTTCATCAGGCGATCACGGATGACGCGGGACTGAACTTTTTTGCCGTCACGCCCGGCCAGTGGTGAATCGTTGATGCCGAATGTCACCGTGATGGTCGGCGGATCGATGGGTTGAGCGGGCAGGGCTTCTTCGACTTGCGGCGCAACAAGCGAATCCGCCACGGTGGCTTTGCTCATCCCGGCAATGGTGACGATGTCACCTGCTTCTGCCACGTCGATGGGCTGCTGCGCCAGTCCGCGGAACGCCAGAATTTTCGACGCGCGGAAGTTTTCGATCACCGAACCGTCGCGGCTGAGCGCCTTGAGGTTGTCACCTGCTTTTAATGTACCGCTTTCCACACGGCCGGTCAGTATGCGGCCAATGAAGGGATCGCTGCCCAATGTGGTGGCCAGCATCCGAAACGGTTCGTCCTTTTTCCCGACCTGTTTCGGGGCAGGAACGTGATCGACGATCAGGTCAAACAGCGCACTCAGATCTTTACGTGGGCCATCCAGCTCCATGTCCGCCCAGCCCGAACGGCCCGAGGCATACATCGCTGGAAAATCCAGCTGCTCGTCATCGGCTCCGAGGTTGGCAAACAGATCGAAACATTCGTCCAGTGCGCGATCAGGCTCGGCATCCGGCTTGTCGACCTTGTTCAGCACCACAATCGGGCGCAAGCCCAGTGCCAGCGCCTTGGAGGTCACGAACTTGGTCTGCGGCATCGGGCCTTCGGCGGCGTCCACCAGAAGGACCACGCCATCGACCATGCTGAGGATACGCTCGACCTCACCACCAAAATCGGCGTGGCCGGGCGTGTCGACGATGTTGATACGCGTGTCCTTCCATTCGACAGACGTCGCCTTGGCCAGAATGGTGATACCGCGTTCGCGTTCCAGATCGTTGCTGTCCATGGCGCGTTCCGCCACAGCCTGGTTTTCCCGGAACGCACCGGATTGTTTGAGCAGCTCATCCACCAGGGTCGTCTTGCCGTGGTCCACGTGAGCGATGATTGCGATATTGCGCAGGTCCATGAGAGGTCAGCCTTTGAACGGGAAGTTGCCGCGCGCATAGCGCGGCGCGACAAAATATACCAGCCCTAACCGCAGATCAGTGACCAGCAGTCTTGGAAAACAGGTGAATGATCAGGATCCCTGCCAATATCATGGTCAGCCCAAGTACTGCCGGCCAATCCAGTCTTTGACCGAAAACGATGAAGCCGATCACCGCGATCAGAAAGATGCCCAGACCGGACCAGATCGCGTAGACAATGCCGACAGGCATGAATTTAAGTGTCAGAGCCATGAGGTAAAAAGCGAGACCATACCCCACGACAACAAGAACGGATGGCCAGAACCGCGTGAATTGCTGGCTGGCTTGCAACGCTGTGGTGCCGATGGTTTCCGCAACTACAGCCAGCATCAGATACAGATACGCTTGGGGCATTTGAAACCTCGAAACAGGGAAGATACCTCGCCTTGAGCATGAAATTGAAGGTTTGAGCAAGTTAAATTAACGTCTCAACATGCGATAAAGCCATCTAAGGTCAGGTATACCTTACTATTTTGAAATTCGAATTAGTGTAATGTTCTCAATATATTTTATGTTTTGTTAATGAGTATTGAGTGATGACGACATTTGCGAAATCCGTCATATTTGCTTCGGGTCTGATAGTGGTGATTGGGTGGCTTGCTGACGGGGGGTCCGTCGAAGTTGAAGCAGCCAACATGGTTAAACAGTTTGACGGTGGTAGTGTTTTTTAAGCGCCACGTAGAGCTAAGCAGGGAAAAAGGAGCCTTCAGGCTCCTTTTTTCTTTCCAGTTTATTGGTTGAAAACCTCGCCGCTCTGGAAATGCGCGGCCAGTTGCGGTTGCAGCCAATTCCAAAGCCGAGGGGCCCCGGCAGCGATTGCAGGCCGGACACGCGTTTCAAGCTGGGCATGTGTGACTTTATAATCGACCCATGAACCGCCACCGGTTTCCAGATTGGCGATGGGCGTCTGAAAACGGTCGACAGCTTTGGCAAACTTAGCGTCCGGAGTTTCTGCCGCTTCAAATTCCTGCCACAAAACGGTGAAGGCGTCGCATTGCGTGTCGGGCAACAGGCCAAACAACCGCTTGGCCGCCTCTTGTTCCTTGGCTGCTTGTGCTTCGTGATCGACCTGCCCATGAATCGGATTGTCGCCCGCGTCGATTTCGACAATGTCGTGCAGCAACAGCATCTGAAGGGTTCGATCAACGCTGATATCTGTTTGCGCGTATTCAGACAGGATCCAGGCGTAGAGCATGATGTGCCACGAGTGCTCCGCCGAATTCTCGAAACGATCACCCGCCATCAATCGCGAGGCGCGGACAATGGACTTCAACTGATCAGCTTCAGTCAGGAACGCCAGTCGGATCGTGAACGCGTTGGCGTGCGTGTCTGCGCCATCCAGCAGGTTGGCAGCATGCTCGTAGGCCAACGGAAACGCCTGGGCCAGATAGGACGCACGACCACCTTCGAGATTGGAACGCACGATGTCTACGTGATCCGGATTGGGGTTTGAGGCACACAGAACCTGAAACAGCGGCTGACAACGATCCAGTATCTTGGCAAACCGGGCGTCCGGGGTCCTATCTTCCTCAAACTCACGCCAGAGCGCGTGGAGCGCATCAGCCTGATCCTTTGGTAAAAGCCCAAACAACTCCAAAGCTGCGGCTTGCTCAGCTTGCGCGACCGATGTCCAATCGGTCTCAAGGTGAATTGGGTGGTCGCCTACAACGATCTCAACCAGATCATGCAGCAACAGCATACGGATGACCCGATCAATCGATACATCCGGACCGGCCAGTGGCGCCATGACCAAAGCCCACAACGCCAGATGCCAGCTGTGTTCCGCAGAGTTTTCAGGCCTTGACTGGTCAAGTAGGACATTTGCCCGCTCGACCATTTTCAGACTATCAGCCCGTTTTAGAAATGCGATCTGTGCCGACAATCGGTCGGTCATTGCTTTTCGATGGCCTTCAGCTTGGCGCGATGCGCAGAGAGGCGTTTGATCACAAATTGTCTTGCTTTCCGTTCCGCCAAACGAACGCGAATCTCGGTCAGAAATGCTTCTTCCAGCGATTGTGACGCAGCCCCGAGAACTTCGCCGACCTCAACAAAGAACCTGTCTTCGCCCGTCTCGTCCATAACCTTCATCGTATCTTCGGCCAGTTTGGCCGCAAGAGATGTGATGGTGTCGGACATCAGCGAGTATTCTCGGTCAGGCGGCGTTTCACATAGTCACTGACATCGGTGATCAGCGTGTCCATGTGGCGATCCTGGAAGAAGTGATCAGCGCCCTCAACCTCGTTATGGGTAATAGTGATCCCTTTTTGCTCGTGCAACTTGTTCACCAGTGAAGTTGTGTCCGCCGGAGGTGCCACACGGTCAGCCGATCCATTGATGATCAGGCCCGAAGACGGGCAGGGGGCAAGGAACGAAAAGTCATACATGTTCGCGGGTGGTGACACACTGATGAACCCGGTGATCTCGGGGCGGCGCATCAGCAGTTGCATACCAATCCACGCACCGAACGAGAACCCTGCAACCCAGCAGTGTTTCGAGTTGTTGTTCATGGATTGCAGGTAATCCAGTGCCGAGGCCGCATCGCTCAGCTCTCCCACGCCCTGATCATATTCGCCCTGACTGCGGCCGACGCCGCGGAAGTTAAAGCGCAACACGGTGAAGCCCATGTTGTAAAAGGCATAGTGCAGGTTATAGACCACCTTGTTGTTCATGGTCCCGCCGAATTGAGGATGCGGGTGAAGCACGATGGCGATCGGTGCGTCTTTTTCCTTTTGCGGGTGGTAACGGCCTTCCAGGCGGCCTTCGGGTCCGGGAAAAATCACCTCGGGCATGTGTGCTTTGGTCCTGTCTTTTTCGTACTGGTGCCCGGATATACTTGACGATAATCGTCGGACACCTTAGAACGGTTCTAATTATATCACATAACGCTTTAGCGCTGTCAGTCGGAGATACGCACTGGCGGCGGCGGCGTCAATGATTTCGCGCAAATCCTGCTGAGAGGGGATATAGAATGAAGCTGTCGACCAAGGGGCGTTACGCAATGGTCGCTCTGGCGGATATTGCGCTCCAGCCGACAGAACGGCTGGTGACGCTCGGTGAAATCTCCGAGAGGCAAGACATCTCGTTGCCGTATCTCGAGCAACTCTTTGTCAAGCTACGCCGCGCGGACTTGGTGGCTTCTGTTCGCGGACCCGGTGGAGGGTACCGCCTTGCGCGGGCCGCGTCCGAAATTCGCGTGGTCGAGATTCTGGCGGCCGTAGACGAAACCGTTGATGCCCTGCAAAAAGGGGCAGGAGCATCCGGTGCTTCGTCCGGCAGTCGCGCGCAATCGCTGACCAACCGGCTTTGGGAAAGCCTCAGTGCGCATGTTTATGTGTTCCTGCATCAAACCCGGTTGTCGGACGTGATCAAGAACGACCTCGCGCCGTGCCCGGCAGTTCCGAGCTTGTTTTCTGTAGTAGATGAATGACCCGACAGGCGAGGTAACAAAGTGAAATCCGTCTGCAAAAAGATGTATCCATGAAACGTGTTTATCTGGATCATAATGCGACAACGCCGCTGCGGCCCGAAGCGCGGGAAGCGATGATTGCCGCGATGGATGTCTGTGGAAACCCGTCTTCGGTTCATGCCGAAGGGCGTGCTGCCAAGGCTTTGATTGAACGCGCGCGGGCTCAGGTCGCATCGGCTTTTGGGGCGGATGGCGCGGATATCGTCTTTACATCCGGTTCAACCGAAGGTGCCGCGCTGACATTGGCGGGTCGTCCGTTGCACGGGGCGGCAATTGAGCATGACGCGGTAAGGGCTTGGACCAAAGAAGATCTTTCAGTTTCTGAAACCGGTGAAGTGCAGTTGGCGGCACCAGAGGAAATGACGCTGCAACTGGCGAACTCAGAGACCGGGATTGTTCAGACGCTACCGCCCGGGCTGGCCGTGACAGACGCAACCCAGGCTTTTGGCAAGCTGCCCATCGCGTTTAACTGGATGAACGCGCAGACGGCATTGGTGTCTGCGCATAAGCTGGGCGGCCCAAAGGGTGTTGGCGCCGTTGTGATGAAGCGTGGGACCGATCTTGCAGCGCAAATCAAGGGGGGCGGTCAGGAAATGGGCCGCAGATCCGGGACCGAAAATGTTATTGGAATCGCGGGCTTTGGAGCCGCGGCTGAAGCGGCCGCACGGGACCTGACCAATGGGGTTTGGGAGCAGATCGAAGAATTTAGAAATATTCTAGAAAACGCTCTTGAGGCCGCTGTAAAATCACCTATTTTTGTCGGGAAAGGGCGGCAACGCCTGCCGAACACCCTGTGTTTTGCTGCGCCCGGGTGGAAGGGTGAAACCCAGGTCATGCAGATGGACCTGTCGGGATTTGCGGTTAGTGCGGGCTCTGCCTGTTCCAGTGGCAAGGTTCGTGCCAGCGCGGTGCTCACCGCAATGGGATTTGACGAGGTGACAGCCAGCAGCGCAATCCGCGTATCGCTGGGACCTCGGACAACGGAAGAAGATGTGCTGCGTTTCGCCGAAACGTGGCTTGAGAAAGAGAAAAAGCATCGCGCGCGGGCCGCGTGATCTGACGGAGGGTAAGTTATGGCCGCTTTGGACCAGACCCAGGTGAAAGAGGGTGTCGATCAGGAAACCGTGGATGCGGTGCGCGAGGTCGGCACATATAAATACGGTTGGGATACCGATATCGAAATGGAATACGCGCCCAAGGGCGTGAATCCTGACATCGTCCGTCTGATTTCGGAAAAAAATGAAGAACCCGAGTGGATGACCGAATGGCGTCTTGCCGCGTTTGAACGCTGGACCAAGATGGAAGAACCGAACTGGGCCATGGTCACCTATCCCAAAATCGATTTTCAGAACCAGTATTACTATGCCCGTCCGAAATCGATGGAAGAGAAACCCAAGTCGCTGGATGAGGTCGATCCCAAGCTGTTGGCCACATACGAAAAGCTGGGTATCCCACTGAAAGAACAGATGATACTTGCGGGCGTAGAAGGCGCTGAAGATGCTCCTGCAGAGGGTCGCAAGGTTGCGGTCGACGCGGTATTCGACTCCGTATCGGTGGGCACGACTTTTCAGGCCGAACTGAAAAAGGCCGGAGTGATCTTCTGTTCAATCTCGGAAGCGATCAAAGAGCATCCTGAACTGGTCAAGAAGTATCTGGGCACTGTGGTTCCGGTGTCGGACAACTTCTATGCAACGCTGAACTCGGCCGTGTTCTCGGATGGGTCCTTTGTCTATATCCCGCCGGGCGTCCGCTGCCCAATGGAATTGAGTACCTATTTCCGTATCAACGCGGAAAACACAGGTCAGTTTGAACGCACATTGATCATTGCCGACAAAGGCTCCTACGTTTCCTATCTGGAAGGCTGCACCGCACCTCAGCGCGACACCGCGCAGCTGCATGCCGCTGTGGTCGAGATCATTCTCGAAGAAGACGCCGAGGTTAAATACTCGACCGTTCAGAACTGGTTCCCTGGGGATGAGAACGGCAAGGGCGGCATCTACAACTTCGTGACCAAGCGCGCCGATTGCCGCGGCGACCGGTCCAAGGTGATGTGGACGCAGGTGGAAACCGGCTCGGCCGTGACGTGGAAATACCCGTCCTGCATCCTGCGCGGCAATGAAAGCCAGGGTGAGTTCTATTCGATCGCGATTGCCAACAACTATCAGCAGGCTGATACCGGCACGAAGATGGTTCATCTGGGCAAAAACACCAAATCGCGCATCGTGTCCAAGGGCATCAGTGCGGGCAAGGCGCAGAACACCTATCGTGGTCTCGTCTCGATGCATCCAAAAGCCAAGGACAGCCGGAACTATACCCAGTGTGACAGCTTGCTGATTGGCGACAAATGCGGGGCACATACGGTTCCGTATATCGAGGTCAAGAACAACTCATCTCGTGTTGAGCATGAGGCGACGACGTCAAAAGTGGATGACGATCAGCTGTTCTACTGCCGTCAGCGCGGCATGGACGAGGAAGAGGCCGTCGCTTTGGTGGTTAACGGCTTCTGCAAGGACGTTTTGCAGGCGTTGCCGATGGAATTCGCCATGGAAGCGCAGCAACTGGTGGCAATCTCGCTGGAAGGCTCGGTCGGTTAATGACGCAATTACCCAGAACCCGTGTTCGTAAGGACGACGTGCTGACCTGGCTTGGGTATGCTTTGCCGGTTCTGGGCGGTCTGTTGGGTGTGGCTTACGTCAACATCAACCACATGGAATTCATCAACCCGGTTTGGGCGGTTGGCGGAGGGGCGATCATTGGTTGGATCGTCGCGCGGCTCATCCGCAAGTTTCTGGGTTAGGAAAGTTTCGGGGCCAGCGCGCCCCTTGCGATACGCAAAAGGATAAAAAATGCTGGAAATCAAGAACCTGCACGTGCAGCTCGAAGAAGAAGACAAGCAGATCCTCAAAGGTGTGGACCTGACGGTGGAAGCTGGCAAGGTGCACGCGATCATGGGGCCGAATGGCTCGGGCAAATCGACACTCAGCTATGTGCTGTCGGGACGCGATGGATATGAAGTCACCGAAGGCTCGGCCACGCTGGACGGTGAAGACCTGCTGGAGATGGAGCCGGAAGAACGCGCCGCGGCCGGTGTTTTCCTGGCGTTCCAGTATCCGGTTGAAATTCCGGGCGTTGGCAACATGACTTTCCTGCGTACCGCCGTGAATGCCCAGCGCAAGGCGCGCGGTGAGGAAGAGCTGTCCGCCGCAGATTTCCTGAAGGAAGTGCGCGCCAAAGCCAAGACGTTGAAGATTGACGCGGATATGCTCAAGCGTCCGGTCAACGTCGGCTTCTCGGGTGGTGAGAAAAAGCGCAATGAAATCCTGCAGATGGCGATGCTGGAACCGAAAATGTGCATCATGGACGAAACAGACTCGGGTCTGGACGTGGACGCGATGAAACTCGTGGCCGAAGGTGTGAATGCCTTGCGCGACGAAGGTCGCGGGTTCCTGGTCATCACGCACTATCAGCGCTTGCTGGATCACATCAAACCCGATGTTGTGCACATCATGGCCGAAGGCCGCATCGTCAAAACCGGCGGCCCGGATCTGGCGCTTGAGGTCGAAAACAACGGTTATGCCGACATTCTTGCCGAGGTGAACTGATGGCCTTGCCCGAAGTCAAACAATCCGCAACCGAGGCCCGGCTGTCTGCCCTGACCATGCCTGATGCGGGATGCACCCGCGCCGCGCGCGAGGATGCGCTGGCCCGTGTTCTGGAAACTGGCCTGCCTGGGCGTCGCGACGAGTACTGGAAATACACTCAACCGGATACGCTGGTCTCACCAGATGCGATCCCAGCTGCGGTTTTTGCAGATGACGAACCGTTGATGTTCAACGCGCTCGACCGTCTCAAAATTGTCTTTGTGGATGGTGTCTTCAGCGCCGAAGAGTCGGACGACCTGTCTTTGGAAGGCGTGACCATCGACCGGCTTGAGGACATCTGCTGCAAGGACATTCATTGGGCAAAAGACCTGTATGGTGTGCTGGAAACGCGCGGTCAGTCACCGGTGCAGCGCCCTCTAGCAGCGTTGAATACGGCCTTTGCTTCGGATGGCGTAGCCATTCATGTTACTGGTAAACCGACCAAACCGATCAACCTGATCTATCGTCATGCATCGCCGACCTCTGATGCGATCCTGCACCATGTTGTTCGTGTGGAAAGCGGTGCCGAGGCGACCATTCTGGAAACCGGCCCGGCAGCGTCACGCTTCAACAAGTGCATGGAGATCGACATTGCCGACAAGGGAATGCTGCATCACGTGCGTGCGCAGGGCAGGGATCATGAGCGTCGTGCTGCGACTCACATGTTTACCCGTCTGGGTACGGAATCGGTTTATAAATCCTTCACTTTGACCGTGAATGGTGTTCTGACCCGAAATGAGCAGGTCGTCGAACTGACTGGCGATGACGCCGTTGCGCATGTCGCAGGAGCCTGTGTTGGTGATGGCGACTTCCACCATGACGACACGGTATTCATCACCCATGACGCGGTGAATTGCGAAAGCCGTCAGGTTTTCAAGAAAGTGCTGCGCAACGGTGCCACCGGGGTGTTTCAGGGCAAGATCCTTGTGAAGGAAGGTGCCCAGAAAACCGATGGTTATCAGATCAGCCAATCGCTGCTTCTGGACGATGACAGCCAATTCCTCGCAAAGCCCGAACTTGAGATCTATGCCGACGATGTGGCCTGTTCGCATGGTTCGACCTCGGGTGCGATCGATGAAACCGCGCTGTTCTACCTGCGGTCCCGTGGGGTCCCGACAAAAGATGCGACCAATATGCTGACATTGGCCTTTCTGGCAGAAGCGGTGGACGAGGTAGAGGACAGCGCTCTGGCGGAAGAGATCGTAAGCCGTCTGGAAGGGTGGCTGGCGCGTCGTAGCTGATGGCCGTCTCGTCAGACATACTGGCTACATACCGGGGGCCGGGACGCGTGGTGCGCCGGCTTCTGGATATGGGTCAGCGGGAAGACAGGGCGCTGGTCTTCGTTATGGCATTTTGCGTCGTGGCTTTTGTTGCACAGATGCCCAGCCTTGCCCGCACAGCGCATCTGGAAGGCGTTGAGCTGAACATGCTTCTGGGCGGCGCTCTGCTGGGGTCGGTGTTCATACTGCCCCTGTTTTTCTACACACTTGCGTTGATCTCGTACTGGGCGGCGCGGTTGGTAGGCGGTCAGGGCACAGCCTATGGCGCACGTCTGGCACTGTTTTGGGCGTTGTTATCCTCGGCCCCTCTGGTTTTGTTGAACGGCCTGGTTGCCGGGTTTATCGGACCTGGGCCAACTTTGACTTTTGTTGGTATCCTCTGGGTTGCTGTTTTTGTCTGGTTCTGGTTATCCGGTCTGAGACAAGTACAAAGGTCCACTGCATGACTATCAATTCCCTTGGCGCACTGGCGGTTCTGACCATCAGAAGCCCCGCCGAAGCTGCACGCCAGTTGTTGACCCTGAAACCCGGTCGGGAAGGGTTGTGGTTGGCATTTGCGCTGGCGGTGGTTTTGAATTGCCTTGTGCAATTGGGAATCGACTTATCAGTCCCTGTGCCGCAAGGCCAATCCGCGCCGGCACCTGAAGGCATCCCCGTAGTTCTGCTGCGGTCTGCCGGGGCAATGATGCTGAGCATCATCGCGTTCTACATTGTGGGAAAGGCGATAGGTGGCAAAGCAAGCTTTGACGACCTGATGGTCCTGACAGTGTGGTTGCAGTTCTTGCAAATTGCCGCCTTGGTCATGACGCTTTTTTTGAGTCTGACACTGCCCTTTCTGATGATGATGATGCTGTTGGTAACAGCAATCCTGAGCCTCTACATCACGCTTCATTTCCTGAATGAAGCGCATCAGTTCGGATCACTTTGGAAGTCCTTTGCCGTAATTCTGCTGTCGGCCCTGATTGCGGTTCCTTTCGTTCTGTATTTAACACCAGCCGCGCCTGTCTAGGAAAACCATCCCATGTATGATGTGCAGAAAATCCGTTCTGAGTTTCCGATCCTGTCACGTGAGGTGAACGGAAAACCATTGACGTATCTGGACAACGGGGCGTCAGCTCAGAAGCCTCAGGTCGTGATCGACGCGGTGACCCGTGCCTATGCCGAGGAGTACTCGAACGTTCATCGCGGCCTGCATTATCTGTCGAATCTGTCGACCGAGAAATACGAGGCCGTCCGTGGCACCATTGCCCGGTTTCTGGGGGCATCGAACGAGGATGAGATCGTCCTGAATTCGGGTACGACCGAGGGGATTAATCTGGTTGCTTATGGCTGGGCCATGCCACGGCTCGAAGCCGGGGATGAGATTGTCCTGAGCGTGATGGAGCATCACGCCAACATCGTGCCCTGGCATTTCCTGCGCGAACGGCAGGGTGTCGTTCTGAAATGGGTCGATGTTGGCGCGGACGGAGGGTTGGACCCTCAGGCCGTGATTGATGCGATTGGGCCAAAAACCAAACTGGTCGCGGTGACGCAGTGCTCCAATGTGTTGGGAACCGTCGTGGACGTGAAAGCCGTTACTGATGGTGCCCACGCAAAAGGCGTTCCCGTTCTGGTCGACGGTAGTCAGGGTGCGGTTCATATGCCGGTGAATGTCGAAGAGATCGGTTGTGATTTCTATGCGATCACAGGCCATAAGTTATATGGCCCGTCGGGGTCAGGTGCGATTTACATCAAATCCGAACGTATGGCCGAAATGCGCCCCTTTATTGGTGGCGGTGACATGATCAAAGAGGTCAGTAAGGACCAGGTCATCTACAATGACCCGCCAATGAAATTCGAGGCTGGCACCCCGGGCATTGTGCAGACCATCGGTCTGGGCGTGGCGCTGGAATACATGATGGATCTGGGGATGGAGAACATTGCCGCCCACGAATCCGGTCTGCGCGACTATGCCATGCAACGCCTGAACGGTCTTAACTGGCTACAGGTTCAGGGCACACGGCCAGATAAGGCTGCCATCTTCAGCTTTACGTTGGACGGGGCAGGCCATGCCCATGATGTGTCCACCATTCTGGACAAAAAAGGGGTGGCTGTCCGTGCCGGTCATCACTGCGCCGGGCCACTAATGGATCACCTGGGTGTCACGGCAACCTGTCGCGCCAGCTTTGGTCTCTATAACACCACGGATGAGGTCGATACGCTGATCGAAGCGCTTGAATTGGCGCATGATCTGTTCGCCTGACTTTGAGCCGAAAGAGGGTGCAACAATCACGATTTTCAGTTGCACCCGGATTGGATCAAGGTTAGCTAACGGCCAAGGCACCTGTAGCTCAGCTGGATAGAGCGCTGCCCTCCGAAGGCAGAGGCCAGAGGTTCGAATCCTCTCAGGTGCGCCAACCCCTTACACATTGTTAACCTCATTTAGCGGAATCAAGTTCTCTTTTTTCCTATAGAGAGAGTGTGTCTGACGCTCACATTGAGACGCAAATTTCTCTGAAACTATTTTTGGTGTACACTTTCTTGATTGGGTTGGGTCTCGTCACCTGAAACGGAGGAAAGAACGTGCAAGTCATTTCTTCAAATAAGAAGTTCATACTAGTAGTCGTGATTGTAGCACTTTTGGGCAGTATTATTACGGGGTTTTCACTCTTTAACGTTTTGGGTTGGCTCTTGGTCGCGGTAATTCTCGCATTAATCCTTGGTAAGCTGACAGGTGATGAAGAACCGGACAGCGATGATAATGTAGAAGGCGAAAGTGGGTCCAGCTCGAATGTTTTCTCTGATGTCGATGATGAAATGACTCGTGAGACCAGTAGTTCCACTGCGGAACCCACACACAGTAGCGATACCGGTGGCGGAGACGTCGGCGGTGGAGGCGGCGATGCCGGGATGTAGCTGGTAGACCCAGTTAAGCCGTTATCAGATACGTCGAGATCGCTAGGTCAGCGTCTTAACCACGCCAGGTGCGAACGACACCGCAATCCATGTGCACGAAATTGGAGCCGTAGTACTGGCCAACACCGCCAGCACGGCAAGACATCGCTGCCTTGGCCATCTGTGAGACCGAACGGGAAGCCAGACGCAAATCTGCTGCTTGCCCCTGCATATGCAGCGATTTCCGGGCGACGCGTCGCGACCGGGCGCGTAGCATCGCGTTGGTTTGCGGAGAGCGATAACCCGACAGCAACATATAAGGTTCGTTGGCATCCAGCAGGTTGTGTGACGCCGCCATGATATCAATCGTGCGTAAATCGATGGATTTTACCTGATCTGTACGCCAATCGCGCATGAAGTGGTTCACTTCTTTGACAGCGTCCTTGATATACTTACCATCGACCCAATAAATCATATCCAACCGTTCGCCAGTGCGACCGGAATACATACGGATGCGACGAATATCGCCGCCTCCGCGCAAAAAGCCTGCTGCATTGGAGTAGGTGGGTGCTGCAACGACTGCCGTTGCCGCAAACGCACCCAATAGGGCACGCCGGGTCAAGCCCGAGGAACTGCTCTTGGTCATTTTGGTTCGTCCCGTACTGTTCCTGCCTGCACACGATGTTACGCGCGCTGTCTTAATTTTTTCCCATCCCAGATGCGGATTTTATGGCACAATCGGAATCAGCGGCCAAGAAGTGTTTCACAATCACCTTTTCAAGGGGGAATTTTCGGCAGTTTTTTGCGCAAATGTCACGACACTTCACAGAAATTTTGCAGTTGTGAGATTCGGGCTACGAAGACGATGCAAACGCGCATCAGGCGTCAACAGAAGCGATTTGGTAAGGAATTTGTGAATAGACAAGCCTTCGTGGTCAAATCCATAGTGGTTCGGCGCGCAAATCACCTATCCAAGCTGTTGATTATCAAGGCCATCCAATGTTTTCTGTTTTCCGGACCAGTACCAGTATCCTTCTTACCGCCTGTTTTGCGGCCACAGCCGGTATGGCGAATACCACCTCAGAGCCAGCGCCCAGCACGGCGTTTCAGATGGCCATCGCAGAACATACCCCGCGGGCATCGCAGATCGCCGAGTTTTACCGGACAAACGGATTTTCGCCGATTTGGGTGGGCGAATCTGCTGAGCATACGCAGCGCCGGGCCGCACTGATCAATGCGTTGTCTGGCGCGCACCTGCATGGATTGCCGCAGGCCGACGCAACAGTTTCATCCTTGCTTCAGAAAATGGAAGATGCGCGCTCGACACGCGACCTTGGTGCCGTTGAGGCAGAACTGAGCCGGGCTTTCGTGAAATTTGCCGACGCATTGTATACAGGTGCAATTCGGCCAGGCAGTGTCGACGATGGGCTTGTTCGGTCGGTGGATCGTCGCAGCGCAGCCGAACATCTGCAGGGATTAAACGCGCAAGGCGCCGCATATATTGCGCAATTAGCTCCTCAGACGCGTCAGTATCGGGCTTTGATGAAGCAGAAACTGACACTTCAGTCCTTGGTGGATCAGGGCGGCTGGGGGGCGACTGTGCCCGTGAGCAAACTGGAATTCGGCGATACCGGACCCAACGTCGTGAAATTGCGCAATCGGCTGGTGGTTATGGGGTATATGAAGCCCTCGGCCAGCGCATCTTTTGACGATGCGCTGCTGGAAGGGGTGCGGGCCTTTCAAACCGCGCACGGATTGGAACCCGATGGTGTGGCAGGCAAAGGTACGATTACTGAATTGAACCGCCCGGCCTCGGACCGGCTCAAGGCCGTCTATGTCGCGCTGGAACGGGAACGCTGGTTGCCTCGCGAACGCGGCGAGCGGCATATTCTAGTCAATCAGGCCGACTTCTCAGCCAAAATCGTGGATGACGGGCAAGTCACTTTTGAAACTCGTGCGGTGATCGGAAAAAACTCACATGATCGGCGCAGCCCGGAATTTTCGGATGTGATGGAGCATATGGTGATCAATCCCAGCTGGTATGTTCCACGCTCGATTGTCACCAAGGAGTATTTGCCGAAACTGAAGGCGAACCCCAATGCAGTTGGCCATATTCAGATCACCGACAGCAGGGGGCGGCAGGTCAATCGCGGGGCGGTGGATTTCAATCAGTTCACAGCGCGAAGCTTTCCTTTTGCGATGCGCCAGCCGCCCAGCAAAAGCAATGCATTGGGGTTGGTAAAGTTCATGTTCCCCAATAAGTATAACATCTATCTACATGATACACCTCAGAAAAGCCTGTTCGCGCGTGAAGTGCGAGCGTTCTCGCATGGCTGTATCCGATTGGCTCAGCCCTTCGAGTTTGCCTATGCCTTGCTGGCGAAACAGGAAGAGGATCCCAAGGCATTCTTTCACCGCGTTCTGAAGACGGGGAAAGAAACCAAGGTCAATCTGGAGCAAAAAGTTCCGGTCCACTTGATTTATCGGACAGCCTATGTCGGTCCGAAAGGCGAAGTTCAGTATCGCCGCGATGTGTACGACCGGGATCGCAAGATTTGGGAGGCCCTGCAAAAGGCGGGGGTGGCTCTGCCGGACGTTCAGGGGTAAGCACAGGGCAAATCCTGCTAAAAGGAAGCCCGACATGCAGTTTACCATTCAACAAATCGCCGACTCTCTGGGGGCAGAATGCCAGGGTGATGGTGGCCTGACGATCGTGCGGGCGGCCGAGCCCGGGGATGCTGGGCCTACCGATCTGGCAATGGCCATGTCTCCAAATTACGCCGAGGCGATTTCGAATGGTGAGGCGCGTGCTGCTGTCCTTTGGGAAGGTGCGGATTGGCAGGCCATGGGCTTGCGAGCGGCTATTTTCGTGAAACGTCCACGTATGGCGATGGCCGGGATCACCGCTATGTTGGATCGCGGCCAGGGGGTTGCGCCGGGCATTCACCCGTCGGCCATGATCGATCCAACGGCTGAAATCGGTTCAGATGTGGCGATTGGGCCGCTAACCGTCGTCGGTGCACGTGCGCGGATTGGTGCGGGTTCAGTCATCGGGGCGCATTGTGTAGTGGGAATAGACGCCGTTCTGGGTGAACAGGCGCTATTGCGCGAAATGGTCAGCATTGGTGCTCGTGCGCAAATCGGGGATCGGTTTGTCGCGCAACCCGGTGCAAGGATTGGCGGTGACGGATTCAGTTTTGTGACGCCAGAAGTTTCCGGTGCTGAAAATGCCCGTAAGACAATGGGCGATCAGGGCGACGCCAAGGCACAAAGCTGGCTGCGCATTCACTCTTTGGGCGCGGTCGAGATCGGCGACGACGTGGAGGTTGGTTCCAATTGTACCGTAGATAATGGAACCATCCGCAACACACGGATCGGTAACGGCTCCAAGCTGGATAATCTGGTCCATGTCGGGCACAACACCCGCGTCGGTCAGAATTGTTTGTTGTGCGGTCAGACAGGCGTGTCCGGCTCGGTTGAGATAGGCAACAACGTTGTTCTGGGGGGGCAGACCGGAGTGGCCGACAATATTTTTTTAGGGGACGGCGTCATTTCGGGCGGAGGCACGAAGATTCTGTCAAATGTTCCCGCGGGGCGCGTTATTATGGGATATCCAGCCATCAAAATGGAGACCCATACTGATGTCTACAAGGCGCAGCGGCGGCTGCCGCGTATGGCTCGCGACGTTGAGGCACTCAAAAAGGCTGTTTTCAAACAGACTCCAAGCGATTAAATCATCCTCAAACTGATAACCAGGGGATCGACATGAGCATCAGCGACCGCGTCATCGCAATCATTGCAGAGCAGGCCGTGCTGGAGCCATCGGATGTGACGCCCGAAAGCACGCTGGAAGATCTGGGCATTGACAGCCTTGGTCTGGTCGAGAGCATTTTCGCCATCGAGGAAGAGTTCGACATCTCGATTCCATTCAATGCCAACGAACCCGAGGCCAACGATTTCGATATCTCCAATGTCGCTGCGATCATTGCCGGGATCGAAAAGCTCGTGTCGGAAAAGGTCTGACAAACGCTCATGAAACGTGTTGTCATTACCGGCGCAGGTACGATCAATTCTCTGGGCCATTCGGTGCCTGACACGCTGGAAGCCATGCGCGAAGGCCGCTGCGGCATTTCGGATCTGGAGTTTCGGGACGTTGACCGGTTGGCCATCAAGATCGGCGGACAGGTTCGGGGCTTTGAGGCCGAAGGGCGGTTCAACCGACAGCAGATGTCGCTGTATGACCGGTTCACTCAATTCACTCTGACTGCAGCCAAAGAGGCTATTGATCAGTCAGGCATCGAGTTTCACGGAGAGCTTGCAGCGAAATCGGGTGTTGTCTTGGGGACTGCCGGTGGTGGCGTATCGACCTGGGACGACAATTACCGGTCGGTCTATGAGGACGGCAAGAACAGGGTACACCCGTTTGTTGTTCCCAAACTCATGAACAACGCCGCAGCCAGCCATGTTTCCATGGAACACAACCTCAAAGGCCCCAGCTTCACCGTGTCGACCGCCTGTGCATCGTCGAACCACGCTATGGCGCAGGCCTTTCAAATGGTTCGTAGCGGTATAGCTCCGGTCATGGTCACAGGCGGGTCCGAATCCATGTTGTGTTTCGGTGGTGTCAAAGCCTGGGAAGGCTTGCGCGTGATGTCCAAGGATGCGTGCCGACCGTTCAGTGCCAACCGCAACGGAATGGTTCAGGGAGAAGGGGCCGGAATCTTTGTATTCGAAGAATACGAACACGCCCGCGCCCGAGGCGCTGCGATAATGTGCGAAGTGGTAGGGTTTGCGATGTCGTCAGACGCGGCCGATATCGTGATGCCAAGCAAACAGGGGGCTTCGCGGGCCATGTCAGGTGCATTGGCCGATGCCAGACTGAATGCAAGCGATGTTTGCTACATCAACGCGCATGGCACGGGGACGGCTGCGAATGACAAAACCGAATGTGCCGCGGTGGCGGATGTATTTGGGCCCCATGCTGACGATCTGATGATATCATCAACCAAATCCATGCATGGCCACCTGATTGGTGGTACCGGCGCGGTGGAGTTGTTGGCATGTATCATGGCGCTACGGGACGGTGTCATTGCACCAACCATCGGATACGAAGAACCTGATCCGGAATGTGCGTTGGATGTGGTGCCGAACGAGGCCCGGGAAGCCAAAGTTGACGTCGCCCTCAGCAATGCGTTCGCCTTTGGCGGTCTGAATGCCGTTCTTGCCTTGAAACGGATTTAACCCGTGATGCGCCGCCGCAAGCAATGCGGCGGCATTTTCTGAAACGCGACTTTAGTTCACGTTGACGGTCAGGGATTCATAGCCTGACGTAAAACCGGACAACGACATTTCCATTTCCAGCACCTGATCCGGGAAGCGGGCCGGTACCAGCGAGAAGGTTGCCTTGGTGCCAGCTTTCATTGCATCGATATCACCCTGGCTCAGACCAAGTTGCGCAACGCAGCCGACCGGCACGCAATGATGATAGTTGTACAGCTTGCGCGGTGCACCATCGATGGACAGGGCGAGCTGAGCTTGCAGCAGTGTTTCCAGCGGAACAATCACATTGGCCCATGCGACGGCAGCGCCGCCTGCGGGCAGTTTGCCAATCGATACTTCAGCGATCGGCTCGCCCTGGGCTCCATTCAGAACCTGAACGATGGCGCAGGGATCTTCACCCTCCTGCGCTTTGATGCAGGATACGTCCCAGTCATCGAACTCTTCCTTGACGAACTGTTCTCCAGGCCGCGGGCCTTCCTGACCCAGGTCGAGCCCGGCACCGGGTTCGGAAGTCGATGTGTCTTGCGCATATGCTGCGCCACAAAGCAGAATTGCGGCCATAGTATTTAGCGAGAGGATTTTCTTGATCATGAATGCCTCGGTTTGATGATTGAGCTTTTTGCTTCGTTTAACATTCTTCTGAACTGGTGTCAGGCACTAACGGAACAGCTTGTCTGAACGTGAACGGATTCCTGCCGGAACAACAAAACGAGCTATCGTGTAACAGAAAAAGAGAGCTGTTTTAGCCAGCTCTCTTTCCCAAAAGGTTCTCCCCGTCGGACTGGCCGACTTATTTATGCGCAAACCCTACGAAAGGGGCGCAGACGGGTCAACAGCTATCCTCAAATTTTAATCTGCCCATCAGAACTTTAAAACCTTTCTTGGACTGACAAAAAAGCCGTGCCCGAAGGCACGGCCAGTCGACAGGGAGGAAGTCTGCCCCACGCGAAGGAAACCACCGCAGGGCAAATTGACTATCGCAGTCAAAGGTTAACTTTGTATGCTGGTCACGGATCGGTGAAATATAAGGCAATGTTAATGGGCAAGAATATCTTTATGGGCGGCGGTGGCGAGGGCTATGGCCAGCCGCAGGAACTGGCGCTGAAATACGCCAACCGCCATGGGCTGATTGCCGGTGCGACCGGGACCGGTAAAACCGTAACGTTGCAAATCCTGGCGGAAGGGTTCTCTCAGGCCGGAGTTCCGGTTTTTTTATCTGATGTTAAAGGTGATTTGTCGGGGCTGGCTTTACCCGGAAGCGATGCGCACAAACTGCATCAGGCGTTTATGGACCGTGCTGGTCGCATCGGGTTTGACGATTTCGCCTATTCTGCCTGCCCGGTCACATTCTGGGATTTATTTGGTGAACAGGGCCACCCGGTGCGCACGACGGTCACCGAAATGGGGCCTTTGCTGCTGTCCCGGTTGATGGAATTGAGCGAAGCACAGGAAGGCATTCTGAACATCGCGTTCCGCGTGGCCGATGAAGAGGGGATGCCGCTGCTGGATCTCAAAGATCTTCAGGCGCTGTTGGTCTGGATCGGAGAAAACCGGGCGCAGCTTTCATTGAGATACGGCAATGTATCGACATCTTCGATCGGCGCAATCCAACGGCGGTTGCTGGTGCTTGAAAACCAAGGCGGAACAAAGCTGTTTGGCGAGCCCGCGCTGGATCTGGCCGATCTGATGCGCACCGATGAAAACGGGCAGGGGATGGTGAATATCCTGGCTTCGGACAAACTGATGGCCTCACCACGGCTATATGCGACCTTCCTGCTATGGTTGCTGAGCGAATTGTTTGAGGAACTTCCCGAAGTCGGTGACCCTGAAAAACCCAAGCTGGTGTTCTTTTTTGACGAGGCGCATCTTCTGTTTGATGGTGCCCCAAAAGTGCTGGTGGACAAGGTTGAACAGGTTGCCCGCCTGATCCGCTCAAAGGGCGTGGGGGTCTATTTCATCACTCAGAACCCTGCCGATATACCCGAGGATATTCTGGGCCAGTTGGGCAATCGCGTTCAGCATGCTTTGCGGGCGTTCACGGCGCGTGACCGTAAGAACCTGCGTCTGGCGGCGGAAACCTACCGCGAGAATCCGGCCTTTGACACCGAAGCAGCGATTCGTGAGGTCGGCGTTGGTGAGGCTGTCACGTCGATGCTGCAGAAAAAAGGTGTCCCCGGGATTGTCGAACGCACGCTGATTCGTCCACCGGGGTCTCAGCTTGGGCCGATTTCGGATGCTGAACGTCGGGCTATTCTCGACGCGTCACCGATGGCCGGAAAATATGACAAAGGAATAGATCGAAAGTCCGCCTTTGAAATCCTTCAGGCCCGCGCGGAGGCTGCGGCTAAGGCGGCCGAACAGGCCGAAGCCGAAGAGGTGCTTGAGGCGCAGTCACCAGTTGAGCGGGAGTATTCATCGGCCCGAAGATACTCGGGCAGCCGGGTGGGCAGATCCTCTTCCCGGGTGCAACGCCGGAAAGACACGTTCGCTACGGCAATGACCGACGCCGTTATCAAGGAACTGAAAGGTACGACCGGACGCCGGATTGTGCGCGGCATTCTGGGCGGTTTGTTCCGCAACAGATGACGGAACGGCGCCCATCACGGGCGCCGTAAAGTTCACTTCAGGCGGCGCTGGCCTTCCTGACGGCAATAGGCGTCCGCTTCGGGAACAGACATTTTTGTGGCCGGGAAATCAATTGCACGATCCCAGGTCACCCGATCCTGGCGGTACAACTGACAGGTCACGACACCTTTGGGCGTCTGGACCTTGACAGGAGTCGTCTCCAGTTCTTCCGGAGAGGGGATACAGGCGGCTGTTACAACGGCAACAACCGGAAACAGAACAAGTGTTTTGAGGCGTGGTGCTTTCATTTCTTACTCTTTTCAACACGTGTGAATGATCGTTACAGATCGGCGTAGTCGGGTGTGAGTGCCAGCGACATACCGCAACAGGAAAACACTGCGATGGGGCCGTTTATTCAAAAAGCCTTTATGAATCAAGAAACCGTGCCGGTTGAAAGGCACGGTTTCGCTTATTGAAGGCGATCGTGATCTATTTCTCGGGGATCAGTCCCCTTGGACTGAATCTGAGAACAATCAACAGGATCAGGCCCATCGTAAACAGGCGCATATGTGCGGCGCTGTCCAACAGATGGGATTTTAGCGCACTTCCATCCGGCAAACCGGCGGTAATGACATTCATCAACCACAGGCCAATCGGTTCCACCTGAACCCACAGGAACCAGATCAGGAATGCGCCCAAAACGGCCCCGAAATTGTTACCCGAACCACCCACGATCACCATCACCCAGACCAAAAAGGTAAAGCGCAGCGGTTGGTAAGCGCTTGGTGTCAGCTGGCCGTCCAGTGTGGTCATCATGGCGCCCGCGATACCGCAGATAGCCGAGCCCAGCACAAAGATCTGAAGATGGCGACGGGTGACGTCCTTGCCCATGGCTTCAGCCGCCATTTCGTTGTCCCGGATGGCACGCATCATACGGCCCCATGGGCTTTTCAACGCCATCTGAGCCATCCAGAGCAGTACCAGAAGCACGATCAAGAACAGCAGCGAATAGCCTAGTTTGACCGAAAGTGTCGAGGCAGTGACCGGATCCAGCCCAAACCATTCGGCCCGGGTCAGAAAAGCAGGATCATTCTGTAAATCTACTTCATAGCCCACAACAGGGGACGGGCGCGGGATGCCGTAGACATTCTTGACCCCCCGGGCCAGCCAGTCTTCGTTCTTCATGACCGCGATGATGATTTCGGCAATACCCAGTGTGGCAATCGCCAGATAATCAGACCGCAGCCCCAGCGCCGTTTTTCCGATCAGCCACGCCGCGCCCGCCGCCAGCAGACCCCCTGCGGGCCAGGCCAGCAGAACAGGCAGGTTCAGGCCGCCAATGTTGCCAGCAATTGCCGGGTCGATGGCCTCGACCGCAGCAATGCTGGGATCGAATACAGCGCGATAGACGAAAAAGCCCACGACCAGAACAGCGATGATCGCCAGAGTTCGCACACGACCTTTTGGCATCTTCGTGGCCACCAGACCCGCTGCAACTACTGTCGCAGCTCCCAGCAGCAGAGACAGTACGATACCAAAGCCGCCAGCAGACCATGCACCTGGGGTGGGTGGCGTCGAGACCAGCACCACGGCCAGACCGCCCAGCGCAACAAAGCCCATGACACCCACATTAAACAGGCCAGCAAAGCCCCATTGCAGGTTTACTCCGATCGCCATGATGGCGGAAATTAGACCCATGTTCAGGATCAGGATCGCAGTGTTCCAGCTTTGTGTGAAACCAGTTAACAGAATCAGGCAGCCAATAACCACGAAAAGCAGCGTGTTTTTGACAGAGTCGGTCATACTGCTTTCCCCTTGAACAGACCCGTGGGCTTAAACAGAAGCACAATCAGCAGGATGACGAAACTGACGGCAAATTTGTAATCGGTGGACAGAAGTTGCACCAATCCTGACGGTGCGAGGCTTTCGGGCGCTAAATACGTCAGGACTTTCTTCCAGGCATAGGTGATCGTCACTTCGGAAAACGCGATGATGAACCCGCCCGCAATAGCGCCAAGAGGGTTCCCCAAACCACCCACGATGGCCGAGGCAAAGATCGGCAGCAGAAGCTGGAAATAGACGAAAGGCTTGAAGCTCTTGTCCAAGCCGTAAAGGACACCAGCGGTTGTCGCCAGGGCTGCCACGATAATCCATGTGATCATCACCACGCGTTCCGGGTTGATGCCCGATAACAGCGCCAGATCCTCGTTATCCGAATAGGCACGCATCGATTTGCCCGTACGCGTTTTGTTAAGGAACCAAAATAGCAGAACCACGGCACCAACGGCCACGATCACGGTAATACCCTGCGACGTCTTGATTGCCAGACCTTCACGCAGTCCGGTCATCTCCTTGAAATCGCGTGCTGAGACAATGAACCGTGCGCCGTCTGAGAACCTTTGATCGTCTGGTCCGATGATAAACCGCACAAGGCCGTTCATCATGAACATCACGCCCATTGAAACGATCACCAGTATGACCGGTTTCGCCTTTTGTTCGCGGTAGAATTTGTAGACCAGCCGGTCGGTGACCAGCACCAAAACGATACAGCCAAGGATGGCAAAGGGCAGGGCGAGCAGGGCGGTTGGCAATGGTCCAAAACTGATGCCGGCGGCCTGCAGGCCCCAGGTGACCAGAACTGCGATCATCGCGCCAAAAGCCATGGTGTCGCCATGGGCAAAGTTCGAAAATCGCAGGATGCCGTAGATCAGGGTCACGCCAAGCGCTCCCAACGCCAGCTGACTGCCATAAGCGACTGCTGGCACGATGACAAAGTTGGCCAGAGCAACCAACGCGTTCAGTAAATCCATGAATTCTTCTCACTGTCCGGGTGCGGCCTTATGGCATGCGCGCGGTTGGGACTTCAACATAACGACGCGGATTTCAGTGAGATGTTTGGGCCTTTTTTGCACGTTTTTGTTCAGGCTGAACTGCTGGCAGCGAATGCCTCGTAAGATCCTGCACCTTTACGCGCGACGGTCGCATGAACGACGGGGCAGGTGAGAGTAACCGCCTGCTTTCGGTCTCCACGGGTTTGTGAGACATACCCGGATCGCCAACTTCCTGCCGCGTGCTGCGGTCTAAGGATGTTGGCGACACCTCAGGCAGTTAGGAAATCAAGCCTGTACTTCTTGGCACATGCCGCGATCTTCGTCGGCAAGGGGTCCTTTGACGGACAGGTCGTACGACATGTCATCGAAATGCACGACAACAGTCATGACATCCTGATCTTTGATGTGCATGAAGGTTGTGCTGCCAACGCCTTTGAACACAACGGCGTCGCCTTTGATTTTCGGGGTTTCAATGCTCCCCTTGTCACCGGTCGGAGCACGGGTCAGGCGAACTTCACTGCCATCTCGGTCTGAAATACAAACAAAGTGACGTTCTTCAGCCATAGCCTGAGTTGCTGCAAACAGGCCAAACGACAGAGCGATCCATGTCTTCATTTTTTGAGGGTCCTTGATTGGTTATTATTGCGCCTTCCATGTGCGGAACCGTTTGGTCTGAGGAACCGTTTTGGGCGACGATCACGGACCGCCTAAAGTCTCATTATGTCGCAAATTTAGCCCTGCCTTGTTTTTTGGCATGACATGACAGGCTGTGTTGGCTGCGCTCCGGGTCTCCAAAAAACTTGATAAAACAGGTATTTATCAATCACGCTGTCAGATCCGGACACCTGGCTCCATTTTCCTGACATATTGCAAACAAAATGCGGCCCTGAGCCAAGTGAATCAGGTACGTCATATTGGTAATCAGATGAGCAAATCCGTGGGTCGAAGTTACCAGTTGCCCGGAGGTCTCAACTTGTGTCCACACAGTTTCACCGAGGCTCACGTTCCGGTGAAGTTCCTGACTTACCCCTTTGAAACAAATTGCCTTTTCTTAGGTTGGGTTCGTCGTCTGGCTGCGAGTGTCTTCAAAAATGATCGCAGCTGATGGCAATTCGTCAGACCGATCCCGTGGGAGAAATCACTCATTTCGAAGCGGGCCCGGAACACAAAGGAAGGAAGACCATGAAATTTGTCGCTCTTATCACTGCAGGTTTGCTGTTGCCTACACTCTCTCAGGCCGCAACCGAAGACCCTTTGAACGGTGCGGATTTTGTCGTCAATTGCGAGTCGGACAAGAGCGGCGGATCAGTGACGCTGGCGCGATCCGGCGCAACCGACAAAGGGTTTATCGTGGCCGACAAAATCAAAGGTGAAGCTCAGATCATTCCCGGCCTGAACTCATTGACTTTCCTGCATATCATGGATCAGGACGTGGTGACCTTTGTGGTGAATTTCGACAATCTGCACTATGACATGTCGATTAAAGGCCCACACGCGGCGAATGATTCCGGGTATTGCAGCAACCCGGCGGGGTGAGGGTTGGAAAGGCGGTTGTAAACGACTGCATCCGCCTTCGACGTCCATCTGATAGAAGGTTAGGAAGGCTAGTCACTTGGTCAGTAGTACGGGCGAGTGCTGGTAATTTATTGGGGTCGCGTACTTGCATTATCTAAGCGTTCCGAGGGATCAAGTTTTGGCGGGACAAACGCGGGGAAAAGGACGAAGCTGCGCAATGCCTTAAAGACCTTGAGGACGTCCCTTAGTCTTACATCTCGCAGCGGCCGAGACCGGTTAGGCTAATACCTTTGCCGGTATATACATGTGTTGTGTATGCGACGATACCGTCGGCAAATACACTGAACGTGTATGACGCAGAGAGATCTTCGTTCCAGCCAAACCCGGTCATTAGGTCGTCGGAAACCTGTACAATGTCGAATAGAGGCAATCCGCCGTCACCGAGATCGACACGAAGCTGATCGCCCGGAAGTTTCTCGAATTCGAAATCAATCCCTTCGCCAGTTTTTGTCGTTTGACAGGGATGGGCGTTCGCACAGGTAAATACGAGAGTGCATTGTGTAACTTCGTTGGCAAATAACTGGGTTGATGCCAAAGTTAGAATTGTTGAGGCGACAAATATCCTCACCCTCACCCCCCCAAGAAGCTCTTACGCACCTCTGGATCGGCCAACAATTCCTTACCGGTACCGGTATAAGCATTCCGCCCCTGAACCAGAACATAGCCTTTGTCTGCGATTTCTAGTGCTTGACGGGCATTCTGTTCGACCATCAGGATCGGCAGTCCGGTGCGTGAAACCTCGATGATCCGGTCAAACAGCTCATCCATGACGATGGGCGAAACACCTGCGGTGGGTTCGTCCAGCATCAGCACCTTGGGTTGGGTCATCAGCGCGCGACCCACGGCGACCTGCTGGCGCTGGCCGCCTGACAGCTCTCCTGCGGCCTGATGGCGTTTGTCGCGGAGGATGGGGAAGAGATCATAGACCTGCTCCATCGTCTGGCTGATGTCGTCGCGGCGGATGAAGGCACCCATTTCCAGGTTTTCTTCCACCGTCATCGACGTAAAGATATTCTGCGTTTGCGGCACAAACCCCATGCCCCTGATCACCCGGTCCTGTGGCGTAAGGCTGGTGATGTCTTCGCCATCCAGCCGCACCGAACCTGACCGAACGTTCAGCATACCAAACACGGCTTTCATCGCGGTCGATTTACCCGCGCCATTGGGGCCTACGATGACGGCAATTTCGCCCTTGTCCACGGCAATGGTGCAGTCATGCAGAATATCCGGCCCTTTGCCGTAGCCCCCGGTCATGGTGTCACCGATCAGAAAGGGGCTGCCTTCAACCGGATGGGTCTCACCGCTTTTGCGATGGGCAGGCGTCATCGTACCGATACCCTGAGTGTTGGTGATCGAGGCGTCCTTGTTGCCCTTGTCATCCTGATAGGGGTTGTCGCTCATGCCCCGGCCTCCAGCTTGTCCTTGTTCTTCAGGCCGGTGCCCAGATAGGCCTCGATCACGTGCTCGTTGGCTTTGATCTGGTCCAGAGTTCCTTCGGCCAGAACCTTACCCTCTGCCATACAGATGACCGGGTCACAGATTTTGCCGATGAAATCCATGTCGTGTTCGATGACGACGAATGTATAGCCGCGTTCCTTGTTCAGGCGCAGAATCGTGTCGGCGATGGTCATCAACAGCGTGCGGTTCACACCCGCGCCAACCTCGTCCAGGAACACGATCTTGGCATCGACCATCATGGTGCGGCCAAGTTCCAGCAATTTCTTTTGACCGCCGGACACCTGACCAGCCTTGTGGTCGGCCAGATGCTCAATGGTCAGGAATTCAAGCACTTCGTCGGCTTTTGCCTTTAGCGCCCGTTCTTCATCTGCGATGCGTTTGCGGCCAAACCACGTATTCCACAGTGTTTCACCTGTTTGGGCACCAGGCACCATCATCAGATTCTCGCGGCAGGACATGGACGAGAACTCGTGCGCGATCTGGAATGTGCGCAGAAGACCCTTGTGAAACAGCTCATGCGGGGGCAGGCCGGTAATATCCTCGCCGTCCATCACAACCTTGCCTCTGGTCGGCGGCAGAACACCTGCGATCACATTGAACAGAGTGGTTTTTCCAGCTCCGTTCGGCCCGATCAAGCCGGTGATCGACCCTTTCTGGATTTCCAGCGATGCCCCGTCCACCGCGTGAAACCCGCCGAAATGCTTGTGCACGTTTTCGACGACGATCATCTTTTCCCCTTGTCGCCGTTTTCGGCGCTGTTGTTTCTGCCCCGTTTTGTCGGGGTGCGGTCTTTTTTCATTGAAACAGCCCGGACACAAGGCCCGGGCTGCTTATTCGCGTGACTTTTAGAGTGGGATCAACGGTAGTTGACGGTCTTCATTTCTCCGTCGACCACCTCGATCTCGCGATAGGAACCAGCCGATTCACCAGGGCCGATAAGCTCAACACTCGAAGCGCCGACATAGTCGATGTCCTGTCCGGCAGCGATCAGTTCCAGACCCTTGGCCAGTTCACCCGGATAGATTTTCTCGCCGGGCGCGTTGGCCACATCGAAAATCTTGGCGCCGTAGTCGGCCGGGTTGGTGGAACCTGCCGCCTGCATTGCCAACATAAACAGCGCTGCCGCGTCATATGACTCAGGAACAAAAATGGACGATCCGTCAAAGCCTTCGGCCTCAGCCAATGCAAAGAACTTGTCGGCGGCTTCGCTTGTCGAACCGGGGGCCTGGCCGAACGAGCCGTTCAGATCAGGACCTACATTCTCTGGCAGCGAATCGCCGATCATGCCGCCGGGCAAACCAAACGTATCGAATGCACCGCTGTCCAGCGACGCCTGAATAATGCCCAGACCACCTTGGTCGAGGTATCCTGCCACGACCAGAATGTCGCCACCGGCCGAGGCCAGAGCGCCGACTTCGGCAGAATAATCAGCCTTTCCATCCTCGTGTGCGGCAACAATTGTGACCTCACCGCCGACGGCTTCGAAAGAGCTTTTGATGGCTTCGGAAATACCCTTGCCGTAGTCATTGTTCGTGTAGGTCAACGCGATGGAATTGACGCCGCGATCCTTCAGGATCTGGGCCATGATTTCACCTTCGCGCGCGTCGGAAGGCGACGTGCGGAAAAACAGGTTGTTGTCTTCCATCGTCGAAAGACCGGGCGACGTAGCCGAGGGTGAGATCATGACCATCCCATTTGGCACGGCAACATTTTGCAGGATTGCGCCGGTCACGCCAGAGCAGTCGCCGCCGATAAGCCCGTTGATTCCTTCCGCAATAATGCGCTCGGCACCCGATGTTGCCAGTGCGTTGTCAGCGCATCCCGTGTCCGCGCGGACGGCGGTGACGGATGAGCCATCCAGCAACTTGCCGGATTCGGTTACCTCTTTCATCGCCAGCTCTGCGCCGGATGCCATTGCCGGGGACAGAGTTTCAATCGGTCCGGTAAAACCGAACATAATGCCAAGCTTTACATCCTCGGCCATGGCGGTGCCGGCCAGCAACGCGGTTGCTGCAGTTGCAGTAAGCAGCTTTTTCATATGGTTACTCCCTATCGTGAAGGTGTTCATTCTGGCCACGAACCTAGGCAAGCTGCCCGGAAAAGAAAAGTCCTAACGCAAACGTGTTTTTGCCGATTGGAAATCTATCTGTTTTGTTAAGGTTTACCTGTGATTGTCACGGAAAGGGGGCCAACATGCTCAGAGCTGCCGCGATTCTGTTCGTCACCCTTTGGACTGGAAGCGTCTGGGCGCAAACAGTGTCGACCTCGGCCGGGAATATTGAACTCACAGAAATGGTCGGCGGGCTGGATACACCGTGGGCAGTGGGCATCCTGCCGGACGGAAGTTTCCTTGTCACTGAACGCGACGGAGACCTCCTGTATGTGCAGGACGGTCAGGCGAAAACCGTATCGGGTGTTCCCAAAGTCGCAGCTTCGGGGCAGGGTGGGTTGCTGGACGTCACCATCCCGCGCGATTTCAATCAAAGCCGTGAGATTTTTCTGACTTTTTCAAAACCACAACGTGGTGGGGCAGGTACAGCTGTCGCTGTCGCGCGCCTATCCGAGAACGGCAAGCGCCTGACTAATCTACTCGTGATTTTCGAGGCATCCCCCGGCGGATCAGGCGGACGGCATTTCGGCAGCCGAGTGGTCGAGGCACAGGATGGGACACTGTTTGTAACCATTGGGGATCGGGGTCAGCCGGATAATGCGCAGGACAGGTCCAACCACATGGGTTCGGTTATCCGGATCAACCGCGATGGGACGGTCCCTGCGGATAACCCATTTGTCGGGCGGTCTAACATACGGCCAGAGATCTGGTCCTATGGCCACAGAAACCCGCAGGGGGCCGGGCTGGATGCACGAGGGCGACTGTGGATTTCGGAACATGGTGCAAAAGGCGGGGACGAGGTCAACCAACCCCGCGCGGGTCGGAACTTTGGGTGGCCGGTCATTTCTTACGGTACGCACTATTCTGGCAATAAGATTGGGGAAGGCACGTCGAAAGACGGAATGGAACAACCCGTTCTTTATTGGGATCCGTCCATAGCACCTTCGGGTCTGCTGGTTTACTCCGGCAAGATGTGGCCGAAATGGAAGGGTGACATTTTCGTAGGGTCGCTAAAATTCGACTATATCGCACGTTTGGCCGGAACGCCGCTGCGCGAAGTTGAACAGATAAAAGCTTCCGAGACCGAGCGTGTCCGAGATGTCGTCGAAGCACCGGACGGATCGATCTGGTTTATCTCGGTCGGTCGGGGGGCGGTTTACAGGATGTCTGCTCCGAATTGATCGACGTGGGCAGCCAGAAGACAGTACAATTCCGTTTGCACGTTTCGATCTTCGCAGTCACTCTGTCCAACAGTTTTTGCGGATTAGGGTTTATGAATGAGTGATTTCGGAATTGAACTGTGCACAAGCATGCCGCCGAAGGCTGAGCTGAATGTGATTTTAGAGAAGTATTATGCCCTTATCACTCAAAGAATGCAGGGTATGGGGTTCGAGTTGGATCCTGCGGCGCCGAAAAGCGCGCTAGAGGAATTCTGGGCCAACCTAAATGACTACATACCTCCGTACGGATGCCTGATCCTCGCAAAAAACCGCGATGGCAAAATCGTGGGGTGTGGAATGATGAAGCGCTTTGATCACCAAACCGGCGAGTTGAAACGTGTATTTGTAACTGAAGACGCACGTGGCACCGGGACAGGACGCGCATTGATCCAAGCGCGGGAACAAGCCGCCCGAGACATGGGGCTGAAGCGGCTTGTCGCGGATACGCTAACACCAAATGTAGAAATGCGGTCTTTGTACCCAAAACTTGGGTTTGTGGAATTGGACACTCCGATCAAGACGACAACCTATGAGGAGCAGCCCATGCTCCGGCCGTACCTGCACTATTTCGAGAAAGAGTTCTGAGTACAGACCTTAAACAGACAGCCTTCCGCTTTGTGCGCCACGTTCGCGATAAGGTGTGGTGTTGTAGTGCGCGCGGTAGCATTTCGAGAAATGGCTGGGCGAGGCAAAACCACAGGCAAGCGCCACGTTGATTACGCTCATATCCGTCTGCATCAAAAGGTTCCGGGCTTTGTGCAGTCGCAGTTCCATGTAATAGCGCTTGGGTGAACGGCTGAGATACCGGCGGAACAGGCGCTCCAGCTGACGGGTCGACATGCCGACGTCCTTGGCCAGAATCGAGGGTGAGATCGGCTCTTCGATGTTCTTTTCCATCATCAGGATGACCTGACTCAACTTCGGATGCCGCACGCCAATCCGGGTCGGCGTGGACAGGCGTTGCGTATCCTGGTCGGTTCGGATCGAAGAATAGATCATCTGATCCGCCACTGCGTTGGCCAGATCCTCGCCATAGTCATCTGCAATCAGCTTGAGCATCAGGTCGATCGAGGAGGTGCCGCCGGCGGTTGTCATACGGCTGCCATCGATCTGAAAGACGGCTTTCGTCAGCTCAACTTCCTCAAATTCCTCGATAAAGCTGTCAGAGTTTTCCCAGTGAATCGTTGCCTTTTTGTTATCCAGCAACCCGGCCTTTGCCAGAGTATAAGCCGCTGTACAAAGACCTCCAATCCGTAAGCCGCGCCGCGCCTCGCGCCGCAGCCAGTTCAGCACGCGTTTGCTGGTGGCCGCCTGAACATCCACGCCACCGCAGATCAGAACGACGTCGTCGCGCTGCAGCTCTACCAGATCATTGTCCAGCCTGAATTCGGTCCCGGCTGAGCAGGTTACCGTTTCCCCGCCTTCACCCATAAGCCTCCATGTATAAAGCTGTCTGTTCGCCATGCGGTTGGCAATGCGCAGACTGTCAAGCGCCGAAGCAAAGGACAGAAGCGAGAATTTGTCCAAGAGGACAAAAACGAAATTCCGGGGTGGGGCCGCAGTGTCTTCCACCGTGACAACTTGGCGTTGCTCTTGCATGGCGAGATGTCCTTACTTCGCTGCCGGATCATAGCTCATCCAACGGCTGATTTGACAGCTACCATGATCAAAGCTTGTTTACGCAGTCAAGAGGCGCAAAAGGGATATGGTCACTCTTCTTTGCATTTTGTATAGAGACCTCCTGAAAACTTCAGCGGAGATCAAAGCTATGACCGAGTGGCAAAAATCGAACTGGCGCAACAAGCCCCGGGTTCAGATGCCAGAGTATACCGACGCGGCCGCGCTGGCCAAAGTCGAGGCTCAGCTTTCGCAGTATCCCCCGCTGGTCTTTGCCGGTGAGGCGCGGCGTCTCAAACAACATCTGGGTGCCGCCGGTCGCGGCGAGGCCTTCCTGCTGCAAGGCGGGGATTGCGCTGAAAGCTTTGAACAATTCAGCGCGGATGCGATCCGTGACACCTTTAAGGTGATGCTGCAGATGGCAATGGTTCTGACCTATGGTGCGAAAGTGCCAGTTGTCAAAGTCGGCCGCATGGCCGGTCAGTTCGCCAAACCGCGCAGTGCACCAACCGAGGTGGTGGATGGCGTGGAACTGCCCAGCTACCGCGGCGATATCATCAACGAACTGGCCTTCACACCCGAAGCCCGGATTCCGAATCCTCAGAAGATGTTGCAGGCCTACACGCAGGCGGCGGCCACTCTGAACCTGCTGCGCGCATTTTCGACAGGTGGTTTTGCGGATATGAGCCGTGTTCATGCTTGGACACTGGGTTTTGCGGATGAACAGGACGTTCAGAAGTATTCCGAGATTGCAGATCGTATTCAGGACACCATCGACTTCATGGAAGCGGCGGGAATCACGGCGGATACCACGCACGAGTTCTCGACCGTTGAGTTCTACACCAGCCACGAAGGGCTGTTGCTTGAATATGAAGAGGCGTTGACGCGTCTGGATTCGACCTCGGGCAACTGGCTGGCTGGTTCTGGTCACATGATCTGGATCGGTGACCGTACGCGTCAGCCCGATGGGGCGCACGTGGAGTTCTGCCGCGGAGTTCAAAACCCGATTGGTTTGAAATGTGGTCCGACAACGACTGCCGAAGACCTCAAGGTTCTGATGTCCAAGCTCAACCCGGACAACGAAGAGGGGCGTCTGACCCTGATCGCTCGTTTCGGCGCGGGCAAAGCAGGTGAGCATCTGCCGCGTCTGGTCAAAGCCGTGAAGGAAGAAGGGGCTAATGTCACCTGGGTCTGCGACCCAATGCACGGGAACACGATCAAATCGGCCACAGGGTACAAAACCCGCCCGTTTGATTCTGTTCTGCGCGAGGTGCGTGACTTCTTCGGCGTCCATCAGGCCGAGGGCACCATTCCTGGCGGTGTGCATTTCGAGATGACCGGTCTGGATGTAACGGAATGCACCGGTGGTGTACGCGCAGTTACCGAAGAAGACCTGTCAGATCGTTACCACACTGCCTGTGATCCGCGTTTGAACGCGTCGCAATCGCTGGAATTGGCTTTCCTGGTGGCGGAAGAACTGACCAATTTGCGTCGCAACGGTTCCAAACGCGCCGCGAGTTAAGCAGCGCTTTAGATAAATGAAAAACAGCGGGCCAAGGTCCGCTGTATTTCGTCTGGGATAATGGGTCAGTTTCAATCGTCGCGCGACACGACCAGATGCAGGTGCCCGATCGAACGTTTGAAGCCGCTTTGTTCCTCTGCAAAACCTTCGGCAGGCTGGCGCGCAGAGGGAGCGGGCGACTGAACCTCAGAAACCGGTTTGATCCGCGTATCCGAGATTGAAAACCGGCGGGGCGTTTTGCCGATTGCACCATCAGCGATCATGACTCCCAACACCCGGCTGACATCCCCCAGATCGCTTTTCAGCGGCAGAAGGATCATCCGGGCCTGCATCCGCCTGCGGCCCAATTCACCACCCGAAATCAATCCCAGTTCTGCGACAGCGGGGGCTGCAAATACCTGTTCCAATATATCCTTGGTTTGCGCTCTGGTATCCGGCTGAAAGAAAGCTGTAAGAGGCATACCCCGAACTTCCATACCCGCAAGTGCGTTCAGATGGCTGCCTGCCAGACGAAATCGGGCCAGGCCGGGCGCAATACGTTCAAGGATGAAAGTGTATTCAAGAACGTTCTCAAGACCGCGCGGGTCGATTTGAGAGCGCATTGGTACGCTGTCACCGCTTAGCAATGCGGTCCAATACGCCTCGGCCTGGCGGATCGGCGAAAGGCTGCGCCCACTGTCAAAGCGATCCATTGCGACGATCTTTCCAAATTCTGACCCGGAACCTGTCCCGAAAAAGGTTTTCATTTTCATCACCCTAACGTCAATTGGCCGCCTTTTTCATAAAATGCGACACAATGGAAGCACTTGCGGCCCGCAAGCCATTGCTAGGGGCAGTTTGACTCGGGTTAATTCAATTTTGGAGTAATTCTTTAATGAATGGTTAACTTCCGCCAAACAATTGCGTCTTCAGCAAACTCTTGCTCTGCACCTGCCAATGGCATTAGGTGCGGCACATGCTTGAAACAGCAGTGGCACAGGAAAGGGCAGTGATGATCAGATCCATGACCGGGTTTGCCTCGGGGAAGGGAACACACGGCCCGCACAGCTGGTCGTGGGAGCTGCGCAGCGTAAACGGCAAGGGGCTGGACATGCGGCTGCGCGTGCCCGACTGGCTGACGGGCCTCGAAGTCGCGCTGCGGGCAGCTTTGTCCAAATCCCTGAGCCGTGGAAACGTGACCCTGTCGATGCGCCTGAACCGCGAGGACGCGACCCCGGAACTGGCCCTTAACGAAACCGCGATGGCTGCCGCGTTGACCGCTCTTGAGCAAACACAGGCGCTGGCCGCTGTCCGTGGCATCACTCTTGCGCCGTCGCGGGCATCAGACCTTCTGGCCCTCAAAGGGATGATGGACGCAGGAGCCGAGGCTGACGATCCAGCCCCGCTGGTTGCGCATCTGACGTTCGAATTCGATGAACTCTTGGCGGCCTTCATAGATATGCGCCGGACCGAGGGCGAAGCTTTGGCTACGGTTCTGAACACGCAACTGGATCAGGTCGCGGTCCTGACGATGAAAGCCGCGGAGATCGCGGAACAACGCAAAGACAAAGTCGCTGAAGCATTGCGTGAGAATTTGGCACGTGTTCTTGAAAATGCACAGGGCGCAGACCCTGATCGCGTTGCCCAGGAACTGGCCCTGATCGCGGTCAAGGCCGACATTACCGAAGAAATCGACCGCCTGACCGCTCATGTCGGCGCCGCACGTGAACTGCTGGCGCAGGATGGGGCCGTAGGCCGTAAGCTGGATTTCCTGATGCAGGAGTTCAACCGCGAAGCCAACACACTGTGCTCCAAGGCCCAAAGCTCGGAGCTGACGTCAGTGGGGCTGGAACTGAAGGCCTTGATCGATCAGATGCGCGAGCAAGTGCAAAACGTAGAATAAGAATGGGAACGACTGACATGGCGGACCGCCGAGGCCTACTTATCATCCTGTCTTCTCCGTCCGGAGCGGGCAAATCAACTCTGGCCAAACGGCTGATGGCCTGGGACACGGAACTGGAATTCTCGATCTCGGCGACAACCCGTGCCCCGCGCCCAGGGGAAGAGCATGGGCGCGAATACTTCTTCTTGTCCGAGGACGAATTCAAACAGCAGGTCGCTGATGGCCAGATGCTGGAACATGCCCATGTGTTCGGCAATTTCTATGGCTCACCCGCTGAGCCTGTTCGCAACTCGATCAACACTGGCAAGGATGTGCTGTTCGACGTCGACTGGCAGGGCGAAGTTCAGATCAGAAACTCGGATCTGGGCAAACACGCGTTGTCGATCTTTATTCTGCCCCCGTCCATCCCCGAGCTACGCCGTCGTCTGGAAGCTCGCGGACAGGACAGTGATGACGTTATCGCCAGACGGATGCTCAAAAGCTGGGATGAGATCAGCCACTGGGGCTACTACGACTATGTCCTGATCAACGACGATCTTGGGGCAACCGAGGAAAAGCTGAAGACGATCGTCAGTGCTGAACGGATGCGCCGCATTCAGCAACCCACGCTGCAACAACATGTACGCAAGCTGCAGAATGAGTTCGAGGGACTGTCATGAGCATTTACACTTTGGGCGAGCACGCACCGCAAATTCACGAGGACACATGGGTCGCGGCGGATGCCAATGTGATCGGCCAGGTTGTACTGGAGCAGGGGGCTTCGGTGTGGTTTGGCTGTACGATACGCGCGGATCACGAAGAAATCCGCGTCGGCGAAGGCAGTAACGTTCAGGAAAACTGCGTGATGCATATCGATGCCGGGTTTCCTTTGACGATTGGTCGGAACTGCACCATCGGGCACAAAGTCATGCTGCATGGCTGCACTATTGGTGAAAACACTCTGATTGGAATGGGTGCAATCGTTCTGAACGGTGCCAAGATCGGTCGGAATTGTCTGATCGGGGCAGGGGCTTTGATCACAGAGGGCAAGGAAATCCCCGATAACTCCCTTGTCATGGGATCACCGGGTAAGGTTGTGCGCCAGTTGGACGAGGCAGCGGCGCAGCGGATCACTCTGAGCGCGCTGCATTATCAGGAAAACATGCGCAAGTTTCGTAAAACCTTAAAATCTGTTCCGTAAAGCGAGCGGGTTGATTGGGTTTTGAAGCATGACCGCAGACATTCTTGAAGAACTTGTCCTGGCGATTCCTATGCCAACGCTGATGGTGGATCAGACGGAACGGATCATCGCTGCCAACACAGATGCAAAGACTCTTCTGGGCCAGAACATTGTTGGACGCCATTTTGCGACCATCCTGCGACAGCCGCAGGTTCTGGATGCGATTGAACAAAGCTTGATGAGCAAAAGCGCAAAAAAAACACGTCATCTGTCCAATGACGGCGCGCAGGACACAACGTTCGAAGTAGAATGCAGATATATGAACGGTGTCGGCGCCGTGTCCGGAGGGGCCGTTATGGCCACGTTTCAGGATATCACCCATTTGGAACAAGCCAGCCAGATGCGACGGGATTTCGTGGCCAATGTCAGCCATGAATTGCGCACGCCGCTGACGGCATTAATGGGTTTTATTGAAACCTTGCGCGGCCCGGCACGTGATGATCCTGCCGCCCGAGATCGGTTTCTTCAGATCATGACAGATGAAGCCAACCGGATGAACCGTCTGGTCGGAGATCTGTTGTCGTTGAACCGGGTCGAAAGCGAAGAACGCGTTCGACCCAAGGAGCGGCTGGAGCTTACCGGTCTGCTGCAATCGACAATGAACTCTCTGCGCCCCCTCGCAGAAGACGCTGGCGTGGTTCTGTCGCTGGACGTGAAGGACGGCCCGCTTTCAATCACTGGTGACGGCGATCAATTGCGGCAGGTTTTTACAAATCTCATCGAGAACGGGATCAAGTATGGTGCCAGCGGCGGCTGTGTCGTTGTACGCGTCGTATCCTCGGACAGGGATACAGCAATGCGAGGACCGTCTGTCAGAATCCAGTTCATAGACAAAGGACCTGGCATAGATGTTGTTCACTTGCCCCGGCTGACAGAGCGATTCTATCGTGCGGACAGTCACAGGTCGCGCCAATTGGGTGGAACAGGATTGGGTCTTGCGATCGTCAAGCATATCGTCAATCGCCACCGAGGAAGACTGCGTGTCGAAAGCGAGCTGGGAAAAGGTTCTGTTTTTACGGTCATTTTACCACGGTAGACGTTAAAGCACGCAAATCTGTTCTCGTCCCAACTTTCTTGGCCGTTGGGATTGCGGCGGCTACATCGCGAAAAAATCTTACGTTGTCATAAAAGCGTTACACGCTTGTCACAAAAGGCTTACGCACGCCCCATAGGGGTGCCCACAGGATCATCATGGGGGTGATCAAGCATACTTTTTCAGGGAGACTGAAATGTCCTTTGTAAAACTGTCGGCATCTGCGCTGGCTATCGCCGCCGTCTCGGCGACCACTGCTGCAGCTCGTGACAACGTTCAGGTTGCCGGTTCGTCGACCGTTCTGCCTTATGCCTCGATCGTAGCCGAACTGTTCGGTGAAAATACAGACTTCCCAACCCCGGTTGTTGAATCGGGCGGTTCGTCAGCTGGTCTGAAGCGTTTCTGCGAAGGCGTTGGCGAAAACACTATCGACGTTGCGAACGCGTCGCGCGCGATCCGTGAAAAAGAAATCAAAGCCTGTGCCGAAAACGGCGTGACCGACATCATGGAAGTCCGCATCGGCTATGACGGCATCGTTTTTGCAAGCCAGCAAACCGGTCCTGCCTTCACCGCGTTCGAACCTTCCGACATCTTCAACGCTCTGGGTGCGAAAGTTCTGAAAGACGGCGAAGTTGTTGATAACCCTTACAACACCTGGGCCGAGTTCAACTCGGAACTGCCTGATGTTGAAATTGCTGGCTTCATCCCGGGAACCAAGCACGGCACCCGTGAAGTGTTCGAAGAAAAAGTTCTGCTGATCGGTTGTGAAGAAACCGGCGCCATGGAAGCCATGATCGCCGGAGGCATGAGCGAAGACGACGCAGAAGACGCATGTCTGGCTGTTCGGACCGATGGCAAGTCGGTCGACATTGACGGTGATTATACCGAGACCCTGGCGCGTATCGATACCAACCCTAACGGCATCGGCATTTTCGGTCTGGCGTTCTATGAGAACAACACTGACAAGCTGAAAGTGGCCACCATGTCGGATGTCGCACCATCGACTGAAACCATCTCGACCGGCGAATATCCGGTTTCGCGCCCGCTGTTCTTCTACGTGAAGAAAGCACATATCGGCGTGATCCCGGGCCTGAAGGAATACGCTCAGTTCTTCACTCATGACGAAATCGCAGGCGCTTCGGGACCGCTAGCCAACTATGGCCTGGTTGCCGATCCCGAGTTGGCAAAAACTCAGGACGCCATCGCCAACGAAGTCACCATGGGTTCGGGCAGCTAAGCCTGACACTGGTCAAATGCATATGGGGGCGACGGATCAGTCGCCCCTTCATTGTCTCTTTTCCTATCCGCAATCGAGAGCAAACGGGGGTTTCATGCCGATATTCTGGCTCATTCTGATCGTTTCGGCGGTCGCAGCAGTCGGCTATGTACTTGGACGTGCACGCGCCCTGAAAAGCGCAGGTGGTGACAGTCGGAACCTGCATTCGCTGCCATCATTTTATGGTGCGAACGTTACGCTGAAGACACTTGTCCCTGCCTTTGGTCTCTTGATTGTCTGGCTGTTGGCTCAGCCCTTCTTTGTCAATTCGCATGTGTCCGGCAAGATACCGGAAACTGTGATCAACGAAGGCTCTTCCCGCAGTCTGGTCATGGCCGAAATACGCCGCACGGCCGCCGGGCTGGACAACGCGGTTGCCCAAGGCAACCTGACCGAGAACGTTGCCAGTGATGCGCAAGCAGACGTCACCGAGATAACCCAGCATTTGAAAGACGCAGGGCAGGTGGTGACGTCCGACATAACTCAGCCGGTTCTTCAAGCGGCTCAGAGTTATCGGGCCATGAGTTCGACCGGGTATGCGATCATGTCCGTCGCCGTTATGGCGGTCGCCCTGATCGGAGCCGCAATAGGCTGGTTTCAAACCAACGCCGATTACCGCGCACGCAACGTTGTTGAACAGGGGGTCCGAATTCTTCTTCTGGCTGCCGCGTCGATTGCCATCCTGACAACGGTAGGCATTGTGCTGTCTCTGGTGTTCAACACCTGGGAATTCTTCAAGCTTTATCCGGCATCAGACTTCTTCTTTGGCATGACATGGGCGCCCAGCTTCTCGGGTCGCGGTGGTTTGTCCGAACTAGGCATCATACCGCTGTTGTGGGGTACGCTTTACATTTCGATCGTAGCGCTGCTGGTAGCCGTGCCGATCGGTTTGTTTGCGGCGATCTATCTAAGCGAATACGCCTCACCCCGTTTGCGGTCCGTTGCCAAACCGTTGCTTGAGGTATTGGCCGGGATTCCAACCATTGTTTACGGTCTCTTCGCGCTGTTGACCGTTGGCCCGCTGTTGTTGGACGTTTTTGGTGACAGTGGCCTGGGATGGATGAAAGCAGGTACCGCCGTGATGACTGCGGGTCTGGTGATGGGGATCATGCTGATCCCGTTTGTGTCCTCACTTTCCGATGACATTATCAACGCTGTCCCGCAGGCGATGCGTGACGGCTCCTATGGCCTTGGCGCCACGCAGTCAGAAACCATCCGTCAGGTTGTTCTGCCCGCCGCGTTGCCCGGCATCGTGGGTGCGATCCTGCTGGCCGCATCACGTGCCATCGGTGAAACCATGATCGTGGTTCTCGGGGCAGGGGCCGCGGCCCGCCTCAGCCTGAACCCGTTCGAAGCCATGACAACCGTGACCGCCAAGATTGTTAGTCAGTTGACCGGCGATGCCGACTTTGCCTCGCCCGAGGCTCTGGTCGCCTTCGCGCTTGGTATGACACTTTTCATTCTCACCTTGGGGCTCAACGTGTTTGCCCTCTACATCGTGCGTAAGTACCGGGAGCAGTACGAATGACCGACGCAAGTATGCATAGCCCCAAAACCGGTCGTCACGCGGTTTCACTCACGGCTACGGATGAACGCACGAAAAAGCGTGCCAGAGCCGAGAAACGTTTCCGCGCTTATGGTATCGCAGCAATTGTAACCGGGCTGTTCTTTCTGGTCGTATTGTTCACTTCGATCCTGTCGCAGGGTATACCTGCCTTCCAACGCGCAGTCGTCAGCGTCGATTTCACACTGACAGAACCGCAGCGGGACGAGGCCGAAGGGGCGCTGTTCAAGACCAAGGTTTACTCCAACTTGTTTATCGCTCAGTTGAATACGGAACTGGACGAACGCGGAATCAATGTTGATTTTGATGAGGCCGCGATAGAGCGTCTTCTGGGTAAAGTTGGCGGGACAATCCGGACCTTCTACGCCGAAAACCCTGAAAAGCTGGGCGACCCGATCAAATTCGATCTTGCCGCGTCGAGCCGGGTGGACGGGTATTTCAAAGGGCGCGTGTCCCGTGACACCATGCAAGACAGCCGGTTTCTGCAGAAAAGCGATCTGGATCTGGTCGATGCACTGGAAGACGCCGGCATCATCAAACAGGCGTTTAACTGGCCATTCATCACCGGTGCCGACGCAGGCGTGGATAACCCGGGCGGTGCGGGCATCGGAGCCTCGGTTGTGGGCTCGTTCTTCATGATGCTGGTGGTGCTGTGTCTGTCGTTGCCAATTGGCGTGGCTGCCTCGATCTACCTTGAAGAGTTCGCACCTCAGAACAAGTTTACCGATCTGATTGAGGTGAACATCTCGAACCTAGCGGCGGTTCCGTCGATCGTCTTCGGCATTCTGGGGCTGGCCGTGTTCATCCAGTTCATGCATCTGCCACAATCGGCACCGCTGGTCGGTGGTCTGGTTCTGACCCTGATGACGCTTCCGACAATCATCATCTCGACCCGAGCCTCGCTGAAGGCGGTTCCACCGTCGATCCGCGACGCGGCGTTGGGGGTAGGGGCCTCGAAAATGCAGGCCGTGTTCCACCACGTGCTGCCGTTGGCCGCGCCCGGCATCCTGACCGGGACCATCATCGGTCTCGCCCAGGCTTTGGGTGAAACTGCCCCGCTGCTGTTGATCGGCATGGTTGGCTTTGTTGCACGGGGATACCCCGAAGGATTCATCGCGGGTTTTACCGAGCCAAACTCGGCCATGCCTGCGCAGATCTACACATGGGCCGCACGCGCTGATGTGGGCTTCTACGAGAAAGCGTGGGGTGGGATCATCATCCTTTTGATGTTCCTGCTGACCATGAATATCATCGCAATCATCTTGCGCCGCCGCTTTGAACGCCGCTGGTAACTGGGGGCAACAATGAACGACATGACACGAGTGGAGAGAGCTGTGGACTCCAAAGACATCAAAATCAACGCCAAGAAGGTTCAGGTCTTCTATGGTGATACCCATGCCATCAAAGATGTGGATGTCGAGATCGAAGATAAAACAGTAACGGCCTTTATCGGCCCGTCGGGCTGCGGTAAGTCTACCTTTCTCCGCTGCCTGAACCGGATGAACGACACCATCGATATTTGCCGAGTGAAAGGCGATATCCTGCTGGACGGCGAAGACATCTATGACAAACGCGTAGACCCCGTGCAGCTGCGCGCCAAGGTAGGCATGGTGTTCCAGAAACCCAACCCGTTCCCCAAGTCGATCTATGACAATGTGGCCTACGGCCCGCGCATTCACGGCCTTGCCAAGAACAAGGCGGAACTGGATGAAATCGTTGAAAAATCCCTACGCCGTGGTGCGATCTGGGATGAGGTCAAAGATCGTCTGGATGCACCGGGAACAGGCCTGTCCGGCGGTCAGCAGCAACGCCTGTGCATCGCCCGTGCCGTTGCGACGGAACCTGAGGTTCTTCTTATGGACGAGCCGTGCTCGGCCCTTGACCCGATTGCGACCGCACAGGTCGAAGAACTGATCGACGAATTGCGTTCGCGGTATTCGGTGGTGATCGTCACCCACTCGATGCAGCAGGCGGCGCGTGTCAGCCAGAAGACGGCCTTTTTCCACTTGGGCAATCTGGTTGAATTCGGCGAAACCGGACAGATTTTTACGAATCCGGTCGATCCGCGCACGGAAAGCTACATTACCGGCCGCATCGGCTAAGCACAGGTATCTGAAAATGAGCGAACAACATATTGCATCTGCTTTCGACCGCGACCTCGAAGCGATCCAGGCGCATATCATGAAGATGGGCGGTCTGGTCGAAGCCGCCATCATGAGCGCGGCGCGCTCGCTTGAAAGCCGAGATGAGGAACTGGCGCAAGAGGTGCGCAAGGGCGACAAAGCCATCGATGCGCTTGAAGAGCTGATTAACGAAGAAACGGCCAGATTGATCGCTCTGCGCGCGCCAACGGCCGGTGATCTGCGTCTGATCCTGTCGGTTTTGAAAGTATCCGGTAATCTTGAGCGCATTGGCGATTACGCGAAGAATATCGCGAAACGAACCACAGTTCTGGTCAATGCGAGCGAGATCACTGGAAGCGCCGCAGCCCTGCGCCGTATGGCGCGTGAGGTCGAGCGTATGCTGCGTGATGCGCTTGATGCCTATATTCAGCGTGACGCAGAACTGGCCACTGACGTCATCAACCGCGATGAGGAGGTCGATCAGATGTACAACGGCCTGTTCCGCGAATTTCTGACTTTCATGGCCGAGGATCCGCGCAATATTTCGGCCTGCATGCATCTGCATTTCATCGCCAAGAACATTGAACGTATGGGCGATCATGTAACCTCGATTGCTGAACAGGTTGTGTATCTGGTCACCGGAGACCGCCCGACTGAAGCTCGGCCCAAGGCCGACAATACATCGCAAACCGTGTAGGAGACGAGTGAGATGTCCGCAGATCAACCTACGGTGCTGGTGGTCGAGGATGAACTGGCCCAGCGCGAAGTTCTTGCCTATAACCTTGAAGCTGAAGGTTTTCGGGTTTCCAAGGCCGCCAGCGGTGATGAGGCGATGCTGTTGGTGGACGAAGATTGTCCGGACATCATTGTCCTGGACTGGATGATGCCCAATCTGAGCGGCATCGAGGTCTGCCGTCGCCTGAAAAGCCGCCCGGATACACGATCAATCCCGATTATCATGCTGTCGGCCCGATCCGAGGAGGTGGACAAGGTTCGCGGTCTAGAAACCGGGGCGGATGATTACGTGGTCAAACCATATTCAGTGGTCGAATTGATGGCTCGTGTTCGCACACAGCTTCGCCGTGTTCGTCCTGCGACCGTAGGTTTGCGCCTTGAGTTCGATGACATCATTCTGGATTCCGAAACCCACAAGGTCAGCCGCGACAGCAAGCCATTGAAACTTGGTCCGACCGAATTCAGGCTCCTCAGCACCTTTATGGAAAAACCGGGCAGGGTCTGGAGCCGCGAGCAATTGTTGGACCGAGTATGGGGGCGCGACATTTACGTCGATACCCGAACCGTCGATGTTCACATCGGACGGCTGCGCAAAGCTTTGACGCAATATGGTGGTAATGACCCGGTGCGAACAGTCCGTGGCGCTGGATACGCGTTAGGTTAACTGCATCACTAGAGCACACGCTGAGTTAACTCTTGGATATCCAACAAGAGGTGAACGTTGGCGTGTCTTTTTTGTTTGCATATCCCGTATTCGCATAATTGGTATTATGGTAAGTAAGTGACGATCACAAGTAAAGCTGATGCTTACACCATTTTGTTAGCGCTTATTCTGGACTCTGCGCATCAAGCCTTCCTGTGCGACCGAAGCGACCAACGTTCCATCCTCAGAATAGATAGACCCACGATTGAAGTTACGTCCCCGTCCGGCCCATGGTGAATCCATTACATAGAGATGCCAATTTTGAAATTTTACAGGTGCATGAAACCACAGCGCATGATCCAGGCTGGCTCCGCTGAACTCTCCGGTAAACCAGCTTAGCCCGTGTGGTCGTAAACCGGATGACATAAGGTTCATATCAGACGCATAAGCCAACAGAAGATGTTGCGTTTTTGTGTCAGCTGATGCGGCGGCCGCCATCCGAAACCAAGTTTGATTACGGTCGTCAGAAACTTCGGGGTTGAACGGATCCAGATGATCCATTTCCCGAACTTCGATCGGGCGTTCACGCAGCAATTCACCGCGAAACCCTTCAGGCACGCGATCAATATGCGCTTTTCGAAGTTCGGAGCGCGATGGATACGTCTCGGGCGATTTCACGGTTGGCATCGGGTGCTGGTGGTCCCAACCTTCATCCTCAACATGAAATGATGCCGACATATTCAGGATCTGTTTGCCATTCTGAATAGCAACGACACGGCGGGTTGTGAACGAACCTCCATCTCGCGCTCTATCGACTTGATAAATAACGGGTTTATCAGGATCTCCGGGTCGAATGAAGTAAGCGTGCAGGGAATGGCAAAGCCGGTCTTCTACGGTCCTGTACGCCGCGGCCAAGGCCTGAGCAATAACCTGCCCTCCGAATATCCGCGTTGGTGTTTCGCCGCCGGAGCCTGTGCCACGAAAAAGATCGACCTCAAGCCGTTCGATATCCAGAAGATTCAGTAAGATGCGTTCCGCTTCGGTCATTTTCTGCTCACAGCAATATTTTTCAGGACCCGGGTATCAGCCTCGTTGAAATCATTCAATCATGGCGGCGTGCACAAGAGCTTTGAGTTCTGCTCGGGACGGATAAGAACTGGACGGTGACAGCTGTGTGAAAAACACAGCTGTCAGATCATTCTTCCAGTCGATCCAGAAGTAAGTCGAAGCCATGCCACCCCAACTGAAGTCACCGACCGACCCAGGCACCCGCACCCGACCCGGATTCAAAACGATGGAACCGGCAAGACCAAATCCCATGCCTTCCATCGGTTGTTCGGCAAAGCTTTTTGGACCCATCGACGCGATATCACCTGGCAAGTGATTTCGCATCATGAAGTCCACTGTTTTAGGGCCAAGCAATTGATGCCCGTTTCCGACCCCGCGATTACGCAGCATGTCGACGAATTTGGCATAGTCATCGATTGTGGAAACCAACCCACCGCCACCTGAAAAGGTTGTTGCGTTCTCGAATGGCGAGCTTTCGTAGGTATCGATCAACCGTAGCGTATCGCTTCCTTGGTCAGCCGAGTTCAACGCCATCGCGTCACCGGCCAGCGGCGTGTAAAGGGACGCAAACCGGTCCCCTGCCCCAGCTGGCACCGAAAATCCGGTGTCGTGCATACCCAAAGGCGTCAGTATTTCCTGCTGCAAGAACTGATCCAAAGTCTGTCCCGAGACGACCTCAATGACGCGTCCAATCACGTCGATGCCGACGGAATACTCCCACCGTGTTCCGGGTTGGAAAGCCAAAGGCAATTCTGCCAGTTCACGTACACAATCTTCCAGAAGCCCTTGATCAGGTTTGAAAATAAGCTGCTTTTCATCCATCATTTCCGGTAGAATTCCGGGGTTGAACGGATAACTGAGACCACTGGTGTGGGTCAGTAACTGATGTAGAGTTGGCGTTGCCGCATTCTCGGTTTGATCCAGCTTTATTGCGCCGGATATCAAGGCCTGCATCTGCTTGAACTCAGGCAGAAAATCGGACAGAGGCGCGTCGAGGTGAAAAAGCCCGCGTTCGGCTAGTATCATCAAGGCAACTGACGTGACGGGTTTGGTCATCGAATAAATGCGCGCCAGCGTGTCGCGTTGGAACGGCAGACCTTTTTCAAGGTTTCGCAGACCGCTGGTGTGGAAAAAGACCTCATCCCCATTGTGCTTCAGCAAAAAGGACGATCCTGCATACTTTCGTTGCTCAATATAGCGGTCCATCCAGATGCGAAGCCGGCTCAGCCGCGTTTGATCGAACATGTCTTGTTTTCGAAGCATTGGGTGAATTCCATTAGGTTTTGACTGAGATAGTGTGTGCTTGAGGCCTGAAATAACAGCAAAAACTGGACTGCATGGATGGTTTCATACACAGAGTTGAGAGGCACGCATTGTCTCTAAATGTTAGAGTGAAACCAATACAGATTCTCTTGTAAATTGTTGAGTAGGACCACGCGAGACCGATCTGGAGGAATATCATGATGCAAAGCATAGATTTCGTTTACGATTTTTGTAGTCCAAACGCGTTTCTGGCCCATAAAATGCTGCCCGATCTGGCTGCGCGGCATAATGTTAATTTTAATTATGTACCCGTCCTTCTGCCCGTGGTGTTCAAGGCGACGCATAATCAAAGCCCGTTTCAGGCCTTCTCCGAGAACCGCCAAAAAACCTCCTATCTTACCCATGACCTGCATCGGTTCGCGCGACGTCGCGGGCTGAATTTTCATATGAGTCCGCATTTTCCGATAAATACAAAATTTGCAATGCGCGGCGGGCGTTTTGCTAGCGGAAGATCGTGGGAGACCAAATACATAAACGCAGTCTTTGATGCGATCTGGGTGCATGGGCAAAAGGCGGATGAAATGGCTGTTCTCATCGACATCCTGCAGGAAAATGAACTGCCGGTTCGTAAACTGCGCGAGGCTATGACGAGCCCCGAAATCAAACAGGACTTGAAGGATCAAACCAAAGCGTTTGTGCGTCGGGGCGTTTTCGGTGTGCCCAGCCTGTTTGCCGGTACGGAAATGTTCTTTGGCAAGAACAGCTTGCCGAACCTGGAGATTGAACTGTCGCGAAACAAGGAATGAAATTAAACTAATACGTTGTGATAGGGAAAGAATGAAAATCGAAATAGCCTCTGTCCACCCATGGCTATGGGTTTTTGGGTTTGCGGGCGAAAATCCTGGGACGAGTTAGAAAGACTATTCAACGCCCTGCCCTTTAAAGGGCATCCGCAAAGATATTGCCAGATGTTACTACGTTGATACCACCCGAGACCGGGATCACCGCGCCGGTTACATAGCTGCCGCCGCGCCCACATAGGAACAGCACACACCCCGCGATGTCGTCCTCACACCCGACGCGCCCAAGAGGTACTGATTTGCCTACCTTATCTCGCGTGTCTTCGTCCGCCGTTGCAAAGGCCGTCATCCGCGATACAAATGGTCCCGGAGCAAGCGCGTTGACCGTCACATGATAAGGCGACAATTCCTTGGCCATGATTTTGGTCAGATGCAGAACCGCAGCCTTTGATGCCGAATAGCTATAGGCCCCATCCCCCATGGGCACCTCTCCCATCACGGACCCTACGTTTACGACCCTCGCCGGATCATCTGCAGTACCGGATTCCATCAACATGGGCAGAAGCCGCTGGGTCAGTTCGAATACACCGGCCACGTTGACCGACATTACCTTGTCCCATGCGCCATACGGAAATTGCCCCAGGGGCGCCCCCCAAGTCGTACCGGAGTTATTCATAAGGATATCAAGGTTTTCCGTGCATTCATGAATGTCCGAAACCAGTTTGGCGATACCTGCCTCACTGCCGATGTCTCCGGCAAAACCTTCGGCACTGCCCGGCGCGTCCAGCGCATTCAGCTCTGCGGCCGCAGCAGAACATGCGCCCCCGTTCCGAGAGGCAATCAAGACACGTGCGCCGGCCCGGACCAATGCCTCAGCTGCCATGCGTCCAATACCTGTTGCGCCGCCGGTGACCAATGCAGTTTTGCCGGGTAACGAAAAAAGGGAATCCGGGGTCATTGCCGTGCTCCTCAGTTAAATCTGGTTGCGTCCACATTCTGATCCGGACCGAAGTCCTCTGGTCGTGCCGGTAGCCAGCCGTTCGCTGCGCCGACAAGAAATCGGGTTGTACCAAAAGCTGTTCACGACAATTTACAGTCGCATCAGAGACGGTATTCAAGCATTACCCGGCGTCGAATTGCGCGGCCCAGAATTTCTGGACATACCCTCATTGGCTGACGTGAAGCCGGTCATAGGGCAACTGGTAATCAGTTTCCGCACTGAATCCAAACCGAGAAAAAGCCCAGCTAACATTTGAACGCACCCACGATGCGCTCGCGCAAATTGTGCAACGCACTGTTCGCCGGAAACTCGGTGTTGGCCTGAAGGACGTTTGAGCTTTGTTTTTTCGCCATCACGAGGTCTGTTTTCTGTGCAACTGACTGTATTCAATCCCGCAATGTCAGGTAGACAACCCGGCCTTTTCGCGTCTATGAACCAACTATGGGGATTGTGAAAACATGCATAACGTTTTGGTATTGAATGGCCCAAACCTCAATCTGCTTGGCACACGGCAGCCCGAGGTTTACGGCAGCACAACACTGCATATGATTGAAGACCGTTGCGTTGAGCACGGTGCATCCATAGGGCTGGATGTAACGCATTTGCAGTCCAATCATGAAGGTGTGTTGCTTGACGCGATTCACGCGGCCCGCGGTGTACAAAACGGTTTGATACTGAACGCAGGGGCGTTCACGCACACATCGATTGCACTTATGGATGCCATTGCGTCGGTAGAACTGCCGGTTGTCGAAGTGCATCTTTCCAACATTCATGCCCGAGAAACCTTTCGGCACAGGTCCTACATAGCCCCTGTCGCCCTTGGTCAGATCTGTGGCTTCGGTGCCCAAAGCTATATTCTCGCGCTGGACGCGCTCGCGGCTCATCTGAAAGCGGGCGGCTCGGCATGAAACTCAAGGAATATCTGCGGTTTGTCAGCTATGCAAAGACTTTGGAAGACCTGTGGGACGCCCATTGTCGCCAAATGGCAGAGTATGGGTTTACGCGCCTGATCTATGGGTACACGCAGTTCCGAACTGCGACGTCGCTGGGCGATCCCGAAGATTTTGTCATTCTGACGAACCACAACCGGGCCTATGTAGATGGCTTCCTAAAGGATGGGCTGTATTTTCACGCTCCTATGCTGAAATGGGCGTTGGACAATGAAGGTGCCGCCAGCTGGAAAATGCTGCAGGACATGAACTCGGGCGGAACGATGACCGCCAAGGAACGCGAAGTTTTTGAGTTCAATAAATCCATGGGTGTGGTCACGGGCTATACCGTCAGCTTCAACTCAGTGTCCATGCGCTCTAAAGGAGCGATTTCTCTGGCGGCCGCTGATGGATTAAGCCAGGAAGATGTGGATGCAGTCTGGAAGGAACACGGCGACGACATTCTTCTTATGAACAATGTCGCACACCTTAAAATCCTCACACTGCCTTTTCTTCCGCCGAACCGGGCACTGACCAAACGACAGCGCGAAGCTTTGCAGTGGGTTGGCGATGGGAAAACCACGCAGGATATTGCGCTGTTGATGGGACTGACATCAGCGACGGTAGAAAAACACCTGCGACTCGCGCGTGAGGCTCTTTCGGTTGAAACAACGGCGCAGGCGGTTCTCAAGGCTTCACTGCACAATCAGATGTTCATAATGGAAGCGTAACCGCAATATTTTGACGCTATCTCGCGTCAGTTTACCCTAGGTAAGGAAATCACTACTTTTCAAATCTAACCTAAAAGTTGCAAAGTGAGAGTGTTCCGTGAGTGGTGGCTTTAGCCAGGGAACATTCGATTGGATCTTTGCAATAACAAAGCTCTCCGATCACTCTGACAAGGGGGCGCCTATTTGTCCGCGTACCGGTGTCGGAAATTTGGGGGGCCTCGACCATCCCCATCATGCGGGGCCCTCCAATCCTTCTCTACACAGTTGAACTGCTCGATTTGCCGATGGCAAAAGAAAAAGGGTCACGCGATGCATAACCCTTTGAACTCGTTTGGAAAGGCTCCTGTCGGAGCCTTCCTATGTCTTTTTTAGCCCTGAGCGGCCTTGGCAACTTCTGCTGCGAAGTCTTCTTTTTCAACAACGATGCCTTCGCCAACTTCCAGACGGACAAAGCCGGTGATGGTTGCGCCTGCTTCCTTGGCCGCTGCTTCGACAGTCAGGTCAGGGTTCACAACAAACGACTGGTTCAGCAGAGTCGATTCGGCGACGAATTTCTTCATGCGACCAACGATCATCTTTTCGATCACCTGTTCCGGCTTGCCGGATTCGCGGGCGATGTCCATCTGAACCTGCTTTTCTTTCTCGACAACCGCGGGGTCCATGTCGGCTTCGGACAGAGCGGCCGGGTTCACAGCTGCGATGTGCATCGCCACCTGCTTACCAATGGCTTCATCGCCGCCCGACAGAGCAACCAGAACGCCGATTTTGCCCATGCCGTTGGTGGCTGCGTTGTGGACGTAAGACACAACGGTGTCGCCCGACAGTTTGGCCATGCGGCGCACCGACATGTTCTCGCCGATAGTGGCAATCTTGTCAGTCAGAGTGTCGGCAACGTTCTTGCCGCCCAGATCAGCTGCCAGCAGTGCTTCGACGTTGTCTACGCCTTCAGCCGCGTAAGCGATCTTGCCAACCATTTCCTGGAATTCCGCGTTTTTCGCAACGAAGTCGGTTTCCGAGTTCACTTCAACAGCAACACCGTTGCCACCGTTGACGTGGACTGCAACCAGACCTTCTGCTGCGGTACGGCCCGATTTCTTGGCCGCTTTGGCCAGACCCTTGGTACGCAGCCAGTCAACGGCTTCGTCCATATTGCCGCCGGTTTCGGTCAGCGCTTTTTTCGCGTCCATCATGCCTGCGCCGGTCGAGTCGCGCAGTTCTTTAACCATTGCTGCTGTGATTGCCATCTTTTGGCTCTCCTCAATTCAAACGGAATTGGGGCAGGTCTACCCTGCCCCATATGTCATTTACGTGACGGGCAGCTTACGCTTCGGCTTTAACTTCCGGCGCGGCTTCTTCAGCTGCGGGTGCTTCTTCCGCAACGACTTCTTCAACCGGAGCTTCTTCGAATGCGCCCAGGTCAACACCGGCTGCACCCATCTGAGCGGTCATGCCGTCCAGTGCGGCACGAGCGGCCAGGTCGCAGTACAAAGAGATCGCGCGGGCTGCGTCGTCGTTGCCGGGAATGATGTAGTCAACGCCGTCGGGCGAGCAGTTGGTGTCGACAACGGCCACAACCGGAATACCCAGTTTGTTGGCTTCGGCGATAGCCAGTGCTTCTTTTTTGACGTCGATAACGAACAGCAGATCAGGAACGCCGCCCATCTCGCGGATACCGCCCAGCGATGCCTGCAGTTTGCCCTGGTCACGTTCCATGCCCAGACGCTCTTTCTTGGTCAGGCCTTCGGCACCCGATTCCATTGCTTCGTCGATCTGGTTCAGGCGGTTGATCGACTGGGAAACGGTTTTCCAGTTGGTCAGGGTGCCGCCCAGCCAGCGGTGGTTCATGTAGTACTGAGCCGACTTTTCAGCAGCTTCTGCGATCGGGCCAGCGGCTTGACGCTTGGTACCAACGAACAGAACGCGGCCACCTTTAGCGACGGTGTCACGAACGGCCTGCAGAGCCTGGTCCAGCATCGGAACGGTCTGGGTCAGGTCCATGATGTGGATGCCATTGCGCGAGCCGTAGATGAACGGGCCCATGCGGGGATTCCAACGCTGTGTCTGGTGACCAAAGTGCACGCCAGCTTCCAGCAGCTGACGCATGGAGAACTCGGGAAGAGCCATGCTGTGTTTTCCTTTTCCGGTTTACGCCTCGGCGGGGGTGAAAGAAGCGGATGCTCCAACCGGCGGGCCAGATAGGGATGTCTCCCCTACAAAGCCCAAACCCCACCTGCGGGTTTGAATGGCGCGCGTATACGGCAGGATTAGATGTTGTGCAAGGGCCAATGCCCTTATTTTTCAAGCCGCGCCAATGCATGAGCGTGGCGCACCGCTTCCTCGCAATGGGCTGCCAGTACCTTGCGGTTGGCAAAGTCACTGACCCGGGCCGGTGAATGATAGATCAGTTCGACGGTTCCTTGTCTGCGCGCGCCCAATGTCTTGATCAGGTGCGGCGCGAAATCCATCTCGCCCCACCAGCCATAAAAGCGGTCGGGCTGACCTTTTGGCGCATGAAACACCACCGAGACCGGCTGAACATACATAAAATCACGCAGTTCATCCGTGAAGAATGCGGCAAAGAGCGTTGTTTTGAATGGCAAAACACGCAATCCGTCGGTCGAAGTGCCTTCCGGGAAAAACAACAGCTTATGCCCGGCTTTCAGACGTTCTTCGAAGATTTCTGTCTGCTCGCGTGCCTTTTTGCGATCCCGCTCGATGAATACGGTTCCAGTTGCCCGTGCCAGCCATCCAATGCCCGGCCATTTCGCAACTTCGGCCTTGGACACGAAATAGACCCGCTTGCGGGAGTTCAGGGCAAAGATATCGAGCCAGGACGTATGGTTGGCGACAACCGCGCCGCGCTCCCGCATCAACTCTCCCGAGCTGCAAAAGCCAATTCCCAGGATTCGAAAGGCATTGCGGCATACGAACTGACTGATAAACGGTGTCACGGGGCGGCGAACGCCACAAAGCGGCAATTCGATCAATCGAACAGTTAAAAGAACAATCAACCCGCCAAACACCAGAACTGCCAATGGCAGGCCGCGTAGGATCACAAGCGCCCAGCCGATGAACCCCAGCTCTATCGGATCAGGCGCATCCTCACTATTCCAAAGCGGATCGTTCACCGGATCAAGCTCCGCCATAGATACGTTTCTGCCGCTCGTTCATACGGGTCGTGTCCAGGATCAGGCACACATCGGTGGTATTGAAGGCGTGATCCAGGAACGCCCCCTCGCCCACGAAACCGCCGAGCCTCAGATAGGCCTTGATCAGTGCCGGCACCTGCACCATGGCGCTGCGACGGTCCAGATCGTCTGGAGCGACGAGATCCATGCTCTGAAACACGCTGGGTTGAGCCCGTACTCGCAGTTCCGGTGGCGCCAGATGGTTGTGATGCAGCATGGACAATGGTTGAGCCAGTTCCTGCACATCTGTGCCGTGGAAACTGGCGACACCGAACAGAACTTCGATCTCACGTTCGGCCACATATTTGGCGAGTCCGTTCCACAGATGATACATCGCTGTCCCGCCCCGGTAGTCCGGATGCAGGCACGACCGACCTAGCTCCAACAGCTTGCGGCCACTTTGCTTGAGAACAGTCAGATCGTATTCGTCTTCGGAGTAAAACTGCCCCAATGTTGCAGCACGATCACCTGGTAACAGCCTGTAAACGCCCACAACTTTGCCGGACGCATCATCATAGGCCAGCATGTGATCGAAATATGGGTCAAACTGGTCTCGTTCCAGCTCGGCCGCATGGTCGACCAGTTCACCCCCGCCGCCGAGTTCGCGCACGAAAACGTCGTAGCGCAACCTTTGAGCCGCGTGCAGTTCGTCTTCGGTTTCAGCCAGTTTGATCGTGAATGAGGGGCCAGCGTCCGGCATGTCAGGCTTATCGGTCCTATGTTGTCAACGCGGCTGATACCTCAGTTCTTCATGAGAAGGCAACAAGCGGACATCTGGCCATTTCTGTTAACTCTTCTTAAACCAGTTTCACGGATCAAAGACCGGCATCAGGGCGATGCGCGTTCCGTCGATTACCACTTTCCCCTGCTCGCGAAAGTTCACGGTGATCTTGCCTGCGATGTTGGACTGGACCTGTCCGACACCCCATTCGGGATAATCCGGGTGGCGGACAAACATGCCCGGTGCAAGAATGGCATTCATGTCTGTCATGCGAGGCTCCGGGTCTTGCGGCAGATACAGAAGGAGGTACGCATGGGCGCTTCAGACGTCAACCTGGCAGAGTTGATCGGTTCCCGGATCTGTCATGACCTGATCAGCCCGATCGGGGCGATTACCAACGGGCTGGAACTGTTGGACATGGTTGGCGCCGTTCAGGGCCCCGAGATGGAGCTGATCTCGGGGAGCGTCGGCAGCGCAGGCGCGCGTATTCGGTTTTTCCGTGTGGCGTTTGGTTCAGCCGGTGAGCAACCGCTGGGACGGGCCGAAGTGACGGAATTACTCACCGACATCCAACGCGCGGGTCGCGTGCGGGTTAACTGGAACCTGACCGAACCTGTACCACGCAATCAGGTCAAGATGGCCTTTCTGGCGCTCATGTGCTGCGAAAGCGCCATGCCGTTGGGCGGAGTTGTCGAGATAGCAAGCCAGAGTGATGCATGGGCCGTTACCGGCTCAGCGGACAAGCTGAACATAGACGGCGATCTGTGGAAACACGTTGCCACCGGTCGGTTCCCCGGAAAGATAACGCCCGCACAGGTTCAATTTGCGTTACTGCCCGAAACTGCGAATGCAATGGGGCGGCGGGTTGCGGTCGAAACTTCGGCAACCCGCGTTTCGCTACGGTTCTAGGCCCGTGTCGTTCCGTTGCCGCGCACCAGGTATTTGAAACTGGTCAATTGGGCCGCTCCAACCGGGCCGCGCGCGTGCATCTTACCCGTAGCAATGCCGATCTCGGCCCCCATACCGAACTCACCGCCGTCCGCGAATTGGGTTGATGCGTTATGCATCAGAATCGCGCTATCGAGACGCTCAAAGAAACGGTCGGCGGCGGTTTCATCTTCTGTCATGATGCAATCGGTGTGGTTGGACCCGTATTGCCGGATATGCGCTATGGCCGCGTCGATATCGGCGACAGGTTTGGCCGCGATCACACTGTCGAGAAATTCTTTCCCCCAATCTTCCGCAGTAGCGTCAATCGTGCCGTCGCCACCAAGGACTCCTTCTGCATGAACTTCTACGCCTGCTCCCACGAGCGCCGCTATCACATCGCATCCCCACGTTTCAGCGATGTCCTGATGTATCAGCAAGCACTCAGCTGCGCCGCAGATCCCGGTACGGCGCGTCTTGGCGTTCAGCACGACATCCAGCGTTTTCTGCGGATCGGCGGCTTTGTCGATATAAATGTGTACGATGCCTTCAAGATGAGCAAAGACCGGCACACGGGCCTCGCGTTGCACAAGACCCACCAAACCCTTGCCGCCACGCGGAACGATCACGTCGACGTAGTCGGTTAACGTCAGCAACTCCTGTACGGCTGCGCGGTCACGCGTGGGGACCAATTGAATGGCATCTTCGGGCAGCTTCGCTGCCTTCAGCCCTTCAACCAGACAAGCGTGGATTGCGGTCGAGGAGTGAAAACTCTCGGATCCGCCACGAAGGATGACAGCATTGCCGGATTTCAGACACAGAGCGCCCGCGTCAGCCGTTACATTGGGTCGGCTTTCATAGATCACGCCGATCACACCCAGCGGAGTACGTACACGCTGAATCCTCAGCCCAGTGGGTCGTTCCCATTCCGACAGGATCTCACCCACAGGATCGGCCTGATCAGCCACAGTACGCAGACCATCGACCATACCCTGAATACGGGCCTCATCCAGCATCAGGCGATCCATCATCGCCGGGCTCAATCCTTTTTCGCGGCCAAACTCCAGATCTTTCTGGTTGGCTTCGATGATCTGCGCACGATTGGCCCAAACCGCATCGGCTGCCGCGATCAGGGCGGCATGCTTGCGTTCGGCGCTTGCAAAAGCAAGTTCGCGGGATGCTTCCTTGGCACGTTTCCCAAGATCGGCCATCAGAGCGGGAATGCTGTCGAAATCTTTCATATCGCGTGCCTTTCAGGTCGTCTTTTTCAGTGGTTACAGGGCCAAATCATCACGGTGGATCAAGGCTGCGCGGCCGGGATAGCCCAGCGTCGCCTCGATCTCAGAAGACTTACGCCCCTTGATCGCGTCAGCCTCCTGAGCGGTGTAACGGCTGATCCCCTGTGCCAGCCGACGAGCTTTGGGATCAAGGATCGCAACGGGATCGCCGCGCCCGAAATCGCCGGTCACTTCGACAATACCTGCAGGCAGCAGGCTTTTACCATTGGCCAGCGCGTTGGCAGCCCCTTCATCAACGGTTATCTCACCGCGAGGCTTCATTGCAGAAATCCAACGCTTGCGTGCTGCGTGCGGGTCCAATGTTGCTGTAAACCACGTTGAGTTCGCACCATTCTCCAACGTTTTCAGCGGGTTCAAAACCGACCCTTCAGTGATTGCCATCGCACATCCGCCTGCGGTAGCCATCTGGGCCGCCAGAAGCTTAGTCTTCATTCCACCCTTTGACAGACCAGAGCCTGCATCGCCCGCCATAGCTTCGATTTCGGGCGTGATCCTATCGATGGTTTCGAACCGTGTAGCCGATGTATCTTCGTTTGGGTTGCCGGAATAGAACCCGTCCACATCTGACAGTAGGATCAGTTGGTCGGCCCCAACCGTCACGGCAATCTGAGCCGCCAGCCGGTCATTGTCACCATATCGGATCTCGTCCGTTGCCACTGTATCGTTTTCGTTGACTATTGGCACAACACCAAGGCTAAGCAAAGTTTCCAACGTCGCGCGCGAATTCAGATAACGCCGACGGTCTTCACTATCTTCCAAGGTCACAAGAACCTGAGCCGTAGTGATTTCATGAGGCGTTAAAGCTTCCTCATACGCCCGTGCCAAACGAATTTGTCCTACGGCAGCCGCAGCCTGCGACTTCTCCAAAGGCAAAGCCGCCGCCGGCAGGCCCAGAACACCGCGCCCTAACGCAATCGACCCAGAAGAGACCAGAATAACATCCGTCCCCTGCCCTTTGAGCCAGGCCACATCCTGTGCCAGCGAGTGCAGCCAGTCGGACCGAAGCAAACCGGTTTCCCGATCGACCAGCAGAGCCGAGCCGATTTTGACGACCAGGCGGCGTGCTGACGTCAGGGTTGCCAAGGCTGTGCCTCCTCGGCGGGTTTCTGGCGGACGCGATTGTCGTCGATCTGACCGCGCAACGCCCGCAGAACTTCGGTCACACCCTGATGCGCAACACCCGACATGGTCATGACAGGGCCGCCAACGGCCTCTTCCAATTCGGCCTTGGCCAGGTCGCGTTCCTCATCATCCAGTGCATCGACCTTGTTCAGAACGGTGATCCGAGGCTTTTCGGCCAGTTCGCCGCCATAGGCTTCAAGCTCGTGAATGATCGTACGATAGTCTTCAGCCACAGAGGCCGAGGTGCCATCGACCAGATGCAGAAGAACGGCACAGCGTTCGACATGGCCGAGGAAACGATCACCAATGCCGCGCCCTTCATGCGCACCTTCAATCAGGCCGGGGATGTCGGCCACGACAAATTCGACGTTGTCTACGCCGACTACACCCAGATTTGGGTGCAATGTGGTGAAAGGGTAATCTGCGATCTTGGGGCGCGCGTTAGATGTGGCCGCCAGGAACGTTGACTTGCCGGCGTTTGGCATGCCCAGCAATCCCACATCGGCGATCAGCTTTAGCCGCAGCCAGATGGTGCGATCAATTCCCGCCTGCCCGGGATTTGCTCGGCGCGGAGCCTGATTGGTGGCGGATTTGAAATGCAGGTTGCCAAACCCGCCATTGCCGCCCTTGGCCAACAAAACCCGTTGTCCAACCTCGGTCAGGTCGCAGATGACGGTTTCTTCGTCTTCGTCCAGAATCTCAGTGCCGACAGGCACGCGCAGGACAATGTCATTACCATCCTTGCCGGTACGTTGCTGGCCCCTGCCCGGCTGGCCGTTCTTGGCAAAGAAATGCTGCTGATAACGAAAGTCGATCAGGGTGTTCAGCCCGTCCACGACCTCGGCCCAGACAGACCCGCCCTTACCGCCGTCCCCGCCATCAGGGCCGCCGTATTCGATGTATTTTTCGCGTCGGAAGCTGACGCAGCCGCTACCGCCGGCCCCGGACCGGATGTAGACCTTTGCAAGATCGAGAAATTTCATGTGTGTCCCCTACTGCAAAGGCCCCATCGGCCACAAGTCAGAGTTTTTTGCTGTACGTCCAGGTGGGCACATTCGCATCACGTGCCACCGAATAGCTTTCTGCATCACCCAGATACTGGAACCCGCAATGCGTCAGAACCCGCGCCGAGGCCGGATTGTCCTGAAATACGCTGGCGAACATGGTCGCGTTTTCCAGCGGGTTGGCATTGACCAGGGCCTCGACAGCCATAGAGGCAATGCCCGTATTCCAATAGATCGGCGCAACCCAATAGCCGACTTCGGACTGATTACGATCCAGCCGTTTCAGCGTGATCAGACCAATCAATTCCGGCCCGCCATCTTTGATGGCGTCCATAACCCAGACATCCTCGTCCCGGTCTTCAGCCATTGAACGGGTCACAAAGGCCTCGGTCGATCCGGGGGCCAACGGATGCGCGATACTGGTCGTCATGCGCGCCACACGCTCATCACCGGCATAATGCTCGATCAGCCCCATATCCGACCGACGCAACGGGCGCAGATCGAACCGCTCGGTTTCGATGACCGGCTGATTTATTATTGTTTCAAGCTTCATTGGTGTGTTCCTCCTCCGAACAACACGAAAAGTACGGACGCGACTGTAAGGCCCGCCAACGTCCACATCAGATATTTTTCAACTGGCCGTCCTTCAACCGCATGGGCAATTCTATCGCCCGCAAAAGTCCAGATTGGATGAAGAACCACCTGACAAAACAACAAACAGAGAGCGATCGTAATCGTCGCTTCAAAACTGGGTGTTCCCGCCGCCACAAACCCGGTGAACCCGGCGATGATCATGGCCCAGGCTTTTGGGTTGAGCGGATGAACAATCAAACCGGCCAGAAAGCCAGGGGCTTTCCCGTCAGCCTGTTGCCGCGACAGCCGCGTGTTGGCAATTTTCCACGCCAACCACATGATATAGGCCGCCGATGCGTATTTCAGCACCGAAAACACCACAGGTGCCTGATCGGCGAGATGCAGCAAACCAAAGCCAACAGGCCAAATGATCAGCTGCTTCCCAAGAATAACGCCCCCGACAAAAGGTAACGCCGCCCGAAAGCCATAGCGCGCACCCGTTCCCAGCAGGACCATGTTGGCCGGTCCCGGCGTGCCGACCTGGCTGGCGGCAAAAATCAGGAAGCTGGTGGTTGCGACTGTCATCGGTTTATTCGATCACGACTGCGTTAAAACGAAAAAGGGACCGGCACTTTGTGCCGGTCCCCCATGAATTTTTCTTAAAACTTCTGGGTTTCGGCTTACTCTGCGGCCTCCGCCACTGGCAGGACCGAAATGAAGGTGCGGTTTTTAAGTCCCTTGTGGAACTTCACGGCGCCGTCGGTGGTTGCAAAGATGGTGTGATCTTTGCCCATACCTACGCCTTCGCCCGGCCAGAACTTGGTGCCGCGCTGACGCACGATGATGTTTCCTGCGATGGCGGCCTGGCCACCGTACAGTTTTACGCCAAGGCGACGACCAGCTGAGTCGCGACCGTTACGGGAGGAACCGCCAGCTTTTTTATGTGCCATTCTCTCTCTCCTTAGCCTTTCGCCAGTTCTTTGGCCTGCTCAACCCATTCGGGTTTCACTTTGACGGTGTCGATAGCAGCAATCTGCTCGTCCGACAAGGCGGCCAGAGCGGCAAAGCTCTCGATACCGGCCTCGGCCAGCTTTTTGGCAGCGGCAGGGCCGACACCGTTCAGCTGGGTCAGATCGTCAGCGGCAGCAGCGGCGGGTGCCTCCGCCTTGGCTTCAGCTTTCTTGGCGGGCTTCGCAGCAGGTGCCGCTTCGCCAGCCGGAGCCGAACCAGTTGCAGCTTTGATGCCCGACTTGTCAGCGCCCGACGCAAGAATGTCGGTGATCTTGACCAGAGTCAGTTTCTGACGGTGGCCAACGGTACGCTTCGAGCTGTGCTTACGACGGCGCTTGACGAACTTGATGACTTTGTCACCTTTGACCTGTTCGATCACTTCGGCCTGAACGCCTGCGCCTTCGACGAACGGTGCGCCAACAACCGGAGCGTCACCGCCCAGCATCAGAACATCGTTAAATTGAACTTTTTCACCTGCGTCGGCAGCCAGTTTTTCAACGCGGAGCACGTCGCCCGCCTGAACTTTGTACTGCTTGCCGCCAGTCTTGAGGACCGCAAACATGCGTCTTTCCTTTTCATATCCGCGTTCTGTGGTCCCCGATTGGGCGTTTTTGGCCTAAGCCACCTCGAACAGCGCGCCCTTTTCGGGCTGTGTGAATGACCTTTGGAAACTCCTAAGGGTCAAATAATAACGATACCCGGCGCGGAAGACCGGCCGGGATGCGCGCTTATCCATAGATTGCCGGGAAAAGTCAACACCAAAGCGATGTCAAAGATCAGACGCTCTGAGCGTCTGAGCAACCGCCCGCCCCAACCGGAACGAGATATCATTGAACATGCGGTCAAAACCAACGAACAACGCCTCATTCAGTGCGCGACCCGTCTCGGTTCTGGAAAACGCGATGTTCTCGCGCATCTGAGCCTCATCCAAGGGGCGATAGGCCATCAGTAGAAACGAATAAAGCCACGCTTCGGTTTCCGCTGTGCGGCTTTCTTTCTGAGACAGAAGCTCGGCCAGCAATTCCTGATCGTCGCTTTGTGCGTCAACGTCGAGACCCCGAAAGAAGTTGTAATCTGAACTCAGGGCGCCCTGAACGTTCTTTTCAATCAGGTCGTTGGCCTGAATATACTCATCGACCAACTCGAAACGTGTCGAGTTACGTTCCACGGAGTCGTACGCTTCAAGGGCCATGTCTTCTATGGCTTGGTCCGACATCGCCTGCCGGGCCGAGTTTTCCAGCGCCACGATCGTCTGCCCAAGATCGCTTTCGAAAAACAAGATCGCCTGGTCAAGCTGCACATGAGTCAGACCCGCCTCAAATGCATCCGTCAGATGTGTTTGCATCCAAAGCGGGTCGTAAATGTCCTTGACCTGCGCTTCAAAAAACGCGCCACCGGTATTGTCCAATAACGTATCGTCCAGCTCTTCGCGATGCCCCTGCCCTTCTTGCACAAGGATTTCCATCACCTGCGGCAAGTGCATGGCTTGCGCCAGCCGGTCGACCCTTTGATCGGCCTGCAAGGGCAATCCCCACAGAACAAGCGAAATCGCCAGAAAAACGCGCCGCATCAAATATCCTGTGCAGGATGCAACTCTGCCATTCGGGCGGCAAGAACTTCGAACCGCATCGCCATGATTTCGTACTGAATTGCGTTCAGCAATTCATACACTTCCTGCATCAAAGGTTGTTCCAGCGCTTCGACATAGGAATCGACGTCTGCATCGGAAAAATCCTGATAGGTATACGCCGCGCCTGCAAGGCTGGACAGTTGGAGCGACTGGCGCATCCCGGCTTCGTTCCGCTTCATCAAAGCACGCAACTCATCCGCATCCAGCTGCAACTCGATGACACCCGATGCACTGGCTGCCAGAAGGAAACGCAGCTGAATCTCTTGCAGGGCCCGTACTGCCGTTCCGGTAGAGTCGATGGCATTATTCATGCGTTTGAAGCTTTCGACCCGTTGCGATCCGCCCTTGATCAGGTCCGAAACGATCCTTTGGCCTTCCAATTGCTTGGCTTCATCGTCCTCATGCATATGCGAGGCGTTTTCAGCCTCTACCAGACGCTGACCCAGATCCGACGCATAGAAATCAACCGCATGCGTCAGGGCCTCCTCGCTCAGAGTTTTTTCGAGGATGGAAACTGCAGTCTCGTGCATGGCCTCAACCTCGAAAACCTCATCTGCCAGACGGGTCCAGTCCGAGCCGAATCCCTCGGGATCGAGTCCCAACATCTGTGGGGCTGACCGCGAGCTCAGCGCGATGCTTTCAAGGGCTACGTCAAACCCTGTTGTGGTCAGAAAAGCCTCAATCCGATCCCGGTTGGCGGCGGAAAGTTCCAACGGGATCAGAACAAGCGCAAAAAGCGGGGCCAGAAACCAAAAGGCAAAGCGGCGTGCATGCTGTGTCATACTTATCAGACTAGGAGTTTTACGTCTGCAGGCAACGGAAAATCCTGGCTTTCGCAAATTCCAGAATTTTCTGCTTGCACCCCTGCCCGTTCCTCACTAAATCCCCCCCTCACAGACCCCCGCGGAGAGGTGCCGGAGTGGTCGAACGGGGCGGTCTCGAAAACCGTTGTGGGTGCAAGCCCACCCAGGGTTCGAATCCCTGTCTCTCCGCCACTAACTATCAGAAAATTTGCGTAATTTAGGTTGGTGGACCCCGTGCGTGGGACATCGGGTGTATGACACCTGCATATTAAACACGCCAAACTTACAATATGCTCAAATAGTCCGGTATTCGACATGATCGCTGTTTCTGTAGCGACCAGAAGGTGCTCTTGTCTGTTATATTAAGAGAGCGACCCGCACACAGAGACTTTGCAATGATTCAAAACGACGATGGAGTACATGCGCTGATTACCTTGCATGGCGTGTCCCCGGCATTCCGAAATCTGTGCGGCAGAATACTCGAAAAATAATAGGCATCTCCCGGACCCAGCACCCGGGATTGCCCGTCAACCGTGACTTCCAGCCGCCCTTCTATCACAACGGCACATTCCTCGCCTTCGTGAGACAGCTCCGCTCGTCCCGAGTCGGCACCTACTTCATACTCCTCAATTAACATCTGCAGCTTCCTGTCTCGGCGCTCACCTGCAACCAACAAATAAGAAACCCCGGGCGACCCAAGATCGCGCATGCTGCCGTGGGGAAAATAGAAGCTGTCTTCGTTTTTGAGTTCAAAACTGAAAAAGAAACCAAGATTGATATCAACGCCCGCGAGGATTTTCTTGAGCAAAGCTACGGAGGGCTGGGTCGATCCGCTTTCGATTTGAGAAATAGTCCCGCTACCAACTCCGGCGCGCTTTGCCATCTCGCGCTGACTCAGCCCTTTCGAAGTTCGAATCAATCGCAATCGTCTTGCCGTTTCCAGATCAGATGTCGAAGAGTCACCCATCGTGATTTCCTGCTTTTGATCGAAAGCACTTTAGGAGGGCCGGGTCTGTTTTTCAATGACTTACAGAAACCCATAAAGCCGGGTGTGCGGAAGGCCTGAACTCTGCAAGGATTTGGCACCAAATGAAAATCTGCTTCACGAGGATTAGACGTGCTCGATCAACCCAACACAATGTCATCGTTTTGGATGCCGTTTTCGGCCAATCGCGATTTCCTTCGCGAGCCCCGCATGATCCAATCTGCTGAGGGGATGTATTACACCAGTTCCGATGGTCGCAAGATCATGGATGGTACCGCCGGGCTGTGGTGCGTCAACGCGGGCCACCGCGATCCACTGATCGTTGAAGCAGTGCAGAAACAGGTGCACGAGCTGGACTATGCTCCGAACTTTCAGTTCTCCCACCCTCAGGCGTTTGAGTTGTCGGCAAAGCTTACTGCGATGATGCCTGAGGGATTGAACCACGCCTTCTTTACCAACTCGGGGTCCGAATCCGTTGATACGGCTCTCAAGATTGCACTGCATTACCACCGGATGCGCGGTGATGGGGCACGGACACGCCTGATCGGGCGCGAGCGTGGGTATCATGGTACGGGCTTCGGCGGTATTTCGGTAGGCGGCATCGTGAAGAACCGCATGCATTTCGGCACGCTTCTCACCGGTGTCGATCACCTTCGCCACACCCATGATTTGGACAGAAACGCGTTCTCACGCGGCTGCCCGCAACACGGTGCTGAACTGGCGGATGATCTGGAGCGGTTGGTTGCCCTGCATGACGCTTCCACCATTGCGGCGGTGATCGTCGAGCCGATGGCCGGATCCACCGGGGTGCTTCTGCCGCCAAAAGGGTACTTGAAGCGGCTACGCGAAATCTGTGACCGCCATGGCATTTTGCTGATCTTCGATGAGGTCATTACCGCGTTCGGCCGGTTGGGCACGGCAACGGCCTCGGATTATTTCGAGGTCAAACCCGACATCATCACCACCGCCAAAGGTCTGACCAACGGCGTTATCCCGATGGGTGCGGTCATTGTATCCGATAAAATCTATGACTCGGCCATGGAAAACGCCGACGCGCCGATCGAGCTGTTCCACGGCTATACGTATTCAGCCAATCCGGTGTCCTGTGCCGCGGCGCTGGCGGCCTTGGAAAGCTACAAGCAAAATGATCTGTTCCGCCGCGCGGCACTGTTGTCGCAACCCTGGGAAGATCAGTTACACAGCCTCAAAGGTCTGCCGAATGTAATTGACATTCGAAACCTGGGCCTTGTCGGCGCAATCGAGCTTGCACCACGCGACGGAGAACCGGGCGCAAGAGGCTATGATGCAATGAAACGGGCATGGGACGCCGGAATAATGATCCGGGTCACAGGTGACATCATCGCCCTGTCGCCACCGTTGATCATCTCGGAACCTGAAATAACGAAACTGTGTCGAACACTTGGAGAGGTATTGGCTGACCTGCCATAACCCCTGACCGCGAACCCCAAAAAGGACTGACATCATGAAAGATGCTTCCCCGATCGCTTTGATCGGCCACTACATTAATGGCCAAATCACTGTAACGTCCGGCGAAAAAACTCAACCGGTCTTCAACCCGGCAACCGGTGCTCAAACCGGTGAGGTGTCGCTGGCGACTGTACAGACAGTTGACGATGCGGTTGCCGCTGCCAAAGCGGCGTTTCCCAAGTGGTCGAATACGCCACCAATCCGCCGCGCCCGCCTGATGAACAATTTCCTGGCATTGGTGCGCGAGCACAAGGACGAATTGGCCCGCGCCATCACGGTTGAGCATGGCAAGGTGTTCACCGACGCCCAAGGCGAAGTTGAGCGCGGTATTGACATCATCGAGTTTGCCTGCGGCATTCCGCAACTCCTCAAGGGCGATTATACAGAGCAAGTCTCTACGGGTATGGACAATTGGACAACGCGCCAGGCTTTGGGCGTTGTGGCTGGGATTACTCCCTTCAACTTCCCGGTCATGGTTCCGATGTGGATGTTCCCGATCGCCATCGCCGCAGGCAATACCTTTATCCTGAAGCCGTCGCCGACCGACCCGTCAGCCTCCCTGTTGTACGCGGACCTGATGCAAAAAGCCGGTTTCCCCGATGGCGTGTTCAACGTGGTTCAGGGCGACAAGGTTGCCGTGGATGCGTTGCTGGAAAATGACGACGTAAAAGCCGTGTCTTTCGTCGGTTCGACGCCGATCGCCAACTACATCTACGAGGTCGGTGCGCGTCACGGCAAGCGCGTTCAGGCCCTTGGCGGTGCAAAGAACCACATGCTGGTTATGCCGGACGCCGATATGGGCAAGGCAGCCGACGCACTGATCGGCGCAGCCTATGGATCGGCTGGTGAACGCTGCATGGCGATCTCGGTTGCCCTGCTGGTTGGTGATGCCGCCGACAAGCTGATGCCTGTCCTGAAAGAGCGCGCCGAATCCTTGAAGGTCAAGAATGGCCTTGAGCTGGACGCCGAGATGGGCCCGATCGTGACGGCCGCTGCACGGGACCGGATCACGGGCTACATCGACTCTGGTGTCGAAGAAGGGGCCGAGCTTCTGGTGGATGGCCGCGATTACATCGTCGAGGATCACGAGGAAGGTTACTTCCTCGGCGGCACTCTGTTCGACAATGTCACGCCCGATATGAAGATCTACAAAGAAGAGATCTTTGGTCCGGTCTTGTCTTGTGTTCGCGTCTCAAGCTTCGCTGAAGGTCTGCAACTGATCAACGACCACGAGTTCGGCAACGGCGTGTCGCTGTTCACTCGTGACGGAAACGTTGCTCGTGAGTTCGGCAAGCAGGTTCAGGTCGGCATGGTCGGCGTCAACGTTCCGATCCCGGTCCCGATGGCATGGCATGGCTTTGGCGGCTGGAAGAAGAGCCTGTTCGGCGACATGCACGCCTATGGCGAAGAAGGTGTTCGTTTTTACACCAAGCAGAAATCCATCATGCAGCGCTGGCCCGAAAGTATCTCGGAAGGTGCTGAGTTCGTCATGCCAACAGCGAAGTGATCATCTGACCCAAGGAGTGAAGAACATGTTCATTGGTGTTCCCAAGGAAATCAAGAACCACGAATACCGCGTTGGCCTGACACCGGAAAGCGTCGCGGAACTGGTCTCGCACGGTCACAATGTCGTTGTGGAAACCAATGCCGGTGTTGGCATTGGGGCGGACGACGATGCGTATCGTGCCGCTGGCGCCGAGATTGCAGAAACCGCTGCCGACATCTTTGCCAACGCGGAAATGATCGTGAAAGTAAAGGAACCTCAGGCCGTTGAACGCGCTATGCTGCGCGAAGGTCAGATCCTATACACCTATCTGCACCTGGCTCCCGATCCGGAGCAGACCAGGGATCTCGTCAGCTCTGGCGCGGTTTGCATCGCCTATGAAACCGTGACCGACGACAATGGCGGCTTGCCATTGCTGAAACCGATGAGCCAGGTTGCTGGTCGCATGTCGATTCAGGCCGGTGCCAGCGCATTGGAAAAAGCCAAGGGTGGTCTGGGTGTGCTGTTGGGCGGTGTGCCCGGTGTGAAGCCCGGCAAGGTCGTCGTCATCGGCGGCGGCGTGGTCGGGTTCAACGCGGCACAAATGGCTGTCGGTCTGCATGCGGACGTAACTATACTGGACCGCAACCCCGCGGTTCTTGAGAAGCTGGAGAACCATTTCGAGGCGTCGGCCAAGGTTGTCTATTCGACCAAAGCCGCCCTGGAAGAAGAAGTGACCAACGCCGATCTGGTTGTTGGCGCGGTTCTGATCCCGGGTGCTGCTGCACCCAAGCTGGTCACACGCGAACTGATTTCAAAAATGAAACCCGGTGCGGTCGTCGTGGACGTGGCGATCGATCAGGGCGGCTGCTTTGAAACGTCCAAAGCCACCACTCACGCAGAGCCCACGTATGTTGTCGATGATGTGGTTCATTACTGTGTCGCCAACATGCCGGGCGCAGTCGCCCGAACTTCGACCTACGCACTGAACAACGTCACGCTGCCCCACGCTCTGGCCATTGCCAATCACGGCTGGAAGCAGGCGCTGGCGGACAATCGTCACCTGATGAATGGCCTGAACGTGGCCCATGGCAAGGTGACATACAAGGCTGTGGCCGACGACCTCGGATACGAGTTCGTTGCCCCGGAACTTTGCTGACATCAGCAAATCAACGCCCGCTCCAGCATGCCGCTGGGCGGGCGTTACTCGTCAACAAGGAGGAGATACCCGATGAGTTTCAATAAGTTCACAAAAGGGATGGCGTTTGGCGCATTGAGCGTTTTGATGTCGACCGCTGCTATTGCGGAAGACATGACACTGCGCTTTGCCGGCGTATTCCCGATCGATCATCAGGGCACAAAAATGATGCAGCAGGTTGCAGATGATGTCGCAGCTGCAGACGTCGGCCTGAAGGTCGAAGTGTTCCCGGCGAACCAGCTTGGGTCCGGTGAGGCGCTGTTCGAAGACGTCGCACGCGGCAATATCGATCTGGCCTCGGCCTTTATCTATGCCGACACTGATCCGCGTCTTGAGTTTCTGTCCATGCCGTTCCTGCTGGGCGGTTGGGATGACATGGAAAGCACTCTGCTCAACATGGATTCCGAGTTTAACACCATCCTGCAAGAGATCACCGATGAATACGGTGTCCGCGTGATGGCGCAGAACCCTGAAGGCTTCATCGGGATTGTTGCCTCGCAGGAGCCCGACAATTGGAACACCTTTGACAACAAAGGCATGAACATTCGTGTTTGGTCGTCCAGCGTTGTGAAATCAATGGTAGAAGAGCTGGGTTACCAGGCGACGACAATGGCTTGGGGCGACATTTTCCCGGCACTTCAGGCTGGTATCGTTGACGGCGCGATCTGCTGCACCAAGACGGCCACCTATTCCATCTTCGCCAAGTCGGACGTTGGCACGCACTTTGTCGAATACAATTCGATTTCGGAACTGACAACATTCTACGCGTCGCAACGAACACTCGACAAGTTGAATGACGAACAGCGTGAAGCGCTGCAGACTGCCATGTCCAAAGCCTCTCAAGACTTCTTTGCTTACAACCGCGAGAATGACGAAGTCTTCGGTCAGAAACTGCTGGATAAGGGTTACACCATCCTGCGTCTGAGCGATGAAGAACAAGCTGCAATGGCCGCTCATGTTCAAGAAACGGTCTGGCCCGCGATGGCACAAAATGTCGGTCAGGACATCATCGACCGCCTGCTGGCAGCTAAAGAACAGCAATAATCTTAACGACAGGGCCAGCTAATAAGCTGGCCCTTTTGGTCTTTAGCTCAACAAAGGGAGGGAGAAAGATGTCTAGCACTGAAGCTGAACGTCCGTTGGTCGTTGAAATCGCGGAAAAGAAAAGTTCGCAAAAGATTACTGACGAGTTGCCGGTCGTAATTGGGTATCCCCTGAAAGCAGTGGCTTTTGTCATGAGGCAGATCGTCATGTTCGCCGGTTTCCTGATGGCATTCACGTTTGGGGCCGTCGTTGTCATCCGGTATGGATTTGGTGGCGATCTTTTCGCCTATGAAGAATGGCTTCTTGGCATCAGCATCATAGGCTTTTTTGCAGGTGCTGTTCTGGCCTCTGCGCGTAACCTGCACATCAACGCGGACATTCTTGGCATTGTGATCCAAAACCCCCGGTTGATCTGGTGGCGCGGCTTTGTCGTCCTGACCGTCGAGATCCTGGTGATCCTGTTTCTCATGTATGCCTGTTACGTTTCGCTACTTGATGACTTCTCATTCCCGCGACTGCGCGCAACGCCAGTGCTGCGCATTCCATTTGTCACCTGGCGAATTGCAATCATGATTGCCTTTGGCTTCATGGCGACGTTCACGGCGGCATATTTGTACGTGCATATCCGCAAGGGGCTCGGTCTGCCCCTGAGATCAGAAATGCAAAAAGGAGAAGCCCAATGATCATCGGAGGAAGTCTCTTTATTGTCTGCTTTATGCTGCTGCTGGGCGTTAGCGTATATGTGGCATTCGGATCGGTTTTGATCTTCATCGCCATTGTCGGAGATCAATCCATCACCGGCTATTTGCCGACCGGCTCTACAGGGATTCGCTCGCTGGTGCTTCTGGCGATTCCGCTGTTCATGATCGCTGGTGGCATCATGGAAAAAGGCAAAATTGCCGCACCGCTCGTCTCGCTGGCTGAAATGTTTATAGGTCATGTTAAAGGCGGACTGAGCGCTGCGGGCGTCTTGGCCTGCGGTGTATTTGGTTCCATTTCCGGAAGCGCGAACGCGACGCTGACCTGTATTGGCGGCATCATGATGCCTCATCTGAAAAAAGCGAACTATCCGGGCGGGCAGTCGGCTGCACTGATCGTTGCAGCAAGTCCATTGGGCCTGCTGATCCCGCCCAGTTCGTCACACATTCTATATGGCTGGGTTGCACAGCAACACGTGTTGAAATGCTTCCTGTCGACAGTCATTCCAGCGATCATTCTGATCACTTTGTTGATCATTACCAACCAGTTCATGCTGCGGAAATATGACAATATCGACCTGACAGAGCGCCCAAAGCCGTTTCTTCCGACGTTTGGCCGTCAGGCACGCTTGGCAGGTCCGGCTCTGATGATGCCGCTGATCATTCTGGGTGGTATCTACGGCGGGGTCATGACCCCAACCGAAGCAGCCGGTATCGCCGTTGTCTACTCGATCCCGATCGCGATTTACTTCTACCGTGGGCTGACCTGGAAAACGCTGGCCCAGACAATCCAGAACTCTGGCGTTACCATTGGTGTGGTCATGGTCATGATCTTCATGGTTCTGATCGTGTCGGACAACCTGATCTCGCAGGGCGCACCTCAGCTGGCCAAGGATTTGGTCTATTCCGTGTCGGACAATCCGGTTGTGATCCTTCTGATGATCAACGTCGTGATGATCCTGATCGGAATGCTGATGGACGATATTTCAGGTCTGCTACTGGCGACGCCGATCCTGCTGCCCATTGCCCAGAGCACTGGCATGGATCCGATCCATTTTGCGGCTGTGATTGGTGTGAATCTGGGTATGGCCAATATTACTCCTCCTACAGCACCCCTGCTCTATCTTGGCGCTCAGGTTTGTGACGAACCGGTGTCGCGTATGCTCTGGCCAACGTTGGTATTCATTGTATTCGCCTGGTTGCCGACACTGATGCTTACAACTTTTGTACCAGAGTTGGCTTTGTTCTTGCCGGACCTTTTGCTGGGTAGGTAACAAAGGAAAAGTGCAAAAGTACCAGGCGAAACACCAAAGAGCGCACCCCTATCTGTCGACCGGGGTGCGTGAGAGCTCTTTCAAAGACGAACTTTGAGAGACAAATTTACAGCAAAAAACGGACACCTGCAGTCAGAGGTTGGAAATGTACAATAATATCTTAGTGGCTCTATCTCTTGAGCACGGCATCAGTGAACACGCGCTTGCAGCGGCACGAGCCCTTGTATCGGAAGGTGGAAAAATCACTGCTGCGCATATTCATGAACCACCAAACAGACAAATTATGTACTATATGGATGAAGGGATTGCCGAAAAATCTCTCGAAAAAGCAAAGGCGCGCTTATCCGAACGATTGCAAGATGAACCCGAGGTGTCTTCTGTTCTGATCGAGAGCCAATCAGCTGGCCGGGCAATCACCGAATACGCCAATAAACATGGTATCGACTGTATCGTTCTCGCTTCGCACAAACCCGGAATGAAGGAGTTCTTTCTGGGATCAACTGCAGCTCTCGTCGTTCGCCACGCTCAATGTTCAGTGCATGTTCTTCGTCTTCAAAGCTGACTTTTACACTAAGTCGGTACGAATTCGATCATGAGCCCGGTCTTCAGACGCTGCGGTTATGCGATACCACTCCGACTGCGCGCACAGGCAGTCACGGACTGGATCGCCACCGTCGGCGCGAAGACTACCCACGTCAAACCAGAGCTACTGGAGCCAAACTCTTTGAAAAACGGAAGGAAACGATTTCGATAGCCGACAAGGGAGCTAGCTTATCCGGGGTTCGATTCCCTGTCTCTACTCCTCAATCACATGTTGAACTGTGGGCCAGCCAGAGATTTGCCATGGTTTGATCCAGTCGCTGCCTGTTCGCGGCGGATCGCTGCCAAGACCGGGTGTGAAACCTTTGTGCAGGCGTGTTCTTGCCGCGTTGCAAAGGCGCAATGAGCGTAGCCCGGCTTATACTCTATTCTGCTGAGAATTCTTGGGAATTCCCCTTTGTGCATGAGTTATTTTTAGCGCATCCCGGCGACACAATTTCCAAAGGAGACAAACATGTCGCGTACTCTCATTCTTGCTATCGTCATCGCCGCCATTGGTGCCGGCGGATATTATTACCTGAATCAACCCGAGCCCACACCGGCTGAACGTTTGGAATCCGCGGCAGAAGAAGCAGCTGATGCAGTGACCGACGCGGCTTCATCTGCTCAGGAAACGGCCTCTGAGGCGGTTGACGCAGCAACAGAGCAAGCCGCCGAAGCTGCATCATCATTGGCAGATCAAGCAACAGAAGCGGCCTCCTCAGTAGCAGATCAGGCAAGCGAAGCGGCTTCATCCGTTGCGGATCAGGCCACTGACGCGGCGCAACAGGCAGGCGATCAGGTGGCCGCGCTGGCCGGTCAGGGTCAGGAATTGCTGACTTCGTGGATTCAGGAAGGCAAGCTGGACCCCACCAATTTCGACTATGAAGGAATTATGACATCCCTTCAGGAAAGCACTCTTGCGACCGATCTGAAAGATCAGGCGATCAAGATTGTGAATGACATCAAGGACTCGCCCGAAACTATTGTTCAGAAAATTCAGGAACTGACCAACCTGTTGACCCAACAGTAAAAAAGGCATGAGGCCGACCCTCGGGTCGGCCTCAGCCCGAAAGCGTACTTGCGTTTCCCTGACGTTATAACCTAGTCGAATTGACCTCTTACGCGGCTTTTGATTGGCTGAGACAGACAAACAGCCAGCACCTTGTCCGATTGACGTGAAGCTTTCTCGATCCGGTGCATGCTTTGCCTTTACCATATCGAGGATGATCGTATGACCGACCTGCCCCAGACCATGTTTGCAGCTATCCTGAAACACGACGGATATTCCGGCACGTCCAGCGGCCCGATCATTGCAGATGCGGCCGACTGGTTGGATGAAGCAGAGGTCCCCACACCGCAACCCGGCCCCGGTCAGGTGCTGATCCGCTTGCGTGCAGCTTCGGTCAATCCATCAGATCTGCATTTCATCAAGGGTGAGTACGGACAGCCAAGGGTCAAGGGTTCACCCGCTGGATTCGAAGGTTGCGGAGACGTCGTAGCCGTCGGCAAAGGCGCTGAGGCGTTGCAAGGGCAACGCGTTGCATTTGTGGCAGCTGGATCAGGGGCCTGGGCAGAATATGTCGTCACGCAGATGCAGATGTGTATCCCTCTGCGCCTTGATATCTCGGACGACGATGGGGCCGCGCAGATCGTAAATCCGCTGACGGCGATGGCTATGGTGGATATGGCCAAGGCCGATGGCGAAGCCTTCGTTGTGTCTGCTGCGACCAGCCAGTTGGGCAAACTCATGTGCAGCCTCGGACGCGATCTGGGATTGAAACCGATCGCTTTGGTGCGCCGGGCCGAGACTGTAGAGGTGTTGAAAGACCTTGGCGCTGCTGAAGTGCTTGTGACGACAGACGAAGACGTGGTCGCCAAATTTGCTGATCTGAGCACACGCCTGAAACCGCGCGTATTTCTGGATGCGGTGACGGATCAATTGTCTGAACGATTGTTCTGTGCCATGCCCAACCGGGCGCGCTGGATCAGTTATGGAAAGCTGTCAACCGAAGCGCCTACGCTGACTCAGACGGGTCAGTTGATCTTCATGGGCAAACGGATCGAAGGCTTTTGGCTGACGCAGTGGATGATGTCGACCCCGCCCGCCGACCAGATGCGTGTCGTGGCCGAGGTTCAGGCCCGGTTTGCAGACGGGCGCTGGAAAACGGATGTTTCTGAACACCTTACGCTCAGAAATCTTGTACCAAACCTGGCTGATGCGCTGAAAAAGAGTGACGGAAAGGTGATTATCACGCCATAGTAGAACATACCTGCGTTACCGGAGAATACGCGCGGGGGGAACGCGACACCGGCAAACCGGTGGAGGGAGGACAGTTTGGATAACGCGCAGCTGCTGATCAGCGGACTGGCAAACGGGTGTGTCTATGGCCTGATCGCGCTTGGCTTTGTTCTGATTTACAAGGCGACCGAAGCTGTGAATTTCGCTCAAGGTGATTTCATGATGCTTGGGGCCTTTGTGACCATCGGCCTGACGAATACCGAATATATGGGCCTGCCGTTCTGGCTCGCCCTACCCATCTCATTGGGGATCATGGGGGCCTTGGGCTTTCTTCTGGATCGCCTGATCATCCGACGCCTTTTTGGGGAAAGCCAGACCGCCGTTGTCATCCTGACCATCGCCTTGGGGTTTGTAATCCGCTTTGTGGCCGGGTTGATCTGGGGGCACGAACCGCAAACGCTGCAAAACCCGCTTGCGGGTAAAGAGGTGCGCTTCGGCGGCCTTGTGCTGGGGATGGAGGACGTTGCCGTGATCATCGTCACCATCCTGCTGACATGGGGCCTTTATGTGTTTTTCAACCGAACCAAACTTGGCCTTGCGATGCAGGGGGCCTCGCAAAACCAGTTGGCGGCTTATTACATGGGTGTGCCGGTCAAGCGTGTCCAGGGCTTCATCTGGGCACTGGCCGGGGTCGTCGCAGGGATTGCCGGAATTCTGTTCGCAGCCAAGGGCGCAGTGGACCCGACCACAGGATTGCTGGGTATCAAGGCCTTTGCCGCCGCTGTCATCGGCGGGTTCGGTAGCCTGCCCGGCGCTTTGGCCGGGGGTCTTATCGTTGGGGTGATCGAGCCTTTCGCCAGCCGATACATCGCGGCAGGTTATAGTCAGGTCGCGCCCTATGCACTGTTGCTTGCCGTGCTGATCTTCCGACCCAACGGGCTGTTCAGTCAAGTGCGGGTGAAAAAGGTCTGAGCCATGCGGATCGTCTTCAAAACCAACTACATGCAGGACATCCGCCCTTGGAAAGACCGATATCAGCTCGTCCTGTATCTGATCCTTTTGATTGTCGCAGCCGCGGCTCCCTGGTGGCTGGATGAGTTCTATCTGGGCGAGCTGACCAACGTTCTCATCTGGGCGATCGCCGGGCTGGGTCTGATGATCCTGACCGGGCATACGGGGCAAGTCAGTCTCGGCCATGCCGCCTTTCTGGCCTTTGGCTGTTATGCCAATGTCGCCCTGATCGAGGCGGGTGTGCCGTTTCTGATCGCTTTCCCTCTGTCTGGCATACTGACCGGGATCGCCGGTTTGACGGTTGCGATCCCGGCCCTGAGGCTGCATGGAATCTATCTGGCCATATTCACGATGGCGCTGTCCATCCTGATGGATGACATCATCGTTCTCTCCGAACCCATCACCGGAGGCGTCGCGGGCAAATATATCGGTGGCGTCGAAATCTTCGGGCATCTGATTGACCGCTGGGGTACGTCCGATCAGTTCTTCTGGCTGGTTCTGACCGTCGCCGTTCTGGTCACATTGGGCTATATCAACCTGCTACGTGCGCCTCTGGGGCGCAGCTTTATCGCTGTGCGTGACTCCGAGGTTTCGGCGCAGGCGATGGGGATTGATATCGCCCGGACAAAGATGATTTCTTTCGCACTGTCCTGCGCTGTGACGGGCTTGGCCGGGGCGCTGATGGGGCTGTTTTCCGGAGCGTTCAACAATGAAACCTTTAGCGTTCTAATCTCGATCCAGTTGCTGATGATGATCGTCATCGGCGGGCTGGGTTCCATCCACGGAGCGTTCCTGGGCGCTATCGTGATCGGGTTTCTGCCCCAGTTTTTGTCGATTTCAAAGGAATATGTCGGAGCCCTTTTCGGCGGCAATACGGTTGCCATACCGGGGTTGGAGTTCGGCATCTTCGGCATGATTCTGATTGCCTTCATCCTGTTTGAACCCATGGGCATATATGGCCGCTGGCTGAAAATCCGCACCTGGTTCGAATTATTCCCGTTCTACCGCAGGGATATGTTCAAACGGCAGAAATCCTATCTCAAGACGGAGCGTCTGAGGTGAGCTTGCTGGAGTTTGAAAACGTGACCCTCAAGTTCGGCGGCCTGACGGCGGTGGATGACCTGTCGTTTGAAGTTCAGGAAGGCGAGGTTTTCGCCATTGTCGGTCCCAATGGCGCGGGCAAATCCACGGTTTTCAATTTGATCTCGCGGTTCTACGACCCTCATACCGGATCGATAAGATTTGATGGCCATGATCTGCTTCAGGTCAAACCATCCGGCGTTGCAGCTTATGGTGTGGCCCGCACGTTTCAGAACATCGAACTGTTCGAACACGCGACTGTCCTGCAAAACCTGTTGGTCGGACGGCACCGCCATCGCAGGACAAACCTGATATCAGAACTTCTGTTCACCCCTTCTGCCAAGCGTCAGGAATTGGAGAACCGCGAAAAAGTCGAACAGATCATCGACTTTCTCGATCTGCAGGCCCATCGCGACAAGATGATCTCGGGGCTGCCTTATGGTGTGCGCAAAGTGGTTGAAGTTGCACGGGCACTGGCCACAGATCCCAAATTACTGTTGCTGGATGAACCGGCCTCGGGCCTCTCGGTTGAAGAGACAACCGACATGCGTTGGTGGATCGGTGACATCCGGCGGCAGATGGGCATCACCGTTTTGATGGTAGAGCATGATATGGGGCTTGTCTCGGGCGTTTCTGACCGGGTTCTGGCCATGGCGGATGGTGCAAAACTGGCGCTTGGCACCCCGGTCGAGGTGCAATCGCATCCTGCAGTGATCGAAGCCTACCTGGGAAAAGCCTCATGAGCGCGCCGATCCTGAAAGTCAGCAATGTCGAGAGCTTTTACGGCCCTATCATGGCCATTCGCGGTGTGTCGCTGGAGGTTCACGAGGGGAAGATCGTCTCAATCCTTGGCGCAAATGGTGCGGGTAAGACGACGTTGATGAAAACCGTCTCGGGCGTGATGGACCCGGAAAAGGGTACGATCACCTTCGATGGCGACGACATTCAGGGGGCTGAGCCACATACAGTCGTCCAGCGCGGAATTGTGCATGTTCCCGAAGGGCGCGAGGTCTTTCCTTTGCTGACCGTTGATGAAAACCTCAGCCTCGGTGCCTATACACGGAAAGACAAAGAGCAGATCGAGCAGGATCGCAATATGGTCTTCAGCTATTTCCCTGTTCTGAAAGACCGCCGTGCGCAAGAGGCCGGGACCCTTTCAGGGGGACAGCAACAGATGCTGGCGATCGGGCGTGGGCTGATGGCCCGCCCTCGTATCATGCTGCTGGATGAACCGTCGTTAGGCCTGTCGCCGCTTTTGGTGCAAGAGATCTTTGGAATTCTCAAACGCCTGAATGAAGAACAACATATGACGATGGTGCTGGTCGAACAAAACGCCAATGCCGCGTTGGAGCTGTCGCATCATGGGTACGTGATGGAGGTCGGCCGAATTGTTATGGATGGCGCCGCGGAAGTGCTTTTGCAATCCGAAGACATCCAGAACTTCTACCTTGGCGTGCAGGAAGAAGGCTCGCGCGAGAACCGGCGCTGGAAACGTAAAAAGACGTGGAGGTAAGCCGGATGGACGCTACGCCCCTGCCCCCACAAATCAAGATCAACGGTGTTGAACTGAATGCAACACCCGGGCAGCGCCCACTGCGGGTGGATGGATGCACCACCATCAGCGCGTTATTTCAAGCTCGTTGTACAGAACTTGGCGAACGCACGGCTCATCGGGAAAAGGATCTTGGCATCTGGAAATCCTATTCTTGGGCCGACTATTGGCGACACGCAAAGTGGATCGGGCTCGCCCTACGAAAGTTAGGCTTGGAACGTGGTGACGTGGTTTCGATCCTCTCCGAAGACCGCAAGGAGTGGATGTGGTTCGATATGGGTATTCAATGCGTCGGCGGCATCGCCTCGGGCGTTTACACCACGGACTCCGCCAATCAGCTAGAATACCTGATCAATGACAGCGGCAGCAAATTCCTGATCGTCGAGGATGAAGAGCATCTGGACAAGTTTCTGGAGGTCGAAAATGAAGTCCCCGATCTGATCAAGGTGATCATTTTGGAGGACGAAGGTCTGCAGGACCTGAACCACCCACGCTGCATGATGATCGACGAGCTTTATGCTCTGGGCCAGCAGGTCGAGGATGAGGATCCCGGACGTTTCGAAGCGGAAATAGCACTGGCCAAACCACAGGACACAGCTTTGCTGGTTTACACTTCTGGCACAACAGGTCGGCCCAAAGGCGCGATGTTAAGCCATGAGAATATCCTGGCCGGCATCGAGGCCGGTGCGTGGGCATTGCCAACGCAGTCCAGTGACGAACAGCTGTGTTTCCTGCCGCTCTGCCATATTCTGGAGCGCGATGTGTCGGTTTATTTTCCTCTGGCTGCGCGCTGCACTGTGAATTTCGCCGAAAGCCCCGAAACTGTCTTTGAGAACCTGCAAGAGGTCTCGCCCTCGACCTTCACGGCTGTGCCGAGAGTCTGGGAAAAGATCTATGCCTATGTGCAAATCCTGACGCAGGACGCGACACCTTTGGGGCGGAAGGCATTTGGCCTGGCATTGAAAACCGGCGCGCGCCGGGCCGAATACGTAAGTGCCGCTAAACGCGTCCCTGCTGGAATAGCGGCCCAATTCTGGTTCTGGGACAAGCTGGTTTTGAAAAACCTGCGCCGAATGCTGGGCATGGACAAACTGCGCCGGGGCGGAACGGGCGCCGCCCCTATCTCGACCGACCTGTTGAAATGGTACTGGGCCATCGGTGTGCCGATCGTGGAAGGCTTTGGGATGACCGAAACGTCTGGCCTTGCAACGCTCAACACTGTTGAGAGCAATAAAATCGGAACGATCGGAAAGGTCGTCCAGGGGTGCGATATCCGCATCTCGGATGAGGGTGAAATCCAGCTGAAAGGCATGAATATCTTTCAGGGCTATTGGCGCGACAACACAAAGACGGCGGAAAGTTTCACTGCCGATGGCTGGCTGCGAACCGGTGATATGGGACATATCGACAAAGACGGATTTGTCACCATCACCGGAAGGATGAAAGACATCATCATCACCGCTGGCGGTAAGAACATCACCCCAGCCGAGATCGAGAGCCGGTTGAAATTCAGCCATTACATCTCGGATGCTGTCATCATCGGTGACAAGCGTAAATACCTTACGGCACTGATCATGATCGATCAGGAAAACGTCGAGAAATTCGCGCAGGACAGAAAGATTCCGTTTTCGAACTTTGCTTCACTTTGCGCCGCGTCCGAAGTCAGGAACCTGATCGGTTCCGAAATCAATACCGTCAACGCGGAATTCGCGAGGGTTGAACAGATCAAGGACTTCCGCCTGATCAACGTTCTGTTGACGGCCGAGGACGACGAACTCACCGCGACGATGAAGCTGAAACGCGGCCTGGTCGAAAAGAAACACGGACATCTGATTGAAGACATGTACACTTAGCCAAAGAATTTTCGGGAGGAGAGAGATGAAGAAGTCACTCATGCGGCTGGCCGCGGCAACGGCGCTGACCGCTTCGGCGAGCATCGGTTGGGCGCAGACACAGGGCGTCACGGATGATGAGATTGTCATTGGTTCCGTCAATGACCTGAGCGGCATCTTTGCCGCAGTGGGCGTTCCGGCAACCAAGGGCGCGAACGTGGTTTTCGACCGGGTGAACGAAGCCGGTGGCGTGCACGGGCGCAAAATTCGCTATGTGGTTGAAGACAACGGATACCAGATGCCGCGAGCAATGCAGGGCTATAACAAGTTGCTGAACCGCGACAAGGTATTCGCCATGCTGCAATCCCTTGGCACGCCGATGAACATGGCAGGGTTTAAACTGTTGGATCCCAAAGGTATTCCCAACGTTGCGCCTTTGACCGCTGCGCGTCAGATGCTGCAGGAGCCGCTGCGGAACAAGTTCACGTCCTTCTCGACCTACTACGATCAGGCGCGCGTCGGTGTGAACTATCTGGCCGGTGAGTTTGGATCAAAAACGGTTTGCACCATGTATCTGCCAACAGATTTTGGTGAGGAAATACTTGAAGGCAGCAAGGCCGGAGCTGAAGAGGCCGGGATTGGCTTCGGATCTGAGACAACTCACAAGCCGGATGAAACTGATTTCGTCGGATCGCTCAGTAAACTCAAGGAAGAAGGGTGTGATATCGTCACCATGGCGCTTGGGGTGCGGCAGGCAATTACGGTTGTTGGCACTGCCAAGAAGATGGGCCTGACAGATATGAAATTCCTTGGCACCTCAGCCAGTTTCCTGACCGTCGTGGCGCAGGTTCCCGGCGGGGTGACCGATGGGTTCTATGCGGCGGCCTCATGGCAGGACCTTTGGGCGCGGGCGGATCAGCCTGCCCCGGCGGCGTTTATCGAGGAATACAGAGCGGCCACGGGAGAAGATCCGGTCGGGTTTGCCATGCTGGGCTATTCCTCTGCCGAAATGATGGTCAAAGCACTGGAGGCGGCAGGCCCTGACCTGACACATGACAGCTTTATCGAAGCGATGGAGTCTCTGGATTATCAGGATGACCTGGTCGGCAATCACATTACTTACGGCCCGGACGATCATCAGGGGGCGGATACTGTTTTCGTCAATGTCGTTGAAAACAGGGCGTGGAAACTTGTTTACGAAGAATAAGTTCACCAGCAAAACAAAGCAAAAGGGCCCGCAATTGCGGGCCCTTTCCGTTTGGGTATTCCCAGCGAATTAACGCTTCGAAAACTGGAACGAACGGCGGGCTTTACGCTTACCGAATTTCTTACGTTCCACAACGCGGCTGTCGCGGGTCAGGAAGCCGGCGGCTTTCAGAGCGCCACGCAGGTTGGGATCGTACAGTTGCAGCGCTTTCGAGATGCCGTGCTTGACCGCACCGGCCTGACCGGTCAGGCCACCGCCTTTGACGGTTGCAACTACGTCGAACTCACCTTCGACACCGGCAACCTGGAATGGCTGGCGCAGGATCAGCTGCAGAACGGGACGCGCGAAATACTTGTCCTGGTCTTTGCCGTTCACGGTGACCTTGCCGGAACCCGGCTTGATCCAAACGCGGGCAACAGCGTCTTTACGCTTGCCAGTGGCGTAAGAGCGGCCCAGCTCGTCACGTACGGGTTCACGCACGATGACTTCTTCGGCCACGGTTTCAACGCCTGCGACGGCGCTCAGCTCTTCGAGAGTATTGATCTGATCAGCCATCGGTCATTAGCTCCGGGTGTTTTTCTTGTTCATGGACTTAACGTCCAGAACTTCGGGGGCCTGGGCTTCGTGCGGGTGCTCGGCACCGGCATAAACACGCAGGTTGGTCATCTGCTGGCGCGCCAGACGGTTGCCCGGCAGCATGCGCTTGACCGCCTGGGTCACGACGCGCTCGGGGTGTGCACCCTCGAGGATCTGCTGCTTGGTGCGCGACTTGATGCCGCCCGGGTGGCCAGTGTGCCAGTAGAAGTTCTCTTCGCGCTTCTTGCCGGTCATCTGGATTTTGTCAGCGTTGATCACGATGACATTGTCGCCCATGTCCATGTTCGGGGTGAACGACGCTTTGTGCTTGCCACGCAGGCGCATGGCGACGATCGAGGCAAGACGGCCCAGAACAACGCCCTCGGCGTCGATCAGGATCCATTTCTTGTCGATGTCTGCAGGTGTTGCAGAAAAGGTTTTCATGGCAGGATAGTCCTGTTTGATGTGAAAGACCGCCCCAGCGGAGCGGCCCGAATTCGATGGATGCGTATCTAGACACCCACGATTGCCACGTCAAGCGACCTAATACTAAATAAGAGCAGCAAAAACAATGGGTTGTAAAATAGGTATTATTTTACCCCAATCATTCAATACGGAAATCGCTCCAAATTCAGCACTCTGGTACATTGTTTTGAAATTGATCGTGTCCAACCCCGGAGAGTCGCATGCAGGATTTGATGCAAACAATTGAAAACTACGGTGCCGCTTGGCAGGAAAAATCCGCAGAAAAACGGCGGGATCTGTTACGACGGTGTTTTGCGGAAAACGGGCGGTATGTAGATCCAACAGCGGATGTTTCGGGGCGAGAGCATTTAAACACCCACATCGGAGAGATTCTTGAAAGCTCGAACGGGCGTGTTGATATTACCAGCAGCCCGGTCTCGCACCACGATGTCGTTCATTTTACGTGGCATATGGTGGCACCTGACGGAGCGGTCATGGTGGCCGGGCATGATTTCGTTCGTTTAGGTGAAGATGGTAGAATTGTTCATCTGGCCGGTTTTTTTGGAGACCCGGCCCCGCTGGCCTGAGTGCTAGACGCTGATCTGCTCTGGCGGATTGTCCAGCAAAGCGCGCAACCTCAGCATTGCGTCTTCGAAACGTTCCAATGACACATGGCCATTCATGGCGATGCGGACGGCGTTGGGCGCCCGCCCGTCTCGCAATGCAAACTCATCCGCCGATCTGATTTGAATACCTTCCCGTTCCGCCGCACGGCTAAACGCGGCGGAACGCCAGCCTGACGGCAGGTTCAGCCAGACAAAGGGCACATCCGGAGCCCAGTTCAGATCAAACCCACCCAGTGCATTGACGGCGATCCGAACATAGTCCCCCATCCGTTTACGCACATCCTGGGCAATCTGGCGGGTCCGTGGATCCGACAGCAGCAACCGTGTGAGCTCGGCCAACGGTTGGGCAAGACCAAAGTAACCGTATTCCGCCGATCGACGCAGATCGACGCTGCGGTCTTTTGGTGCGATGGCAAAACCGACACGCAATGCCGGCGTGAGGATTTTTGAAATAGACGACACGTGCCAACCCCGTTCCGGAGCAAGGGCGCGATAACTGGGTTCACGCGCCTCCCCCATGCGATAGCAATCGTCTTCTATGATTTGCAGATCGAAGCGACGGGCGACGTCCACAACCTCTTTCCGACGTTCCAGTGGCGTGTGAACTCCGGTGGGATTTTGAACCTCTGGCGAAACGCATATGGCTTGAGCATCGGTATGACGCAAAACATGTTCCATGGACGCTGGATCAATGCCCCATTTGTCCATTTTGATGCCAATGACTTCGGCGCGCATCAGTTCCCCGGCACGACGAAACCCGGCGTAAGAGAGGTCTTCGACCAACACAATCGGTTTCGGTCCGCGCAGGATGGTCTGAAACACAAGGCACAACCCGTTTTGCCCGCCATGGGTCAAGACGATGTCATCATGGGTCAGCGGGCCCAATGGCAAATCTGACAACCAGTCCACAACTGATTGTCTCATGGGTTTGTAAGCGTCCCGCGTGGGGTAATTCAGAAAAAGACCCGGATCAGCTTGCGACACCTTTTGCAGGCATTCCCGGATAAGCGCGACCTGCCCGGCATCCGGCAAGCGCGGGCTGAACAGGCTGACATTGGCGTTGTACTTGTCGTCTCTTAAATAAAGCTGTCTGGCCCAAACATCGTCCAGAATCGGTGATTTTGGCGGAGCTACAAATGTACCACGCCCAACTTCTGCTTGGAGCAGTCCTTCATCGGTCAGGATGGTATAGGCACGCGCAACTGTACCAGGTGTAATTTGTAACCGATACGCAAGTTCCCGGACCGGAGGAAGCTTAGCGCCGACCTCCAGTGACTTGTTATCAATGGCTTTTCGTATTGCATCAGCAACCAGTGTGTATTTCGGACCCTTGGATTTGGGCAGAACGTCTGGCCAAATTGTATCCATTACAATTCTTCCTTTGCGTTTGACACAATCTTGAATGTATCAAGCATATGTACCAGCTAACACTGTTTTGTGTCAATACAATGTGAAAGGATTTCTGAGATGACACGCACAATGCACACCCCCGCCCTTCTGCTGCTGAACGACAGCCCACGGCTGCCTCTGCTCGCTGCTCTGGCCGTGCGGTTTGCGGCGGCAGTCACTCAATGGGAACGCCGTCGCCGCAGCCGCATCAATCTGGGCTATCTGGATGACCGTTTGCTGCAGGATGTCGGGCTAACCCGACACGAGGCAGGCAGGGAAGTAAAACGCTATTTCTGGCGCCCTTAACTGATCCCCAGTCCCAATTATTGGGACCTCTTCCTGGGCCGGGGTCTGTCCCCGGCCTTTTTTACCCGAATTTCGCAGCAGCAGACCCTGCCGGCGGCAAGGAATATGTCATTGTTGCCCGCGCGACAGGAACATCCCCTCCGTCCGAGAATAAAAGCACATCCCCGACCGCGAGCGTTTTGCCCAGCTTCAACAAGCGGCAGGTCGCAATCATGTCTGTGCCGCCTTCCGGTTTGCGCAGGAAATCCAGGGAACTGTTGGTCGTAACGGCCAAGGATTGACGGCCCTTACGTGCCAAAATCATCGCGTACACACAGACATCAGCCAGCCCGAACATAGAAGGCCCCGACACTGTACCTCCGGGGCGCAGGTGCTGGTCTTGAACCACAAGGCGCATAGTGATCGTATTCTCAGTCAAATCCTCGACTACGAAATCCTTGTGCACCTGGGGGAACACCTCTTTGAGGTATTGTGACAGTTCGTCCCGGTTCATTGCCAATGCCATACTTCCCCTCCTGATCATACCGACCTAGAGTTGGCCCAACTTGGGATCGGAGGGCAAGATGGCAATTCTGGAACGTAACGACACTGGCGCTGTTGCACGACTGACAATGAACGCCCCGGACCGGCTGAACGCGTTAAGTGACGAGATGCTGGCAGCACTGCAGTCGCAGTTTGACGCGCTTTGTGAGGACAATACGATCCGGGCGGTGGTCCTGTCTGGGGCCGGAAAGGCGTTTTGCGCCGGGCATGATCTGAAGCAAATGACTGCCGGACGTCAGTCTGAAGATGGCGGCAAGGCATACTTCCAAGATCTTTTTTCCCGCTGCGCCCGTATGATGATGTCCATCCAGTCCCTCCCCCAACCGGTCATTGCACAAGTCCGTGGCATTGCCACAGCCGCCGGGTGTCAATTGGTTGCGACCTGCGACATGGCCGTTGCTGCGGAAGGCACTCGGTTTGGCGTCAACGGGGTCAACATCGGTCTGTTTTGTTCCACGCCCATGGTGGCGCTCAGCCGAAATATCCCCAGAAAGCAAGCATTTGAGATGCTGACCACCGGTGAATTCATATCAGCTGAACGCGCCGCCGAATTGGGGCTGGTAAATCGCGTCGTTCCCGAGATGCTGCTGGAGCATGAAACCAACGGGCTGGCGGAACTGGTCGCATCCAAGCTTGGCGTGGCTGTAAAGATCGGTAAGGAAGCGTTCTATCAACAGCTGCAAATGCCTTTGGATCAGGCCTATGCCTATACCGGGGACGCAATGGCACAGAATATGTTGTACCGGGATACGGAAGAAGGCATTTCCGCCTTCATTGAAAAACGCCCCCCGAATTGGACCCAATGACGCAATTGTTTTGCACATTTTTTGCCACTGTTTTCATTTTTGCACTTTTCAAAAGGGCAACTCTGTGGCAAAGCTGGGACGAGGCTGAGGCCTCAACACACTTTTGGGTCGCCGTGGGCGGAAGGTCCCTCCAGCTGGTCTCTCTCACCAGCGCTGACATTCCCGCAGCGGCGACCCCAAGACCCTTCCACTAAAGCAGTAGCGTGAAACACAGCAGTTGCGCACGTGTGCGCTGTGTCCTATGTGGCTGCGCATGACACAAGTTTTGCATATCGTTGGCGGTGGTATGGCCGGGTCCGAAGCTGCCTGGCAAGCCGCTGAAATGGGCGTCGACGTGGTGATTCACGAAATGCGTCCCACCGTGGCAACCTTTGCGCATCAAACCGGCAACCTGGCTGAAATGGTGTGTTCGAACTCGTTCCGATCCGATGACGATGAGCAAAACGCAGTGGGCTTGCTGCATTGGGAAATGCGGGCCGCCAATGGGTTGATCATGACCACTGCCGATGCGCATCGCCTGCCGGCCGGTGGTGCGCTAGCCGTAGACCGCGATCCCTTTGCCGAAGATGTCACCGCAAAACTCCGTGCGCATCCCCGCGTAACTGTAACCGACGAAGAAGTGACCACCCTTCCCGATGATGGACAGTGGATCTTTGCCACCGGTCCATTGACTTCACCTGCACTGGGAGAAGCAATCCGATCCGAGACGGGTTCAGACGCACTGGCCTTTTTCGATGCAATCGCGCCCATCGTCTACGCCGAGAGCATCGACATGAGCAAGGCGTGGATGCAGTCTCGGTATGACAAAGGTGAGACCGAGGAAGAACGCACGGCATATCTGAACTGCCCGATGGACCGCGATCAATACGAAGCGTTCATCGACGCGCTTTTGGCTGCGGACAAGACCGAGTTCCACGAAGGTGAGACCGCAGGCTATTTTGATGGCTGTCTTCCTATTGAGGTCATGGCGGAACGGGGGCGCGAGACTCTGCGTTTCGGTCCAATGAAACCAGTTGGGCTGACCAACCCCCATGCGCCTGACGTTAAGCCTTATGCCGTGGTTCAGCTTCGGCGCGATAACGCATTGGGCACATTGTTCAATATCGTGGGGTTCCAGACCAAGATGAAGTACGGCGCCCAAACTGACGTGTTCCGTATGATCCCCGGCCTGGAGAACGCCAGCTTTGCCCGTCTGGGCGGCATTCACCGCAACACATTCATTAACTCACCCACTCTGCTTGATGCGCAGATGCGGTTGAAATCCAAGCCCAACATACGATTTGCAGGGCAGATCACGGGCGTCGAAGGCTATGTTGAAAGTGCCGCGATGGGGTTGCTGGCCGGTCGTCTGGCGGCTGCTGAACTACTGGGGCGCGAATTGCCGGAAATACCGCAGGACAGCGCAATGGGCGCTCTTATCCATCACATTACCGGCGGGGCCGAGGCCAAGACTTTTCAGCCGATGAATGTGAACTTCGGCCTGTTCCGCCCTGTAGACGGCTTAAAGGGCGGACGGCGGGGTCGGAAAGACCGCTACAAGGCTTATACCGACCGTGCCAAGGCAGAATGGAACACATGGTTAGAGCATTGCTGACTGGACGTGAGATATATCCTCGGCCTAGCATATTGGGATGAGCGACAAGTTTCTGAACAGCACCTACACCCTCGACACACCCCAAGACACTGAATCGCACTATCAGAACTGGGCCGCATCCTACGACGAAGAGGTCGCGGAACATGGATATGTCACGCCCGGTCGGGTGGCGGCAGCTTTGTGGCAAATCCATCCTCAACCCCAAACGCCGATACTGGATTACGGATGCGGAACCGGACTTTCCGGGCTGGCCCTGCGCGCAGCGGGATTTGAGATCATCGATGGCATGGATCCAACCCCCAAAATGCTGGAAGAGGCAGAGGCCAAGGGTGTTTATCGAACCCTGATCGGATTTGACATTACCCAGCCGGCCCCGCTCAAGCGTGGCGCGTATTCGGTGATCACGGCAATCGGTGTCATCGGTCAGGGCGCGGCGCCGCCCGAGACATTCGACGTATTGATGCACGCCTTGCCCAAGGGTGGGCTTCTGGCGTTTTCCTTGAATGATCACGCGTTGGCAGATCACAAATTTACCTGCCGCCTGACGGATTGGGTCGACATGGGGGCGGCACGTTTGCTATTTCGCGAACACGGGCCGCACCTGCCCGGCATCAACCTTAACTCTGACGTGTATGTAATAGAAAAAGCGTGACTTTTAAAACGCGCTTCGCGCCATCCCCAACCGGTCCACTTCACATCGGGCATGCATATTCAGCAATAATCGCCAGCGACATGGCCCGTTTCGAAGATGGTCAGTTCTTACTTCGGATCGAAGATATCGATCAGTCCCGCTCGCGTCAGGTATGGGAGGATCAGATCTATGATGATCTCAATTGGTTGGGATTGGTTTGGCCGGAACCGGTGATGCGTCAATCGGACCGTATGAGTGTTTATGAACAGGTGTTGGATCGGTTGTGGATCCGGGGCTTGTTATACCCCTGCACCTGTAATCGCAAAGACATCGCTGCCGCCGCAAGCGCGCCTCAAGAAGGCGCGCCATTGCTTGGGCCAGATGGAATAATCTATCCCGGAACATGTCGTAAATCATTTGACTCCAATGATTTAATTCAACAACCTCGCCCACGAAACGAGGCGTTGAGATTGGACATTGCCAAGGCGTGCCAGGCCATCCGCGATCCGGCCAGATTTCAATTCTCTGAACTTGGTTCAGGTCCCGGCGGCGAAACAGGCACTATCACTTTCACACCAACCGAGATGGAAGCAACAATCGGCGATGTTGTTCTGGCCCGCCGCGACATGGGTACGTCCTACCATTTGTCCGTTGTACTAGACGACGCAGCGCAAGGGATCACTCGGGTGATCCGTGGTCGGGATCTTTTCGAAGCCACCTGCATTCATGTTCTGCTTCAGGCGCTGTTGGACCTGCCTACGCCCGAGTACCTCCACCACGATCTGATCCGTGATGACACGGGCAAACGACTGGCTAAACGCGACGACGCACGTGCGATCTCAAAATATCGGGCCGAAGGCGCCAGCCCGACAGACATTCGGCGGATGGTTGGGCTTTGACTTTGTGCCCTTAGCCGATCGGGGCCATCAGTTCGGTCTCGTCCCCGTCCCGTACCGCCGTATAAAAACACGTCCGGCGGTTGGTGTGACAGGCCGCACCGGTTTGACGCACCAGTACCAACAGGCAATCGCGGTCACAATCGATCCGAAAATCCACCAGTTCCTGCACGTGACCCGAAGTCTCGCCCTTGATCCAGAAGGACTGACGCGAGCGCGACCAATAGGTCACCCTGCCCGTTTCCAGTGTCTTTTCAATGGCCTGGACATTCATCCAGGCCATCATCAGAACCTCGCCTGATGTATCATCCTGCGCGATCGCCGGAATCAACCCAGCGTCGTTATACTTCAAAGTCAATGGGTCAAACGCGGCGGGATCAGACATGACAAAAACCTTTTGCATCCGGTGGGCTGGCCACTATGTATGAGGAACACACGACGAGGGAAAGCCATGAGCGGCGAGAACGACCTGATTAAGCTGTATTCCGGGCGCATTCTGGCGCTGGCGGCAGACATTCCGCACCTGGACCGGCTGGAAGATCCCGATGCAACTGTCAAGAAACGTTCGCCGCTGTGCGGCTCGACCGTAACGGTTGATGTGAAGGTTCAGGACGGCCGGGTCATTGCCTTTGGGCAGGACGTGAAAGCCTGTGCGCTGGGTCAGGCGTCCGCTTCGGTGGTAGGAGACGCCATCATTGGCGCCACGCGTGCGCAGGTCGAAGCCGCGCGCGATCAACTGGCTGCCATGTTGAAAAAGGATGGCCCAGCCCCTGATGCACCGTTCGACGGCCTCGAAGTCCTCATACCCGCGCGGGACTATAAAAACCGGCACGCTTCAATCCTGCTGGCGCTGGATGCCACCGCCGAAGCCATGGCACAGGCGGAACAGGCGCATTGTGCCTGATCTTGGCAATTTGACATAAACCCGTTTACCCTCTGCTCAGATTTTTGGAGGGATGGGTTTGAATAATCTTCTTGAGCACTTTGTGACTCTTTGGGTCGTCATTGACCCGATTGGCACTATTCCTGTTTTCATAGCCGTCACTGCGGGACTTGAGGCCGCCGCCCGTCGCAAAACAGCTTTGTTGGCTTCGATAATAAGCGCTGGTGTCCTTTTGTTCTTCCTCGTGTTTGGGCAATTGCTGATCGAGGCGCTGGATATCGGTCTGAATTCATTTCAGGTCGCAGGCGGCATCATCCTGTTTCTGTTTGCGCTGACGATGATCTTTGGCGAAAGCAAACAGGATATCGAACAACGTCAGGCCGAAGAGGATCAGGAAGACAAGTATCATAAGCAGAACCCCGCGATATTTCCTCTCGCCGTACCTTCTTTGGCGTCACCCGGCGCGATGCTGGCGGTCGTGATCCTGACGGATAACCATCGATACAGTGCAGCAGATCAGGGGATCACCGCCTTGGTCATGCTGTCGGTGCTGATGGTTGCCTTTGTTCTTATGCTGCTGGCGGAACCGATCATTCGTCTGATTGGGCACTCGGGGGCGGCGATCATCAGCCGTATCATGGGGATGATCCTGGCCTCGGTCGCAGTCAATTCTGTTCTGTCTGCGATGCTTGAGATTTTCAAAACCGGACAGTTGTAAAAAAACCGCCGCACCTTCCGGGCGAAAGGGCGGCGGCAGGTATTGCGTGTCTCGCGTGGGGTCCGGATTACCGCACAGGGCCGAGGCGTGGCCCTTCAAGGGGTTTGGGACAGGTAGGTCACCCTTGACTGAAATGGGGATGACAGCGCGGTATTTTCGGCACGAGATCGCAGGCAGAAAGGCTTAGAATCCAACCGGAAGGTGAAGGGCGACCATCAGCATCACGACCAGAGACATCACACCCACCGCATCCTGCAGGATGGTCGATTGCGAACGGCTGAATACGGTCTTGATCTGGGTCAGCATAGGGTCACCTCCGGGCAGAGTTTTAATCCTTTGTTGACCTTTTGTTCTCATATTTACCCGAGTCGGTAAAGAACTTTTTGAGAACATTTGTGAACTTTTTGGAACTGCCCGTCTAACCCACTGAAATCAAACGGATCGCCTGATCCTGTTTCATCAACCACAAAAGAACGCGCACTGCGCGACCCCGGTCTGAGATCAGCTTGGGGTCCGCATTCAATAACGTCCGGGCATCAGACTGGGCCACAGCCATCAATCCTGCCTGACGCTCCAGATCGGCAATATGGAACTTTGGCAGGCCAGACTGCGCGGTTCCGATCAGATCCCCCGCCCCCCGCATTTCAAGGTCGGTTTCGGAGATGCGGAAGCCATCCTCCGTTTCGCGCAGAACCTCCAACCGCTTACGGCCCCCTTCGCTGAGCGGCGATTGGTACATCAGCAAACACGTCGATTCCGCGTCACCGCGCCCCACACGACCGCGCAATTGATGCAATTGCGCCAACCCAAAAATCTCGGCCCGTTCAATGACCATGATCGTAGCGTTGGGCACATTTACCCCAACTTCAATGACAGTCGTGGCGACCAGAACCTTGGTGTCACCGTTCTGAAATGCGGACATGGCCGCGTCTTTGTCGGCGGGCGGCATCTGTCCATGAACAAGCCCGACGACACCTTCGCCCAAAATGGCACGCAAGCGTTTGAAACGTTCTTCAGCAGCCGTCAGATCCGAGACCTCGGATTCGTCAACCAGAGGGCAGACCCAATAGCACTGCCGTCCCTCTCCAATCGCGCGACGCAGATGCGACACGACCTCATCCATGCGCTGCGTGCTGACAATTGCTGTCTTGATCGGTTTGCGCCCCGGCGGCTTTTCGTCCAGCACTGAAACATCCATATCGCCATATTGCGCCAGCGCCAGACTGCGTGGAATCGGTGTGGCGGTCATCACCAACACATCCGCACCCTGCCCTTTTTCCGACAGCTCCATCCGTTGCCGAACACCAAACCGGTGCTGTTCGTCGACGATGGCTAATCGCAACGCCTTAAATTCAACATCACTTTGAAACACCGCATGGGTGCCGACCAGAATATGAATATTACCCTGTTTCAGAGCCTCAAGCTTGGCGCGGCGTTCTGCACCCTTGTCGCGCCCAGTGAGCAGTTCCAGAACAACCCCGGCCTCTTCCGCTAACGGACGCAGCCCCTCAAGATGTTGGCGCGCGAGTATCTCAGTCGGGGCCATCATCACACCCTGCCCGCCGGCCTCAACCGCGACCAGCAATGCCATGAAGGCCACCAAGGTTTTACCCGCCCCCACATCGCCCTGCAGCAGCCGATTCATGCGGGATTCGGACGCCATATCGGCCGAGATTTCCTCGATTGCTCGGCTTTGAGCTCCGGTCGGGCGGTAAGGAAGGCTGGCTAGCACTTTCGATTGCAGCGCTCCTGTTCCAACGCTGACGACACCACGAGATTTCCGTTCCCGCTGCCGTGCCAGTGCCAGCGTCACCTGATGTGCGAAAAGCTCGTCATAAGCCAAACGCTGTCGCGCAGGCGAAAACGGCGCGACGTCATCTGCGCCTTGAGGATTGTGACCGGCACGGATGGCCGTGGCCCAATCCGGCCAGTTTTGCTGCACCACCTGCGCGGGGTCGATCCATTCCTCAAGCTGCGGTGCCCGGGTCAATGCGCTGCGGCTGGCCTTGAATGCCGTTTTCTGGGTCAACCCTTGTGTCAGATGGTAGACAGGTTCGAATTCCGGGATCTCACTGGCCTGTTCGACCGGTAGCATATGATCCGGATGCACCATCTGAGCCATACCGTCGAACAGTTCCAGCTTGCCCGAAACCACCCGGCGTGATCCCTGAGGCAACATTTTCTTCAGGTAGTCCCCGCGCGCATGAAAGAAAACCAGCTGGAAATCGGTCTGATTGTCTTCGACATGCACGCGGTAGGCCCCACCTTTGTTGCGCGGCGGCCTGTGTGCGCCAACAGTCACTTCAACGGTCAATGTGGCGGGCAGATCAGCGCCTTGAATCGTGTCGCGCCTACGCCGATCAACCACTGCGTATGGCAAACTAAACAATACGTCACGTGGACTTTCCACGCCAGTTTGCGCCATGACCTGCGCAGTTTTTGGGCCAACACCGTCCAGTGTCTCCAGACCCGCAAAAAGAGGGAAGAGCTGCTCGGGCCTCCCGCTCATGCGCCTTCGATCAGCTGCAGCCAGCCATCCTCATCCAGAGTTTCGATGCCCAGCTCTGCCGCCTTTTTTGCTTTCGATCCGGCTCCGGGGCCAGCGACCAGAATATCGGTTTTCTTGCTGACTGAGCCCGACACTTTCGCGCCCAACGCCTCTGCCCGTGCCTTGGCCTCGGCGCGGGTCATCTTTTCCAAGGTCCCGGTAAACACGACCGTCTTGCCCGCCACGGGGCTGTCTGATGCGGGCGCATCTGGCGCGATGATTGTCAATTCGTTTCGCAATGTGTCGAAGGCGCGTCTCTCTTCAACATTCGAAAACGCGTCTGACAGAGAAAGGCCAAGCGTTGCGCCGATCCCGTCGATTCCGATCAGTTCAGCCCAGGCTGCATTGGCATCGACCGCAACAAGAGCCGCGGAGATGGCCGCATCCCGAACTTCCTTGACACGTGCTCGGCGGCCTTCGGTCAGCGCGGCCGCCCGTTCGGCATCTTCCGCTTCATCCGCTTGCCGCTGAGCCAAAGCTGCGGGGCGTGCAGTGTCCAGTGCCTGCGCCATGGCATCCCAATCGCGGTAATACAGCGCGAGATCACGCGCACCGACCTCCCCCACATGTCGAATGCCCAAGGCAAACAACAGGCGCGCAAACGGAATGGTTCGCTTTTCGTCTATTGCGGCAAACAGGTTTCCGGCCGAGGTCTCCCCCCACCCATCCCGGTTCTTCAATCGCGCCAGATTTCCTTTGTCACGCTGTTCCAATGTGAAGATATCCGCAGGAGTATTAATCGGCAGGACCGGATCATCATAGAACATCTCGATCTGCTTTGCGCCCAGACCTTCTATGTCAAACGCCTTGCGAGAGACGAAATGTTTCAATTTTTCGACAGCCTGCGCCGGACAAATCAACCCGCCGGTGCAACGACGCACAGCGTCCCCTTCTTCGCGGATTGCTTCACTCTGGCATTCCGGACATTGGGTTGGAAAGACATAAGGCCCGGCATCAGCCGAGCGTTTTGCCAGATCGACATCCGCAACTTTCGGGATCACGTCACCTGCGCGATAAACCTGAACCCAGTCGCCGACACGAATGTCTTTGCCTTCGCGGATCGTGCCGCCTTTGGCATCGCGCCCGGCGATATAATCTTCGTTATGCAATGTGGCATTGGACACCACAACGCCGCCCACTGTCACCGGGTGCAAACGCGCTACGGGGCTGAGTGCGCCGGTGCGACCGACCTGAATGTCGATCGCCTCTAACCTCGTCCAGGCCAACTCTGCTGGAAATTTATGTGCAATCGCCCATCGCGGTGTTGTTGACCGGAACCCCAAACGCGCCTGAAGCGACAGATCATTCACCTTATAGACAACCCCATCGATGTCATATCCCAAGGTGGAACGTTGGGCTTCAATTTCCCGGTAATGCTCCAGCAAATCTCGGGTCGTTTCGCACAGACGGGTCAGAGAATTGGTTGAAAACCCAAGCGAATTCAGCCGCTTAATCGCCGCCATCTGCGAGTCGGCCAATGGGTTTGAAACCTCTCCCCAGGCGTAAGCGAAAAAGCGCAACGGGCGGGAGCGCGTGATTTCTGAATCCAATTGCCGCAAGGATCCAGCCGCGGCGTTGCGCGGGTTGGCAAAGGCCTTGCCACCTCGCTCGGCTTGCCGCGCATTCAATGCCTCGAAATCGGCGTGAGACATGTAAACCTCACCCCTGACCTCCAAGATGTCGGGCGCGTTCTTCAGCTGTTGCGGAATATCGGACACCGTGCGGGCATTGGCCGTTACATTCTCACCGACTTCACCATCTCCACGCGTCGCAGCCTGAACAAGGTGGCCGTTTTCATACCGCAAAGACAGGGACAGGCCGTCAATCTTGGGTTCGGCTGTAAAGGCAAGCTTTTCTCCGGCGTCAAGGCCCAGATATTTCCGGATCGATCTGTCGAAATCTACCACGTCCTCATCGTCGAAGGCATTGCCTAACGACATCATGCGCACGGCGTGCGTGATTTTCGTAAAACCGTCAGCAGGCTTCGCACCCACTTGATCCGACGGGCTGTCCATTCGTTTCAGATGTGGGAAGCGGGCTTCTATTTCAGCATTGCGGCGTTTGAGAGAATCATAGTCCGCATCCGACATGTCCGGCGCGTCTGCCGCGTGATACAGCTCATTTGCTTTCGACAACTCTTCGGCCAGACGCGCCAGCTCGGCACGCGCCTCATTTTCTGTCAGCTCTGATATAGAAATGGAGTTGCTCATGGCCTCGCCCTGTCACGCGTTCTTGGACCTCAGTGATAGGGCGAGGCCATGGCCAGGTCCAGACGTGCTGAGCCGTGAGTGCAAAGTGCCGCCCTGGACCACCGGCGGCACGGGAGGTTCAAATCAGAGCCCGACAGCCATCCGTGTTTCGTCCAGAGTGTTGCTTTGCGGGTCGCGCAGCACATAGCCGCGCCCCCAGACGGTTTCGATATAATTCTCACCGCCTGTCGCGTTGCTAAGCTTTTTGCGCAGTTTGCAGATGAACACGTCTATGATCTTCAGTTCGGGTTCGTCCATGCCGCCGTAAAGGTGATTCAGGAACATCTCTTTTGTGAGGGTCGTACCCTTACGCAAGCTGAGTAATTCCAGCATCTGATATTCCTTGCCGGTCAGATGCACCGTCTTGCCATCCACTTCCACGGTTTTCGCATCCAGATTCACCGCCACGCGCCCGGTGTGAATGATAGATTGTGAATGCCCTTTGGAACGGCGGATAATGGCGTGAATACGCGCCACCAATTCTTCGCGGTGGAAGGGCTTGGTCAGATAATCATCCGCACCGAATCCGAAGCCCTTGATCTTGCTGTCCGTATCATCGGCACCAGACAGGATAAGGATTGGCGTTTCCACCCTGGCGATCCGCAACTGGCGCAGCACCTCATGACCGTTCATGTCCGGCAGGTTCAGATCCAGCAAGATAAGATCGTAATCATAGAGTTTCGCCAGATCGATTCCTTCTTCGCCAAGATCCGTTGCATAGACGTTCAGGTTCGCATGCGTCAGCATCAGTTCGATGCTTTTGGACGTGGTCGGATCATCCTCGACAAGAAGTATGCGCATTTTTCACTGCTCCAATTCGGGTCAATAATTCCAATTAAAATTAAACCTGACCAAGATTGGTTAATCTGACGTTACCGTTGAATTATTTATTCACACTCTCCCTTAGGTTGTCGATACTTTTTTAGCGCCGTCGCTTTTAATGCCTCGACACCGTGTTCCGCGACCAGAGACACCCACCCGTTGAACTCTTCGTCGCTGATGCCGTATTTCTTTTTTGCATCGGACAGACTGATCAATCCGTAAAGCACTCCACGCACGACCAGAATCTTGCGTGAAACCACCCATCGCCGCGTGTTCGCGGGTGGCAAATCGGCGTGCGTCAAAATTGATCCATCCGGCAGTGCGACAGACCTTGGCCCTTCAACTTTGTGCAAATACATCGCTTTACCCTTCTTGCTGCACCAAAGCTGACACCAGCCTACTTAAGGTCGCGTGAAACCGCCCCTTGAGAGTGTGTAGAATTTTCCTATATTCTGCCGGTCTTTCTTAACCCGCACTGGAATCGTCATGGCCTTCGATACCGAGACACCGCTGAACTCGCTTGGCTTTGCCAAACCGCCCTCGGAAACGCGGGTCGTCGTGGCGATGTCGGGTGGCGTCGACAGTTCCGTTGTCGCGGCTTATCTGGCTGATCAGGGTTATGACGTGGTGGGGGTAACCCTGCAGCTTTACGATCATGGCGCGGCGCTGGCCAAGAAAGGTGCCTGTTGTGCCGGGATCGACATTCATGACGCGCGTCGCGTGGCTGAAGAGCGTGGTTTTCCACACTACGTTCTGGACTACGAGAACATCTTCAAGGACGCCGTGATTGACGAATTCGCGGATAGCTATCTGGCGGGCGCAACGCCCGTCCCCTGCATTCGGTGCAATGAGCGTGTGAAATTCAAGGACCTTCTGGAAACCGCCAAGGATCTTGAGGCAGACTGTATGGCCACCGGCCATTACATACAGCGTAAGATGGGTTCCAACGGCCCGGAGTTGCACAGCGCTGAGGACGTCAATCGCGATCAGTCCTATTTCCTGTTTTCGACCACTCCCGAGCAACTGGAGTTCCTGCGCTTTCCACTGGGCCATCTGCCGTCGAAAGATGCAACCCGTGAAATGGCGGCGCAATACGGTTTGGCGGTTGCGGACAAACCTGACAGTCAGGACATCTGTTTCGTTCCAGATGGCAACTACGCGAGCGTGATTGAAAAACTGCGCCCCGGAGCGGCCGAACCGGGCGAGATCGTGCACGCCGATGGTCGTGTCCTGGCCCAGCACGAAGGCGTTATCCATTACACGATAGGTCAGCGTCGGGGTCTGGGCATTGGCGGCCTGAGCGAGCCTCTTTACGTCGTGAAACTGGATGTTGATAAGAAGCAGGTCGTTGTCGGCCCAAAAGAGATGCTTGCAACACGCGTCGTTCCGGTGCGTGAGATCAACTGGCTGGGCGATGAACCGTTTACCTCGCGCGACGAATGGCATCTGTCAGTCAAAGTCCGTTCGACCCGCCCCCCGCGTGAGGCAATCGTTCGGCCGCTGTCGGATACCACTGCCGAGGTTGAGCTGCTGACACCCGAGGAAGGCATCTCTCCGGGTCAGGCCTGCGTGTTCTACGCGGGTGAAGGCAGCCGCATTTTTGGTGGCGGCTGGATCTGGCGTGGATATTAAGCCGAAACCGGCTCAACCTCGGATTCAATCTGAATCTGCAACGCATCGTTGAACCGGTTGAACGCACCGCACAAGGCGATGCGCCAGGTCAGTTCGACGATCTGAGCATCTGTGAACCACTCCCGCAGGTCCGCCACTTCGGCGTCACGCATGCGGCCCGACCGGGTCGTCACGGCTTCGGCATAGCGCACGACAGCCTTGTCACAGGCGTCCAGTTCCGGGTGACCTTCGACATCTGGCAGGCGCGCGGCTCCTTCCGCGCTCAGGCCGGCCACCGTCAGCAGCGGTGTGTGATGCGAGACGCAATAGTCACAGGCATTCAGTTTCGATACGGTCACCATGGCCAACTCCAGCGCACGGCGCGGCAGGTTCCCCTGTTCTCGCAGGGTTGTCAGCATTCCCGTGACATGATCCAGAACCGGCGGGCAATAAGCTGCCACGCGGGCCCAGTTGTCAAACGGACCATAGGCACCCAATGCCGCATGGGATGCGCGCGCGTCGACTGTCATTTCCTGATCCGACAAAGGAGGAATACGGGTCATGATGAAAGCTCCTTTTTTGGTTCAAGATACCTCGAACCCGTATCGCTGCAACAGCTGTGTAGAGATCACATATGCGAGACACAGTGCTTCCACTGCCTGTCAAATGATATCGGTGGGTGAGTTGAAGAGAATATAGAGCCCGACGCAGACCATGATGTATGGGGCAATCCGATCCAACCGGGCGACGCGCGGGCCAAGGCTTTTGGCACGTGGCGCACCCCATGCTGCGACCGCAACCAGACCGGCGGCCGCAATGACAGCGCCAACCAACGCTGCAACCCGATAAGACGGAGCCGAATCCGCAAGCAGAGGCGTCATAACGGCGAAGCTATCGATCGAGAGGCTCAGGAAAAGAGTCACAACAGAGGTCACGGCGCCTTTTGCCTCTGCGTCTTCGGATTCCGTCTTGCGAAATTGCTGCCAGATACCGCGCAAGCCAAACACCAGTGGGACAATTCCAAGATAGCCGATCCAAAACGGAAGACCACTTTGATTCAGGCCCACTGCCACGGTCATGGCTAAGGACAGAACGATTGCCTGAGCGACCGCAAAGCCCAGGATAGCGCGACGCTGCTCCATCACCAGGATCAAGCCCAACAAGACGGCCAGATTGTCAAGATTGGTCGAGACCATCGCGATCCCGGAAGAAACTGCAAACAGCGCGTGATCAAGCATTGCCTGACTGCATTCTGTTCAACACGGCCCGAGCCGCGCGCAAGCCAGGTGCTTCGCCACCCCGCCCTAACCGGTCCATGGTCAGGGTCATGGCTTGCTGCTGTGCGTCAGGTGCGTGGGCCACACTTCGTAAGGCACCGGCGATCTTTTGAGGCTGACAATCATCTAGCAGGCATTCCGGCACGGCGCGTGTTTCCGAGACCAGATTGACCAGTGTAACGGTGTCCAGCTTGACCATCCGTTCCGCCATTATCTGTGTCAGCCAGTTGAGTTTGTACGCAATGACCATTGGCGTGTTTTGCGCCGCAAGTTCCAGCGAAACCGTGCCCGAAGCCGCCAGCGCAAGATCTGCCGCTCCGAAGGCTGCGCGTTTATCGGCTGCGGCCTGCTCTGCCCCCATTTTGCGAGGGTCCAGCACCACGGGGTCGCCGGGCCATTTCGGCACCAAGTCATTTATCAGATCGGTTGTCGCACCTACGGTCGGGATCACCACGCGGTAGTTCGGGTGGTCATCGATAAACAACTGCAATGCGCCTTTGAATGAGGCCGCGAGACGTTCAATCTCACCACGCCGCGACCCGGGCAAAGCCAACAGGATCGGAGCGTCCCCCAGATCGAAGCGGTTCCGAAGGGCTGCGATCTCATCCGGCGAGGCAATCGGTTCGCCGACCACAGGATGACCGACAAAGTCGCACTCCATCCCTGCCCGCTCCATATATGGCGGCTCAAAGGGAAGAAGCGCCAGCACATGGTCGATGACCTTTGCCATCTTGTCGGCACGCCCCGGTCGCCAGGCCCAGACGCTGGGGGCGACATAATGCACGGTTCGGATCTTGCTGCCAGCCTTTACGATCTTGGCCACACGTAAGCTGAAATCAGGGCTGTCTATAGTGATCAGCACATCCGGTTTCGTATCCAGAACTGCCTGCGCGGTCTCAGATATCCGCCGTTTGAGATGGAAAAACTTTGGCAGAACTTCAACGAGCCCCATGACCGAAAGCTCCGACATGGGAAACCGGCTGACCAGACCCTGTGCCTCCATCAGCGGGCCGCCAATCCCGTCGAATTCAACATCGGGTATGAGGGTTTTCAACCCCTCCATCAGCGCGCTGCCCAACCGGTCGCCCGAAGGTTCACCGGCGACCAGAAAGACACGCATCAGACCGCCCGCTCGCGGATGTAAAGGAACAATCCCAGACGATTGCACTCTGCGATGACACGCTCTTTTTCCAGAACAAGAACACCGCCTTTTTCAAGAACGATCCCGGACAAGCCTGCCGCGACCGCATCGGTTACGGTTTCGGGCCCTATGGCGGGCAAATCAGCGCGTCTGTCCTGATCGGGTTTGGGGCCTTTGAACAGAATGCCTCCGCCTGCGTCAGGGCGTTGGGTCAGGGATTGCAACATCCACGCAGTGCCAAAAATCCCCTCGATGGCCAGCGCCTGCCTTTTGGACACGGCGCAAGCCTGTCCCGTATCTGCAGCCCCCATTGCCCGAAGAATACCTGCGGCGCGATCGGCGTCGGCCATGTCGGCCTCGGACGGTTGCGCTTCGGTCAGACAGCCCACAGGCGGTAACAAACCGGGTGCGATCTCATGCGCGGCCCGCACGTGTAGACCAGCATCCTCAAGAATACCGATCACGGCGCGTAAAGCACCGTCGTCTCCGGACATTATGGCCTTTTGGATTATCGGAACCAACGGCAATGTCGCTGCATCAATGCGGGATGGGTCGATGGGCGGACGTTGAACGGCACCCGCCAGACAAATCTCAGTCACGCCCCGCGTCTTGAGATCGGCGATGAAACTGCCCAATTGTTCCAGCGGAAACACGACATCCGCGGTCAGATTGTCGGGCAGAAACCCCTCCATTGCACAGACCAGAGGTCGGCCCGTCAACTGGGCGACCACTTCTGTCGGCAAAGCCCCGGTGCCCGCAATCAACGCAAGCATGATCCTATTTCCTCGGGGTCAGGAAGGATCGATCACTGTGGCCAGTGACAAAATCAACGATGCGCTGAACATAGTCGCTTTCGTTACCCTCACCAATCCGGCTGGCGCGATCCATAAAGGTACCGTCGCCGTCAGAGAGTTCCTTGAACGCAGCTCTCAGCGCCGAAATATCTTCTCGCGATACACCTTTGCGCTTGAGACCCACAAGGTTCAGGCCGTCCAGCTCACCCCTCGACGCTTGTACGAGGCCATAGGGAATAACATCCTTGGGTACCATCGTCAGCGCGCCAATGATCGCACCGCGCCCGACGCGCACCCACTGGTGCAGCCCCGAGATGCCGCCGACAATCACATCGTCTTCGACAATACAGTGACCTGCCGCACCTGCATGGTTGACCATGATCACGCGGTTGCCGATCTGAACGTCATGGGCCACGTGAACACCAGCCATCAGCAGGCAATCGTCGCCGATCCGCGTGACGCCTCCGCCGCCGTCGGTTCCGGTATTGATCGTCACATGTTCCCGAATGCGGTTGCGCTTGCCGATCTCGAGACGGGTGTTTTCGCCGCCGAATTTCAGATCCTGCGGGATTTCACCAATCACTGAAAAATTGAAGATTACGGAATCTTCGTCAATCGACGTGTCACCCGTCACAACCACATGCGACTTCAACTCGACCCGATCAGCCAGCTTCACCTGTGCGCCGACAAAGCAGAATGGACCGATGATGCAGTCCTCTCCGATCTGTGCGCCGTCTTCGACAATTGCACTGGGATGGACACCGCTCATGTTGTTTTTTCCATATCCCAGTCGACATAGGCCGAGAATTCCGCCTCGGCGGCCACTTCGCCTTCAACAGTGGCGCGGCCGCTGAATTTGAACAGCTTACCACCTTTTTTCCCGCGTACGGTTTCAACGTGCATTTCCAACACATCACCCGGCACAACCTTGCGGCGGAATTTGCACTTGTCGATGCTCATGAAGTAAATCAGCAGCTCGGTGTCGATGACATCCATCCCAACGCCCAGCATCACGCCGGCGGTCTGTGCCATTGCCTCAACAATCGTGACGCCCGGCATGATCGGTGTTCCTGGGAAATGCCCCTGAAAATGCGGCTCGTTCATGGTGACATTCTTGATACCGCGCGCCGACTGATAGCCCGAGATATCCACCACCTTGTCGACCAGCAAAAACGGATATCGGTGCGGCAGGATCCTCTGGATCAGCTGAATGTCGGCGCTTTTGGTTTCAGAGCTCATGATGCGGATATCCCGTTTTGGATGTTTCTTTTTTTGCGTGGTTAGCAATACAGCACCCCAAGAGCAAGCGAACCTATTCGCCCTGGCCCTCTTGCAACCCGCTTCCGTCACCAATCGCCGCGTTTATGCGGATGATTGCGGCCTCGGTGATGTCAGATGTGCTGACAACCACATTGGATCGTTCGATCATCACGCTGGCACCGAACTCTCGCAACAGATCGACAAGCACCGGGCGCACGATCTCGAAAAAGGTTTGTTGCGCTTCTTCGCTGCGCCGCGCCAGAACATCCAGCTTTGCCCTTTGCCCCTCACGATGGGACTGAACCTTGAGATCAAACGCCTCGGCCAGAGGGCGAAACTCGTCGGCCGGCAGAGTGGCACGCTGTTCCGTGAGTTCCTTTTCCTCGCGGCTCAGTTCCGCCACGATCCGTTCATTTTCTTCGGCCAGTAAAGCACTTTCCTTTTCGATCTCGCGCAAAACACGCTGTCCGAACGCCGACTTGGTAAACAGCTCTTCACTGGACAGGGTGACCACACTGGCTTGTGGCACACCAAGCTGCTGAGCACTCACCAAAGGGGCTGAGACGGTCGCCAAAAACGCACACAGGGCCCAAAGCGGGCCCCGTGTTCTGATAAGTAATCCGTTCAGCATCGCGGATCAGAACCGAGCCTGGATGGTCAGGTCAAAGTTCTGTTCCTTGTCGAAGTCTTCTTTTTTCAAGGCTTTCGAGAAATTGAACTGCAAAGGTCCGAACGGTGTTTCCCACAGAACCGACACACCAACAACGTGGCGAACGGATCCATCGGCACCAACGATGTTCGCACCGGCCGTGTTCACATCGTTGATGTTGTAGAGGTTGCCAACATCGTAGAACAGTCCGCCCCGCAGCCCCAGTTCTTCGGGCAATCCCAACGGGAAGTCGGTTTCGAACCGGGCAACCCAGTAGTAGTTTCCGCCGATGGCATCATCCTGGCCGTTGGACAAATCACGCGGGCCAAGACCAGCAGGTTCAAAACCGCGGAAAGTGTTGGGACCCAACACAAACCGGTCAATAGCCCGGCTGAAATCATTGCCTGTCCAGTTCAGGGCACCCAATTCCAGGGTTGCGCGCAAGACAACCTCTTCGTTCCAGACCCGGGTTTGCGCGATACCACGCGCTGTGGTCTTGAAGTACTTGTTGTCACCACCCAGACCCGCAGCATCGACACCAACTTCAAACAATACGCCGGAATTCGGGTCCAGACCGCCGCGACGGCTGTCATAGATGTAGGACAGACCCAATGAGCTGGTCGACCGTTCACCTTGTGCGATTTCAGAAGCAATCACAGCACCGTTGGCCTCGTTGTTCTGCTGGGTCATCTCGCTGCGATCCCAGTTATAGCGGACCCGAAGAGACGACAGTTCACCGACCGCGTAGGTCAGTTGCGGCGTAAAGAACAACCTGCTGGTGTCGTAACTTGCGAACCCGGAATTGGTAGCCGCCAAACCCAAACCAAGGTCAAAGCGCAGCTTGCGGCCCAGAAGATAGGGTTCGGTGAAATTAATTGTGTACTGTTCCGAATCCTGCGCGGTAGAGATCGCCACACCGAGGTTCTGACCACGACCCAGGAAGTTGGCTTCGTTCAAACCAATAGCAATTCCGAAACCGTCCGTGACCGAGTAGCTGCCGCCTAGGCTCAGCGAGCCGGTCGGCTGTTCTTCGACGTCCACATCCAGAATGACCTGGCTGGGCGACGACCCTTCGCGTGGTTCAACTTCTGCGACGGCGAAGAATCCCAGGGCATTGATCCGTTCCGCAGCCTGGCGGATTTCACGTGGGTTGAATGGGTCACCTTCGACAGTGTCAAACTGACGGCGGATCACGCGGTCCAGAGTGGTTGTATTGCCTTCGATATCGATCCGCTCAACAAAGATGCGCGGGCCTTTTGTCAGGACAAATTCGACATCCAAAGTCAGATCACGGTCGTTGCGCGTGACGCGCGGTTCGACCCGCAGGAAATCCACGCCTTGCTTCAGACCCAGACGTTCCTGCCGGGCAATCGAGTTTTCAACCAGCGTTGGCGTATAGGTCACGCCGGGTTTGATCTTCAGCGCGTCCTGATAAGGCGCAGCATCCACGCCCGGGATTTCGCTGACTGTCGTGATCTTCCCGAACGAGAATTTCTGACCTTCCGTTACATTCATCACCAGGAAAAACGCATCCCGTTCGCGGGTAAACTCGACGTTGGCGCTGTTCACGCGGAAGTCGACATAGCCTCGCGACAGGTAGAAATCGCGAATGACCTGTTTATCGAACTCGATGCGGTCGCCGATAAACGTGTCGTTTCGGAAAAATGTCCGCAGGAATGTCGCCTGCTTGGTTTCCAGAACCCGGCGCAAACGACGATCCGAATATGCGCGGTTACCGACAAAGCTGACACGTTCCACTTCAATGGTTGTGCCTTCAGCCACTTCAAAAACCAGATCGACCCGGTTGTCGCTGCGGCGAATGATCCGCGGGATCACAGTCGCGGCAACACGGCCCTGAGCCGAATACACTTCAGCGATCATATCAGCGTCAGCCTCGGCCACCTGCGGGGTAAAGACGCGGCGCGGCTGAGATTCGATAACGTCCAGTAGAACGTCGTCTTTGACACGGGCGTTGCCCTCGATGCTGATCTGGTTGATCGTCGGGTATTCCTGAACTTCGATGACCAGCGTAGAGCCGCGTGGCGTCAGTTCGACTGTTTCAAATACACCACTGTCAAGCAAACGCTGATAGGCATCGTTGAGCTGACCTGCCGTTACAGTCTGGCCCGGTTCGATTCCTGTCCGAGCGATGATTGTACCGGTTTCGATCCGGCGATTGCCCTCAACGTCAAACGAATTGATCGTAAAGTTCTGCGCCTGTGCCGCATGCGGAAAAGTCATTAAGCTCGCTGCAACAAAAAGGAAAAAAACCGTTAGCGCCTGCCACAAAATATTGTTTGTCGGCATTTGCTCCCCGCAGGATGTGCCCGCCCCTCGCCTGTCAGTCATTTTGTGCTCTACCCAGAATTTTTAGACTTTAATGCTGAGTAGCGGGATTGAATGAGCTTGTCAAAAGGCGAAATCAAAGCAATCAGGCAGACTGCTTTGCTATTCTTGGATGTCGATTTCAGTTAGAATCACATAGTCGCCAAATAGGCGGCGCCTGCCATCGCCAATGCCGTGACCGCAAAGCTCAGCAGAACATCCCAATTCAACACGAACAGGAAGCTAAAGCTCTGGTACGATTTTTTCAGCGTAGTGGTCATGACTATTCCCTCGGACGCAACAAAGAGTAACGCCAGATTGAGGCAATATTGCGGCTCAAATTAGCGTTACGCGCCACAATCAACAGAACAGGTCGTTACTCACTGAGAACAGCATAAGGGTCAGGATAAGGGTGATCCCTACCCCCATAAGCACTCGCAGGGCTCCGTCGCTGGGTGGTTTTCCGGCGATGGCTTCATAGGCATAGAACACAAGATGCCCGCCATCCAGTGCCGGGATCGGAAACAGGTTCAACAATCCGACCGCTGTCGACAGCACCGCGATGAAGAAGATGAAGTTCTGCGCCCCCTGGCTGGCCATTGCACCCGAGGTTTCGGCAATTCCGATCGGCCCCGAGATGTTGCAGGTACTGATCGCACCCGTCACCATGTGCCACATGCCTGACAGGGAGCCTTCGATGATGCGACCCGTCTGTCTGACACCACCCGTCAGTGAATCCAGAATACCAGCCGGTTCGGTTGCCGGTTCCAGCATCATACCCCCGATGATTCCAATCCGCCAATGCGTGACAAACCCCCCTTCCGGCTGCGGTTCATCCGTGCGCCGTGGTGCCAATGCGAATTCCAGTTCAGTTCCGTCCCGCCAGACTTCCAGCAGCAGGACCCGGCCGTCAGACCCTTCGACAAAGTCCTTTAACTGGTCGAACGCAAAGATCGGCTCACCATTCACCGAGGTGATGACATCCCCTTGTTTAAGATCAATATCCATGGCCGCACTGCGTGGGGCCACCTGACGGATCAGTGGCGGGAACATCCAGGGTGCCTGAACATCCAGGGTTTTACCGTCCCGGATCACCGTATAGTCCAGAACCGGCTCGACCGGCAGAGCAGCAATGAAGTCCTGCCAGTCCCCTTCTTCATCATAGTCCGGCGTTGGAATGCCAGCGATGGCCGTGATCACATCGCCTTCCCTCAACTCCTGCTGAGTGCCCGGCAATGGCTGCAACGAGCCTACTGTCAGCGGCTCTCTCGATACCCCTTGTGACCAGAAGATCAGGCCAAAGACCACAATAGACATGGCAAAATTGAAGATTGGCCCAGCCGCGACCGTTGCGGCCCGCGCCCACAAAGGAGCGCCGTGCATGGTTCGGCGCAGCTGTTCCGGGCTTTGTGTTGCGATGCCTTCCATCGCTTCTTCGTCCTTGCCCGATGCGGCGTTGGCGTCGCCAAGGAACTTTACGTACCCCCCAAACGGCAGCAACGCGATCTGCCACCTGGTTCCACGCTTGTCCAAACGGCTCCAGAGAACCGGACCGAAACCGATCGAAAAGACCTCGGCATGGATACCGGACCAGCGTCCCACAATGTAGTGGCCATATTCGTGCACCGCGACGATAACCGACAACGCGATGACAAACGCAACAATCGTCCAGAGAAGATTGCCAAATTGCGGGATTAGGGAAAGTACGTCCAAAATTTTATCCTGCTCGTTCCACCACAGTGTTATCGACCCATTGACGTGCCAGATGGTCGGTTTGCTGTACGTTATCAAGGGTCATCGGGGCATCTATAAGGTTGTCTGACGCGTCAAACCTGTCCAGAACAGCGGCGACAGCGTCAGCCATATCCAGAAACCCGATCCGGCGTGCAATAAAATGGTCGAGCGCGCGTTCTTTGGCGGCGTTGAAGACAGCCCCCGCAAGACCACCACGTTCCATCACGTCCCAAGCAAGCTTTAGTGCGGGATAGCGCGCCAAATCTGGTTCATTGAAACGCAATTGCCCCAGTTTCGCCAGATCAAGCCTTTGAATCGGCAGTTCGCGTCTTTCAGGCCAATGCAGCGCATATCCAATTGCGTGGCGCATATCCGGTGACCCCATATGGGCCATAACAGCGCCATCCCGGTAACCGACCAAAGCATGCACAATGGATTCCGGGTGAACCAGAACTTCGATCTGATCCAAGGTAACACCAAAGTACTCTTTTGTTTCTATGACTTCCAGTGCCTTGTTGAACATAGATGCGCTGTCGATTGTGATACGCTGCCCCATATCCCAATTCGGGTGGCTCGAGGCTTGTTCAACAGTCGCGTTAGCCAGGTCACGCAGAGGCCAATCACGGAACGCGCCACCGCTGGCCGTGATAATCACACGCTCGACCGTTTCGATGTCCTCACCGACCAAAGCCTGAAACACCGCCGAATGCTCGCTGTCGACAGGCAGCAACCGCGCGCCATGCCGTTTGGCCGTTTCCAGAACCAATGATCCGGCGCAAACCAGCGTCTCTTTGTTGGCCAGAGCCAGCGTCGCCCCCTGCCGCAAGGCTTCGATGCCCGGAGCCAGCCCCGCTGACCCGACAATGGCCGACATGACCCAATCCACGGGCCGTGCAGCAGCTTCTTCAATAGCTTTAGCGCCAGCGGCGGCCTCAACGCCACTGCCCGCCAAGGCAGATCTCAGATCGTCCAGTCGGTTTTCATGAGCCGTGACAGCCAGATCAGCGCCCAGCCGGCGCGCATCATCCGCAAGCTTTTGAATATTGGCGCCACCTGTCAGCGCCACAACGTCATACTCAGACGGCGCGCGTGCAATCAGATCGATCGTATTCTGCCCAATCGATCCTGTGGCCCCAAAAATAGAAACCCTTCGCATTACATTTCACCCGGCGAATAAATCAGCCCTGCGATCAGAACAAACAGCGCGGCGCCCATCATGCCATCAAACCGGTCAAGAAAGCCTCCATGCCCCGGGATCAGGTTCGAACTGTCCTTGACCCCAAACTTACGTTTGACCGCGCTTTCGACAATATCACCAGCCTGACTGGCCATTGAAGCCAAAACCGAAACAGCGACGAAAGCGAATCCGAACCCGGCCTGGCTTGCAAACACAGCGCCTACACACGCAGCGGCAGCCCATCCACCGGCCGTTCCCGACCATGTCTTTTTCGGACTGACTTTGGGCCAGAACTTCGGTCCGCCAACCGCTTTGCCCACGAAATAGCCCGCAACATCCGTGGCAACCACGACTGCGATCAGCCAAACCATCCAGCCAAACCCGGAATTTTCCCGGATCGAGATAAAGCCAAGACCAGCCCCGACAATCCAGACGGCAAACAGGCCAAACAGAACCTTCGAACGACTGACCTGCCCCACCCCTACGAGCGCCGGTGCAAGCACGACCGGTAAAGTGTAAACCGGTGGTAGATGATAGCTGAGAACAACAGCGGCGCTTGTCAGAATCCCCAACTGCACGGCCACGCCCCGGCTCTGCGGGTCGATCATCCGAACCAGTTCCCACGTCATCAGGCCACAGGCTGCAGCAATGAAAGTTTCGAACCACAAACCGCCAAGCCAGACTTCGATTGATCCGATTACGACCAGAACTGCAGCAGAAAGGACCCGTGTTGTCAGGTCAGACCATCGGCCTTCACTCATGCCAGAACCGCTCCGAACCGCCGGTCTCTTGAGCCGTAATTCTGGCACAAGCGGGCCAGTTCAGCAGCAGTGAAATCCGGCCAGAGTGTATCGATGAATTCATATTCCGAGTAAGCCGATTGCCACAGAAGAAAGTTTGAAATCCGCGCCTCTCCGCTGGTCCGGATCACCAGATCCGGATCTGGAAGAACACGTGTATCCAAATACTTAGGCAAGGTTTCTTCATCCACCTCTTCGGGTTTCAGCCTTCCCTCAGCCACATCCCGCGCTAAACGTTTGGTGGCACGCGCAACCTCATCGCGCCCCCCGTAGTTCAGCGCGACCGTCAAATGAACAAGATCGTTGTTTTTGGTTTCTTCTTCCAGCGAATCCATCAACTCGGTCAGCTTCGAATCCAACCGGACCCGGTCACCGATAAACCGGACCCGGATACCATTATCCGCAAGTGTCCGGGTTTCCTTGATGATATAGCGCCGGAACAGGTTCATCAGACCTGCCACTTCGACCTGGGTCCGCTTCCAGTTCTCGGTCGAAAAAGCAAACACTGTCAGATACTTGATCCCTAGACCCGGGCAGGCTTCGACAACCTCCCGAACACGCCGCGCACCGGCATGATGTCCGAACAGCCTGGGACGACCACGCGCCTGCGCCCAACGGCCATTACCATCCATGATAATAGCCACGTGGCGCGGGCCGGAAACCGGTTCGGATTGGGGATCTTTTGGCATCAGCCCTGCTCAGACCTGCATGATTTCGGCTTGCTTGGTTTCGAGCGCCGTATCGACGGTCTTGATCATCTCATCTGTCAGATCCTGAACTTCACTTTCCCACAGCTTCTGGTCATCTTCCGACATTCCGTCCGCCTTGGCCTTCTTGATCTGGTCCATGCCGTCGCGGCGCACATTTCGGATCGCAATACGCGCGCTTTCCGCATATTGACCGGCTACTTTGGTCAGTTCACGGCGACGTTCTTCGTTCAACTCTGGGATCGGCAGCATGATGATTGTGCCATTGAGCTGCGGATTGATTCCCAAGCCACTTTCCCGAATCGCCTTTTCCACCTTTCCAACCAGTGACTTATCCCAGACATTTACAGTGACCATACGCGGCTCGGGCACGTTCACTGTACCTACCTGGTTGATTGGCGTCATAGAGCCGTACGCATCAACCATGACAGGCTCAAGCATCGAAGCCGAGGCGCGCCCCGTTCTCAGCGACGCAAATTCAGTTTTCAGATTGGCCATGGCGCCATCCATGCGGCGCTGCAGATCATCGGTGTCCAGTTCGAAGTCGTCAGACATGCTGCTCACTCCCCGTATTCAGGTACTCTTTGGATGGGTCTTACGCCATCGTTATTGGGATGTATAGCAATCATGGTCGGGAATTGTGTCAATGGCCAGAGGTGTTGCGACCATTTTGTGCCAACTTCGCCGTCCCAAACCTGGCCGAGTGCGTCCGGCCAGGTTCGGATCAAGGTTCAGCCTCAGGCGTTCACATCGACAACGACGCGACCCTTGACCTGCCCTTTCAGAATATCTGCGCCCAGTCGCGGCAGATCTGACAGTGCCGCCGGTTTTACCATTGCCTCCAGCTTGTCCATCGGCAGATCCGTGGCGATGCGCTTCCACGCACGCACCCTGTTGTCAAAGGGCTGCATAACACTGTCGATGCCCAACAGATTCACACCGCGCAGCAGGAACGGAATCACCGTCGCAGGCAATGCGGCACCACCGGCAAGGCCAACTGCGGCAACGGAACACCCGTATTTCATCTGACCCAGAACACGCGCCAACATATCGCCGCCCACTGCGTCCACACAGCCGGCCCAGGTTTCGCTTTCCAGTGGGCGTTTGGTGGTTTCATTCAACTCTTCACGTGGCACAATCGTCGTCGCACCCAGGGATTTCAGGTATTCACCGGTTTCGGGACGCCCGGTTACTGCGGCAACCTCATACCCCAAATTGCCGAGAATGGCCGTGGCCACCGACCCGACGCCGCCCGCGGCTCCGGTCACCAATACCGGGCCTCGATCCGGGGTCAGCCCGTGATCCTCCAGCGCCATGACCGCCAGCATAGCGGTAAGCCCTGCTGTGCCCACGGCCATGGCCTGACGCGCGTCCAGCCCTTCGGGCAGCGGCACCAGCCAATCGGCCCGCGCGTTGGCTTTTTGCGAGTAGCCACCCCAATGCGCCTCACCCACACGCCAACCGGTTAGAACGACGTTGTCACCGGGTTTATAGCGATCATCCGAAGAGGCTTCGACTGTGCCCGCGTAGTCAATGCCGGGCACATGCGGATAGGCCCGCACCAACCCGCCACCTTTAGGAGACAGGCACAGCCCGTCCTTGTAGTTCACGGTTGAATATTCAACCGCCACAGTCACTTCCCCCTGCGGAAGATCATCCAGCGAAAGCGGCCTGACCGACGCGCTCGCCAGCCCGCTCTCTTCGTCCTTGTCCATCACCAGAGCATTGAACATTCATCGAATCCTTTCGTGTTTCTGCGACTGGTCCAGTCTTTCATCTGGCCCAAAAAATACCTCGGGGGAGCCGCACAGCGACGGTGGCAGCTTCCCCAAGCCCCTTTAAATCCAGAAATGCGATTGCACGGTTGCACGACGCATCCCATCTGGTGTTTCTACGTCCAGTTCCGTGCCAGCATCCCAATGGCTCAAGCGCACCATACCGATGGCGACGTTGGTTTCAAAATCCGGAGACCAGGCCGCCGAAGTCACCTGCCCTACACGCTTTCCGTCCGCAAACAGCCCCCAGGGTCGATCGCAACCGGGCACCGGATCACCGGCAATGGCAATCGGTCGAACTTGCTGCACGGGGCCCTCTTTGGCGACGCGCAACAGTGCATCCCGACCGATGCAGCCGATCGCGGTATGGGTGTTGCAGAACTTACCCAACCCGCATTCATGCGGTGTGTTGTCGTCGGTCATATCATTGCCATACGACAACAGACCGCCCTCGATACGTTCAATCAGGTTTGGACAACCCGCCCGCACCTGCAAGTCTTCTCCCGCTGCAAACAGAGCGTTCCACAAAGGCATACCGATGTCGCTGCCTTCCACATAGATCTCGAACCCGCCCTGTTTGGAATAGCCCGACCGCGCTACGGCAAGATCCCGCCCTTCAAACTCGAACATATCGAATCTAAAGAAACGGATGTCCCGCACCCGATCCCCAAAGACACGCGCCATAAGCTCGTCTGCCTTGGGTCCCTGAACAGCAAGCGGAGACACATCCGGTTCATCCACCAGCACATCTAAACGATACCCGACTGCGATCCCTTTGACCCAAAGCAGCAGATCACTGTCAGCAATCGAAATCCACCAACGGTCTTCCGACAATTTCACCGCCACCGGATCGTTCAGCATACCTCCGGTTTCATCCACGATAGGCACATAGAAACACTGCCCCGGCAACATTCCCCGCAAATCACGCGGAGTCAGCATCTGCATCAGGCGCGCTGCATCGGGGCCGCGCAATTCGACCTGCCTTTCACACGCGACGTCCCAGACTTGAACATGAGTCTTCAGATGCCGGTAATCGGCTTCGACGCTTTCGAAAACAGTGGGCAACAACATACGGTTATACACAGTATAACCTTTTACCCCAGCGACTTCGACTCCTTCAGAAAACGGAGTGCGCCGCAGACGGCGAGAGGGGGAAATCAGCGGCACTCAAACCTCCTCCGGCATAAATACTAGATCACTGACGGGCGCTTCAGACCCTGCCTCGGTCAGCATCTTGTGCAATTGTCCCCTGTGATGGGTCTGATGATTGAAAAAGTGGATCACGCAACGCGCGTAAGGAAGGGTGATATCCGCCTCTTTCGCGGCCGAGTACCACGTGAACGGCCTTGTCAGCGGCTCATCCCCCAAACTGTCAGCCCACTGGAGGATTCGCGCGTCAATCTTTTCCCTCAGTGGCAGCCAACTGGACAGGTCCGGGCACAGGTACACGCTTTCATGAATACCGCCGCCCGACTTGTGAATGTTGCTTTCCGGACCGTCGCGCTTTTCAAAACGAGACATCCAGATCCAATCACCCCACAGCAAATGGTTGGCCGTGCCCAAGATCGAGCTGAAGAATGCCCCGCGTTCAAGGATCAGCTCCTTGTGGGTCATCGCTTGCAGAAACTCCGCCAACTGTTTGTTTTGCCAGTGATTGTAGTGCGCCATTTCACGCGCGTATGCGCCGGTTATCATCACTTGGGCCCATGCCAGTCGATGGGGCAGATTTCGGCCGACTTGCCGCCAAAGTCCCAAACACGGCCATAATCGCGAACTTTGGATTTAGTGCCTCGCGCCACGATTATGTCGGGCCCCATCCAGTACTTCGAGTTGGAAACCATCACGGGATGTTCAGGGTCTTTGCCGCCCAGCATCTCGATTTCGCCCTGAATCTTGCGACCGATCATTATACGGCGTTTAGTGCCGTCGCGCTCAATCTGGACCGGAGCACGTTCCGCGCCGATGATCTCGCTGACCAACATGGTAAACAGCCCGGTAGTTCCACCCGCCTGCCCGCTGAAGATCTGCAGCAACCCGTTATAGGCTTTGCCACTGGCGCGCTCATCAACGTAAGCGGCCACCTTCCATTGGCCCTCACCCATGCGGCCCGGAATATCGACCAGCAGACCGACATTCAGCCCCGAAAGGTCCTCGCCTTCATAATGGCCTTCATCAACGATTATACCCATCCACGCATGACAATGGCCTTCAGTCGGAGGGTGCGCACCCAGCGACACGACACACGGGCAGAAAACATCGCACGAGCAGTTCAGGATCAACTCACCTTTGATAGCCCACTCTGTCGGGCTCATCTCACGGCGCTTGGGATTGGGCATCCGGCTGTCGATCCGTTGGCTGATAGGCAGCCGGTCGGCTTCTGGTTTTCTGTTTTTAGCCATTGGTTTATCCTCCATAGCTTATTGGATAGACGAGCAGGACCAGACCGCCCGTAATCAATGCAAACCCCATTGGTCGAGTCACAGCATGCCCGATCTGGGGGAGTTTTTCTAAAACCATGAACAGGGTTGCGAGACCCATCCACAACAGGCTCATGACACCCCCGACAAAGCCAAGCGCCATGAAGCCCCAGCAACACCCGACGCAAAAGGCACCAAGGCCTAGCCCCATACGCAAACCGCCTACAAAGCCCGTTCTCCAATGCCCCAGGAAATATGTCATCGGAGCATGGCAGACGCCGTGGCAGACCTCTTTCGCACGGGAAAATTGGAAAGCACCCACGGCAATCATCAAGCCGCCAGCGAACCAACCGGACTTGGCAATGCCCAGCATATCGACCACGCCGCCAAACAGCAAAACCAGCTGAATCCCCGTGATCAGAGCCGCAAATCCAACCCAAACTACAAAATACCCGGACAAAACGCCCAGCCACCCGGCACGGGTGCCATTAGCGCTGCGGATCAGATCGTCATAGCTGCGCAGGGTTGGTACAAGCGTCGGCAGCATCATAGCCGCCATCATGATCGCCCACATCCAGAACAGCGGGCCGAATTCGGCCATAGGCATGTACATATCCATGCGCGGATCCATGGCGGCCATTGCCTGCCCCATGGGCCCGGGGCGGCCGATCAAATCAAGGTCCATGTTCCGGCTCATCGAGAACATGACCCACCACGCCCACAGGATCAGGACATAAAAGCCCAGCCACATTCCGCTGCGCAGCCACGTACGACTCACCTAAGCCTCCCGACTCAACTCCCTTGCTTTTCAAATGTCAGACTTTTAAATGTCAGACAAATAAAAATTTGCCCAAGGTCCTCTCAAGATGAAAGCCGCACCCCGGAAAACCGCTGACCTGTCTGCCCAGATCGCCCAAGCCATTCGGGATGCGATAGTGTCTGGTGAGTTGATCGTGGACTCGCGCTTGCCGTCTGAGGCTGAGCTATCCGATCAATTCCAGGTCTCTCGCCCAACCGTGCGTGAAGCGTTGAAGCGACTGGCCGCGCAATCCCTGATCCGCACACAGCGCGGCGCTTCGGGTGGCGCGTTTGTGAACCGCTTGAGCTTTGAGGATGCCTATTCCCAGCAAGTCACGACATCGACCTTGTTGCTATCGATGAATGCGGTCAGCTTCGATATCGCTTGCGAAGCGCGTTATGCTCTGGAAAGGGCCTGTGCGCCTTTGTCCGCACAGCGACGCACCGCAGATCAGCTGGCGACCATGCGTGCGGAAATTTTCCGCCAGTCCCAACCGGGCCTGACCGATGAAGCGTTTTGTGCATCAGACGTGACCTTTCACCGCGCGTTGGTGGACGGGGCTGGAAACCCGGTCCTTTCTTACCAATTGGCGGGCGCGGTGGAAGCGATGCAACCACTGATGAACATGATCACTTTCACCGCGCGGTCCCGCGAGGAGATCATCGGACTGCATGGCCGAATAGTGGACGCACTTGAGGCGCAAAATGCGAATACCGTGGACGCAGCGTTGGTTGATCTGGAGCGTTACACACGACAGCTGGCCCAGGACGTGGCCGAGCGCAAACGCAAACCGGCCTGATGGCCGCATTTGAAGCAGGAATAGAACGAAAGGCAAACGAGCAGGCAGAATGTCATCCGGCACCAAGACCGGAACTCTCAATACGAATTGACGATCAATGACTTACGGGAGGACGTTATGAACAAAAGACCGGATCCTAGTTTTTATCCATCCGCAAAACTGGCGATGGAGGGCCCTGCTGAAACGCTTGCGTTCACGCTGATGCTCAGCCCTGATTTCTCACAACCGGACGGGCTGGCGGTTGTGAATGTCGATCCTACTTCGGACGATTTCGGAAAGATCGTGCATCAGGTGATCATGCCCGAAAAAGGCGATGAGTTTCACCATTTCGGATGGAACGCCTGTTCTTCGGCCCTGTCGCCGCTCAGCGGTCATGCGTTCCTGGAAAGGCGCTATCTGATCATCCCCGGCATTCGATCAAGCCGAATTTACATTGTTGATGTGAAGAACCCACTTGAGGCGAAAATCCACAAGATCATCGAGCCTGAAGAAGTCTTTGCAAAGACTGGATATTCCCGGCCTCATACGATCCATTGCGGGCCTGAAGGCATCTATGTCAGCACCCTTGGTGGCGGCGGAGAGGACGGCACCGATGGCCCTCCGGGTATTTTCATCATGGATTGCGAAACGTTTGACATCATCGGGCGCTATGAAATCGAACGCGGCGTGCAAGACAAGCATTATGATTTCTGGTGGAATTTGCCCCGGGATTACATGGTCAGTTCTGAATGGGGTTTGCCGCCCCAGTTCGAAAACGGAATCGTGGCCGAAGATCTGTTGTCCAACAAGTATGGACACAGCATCCACTTCTGGAATCTGCGCAACCGGACCAACATCCAGACCATAGATCTGGGCGAAAACCACCAGATGGCTCTGGAAATCCGCCCGGCCCACGACCCTGTCAAACAATATGGGTTCTGCGGTGTGGTCGTGGACACGACCAACCTGCAGGGTGCCATTTTCACCTGGTGGCGCAATGACGACGGTACGTTCGAAGCCAAAAAGACCATTACTATCGACCCGCAACCCGCTGATCCTAATGATCTTCCTGACCTTTTGAAGGGATTTTCTGCCGTTCCGCCACTGGTCACCGATATCGACCTGAGCCTCGACGACAAATATCTGTACGTGGCCTGCTGGGGAACTGGCGAGATGCATCAATACGATGTATCTGATCCCATGAATCCCACCTTGGCCGGTAAGGTTGAGATTGGAGGGATCGTCAAAAAAACCAAACACCCAAATGGTCAGACCTTTGGTTATGGCCCCCAGATGGTTGAGATCAGCCGCGATGGAAAACGCGTCTATTGGACCAATTCGCTCTATTCCACGTGGGACGATCAGTTCTATCCCGAGGAAGGCGGTGCGGCCATGGTCAAGGCGGATGTTGGCGAAAACGGAGGGCTGACGCTGGACCCGAAATTCTGGGTCGACTTCCCAAGGGGGTATCGTAGCCACCAAATCCGGTTAGAGGGCGGAGATTGTTCAACCGACAGTTTCTGTTACCCGTCGGTCTGAGTTGGAATTTCTGATGACATCAACGGCTGGCCTCTGGCTGGCCGTTGTTCTGAGCGGTGCCTATCACGGGCTCAACCCCGGGATGGGCTGGCCACTGGCGGTATCCTCGGCATTAATGGAACAACGTCAGTCTGCGCTGTGGCGTGCGCTGGCGGCTTTGGCCGGTGGGCATTTTGTAGCTATGCTGGGCGTTCTTCTGCCCTTTGCGCTCATGACGGTTCTGGTCGATTTTCAGAAGGAAATCCGCATTGGTGCTGCGCTGATTGTCATCGGAATGGGGCTATTTATCGCAATCACGCGCCGCCATCCCCGCTTTCTGTCTCGTATTCCCCCAAGCAAGCTGGCTCTATGGTCTTTCCTCGTGGCACTCGCTCATGGGGCCGCCCTGATGCTGGTTCCGATCTATCTGGGCCTTTGTGCTGTGGACGAATTGGATATGGGGCATCAAGCAATTTCTCAGATCATGTCGACAAACGCACTACTTGTTCTTGGCGTCGCGGCATTGCACACGGCGGCCATGATCCTTGGAGGGGGCCTTCTGGCATTTGCGGTCTATCGCTGGCTGGGTTTGCAATTTCTGTCGCGCAGCTGGTTCAATCTGGAACTCATCTGGGCGCTCAGCCTCATTCTGGTCGGCGCTCTTGGTCTTTGGTCGGCGCTTGGCTGACCTTGTACTTTGTTATGAAACGCGCTTTGTCTGCAGCAAGACAAATACGGAGCTTCCGAATGCAGGACCATACCCGCCCAACCGATGTGCTGCGTCTGGGTAAAATCGACGATTGGCAGGCCGCCACAACGCATGCTTTCACGCGTGAACTGGCAGACGGCACCCTGCCCGAGGACAAAATGCGCTGGTACCTGCAGCAGGATTATCAATTCGTGGACGGATTCGTGCGCCTTTTGGCCAGTGCCATCGCGCATGCACCGACCCTCGCTGACAGCGTTCCAGCTGCGCAGTTTCTGGCGGTGATCACTGGCCCCGAGAACACCTATTTCCTGCGCGCGATGGAGGCTTTGGGCACAGAACCAAGCACCGTGCCCGCGCCTGCTACACGGGCGTTTCAGGGCCTGATGGCCGAAGCTGTGGCCTCTGGCCGTTATCAGGACATGCTGGCGGTGCTCGTCGTGGCCGAATGGGTCTATCTGACTTGGGCCAGCCCGGAAAACCCTCCCAAGGACGATCTGCCCTTCTGGTTCGCCGAATGGATCACGCTGCATGCGGGCGAAGGATTTGAAAGCGTGGTCGAATATCTGCGGGGTCAATTGGATAAGGTCTGGCCGACATTGAGTAACTCGGAACAGGCCGAGGTCACACGGCTGTTCCATCGCGCGGTCGAACTGGAACGCGATTTCTTTGACGCCGCCTATGCGGCCTGAGCCAGGGGGGCCGGTATGGTCGCAACTTTGAACGTCATCGCCGCATTGCTAACCATCGGTTTCGGGGCATTCGGATTTCTGGCGCCTGCTCATACGGCCCAGGCATTGGATCTGGCGCCCACCAACAGCACCATGGGCTTCTCCGAGATACGCGCATCAGTTGGTGGATTGTTCGTTGTAACCGGCATAGTGGTTCTGTGGCTGAACAACCCAATGGCCTACGTCATGCTAGGCGTTGTCTATTCCGGAGCGGCTGTGGGCCGGTTTGTCTCGGTTGCATTGGACAATCCGCCTTTGACCAAGGCGCTTATTTTCGGGGGAATCGAATTGGTTCTGGCCATCTGGTTGATCGCTGCCAACTTCAACAAAGCGACTTAACATTCTGTAATCATTAAGTGTGACGCAACCCATTCTGAGTTTGCATCCGCCCATCACCTCACCTATATAAGAAGTGTCCTTCGGGACTATGGACATAAACGCGCTCGTAATAAGCGGATCGGACCCGGGGGCGGTACCCGGCGGCTCCACCAACCATCCTTCGTTTGGGGATTTTGGGGCCGAAACAGGATCGACGAACGTCTAAAGGGGTTAGCTTTGTCTCGGCTGTCTGCCACCGTTATCGGCGAAAATAGTACAATTGCAAACGACAATCGTGCTCCGGTTGCAGTTGCTGCGTAAGCAGTAGCAAGACCGAAACTTAAGTCCTTGCGCCTAGCCGCGTAAGGCGGGGTTCGCAGGTACCTGGCAACAGAAACCTGCATTAATCCCTAACATGTCTGATTTTATTCACCTGCCGCTGTGCGGATTCAGAGTTTGTTCACTCGTTTTTGCCATCCTGCCAGCACTTGGACAGGAGAGCTGGGATGACAAATTCAGAAATACTCAGAACATGGTATTCCGAAGTTTGGGAAAATGGGAACACCGAAGCAATTGATCACCTCTTCGCGCCCAAAACGATGGCTGAAGGGTTGATTCCAGAAATGCAGGTCGGTGCAGAGGATTTCCGCGATCTGGTCACGGCATTCCGCCATATCCTTGGGGACATCAAAGTGGAGTTGCCCAAGATCATCGAAAACGGCGACTGGGTGTCGGCCATTCTGCACGTGCGCACTTTTCGGGCCGACAATGGTGCGCCTTTGCAAGTAACTGGCCAGGTCATGGCTCGATTCAAAGATGATAAGATGGTTGAGGCTTATAATCACTTTGATTTCATCTCCTTTTTTGAGGAACTGGGCCAGTTTCCATCGGACACCCTGCCCGTGTGCATGACAGGACAGCGTCTGGACTGGGCCTGATTTCAAAGCAATCTTGACCCCAATTGCGCTTGCACGGTAGCAAGCACTATAGGGGTCGGATTGCGAACACCCCCAAGGCGGTGCCATAAGTTTCGCATCTATCCGAAACCCCTGGAAACCACGCCATGACACCGCTGCCTGAACCCCTTCGGCCACTAATGCCGCTCAATTGCATGGACCGGTTGTCTGTCCCAGTTCCTGTCTCCAGAAATCGCCGGATAACTGCGTGTATTGGGTTATGACCCCTTCGTTGTCTGAAATGTTCCGCGTGTTTGCCAGAATCGGACTGTTGTCCTTTGGCGGGCCCGCGGCACAGATTTCTCTGATGCACCAGGAATTGGTCGAGCGTCGTCCTTGGTTGGATGAACAAACCTACCTGCGCGCCCTGTCTCTGTGCATGTTGCTGCCGGGCCCTGAGGCGATGCAGCTGGCAACCTATGCAGGTTGGCGTCTGCGCGGCGTCGCTGGAGGGCTGATTGCCGGCAGCTTGTTCGTGTTACCCGGCGCGTTGGTGATCGCGGTTCTGGTTGCACTCTATTCAGCGTTTGGCGATGTTCCTCTGGTTCAGTCGGCCTTTGTAGGTGTCAAGGCGACTGTCATCGTGATCGTCTTACAGGCGCTGCGCAATCTCTCGCGTAAGGCGTTGACGGATCGCGAACATCGGACAATCGCGGTTCTGTCCTTCCTGTCCATTTTCCTGCTCAACCTGCCCTTTCCGGCGATTATTTTCGTCGCCGCTTTCTGGGGGTATGTGACGTTCAAGGGACCCGTCGAAACGCCCACACCCGACAGCACATCGCACCTGGCACGTTCTCTTCGAACGGTTGCTGTCTGGCTGCCGTTATGGCTGGGTCCGCTTTTCGCTTTGAGCCTCACTGACCAACAGCTGCTGAGCGATCTGGGGTGGTTCTTTGCCCGGCTCGCTGTTGTGACCTTTGGCGGCGCATATGCCGTGTTGGCTTATATGACCCAAACGGTTGTTGACCAGTACCAGTGGATCAGCACGGACCAGATGATTGACGGGCTCGGTCTGGCTGAAACGACACCGGGGCCGCTGATACTTGTTACACAGTTTGTCGCCATGCTGTCCGGGCAACTGACCGGTGGGTTTACATTGGCGCTTGCCGCTGGCGCGGTAGCATTGTGGGCAACTTTTGTTCCCTGCTTCCTGTGGATTTTTCTGGCAGCCCCCTATCTTGACCGCCTGGCCACGCGTCCCCGCCTGTCAGCGGCCCTGCATGGTATCACCGCAGCCGTCGTCGGAGTGATTCTCAACCTTTCCGTGTGGTTCGCCTTGAATGTTCTTTTCGAATCAGTGTCTGAAAAATCATGGGGGCCTGTGGCAATCCCCACGCCACAGATGTCGGCATTGAATTTCACCGCATTAGGCCTAACATTCCTTGCCGGGGTCTTGATTTTTCGACTGAAATTAGGGATGGGAACCGTGCTGGTTCTGATGTCTTTCGCCGGGCTGGCTGCACACAATTTATAATCAATCCGGCTATACCCGCCCTTTCGTTTCCGAACAAAACCCCTATGCTGAGCATAACCACTTTTGAGGATCACACATGTCGCAAGGCATCGACTATGGAAACCTGATGCACACCGCCATGCGCGGGTTGATCAAAACCGTGCTTACGGATGTTTCGGAAACCGGTCTACCCGGGGCGCATCACTTCTTTATCACCTTCGACACACGCGAAGATGGTGTGGAAATCGCCGACTGGCTGCGTGAACGCTATCCCGAAGAAATGACGATCGTCATGCAGCACTGGTTCGAGAACCTGGAGGTCGGAGAGGTCGGCTTTGCCATCACTCTGAATTTTGGGGACGCACCAGAACCGCTGTATGTCCCCTATGCAGCGATCAAGACTTTTGTGGATCCGTCAGTGGAATTTGGCCTTCGCTTCGAAAGCCCGGAAGATGAAGTCGAAGAAGATCACATCATCGATGACGTGATCGAAGTCGAAGAAGATGAAGTACATCACGATGCGGATGTCGTTTCACTGGACAGTTTCCGGAAATAGTACTCACCCCCCCCGCCCGGCGCGGGGTTTACTTTTTCGTCAAAAAAGTCTCGACCGACCGTGATTTTTTGCCGTCAATGAACCGTGAAAAGGCAAGATTCAGGCCTCCTTCGGCCAATGTACGATCAAATTGCTGTAACTCGTAGCCGCCATCCGTATCGATAAACAACGAAAAGACGGTCAACGTGTCGCCGACGATGCGACCCCATACAAACGGCTCACCTTTCATCGGGTCTAATGGGACTTCGTGTCCGAATACATTGCGTTTCATCGCCGCCGAAAATACATCCGGACGGTCTGAAGGAACAAAATCAATCGAAAACTTCTGTTCCTTTACACGTCCGTCCAACTTGTACGTCGTCGTCCGCCAACTGACGTTGAAGCCGTTGCTGGTTTCGAAAATCGAAACGCTCATGTCACGTGGCGTCGCAGTGCCGTCCACATCCACCACATCTGCGGAACCGATATAGTCACCTAAGAAAGGAGTTATGTCCGCTGCGCGAGCTTCAAAACTCAGAACCGACAGCCACAGAAAGCAAACTGCAAATATCGCGGCTACTTTTTCAAGCGTAAGGCGATGGAAATTTAGCATTTTGTCCTCCAAGGCGGTTATTCTTCTATTGTAGCCCAGAGGTATCCGCACACAATGCACATTCCCCCCGATTACGATTAAAGTGACACACCCTGCGCCTATACCTTTGACGCCCTTAAGTTTAAGGTGCGCGCAACTGGCCGATTGCGTCACGGCGTTGCTGTGGCTAAACGGCATACAACTGCATACCAGACGGAGTGACCGATGTCTCAAACCCGCACAGAATCCGACAGCTTTGGCCCGCTCGAGGTTCCTGCCGACAAGTATTGGGGGGCGCAAACGCAGCGCTCGATCATGAACTTCCCCATCGGTTGGGAGAAGCAGCCCGTCGCTATCGTGCGCGCGCTCGGCGTGATCAAGAAAGCCTGCGCGATTGAGAACAAGGCGACCGGCAAGCTGGACGCCAAAATCGCGGACGCAGTCATTCAGGCCGCAGGTGAAGTGATCGAGGGCAAACTCGACGACAACTTCCCGCTGGTCGTCTGGCAGACGGGTTCGGGCACCCAGTCGAACATGAACTCGAACGAGGTCATCGCCAACCGCGCCATCGAGATATTGGGTGGTGTAATCGGCTCGAAAGACCCGGTGCACCCCAACGATCACTGCAACATGGGTCAGTCGTCGAACGACACATTCCCAACCGCCATGCATATCGCCACCGCGATGAGTGTCCGTGACGTGTTGCTGCCCGGACTTGAGAAACTTGCTTCGGGACTGGAACAGAAGGCCGAAGAATTCAAGGACATCATCAAGATCGGCCGAACGCACACACAGGACGCGACGCCTTTGACATTGGGTCAGGAATTCAGCGGCTATGCCCACCAGATTCGCCAGGGGGTTGCGCGCGTGCACGCTGCGATGCCGGGGATTTATGAACTGGCCCAGGGCGGTACTGCCGTTGGCACCGGGCTGAACACCCAGCACGGTTGGGATGAAGCTGTCGCGGGTCATATGGCACAAATCACCGACCTGCCCTTCGTGACGGCCCCGAACAAATTCGAAGCACTGGCCGCCCATGATGCCATGGTTTTCCTGTCCGGCGCTTTGGCAACGATAGCTGGCAGCTGTTACAAGATCGCCAACGACATCCGCCTTTTGGGCTCTGGCCCCCGCTCGGGTCTGGGTGAGTTGATCCTGCCCGAGAATGAGCCCGGCTCGTCAATCATGCCCGGCAAGGTGAACCCAACGCAGGCCGAGGCTCTGACACAGGTCGCCGCGCATGTGATGGGCAACAATGCGGCAATGACCTTTGCCGGGTCTCAGGGTCATTTCGAGTTGAACGTCTACAACCCGATGATGTCCTACAACCTTCTGCAATCGATCCAGTTGCTGGGTGATGCCGCTGACAGCTTTACCGAGCGGATGCTGCTGGGCATCAAGGCCAATGAGCCGCGCATCGAGAAGCTGATGAAGGAATCGCTGATGCTGGTCACCGCACTGGCCCCGACCATCGGTTATGACAACGCGACCACCGTCGCGAAAACCGCTCACAAGAACGGCACCACCCTCAAGGAAGAAGCCATCGCGCTGGGCTTTGTGGATGAAGCAACATTTGATGCCGTCGTTCGTCCCGAACAGATGATCGGCCCGAAAGACTGATGGGAAAGCCGGTCAATCTGAACCGGTATCGAAAAGAAAAAGCGCGGGCCCAAAAAAAGGCCCGCGCCGACCAGAATGCTATCGCATTTGGACGAAGCAAACCTGAAAAAGAAAGTGTGAAGCTTCAACAGGAAAAGCATAAACGGGATCTGGACAATCATGAGCTGGATGAATGAGCGGTCGTCCTGTCAAACGCTCTCTGACCCTCAAAGGCCATCGAACTTCCGTATCACTTGAGGATGAGTTCTGGCGGGCCTTTCGCGACATTGCAAATGAACAAGACAAACCAATCAATGTCTTGGCTGCTGAAATTGATGTGAACCGTGACCCGGAAACCGGCCTTGCCTCGGCCATACGCGTTTTTGTGCTGAACTGGTATCAGGGCCGCGTTTAAAACTTGTCAGCCCCCGAACCCGAAGTGTAACCTGCATTGGAACAAAAGGGGTACAATTCATGAGCAACACCATTACCGGACCCGATGGCCAGCAAAGATGTGCATGGTGCCAGACCGCGCCGGAATTCATTGATTACCACGACAATGAATGGGGTTACCCGGTTGCAGATAATCAACGGTTGTTTGAAAAACTGTGCCTTGAGAGCTTTCAGTCAGGCCTCAGTTGGCGAACAATTCTCAACAAACGCGAGAACTTCAGAAAAGCATTTTGCGGATTTGATTTCAACAAGATGGCTAAGTTTTCTGAAGTAGATGTTGAGTGCCTGTTGCAGGATGCCGGGATCATCCGTCATCGCGGCAAGATCGAAGCGGTGATCAACAACGCGCGTTGCGCACAGGAACTGGTGGCGGCGGAAGGGTCTCTGGCTGCTTATGTCTGGCGATACGAGGCTGAAACACCGCCGCCTCCGCAAACGGCGTCCACATCACCCGAGTCTGTGGCCATGTCAAAGGATCTCAAGAAACGGGGGTGGAAGTTTGTAGGTCCCACAACCGTGTTTGCGTTCATGCAGGCCATGGGGCTGGTCAATGACCATGCCGAGGACTGTATTGGCAGAAAAAAAGCGGCGCAGTTGCGCCGCTCTTTCGTCAAACCTGTCTGAAGGATCAGACCGAAGCTTTGAAAATCTTGTCGATGTTGCCGCCCAGGGCAGCATTGAACTCGGCATCTGACTGCTGCTTCGACAGACCTTCGGTCAATGCGCGCGAGAAAGACGCGATCATCTTGCCGTTCTGACCCAGCAGATCACAGGCTTGTTCGGTCGAATAACCGCCCGACAAAGCCACAACACGCAGTACCCGCGGGTGGTCAGCCAGTGCATCATACAGGTTTGCCTTCGTCGGGATCGTCAACTTCAGCATCACGTCCTGCCCCTCGGCCAGTTGATCGAGGTTCTTCAGGATTTCGGCTTTCAGGATATTTTCCGCCTCAGCTTTGGTTTCCGAATTGATGTTCACTTCGGGTTCAACAATCGGAACCATCCCGGCATCGGTGACCTCGCGGGCAACGTCGAATTGTTGGGCAACCACGGCCGCGATGCCATCCGCATTGGCTTCATGAATAACCGAGCGTTCCTTTGTGCCGAATACACCATTGGCCTTAGCCAGTGTCTCGGCCAGACCCGGGATCGGTTTCATCATCTGGACGCCGTTGGCCTGCTCTTCGAGGCCTTTGTCGATCTTCAGGAAAGGCACGATACCTTTGACTGACCACAGATAATCAGCAACCTTCTGGCCATTGATTTCTTCGCCAAGGGTACGTTCAAACAGGATCGCGCCGATCACTTTCTCCTTGGTGAAATCATTCGCCAGAATAATGCGCGCGCGCATTTTCTGGATTTCACCGAACATCTCTGCGTCAGAGGTGTAATCCGATGCCTCAACGCCATACAGCGCCAGTGCTTTCGGGGTCGAACCGCCGCTTTGATCCAGTGCTGCGATAAAGCCTGCGCCGTTGATCATCTGCGCGCGCTGTTCTGCTTTGGCCATAATGTTTTCCCGTTCAATGATGATTCCGATGTCTTCCCCCGCATACAACAGGGCGTGAAGCGATGGTAGGTTGTTAGCGCTCAAACAGGCGTAACCATATCCCATCTTTGGATCGAACCGTCAGATGTGCGACCGGAACAGGTGTTTTCCCCGGGATTGTTTCAAACCGGTAATGACGCAGAAGCATTGACAGGATCAGCGGCCCTTCGACCATTGCAAATCCAGCCCCCGTACAAACACGTGGACCAGCAGAGAACGGGATATAAGCCTCGCGTTGACAGCGCTTGCCGTTTTCCGTGCCCCAACGCGTTGGGTCAAAACCGTCCGGGTTGTCCCACAACCGTTCCTGCCGGTGCAAATGCCACGGGCTGACCACGACTTGCGCACCAACAGGCACATCCCTGTTTCGGAACCGTTCAGGGCACGCGGCCTCGCGAACCATCATGGGCACGGGAGGATAAAGGCGCAGCGCTTCCCGAAACACATCCCGGCTGATCCGGAGTTTTGAAACACAGGCAAATGAAGGGTCATTCAGAACAGCGGCTTCATCTGCAACCTTCTGTTGCCATTCCGGGTAGAGCGCCATCAAATACAGCGTCCAGGCTAGGGCGGACGCACTGGTTTCATGTCCCGCAAGAAAAAAGATCGCGACCTGATCGACCATTTCCCCGGGGTCGAAAAACTTTCCGGTTTCTGGATCTTCCGTGGTCATGATCTTGGTCGCTAGATCATCAGGTGCCGTTCCGTCTTTGATGGCGGCTGCGCGCGCTTTGGTCAGCTCTGCAATCAACCCTCTGATATCGCGTGCGTTTTGTTTGGTCGCCCTGGAATGGAACCGAGGCAGCCACTTTGGCAGTGGAACAAAGGCTGCGAGATTCAGCAAAGGCTGCTCGCGTTGATAAGCTCGGAACTTATCAAACACCTGGCTGGCAATAACGTGATCGATAGGTACGGAAAACAAGGTGCGAAATATAACGTCAGCCGCCACGTGGCTTGTCTGTTCTTCCCATTCGACTTGCTCACCGACATGAGACTGTAACCGTTCCACACACGCCTCGGCCGCGGCCAACATGGCAGGAAATGTGTCTTTCAGCCGTCCGCCTTCGAACGCCGGATCGATGATCCGCCGCTGACGTTTCCATGTCTCACCATTGGTCAGAAATACCGAATTGCCAAGAAGCGGGCGCAAGCCTTCGCTGATCCTTCCGGATTTGGGGAAATCGTCGGGACGTTTCTTGAGGACTGTTTGAACCAGGTCCGGTTGATTGATCATGAACGACCGGAAGAACGGGGTTTTGAGTTCTGCCATCCACGCGCGATAAAGCCGGGCTGGCTGCGCCGACAGAAGGTCCTGCCGGAACAGTTTCAGATAGCGCAGCAGTGAAACCTTATCAGGACGCGGTTCTGGCTTGGGTGGGATCATGGGCGTACCGACGTAAACTTAGACACAGGCGCCTCAATGCGGCTGCCTGAGGCCGCACGATCCCTGAAGCGGTGTTTCAGTGTCAAAGGGCCAGCCGTTATACGGAAATAGTCATAGCTTTCTGGCTTATCGAACGCGCAAAGGTACTGGAAATGAAGTCGAAAAAACCGCCACCGCAAAGCCTTCCAACGCTTTGGCGACAATGTCTGCGTAAAAGCCGCCGACAGGACCAGCGGCCAACGTTTGTCGGCGCCGGCCACTCCAGTGACCGCAACCGGATCACAAAGCGCAAAGGCACAGCCATCCCCGGGGGCCGAAATATCGACCCATGTCAGTTCAGATCGCGTGGACAGGAATTGCAGATCGGACCGCAACTCATGCGCCTGAGGGAGAAAGGAGACCATAGGAACGACCTGTCCCAAGCTGAGGAAGGACAATACTGCGCGTCGCTCCAGCACGTTCGTTTTTCGGATCAGCTCGGCCAGAACAGACACCCCTAGATGCGCGCCCGAACTGTGGCCTACGACCAGCACCTCATCCACATCGGACATCAGCGCAGCTTCGATCGCGTCACGAAACGAGACCAACCTGTCCCGCAGTTTGGCCGGTGTTTTCCCCTTCAACTGTGCCGAATAGGCGTAATCGTGCATCAGGTAATACGCAAATAGCCGGTTATCGACCTTGCGAAACCACAATAACAGCGCGACGGCTGCAGCCACTCCGGGGAACAGCCCCCACCAACCCGCCACAGCTATGCACGCCCAGGCTGCCGCAATCGCCAACAGCAACTGGGACACCAACATACCTACCGGATACAACGCCGCGATCACCGGTCCCTTACGTAACCGCATCAGACGCCACAACGTACCGGTTGAAGTATAAATCCACGCTGTTCGCGCCAATTGCACATAGGTCGCTGGGATCGAAGCCGACATGCTGTCGCGCACGATATCGGACCACACCAGAACCTCGAATTCGGTTTCGACGGTCAGGCCATCTTGCGTCGAGGTCACACTCCACCCGAAACCACCATCCCCGGGCTTTGGGGACATTGCGATCTCATATCCCGAGACCCGGGCCTGTTCCTGCGACTCAGTGCGATACAGCTCACGATACCGCCGAGGCGGTATCGGGTCGTAGCCAGGTATATAGAACACCCGGCGTTTTCGCACCTGCGGCTGATTTTTGTGACTGCTCATGCCTTTACCTTCTGCCGCGAAGGTTAACGCAGGCTTGAGGTCAAGGTAAGGGGTCAGGTGCTCAACCGAAATTTGCCAGCGCGGGGAAAGTTTCCAACAACCACCAACTGAACCGTGTAAACAGGCCCGTGATCAGCATGATCCCCACAAACAACAGCAGGCCGCCCATAACCTTCTCGATCGTGCCCATATACGGCTTGATCCGGTTCATCACGGTCATGGAGCGGTTCAGGAACATGGCCGCCAACAAGAACGGGATACCCAAACCCGCGGCATAAACACCCAGCAAAAGCGTGCCACGTGCGACCGATGCTTCGTTCGCCGCCAGCGACAGGATCGCGCCCAGTTGCGGTCCAATGCAGGGGGTCCAGCCGAAAGCAAACGCAAGGCCAAGGATATAGGCACCAAAGACCGAACCGCCAGAATCACCGGTTTCGATTCGCGCTTCACGATCCAGAAAAGGAATGCGGAAGACATTCAGAAAGTGCAGACCAAAGACAATAACCACCGCGCCAGACAGCTTGGCGAATAGCACCTGATTTTGCAGCACAAACGCGCCAAAAGCCGACGCGGTAAAGCCAAGCAGCAGAAAGACGGTCGACAGGCCCATGACAAAGAACAGGGCCGACATGGTGGCCTTGCGTCGCGCGCGGGCCTCGTCCTGCATCTCATGAATGGTGACGCCACTCATATAGGCCAGATAAGGCGGCACAATGGGCAGCACGCAAGGCGACAGAAAGCTGATCAATCCACCCAGCAGGGCGACGAACATGGCGGGCAGAAGTCCCGCGTCGATGATTTCAATTCCGAACATGTTTCAGCACATATGTGAAGAAGGGCGATCCGTCACGGGGCCAAACAGTCACATCCTCGTGGGTGAAATCTGGACAATATTTCATCTTCGCCCTATCCCGAAAATCATGTCAGAGATTACAGATACGCTGGACGCTTTGGGCCTGTTGTGCCCATTACCCGTCCTGAAAGCCCGCAAACGACTAAAATCCATGCCAGAGGGTGCGGTACTTCAGGTGCTGGCCGATGATCCCGCTGCCATCGTGGATGTTCCACATTTCTGTGCCGAGGCTGGACACATTCTGCTTTCGCAGGAAACTGATGGCGCTCATCAGATCTATCTGATCCAAAAATCCAGCTGACCTATCATGAGATCAAAGAAAAAAGCGGGCCAATCAGCCCGCCTTTTTTGTTTAGTTACCCAGCGACCACCACCCGCGCCTCTTGGGTTTGGCAGGCGAAGGTTCAGGCTCTTCCGCTACGGTTTCCAGCACCGGTTCGGGTGTTTCTTCTGCTGGTGCGTCCGCAACAGATTCCGCCGCGTCTTGCGTCTCGGGTTCTTCTGCGACTTCTACTGACGGCTCTTCCGCCACGTTGGTTTCTTCAACAAATTCCGCATCATCCGCACCTATTGCAGATCGCTCGGCATCAGCCGTTTCCGGCGCTGTCTCGACAGTTTCAGCCGCCACCTCAACTTGCTCTGCTACAACCTCAGCGGTTTCAACCTCGGTGTTTCCCTCAGCTTCTTCAGCCGCAGGCGCTTCCGCCGCCACAGCTTCGGCTTCCGTGGACGTCGCTTCAGCCGACTCCGCAACCTCTTCTGCCACCACGTCTTTCTTGCGACGACGCGGGGCGCGCTTGCGCTTGGGCTTGGCAGGTTTGTCTTCCTCCGACGCTTCAGCATCAGTTGATTCAGCAGCGTCCTCCCCGACAGGGGCGTCACTCTCTGCATCTTCTTGTGCCGGTGCTTCGTCCTCTTCCGAGCTCGGCTCCTGCGCGTCGCCATTGCCAGAGCCTTTCTTACGGCGGCGACGGCGGCGTTTGCGCTTGGGCTTTGCCTCTTCTTCGGTCTGAGCGATATCCTCTTCGACCTCTTCCTCGTCGGACGAATCCACCAGATCCATCAGCGACGCATCAACGGACACGACGGGCGCCGTGGCCTCGGGAACGATCCGGCTGGCCGTCTTGAACTTTTCCATCGAGAAGTCCGGGCTGACCAGATGGATATCTCCTTCGATCCTCACCGAAAGCCCATACCGCGCCTCGATCTGCGCAATATGTTCCCGCTTCTGGTTCATCAGGAAGTTGGCGATGCTGACAGGGCAGCGCACCAGGACTTCGCGCGAACGGCGGCGGGTACCTTCTTCTTCGATCTGACGCAGGATCGACAAGGCCATGTTGTCGTCCGATCGGATTAGACCGGTGCCGTGACAGGCCGGGCACGGCTGTGTCGTTGCCTCGATCATGCCGGGGCGCAGTCGCTGGCGGCTCATCTCCAACAGGCCAAAGCCCGAGATGCGTCCGACCTGAATGCGGGCACGGTCGGTCTTCAACTTGTCTTTCAGGCGCTTTTCAACGGCGGTGTTGTTCTTACGCTCGTCCATATCGATGAAATCAATGACGATCAGACCGGCCAGGTCACGCAAACGCAACTGGCGCGCCACCTCCTCAGCGGCCTCCAGATTGGTCTTCAGAGCGGTTTCCTCGATCGAGCCTTCCTTGGTTGCCCTGCCCGAGTTCACGTCAATGGCTACCAGCGCTTCGGTCACACCGATCACGATATAGCCACCGGATTTCAGCTGAACGGTCGGATTGAACATTCCGGCAAGATAGCTTTCCACCTGATAGCGTGCGAACAGCGGCAGCGCATCTTCGTACCGTTTCACGTTCTTGGCGTGAGACGGCATGATCATCTTCATGAAATCTTTGGCGATGCGGTACCCACCTTCGCCTTCAACCAGAACCTCGTCGATGTCGCGATTGTAAAGATCGCGGATCGACCGTTTGATCAGGTCGCCCTCTTCATAGATCTTTGCCGGCGCGATGGACTCCAGAGTCAGCGCGCGGATCTGCTCCCACAGACGCTGCAGGTATTCATAGTCGCGTTTGATTTCGGACTTGGTGCGCTTGGCTCCGGCGGTCCTGATGATCAATCCTGCCCCGGTCGGCACATCAATGTCCGAGGCGATCTCTTTCAGTTTCTTCCGGTCTGCCGCATTGGTAATCTTGCGGCTGATGCCACCGCCACGTGCGGTATTGGGCATCAGAACGCAGTACCGGCCTGCCAGCGACAGATAGGTTGTCAGCGCAGCGCCCTTATTGCCGCGCTCTTCCTTTACGACCTGTACCAGCAGGACCTGACGTACTTTGATGACTTCCTGAATCTTATACCGGCGCGGGCGCGGTTTGCGCGGGGGACGGATGTCGTCGCTGTCATCCTCATCGGCAACAGATTCAATCGATGCGTCTTTTGACGCGGCGTCAGCGTTTTGATTGTCGTTGCCGTCCTCATCAGAGTCCTGTCCGTCCTCCGACCCTTCAGCAGGCTCCTCCGCTTCCGACTCAGACTGGGTTTCAACCCCTTCCGTTGCTGCTTCTTCGACGGCTTCCGCAACCTCTTCGGTTTTTTCCTCTGCGTTGTCTTCCGACGCCTCGACTGCCCCTTCAGTAACGTCCGATGCGACTTCTTCCGGTGCTGTTTCGGGTGTTTCTTCTACAGCCTCAACAGCCAGTGCATTGTCGTCGTTCGGCTCCTCTACCGGAGTTTCAGCGACGACTTCCATTGGCGAGGTACCCTCGGGTACGTCCACATTGGATTCATCACTTTCGTCCAGATCGATGGTTTCCATGCCGGATGGTTCGGTCGAAACCTCCATCGTTTCAACCGGATCGTCCGATTTCACGTCTGCAGCCTTCGAGCGAGACCGGGACCGGCGCTTCTTGGGTTTGGCCTCTTCAGCCTCATCGCGCGCCTTCATTGCCTCGGCATAGGCGCGCTCTTCCTCCATCAACGCCTCACGGTCGGCAACGGGAATCTGGTAATAATCAGGGTGAATCTCGGAAAACGCCAGGAATCCGTGCCGGTTCCCGCCATAATCCACAAATGCCGCCTGCAATGACGGCTCAACCCGTGTTACTTTTGCTAGATATATATTGCCAGCAAGCTGGCGTTTGTTTTCGGATTCAAAATCGAACTCCTCGACCTTGTTTCCGTCAACCACCACGACGCGGGTTTCCTCCGCGTGGGTGGCATCGATAAGCATTTTCTTAGCCATGTGTCCTTGGTGCACCGCGCCAAACGCGTTGTCCTGACCTGTCCAGGCGGACAGGCGCATTTGGGGAGGTGTCTTGTACGGGCGATATCAGACGGCGCACGGCAGGGTCTGGCGCTGTGGCCCCCTGCCCGTTCTCTCAATCGTTGCGCGCGCGTCATCGCGGTTCTTCTCCGACAGGCGCGTTGATCGCTGCCCGCCCATTTATTCCTTTCGCCCAGGGTTTCCGGGCTCAGGTACTCCACTGCCCCTGTCGGGGCACAATCGGTCTGCTGAACCGCGAGGTCTTGATCCTCAGCAACGGATCAGCAGCGAAACTCAAAGATGCGGGACTTGTGGGCGTCAAAATCGCCCGGCCCGTCCGGACACAATAAAAGCAACCCTGTGGAAAAGACAATGGGCAAACTGCATTCCGCCTTTTTCGGCGCGCAGGATCCGCTTCATCTGGCCTCAAATATCTAGTGGGAGTCACCAGAGGCGATGGGGGCAGAGCCCCCAATCGCAAAGCCTACAGATAATCCGAACGCTGGAGACCATACTTGGCCATCTTTTCGTTCAGCGTTCTGCGCGGGAGGCAAAGCTCATCCATGACTGACGCAATTGAGCCCTTGTGCCTGCGCATCGTGTTGTCGATCAGCATTCGTTCGAACGCTTCGACATACTCCTTCAACGGCTTGCCTTCGGTCGTCATTACCGGCTGCATTTCTTCATGATCCGACATCAAAAGCGACGCGATAGTGCCTGATCCGCGACGCGACTGCAGCACCGCCCGCTCGGCAATATTGATCAACTGCCGCACGTTGCCCGGCCAGGGAGCCTGCAACAGCTGCGCAGCCTCCTGCGCGCTCACCTGGGGCGCGTCGCAGCCGTATTCCTCGGCAAATTGCTCGCTGAGGCGGGTAAACAGGGTCAGGATATCTTCACCGCGCTGGCGCAACGGCGGCATGGTGATGCGTAAAGCTGCGAGGCGATAGAACAGGTCCGGGCGCAGAACGTCTTCTGAAGTCTTGCCTGCTTCCTGCAAGTTTGAAATCGCAACAATCCGTGTTTCCGCAGGAGTGCCCTGTTCGTTCATCACGCTCAGCAGCTTGGCCTGCAACGTGTCGCTCAGCGCTTCTACATCTTCCAGGACCAGCGTTCCGCCGCGCGCCTCTTCAATGGCGGGAAGTTGCGCATCTTCGGGCATCATCGGTCCAAACAGACGTTTGGCCAGCGCGTCTTCTTCCAACGCAGCGCAGGACACCAACACAAATTTTTTGCCTGCACGGCTGCCCACAGCATGAAGCGCATGTGCCACAAGGGTTTTCCCGGTTCCGGTCTCCCCGTCGATCAACACATGCCCGTCGGCCTGACCGAGATCCAGAATATCCTCACGCAACCGCTCCATGACTGGGCTGGCCCCGATCAGCTTGTTCATGATCTGGGTGCCACCGGACAACTCGCGCCGCAGCGCCCGGTTGTCCAATGTCAGACGGCGTGCATTGCTGGCGCGTTTGGCCAGTTCGGACATGCGATCCGGATTGAAAGGTTTTTCAAGAAAATCGAACGCACCGACCCGCATTGCCTCAACCGCCATCGGAACATCGCCGTGCCCTGTGATCATGATTACCGGCAAGGTGCTGTCGGCGCCCATCAGCTTTTTCAATAGCTGAATACCATCCATACCCGGCATCTTGATGTCCGAGATTACGATTCCCGGATAATCCGGACCCAGAACTTTTAGCGCATCCTCCGCGCTGGCAAAGGTTTCGGTGTCATATCCGGACAAAGCAAGCCATTGGCTGATCGATTGGCGCATGTCCTGTTCGTCATCCACAATGGCAATTTTCATGGCCTGTGCCATAGTCATTCCTCGTTATTCCGCGGCCTCAAGGCCGTCGCTTCCCAGTGCTGGCAACTGCATTTCAAACACCGCGCCGCCGTATTGGCCGTTGCGCGCAGTCAGCCGTCCCCCATGGTCGTTCACGATCCCTGACGAGATGGCAAGCCCCAGCCCAACCCCATCTCCAGGCTGTTTGGTGGTATAGAACGGCTCAAACAGGTTCTCGATATCCTCGATACCGTGCCCGTTGTCGCGCACGGTCAGGACCGCCATGTCACCCGCCGCCAGGATGATTTCCACATCCGGCTCTGCAACTGATTTGGTGGCGTCCAGCGCGTTTCTCAAGAGGTTGACCATGACCTGTTCGATCCGCATCCGGTCCCCCATCACCACAACCGGTTCTTCGGGCAGGATCTGAGTGATCTTCACATGGCGCTGGCGCAACTGTGGTTCCATCATCGACAAGGCCGAAGCCAGCGCTTCCCCAAGGTTTACGGGCGAAAACGCATCTGCACCCTTGCGGGCGTATGACTTGAGCTGCCGCGTGATCGCCCCCATCCGTTCGATCAGACCATCGATGCGACCAAAGCTGGCAAGCGCCTCTTCGGGGCGATTCCGACGCAATAGCAAACGGGCTCCGGCCAGATAGGTTTTCATTGCAGCCAGCGGTTGATTCAACTCATGACTGACCGCTGCCGACATCTCACCCAGAGCCGCCAGTTTCGAACTTTGGGCAAGGGTTTGCTCGGCCAAATCCAACGTCTTTTCAACCCGTTCGCGTTCAGCGATTTCCCGCTGCAGCCTTGCGTTCAATGCGCGAAGCTCTGCCGACTCGCGCTGAAACAAGGCCATGCGTAACGTGGCCCGTCGGCTCAGCGCGTAGAAGGCCAGCGCCAGAAGAATCGCAAAACCCATGATTTCCAGCGCCAGCACGCTGTTCACTTTTTCGCGGATCGACGCATAGGTCGTGAACGACGTCATTTGCCACCCGCGGAATGGAATACGTGTTTGTAGCCGCATCACGGCCTCACCTTGCAGGTAGGCGTCGGGTGGCAAAGCCGTCCAATCGGTCGTCGCGCGAATGGCCCGCTGGATTGCCCCTTGCGGCGGTTGACGCAGCAGGGCCGAGCCTTCATCCAGGCCCCGCCAGCGCGGCTCGGTGGACAAAATGATGGTTCCGGTGCTGTCGGCCACCATCACCGCATCCGAAATACCCGCCCAGGCTTGTTCAAACTTTTGCAGATCGACTTCGACGACGATGACGCCCAGGATCTCCGCGCTGTTTTCAAGCCGCCGAGAATAGACAAAGCTGTAACCGCCGGATTCCTTGGGAATGACGGAAAAGATCGTCGCATTTGACCGGATCGCGTCCACGAAATAAGACGTATTCCTGTGCGCCTCGCCGAGTTTGTTCCGATCTGTCGCGGCAACCGTTCGCCCGTCACCATCCAGCAACATCAGCGACGCCGCACCGATTTCTTCTACAAAAGAGATCAAACGCTGCGTTGACAGGGAATAGTCGCTGGATTGCAGCGCCGAAATCAGTGTCGGGTCCCGTGCCAGCAATTGCGGCACGATAGAATTTCGGCGCAATTCGCTCAGCAAGTTGCCCGAGTATAGCGCGAGGCGTAGTTCGGCTCGGTTGCGTGTGGATTCAGTAAACCTGTCTGTCAGCAACCGGTTGGTGACCCAGACCGTTGCAATCGTCGCAACCATCAAAACAAGAACAGCCAGCCGCAACCGCCACCCCAGAGGGGCGCCGCGAAACGGCTTCAGCAGTTTTGACCAGCCTGATCGCACGTCGGAGTTCATGGCCAGACGTTACGCTTGGGCGGGCATGACCTCAAGTCACGCCGCTTCAAACACACCTGATAATGCGCGGAACAGCGCCACCCCGTCGGTGCCGCCATGCCCTTGGTCGGCAGCACGCTCGGGGTGCGGCATCATACCCAGCACACGACGGTTTTCAGAAAGAATCCCCGCGATATCACCGACCGAGCCGTTGGGGTTCTCGGCATAGGTGAATGCGATCCGGTCCTGATCTTTCAACGCCGCCAGCGTCGCGTCATCTGCGAAGTAGTTGCCATCATGGTGCGCAATCGGAATACCGATCACGTCGCCTGCGTTGTAGCCACCGGTAAACACGCTGTCGCTGGTTGCGACTTTCAGGCCCACAGTTTTGCAGATGTATTTCAGCCCTGCATTGCGCAGCAACGCCCCCGGCAGAATGCCCGTTTCTGTGAGAACCTGAAATCCGTTGCAAATCCCAACGGCGTAACCGCCGCGTTCAGTGTGGTTTACCACAGCCTTGCAGATCGGCGACTGCGCGGCAATTGCACCGCAGCGCAGATAGTCACCGTAGGAAAAACCACCTGGAACGCCCACGATATCAATGCCTTCCGGCAGCGCTGCATCTTTGTGCCAGACCATATCGACCTGAAAACCGGCCTGCTCAAAGGCGACCGCGAGGTCTCGGTCACAGTTGGATCCGGGGAATACGATTACGGCTGCGCGCATGGCGGGCCCTCCTACGAGACAAAATCAGTAACCACGGCAACGCCCGGAGGGGTTGGGTGGTCAAAGGCGGCAAGCTCTGCGCTTACCTGGTTCAGTGATATTTTACGCGTGACCAATGGGCTCAGGTCGATCCCCCCGCCCGCGATCAGCGACAACAGCGACGGATAGCGCCAGCTTGGCATTCCACGCGTTCCAAAGACAGAGAGTTGACCAGAATAGAGCACATCCATCGGTAGAGACATTTGCGTGTGGTCCCCTGCAGGCATCCCAATCTGCACCATGCGCCCCATTTTGCGCAGGGACCGCATCGCCGATACGGTCGTTACTTCTACACCAAGCGCCTCAATCGCAACATGGGCACCACCACCGGTGATATCCCTTACCGCCTGCGGAGCGTCACAGGTTGCCGCATTGACCACCGCGTCAGCACCAAGCACTTTGGCATAGTTCAATTTGTCATCAGCGATGTCGACAACCACGACACGTGCGCCAAGCGCCTTGCCCAAAAGCAGCGTGGATATTCCTACTCCGCCGCCCCCGAAAACAGCGATCCATTCACCACCCTGAACCTGCGCGCGACCAACCAGAGCCTGCCAGGCGGTCGTCACCCGGCACCCCAATGCGGCTGCAATCTCAGGCGCGATGCTGTCCGGCAAAGACGTCAGGTTCGCATCGGCATGTGCTACCGCGACATATTCCGCAAATGCTCCGTCACAGGTGAAACCCGGTACAACCTGATCGGGGCAGATCGTCTGATGGCCCTGCGCGCAGTCCGGGCAATGGCCACAAGCCAGAATGAACGGTGCCATCACCCGATCCCCGATGCGCCATCGCGTGACACGTGCGCCGACCGAGACCACCTCACCACAATACTCATGGCCGGGCGTCATGGGTAAGTCGACGTCCGGATCCGAACCGGACCACGCGTGCCAGTCCGACCGGCACACGCCACAGGCCAGCACCCGCACCACAACACCGTCTTCGGCAGGTTCGGGATCAGGAATCGTCGTCACCTCAAGCGGCTGACGATAGGTGATCAGACGCGCGGCCCGCATTCGGTCAGACCAGTTCGATCTCGTAGCGTTCGATAACCGTGTTCGCCAACAACTTTTCGCACATCTCGGTCACATCCGCTTCGGTCGCACCCTCGGCCAGTTCAAGATCGATCACCTTGCCCTGACGAACACCTTCGACCTGATCAAAACCCATTGCGCCCAAAGCGTGCCGAACTGCTTCGCCCTGCGGGTCCAGCACCCCGGTCTTGAGCATCACGTGAACCCGTGCTTTCATTTTGACAACTCCACCTGCGGGCCTCAATCCGGGGCCCATTTCTTTGCGCGGGGGATAGCGCGCCAAATGGCTTTCGACAACCCTGTTTCCAAAGCAGTTTGCCGAAGTATTCCAACTATCCGCCTGCTTTGACCAATCCCGGATAATGCGCATCGATTGCGTGGAACGTGCCGGTCAGAACCATCTCGACCGCGACGGCGACAAGCAGGATTGCCATGATACGGGTCAGAACATTGATCATTGTCTCGCCCAACAGGCGCGAGATCTGGTCTGCAAACAACAACCCCAGCCCCACGATTGCGCAGGCAATCAGGATCGCCGAACCTAAAGTTACGATTTCGACCCCGTCCGACAATTGATGCGAGAAGACTATTGTTATGGCTATCGTGCCCGGCCCGATGGTCAGAGGAATGGCCAGCGGTACAACTGCGAAATTCAGTTTGCGCTCATGCCCATCGGCCATTGCCGCCCGATCACCCTGAGGGCGGTCTTCGGCTTTCAACATCGACATGCCGATGCCAAAAATGATGATACCGCCGGCTATTCGAAAAGACGGTACATCTATGCCAAAAACCCCAAGTACTTCTTCTCCGATCACGACGGCAATCAAAGCGATGGCGGTAACTGAAATCATCACGACGATCGCAACGTGGCGACGTTCGGCGGCCGAGCAGTTCTTGGTCATGCTCAGAAAGATCGGGATGTTGTAAAGCGGATTGAAGATTGCCAGCACGGCAGCCAGAAACTTCAGAAACACCGTCTGATCAAACAGTTCAGCCATTCGAAAACCACCCTGATCGCGCCCTTCAAGGCTGCACGAGGCAAACATGCTCAGGAAACGCGAAGCTGTCAATTTTAACCAGAACGAAAAAGCGCCGCTACAACATGAGCGGCGCTTTTTAGAAACTCGAACCTGGAACCGTTTAGTTGATTAGCGTCGGTTTGGTGACATTGTTGCTGGGAAGGACACCCAGCCGGCGCGCAACTTCGGAATAGGCATCGGTCAGACTGCCCAAATCGCGGCGGAACACGTCCTTGTCCAGTTTCTGGCCGGTTTCGATATCCCACAGGCGGCAGCTGTCAGGGCTGATTTCGTCAGCAACGATCAGGCGCTGATAATCACCTTCGAACACGCGCCCGATCTCGATTTTGAAGTCCACCAGTCGAATGCCCACTGCCAGCATCACACCGCTCATGAAGTCGTTCACCCGCAGGGCAAGGCTGAGGATATCGTCCATGTCCTGCTGGCTGGCCCAACCGAAGGCGGCGATATGCTCTTCGGTCACCAGCGGGTCGCCCAGAGCGTCATCCTTGTAGCAGTATTCGACAATCGGGCGCGGCAGTTGCGTACCCTCTGCGATGCCCAGCCGTTTCGACATCGATCCGGCGGCATAGTTGCGCACAATCACTTCCAGCGGAACGATTTCGCAATTGCGAACAAGTTGCTCTCGCATGTTCAGGCGGCGGATAAAATGGTTTGGGATACCGATCTGGGTCAAGCCGGTCATGAAGAATTCGGACAGGCGATTGTTGAGCACGCCCTTACCGTCGATCACGTCCTTCTTTTCCGCATTGAAAGCGGTGGCGTCATCCTTGAAATACTGAACGATAGTGCCCGGTTCAGGGCCTTCGTACAGAATCTTGGCCTTGCCTTCGTAGATTTTCTTGCGACGCGCCATAAGCGACCTTTCCACTCTGCACAGAGGGATTGAGTCCCCTCACGTTGGCGTTCTCATAGTCCAAGCACCCATTTCCCGCAAGTTCATGAACCCGAGAGGCTTTGACGCAGCGCAAATCCCTTGCGCATGGGACGTCGTATAGTCATATCATCAGGAAAGAAGATGTAACCCAAGAGGTCCTCACCCTATGACCACGTTCGACGAACGCGAAAACGCCTTTGAAGCCAAGTTTGCCCATGATGAAGAGATGCAGTTCAAGGCCCGGGCCCGCTGCAACAAGCTTTTGGGCCTGTGGGCTGCGGAAAAGCTGGGTAAATCCGGCGCTGATGCGGAAGACTATGCAAAGACGGTTGTAGTTTCCGATTTCGAAGAAGCCGGTCACGAAGACGTGGTGCGCAAGGTTTCCGGCGACCTCGGCAGCTTGTCTACGAATGATGAAATACGCGCTAAAATGGCCGAGCTTCTGCCGGAGGCCAAAGCGCAGGTCCTGAGCGAGACAGACTGAGCCTCTGGCACCTGACTCATGATCTTCATGAGTTTTATGAATTTGATTTGACGCCCTGGTCATGAGACACGGGGCGTCTATTTTTTAACGGCGTTTTGCGCCTTTTCCTGGAACAACCCTATGACAAACGTTCTGAGCAAGCTTCTGGAAACCAATGACGCACTTCTGGCCGATGGTGCGACAGGGACCAATCTGTTCAACATGGGCCTGCAGTCTGGTGACGCGCCCGAGCTTTGGAACGTGGATGCCCCGGACAAAATCAGGGCTTTGTATCAGGGTTCGGTCGATGCAGGCAGCGACCTGTTTCTGACCAACACATTCGGCGGCACATCGGCACGGCTGAAATTGCATGACGCGCATAACCGCGTGGGCGAGTTGAACCGCATCGGAGCAGAGCTGGGACGTGAAGTCGCTGACAAGGCCGGGCGCCCTGTCATTGTCGCGGGATCGGTCGGCCCGACCGGTGAAATCATGGAACCGGTCGGCAGCCTATCCCATGCCGACGCAGTGGAAATGTTCCACGAACAGGCCGAAGCGCTGAAAGAAGGTGGTGTGGATGTGCTGTGGGTCGAGACCATCAGCGCACCCGAAGAATTCCGTGCCGCCGCCGAAGCCTTTGCCCTGATCGACATGCCCTGGTGCGGCACGATGAGCTTTGACACTGCTGGTCGCACGATGATGGGTGTGACATCAGCCGACCTGGCCCAATTGGTCGAAACTTTGCCGAACCCTCCTATTGCCTTTGGTGCCAACTGCGGTACCGGAGCGTCGGACATTTTGCGCACGGTTCTGGGCTTTGCTGCGCAAGGTACCGAGCGTCCACTGATCTCGAAGGGCAACGCAGGCATTCCGAAATATGTGGATGGACACATCCACTATGACGGCACACCCGAATTGATGGGGCAGTATGCCGCCATGGCGCGGGATGCCGGTGCGACGATCATTGGAGGGTGCTGCGGAACCATGCCCGATCACCTGCGCAAGATGCGTGAGGCGCTGGATACCACGTCACGTGGCGAACGCCCGACTCTCGATCAGATCACAAGCGCATTGGGACCGTTTTCCTCGACCTCAGACGGGACGGGCGACGATGCGGCACCGGAACGCCGCACGCGCCGCCGCCGCCGCGCCTAATACCAAACTGATCAGCGCCCTTCGAATTTCGGAGGGCGTTTTCCCATGAAGGCAACCACGCCTTCAGCAAAGTCCCTTGATCGGCCACATTCGCCTTGCAGGTGCGCCTCGGTCGCGAGCTGCTGTTGCAGGGTGTTTTCATAGGTTCCGCGAATGGCCTGCTTGATCGCGCCATACGCGGCTGTGGGACCGTTCGCCAGATATTCTGCCCTTTTGCGCCAATGTCCGGCAAAGGCGTCATCCGGCACAGCTTCCCAGATCATACCCCATTCATCTGCTTGCCGTGCAGTGATTTTGTCTGAAAATAAGGCTGCGCCCATCGCTTTGGCCAGCCCCATCTGGCGCGGCATGAACCATGTCCCCCCGGCATCGGGTATCAAACCGATACGGGCAAAGGCCTGCAGGAAATAGGCGCTTTCCGATGCAATCACCACGTCGGCACACAGAGCGAGGTTCGCCCCTGCCCCCGCAGCTGGTCCGTTCACCGCTGCAATTGTGGGCACCGGGCAGCTGTGAATTGCTTCGAGCATCGGCTCATACTCATCGCGCAAAGACCGTTCCAGATCGATCTTTCCGGTCGACGATGCGTCACCCAGATCCTGACCGGAACAAAACGCCGGCCCCGCCCCCGTGATGACGACACAGCGGGACTTGGCTGCGGCGTCCCTCATTGCATGGGTGATCTCGGCCCGCATCTGAGTGGTCAGCGCGTTCATCTTGTCCGGCCTGTTCAGCGTCAGAACCGCCAGACCGTCTGCAATATCCAGAGCAACCGTTTCGTAATTCATGAAAACCCTCCCGTCGCGCCACGTGTTTTCGCACACTTACTGGCCCGGGCGGAACGGGAAAAGCAGAACCACGCGTCAGTCTTCAAGAATTTGTCGTAGACGTTCTTTTTCGTCCTCACTCAACGCCTTGGATTCAACCGAAGCATGAGCCTTTGCTCGGGTACGGAGAAAGTTCAAACCAACGGCAGCAGCGATCAACAGCATGATCGGTCCGGCAAGCCAGAGCATCAGGTTCGATCCGCTGGTGGTGGGTTTCAGAAGGACGTATTCGCCATACCGATCAACGATGAACGCGATAGCTTCTTCGTCGGTATCACCTGCAACCAGACGTTCCCGCAACAACAGACGCAGATCACGCGCCAGATCTGCGTTGCTCTCGTCGATGCTTTCGTTGCGGCACACGAGACAGCGCAATCCGGTACTGAGATCACGCGCTCGTTGCTCCAAAACCGGATCCTCCAGAACTTCGTCAGGCTGAACCGCCAACACGGGTGTGGCCAGCATCATCAGAATAAGGACTAGGCGTTTCATTCCGCAGGTACTCCACCAACTGGGGATTTTCTGGCACCTGCGGCCACGCGGAACCGCCTGTCACACAGGCTCAGAACTCCTCCCAGTGACATCAGGATACACCCGGCCCAGATCCAGTTCGCCAGCGGCTTGATATAGGTTCGCATGACCCAGCCACCATCCGCCTGTTGATCGCCGATTACGACATAAAGGTCTCCGAGGAACCGATAGTCAATCGCGGCTTCGGTCGTGGGCATCCGCGCAACCGGGTAATCCCGTTTTTCCGGATGCAATATGCCGATTGGGCGCCCATTCTTTTCAACCAGAACATCCGCCATTGTCGAGAAATAGTTCGGTCCCTCAACACGCCGGACATCTTGCAACGTCAGAGTGAACTGTCCGACTTCGAAAGGTTGGTTGCGTTGGGCAACACGGATATCTTCGTCCTCCCACGCGGTCAGACCAGCAACGGCAAAAATGGTAACGCCGAGCCCGGTATGAGCAACGGCCTTACCCCAATCCGCGCCCGGCAGGCGGAACAGGCGTTTCAGGCTGCCTTTGCGACCTGTACGGCTCCACAGGTCAACGATGGCGCCAAACGTAATCCATGCCCCAAGGAACAGGCCCACCGGCCCCAGCGCGCTGCGTCCGGTCTGCATCGCCCAAACCAGCAGAGAAATCGCCAACGCCAGACCAAATGCATAGCGCAGAGACCACGCTGTTTTACCAATCCGTCCACGTTTCCACGGCAGCATTGACCCGATTGGCAGAATCAATCCCAGCAGCACCATGAACGGAGAGAATGCTGAATTGAAAAACGGTGCTCCGACCGAGAGTTTCCGATCGAACATCATCTCGGCCACCATCGGCCACATGGTGCCGACAAAGACCACGAAACAGCTGACCGCCAGCAGGACATTATTTACGACCAGCGCGCTTTCACGGCTGACCATACCAAAGACCCCCTTGGCCTCCATCGCCTGCGCGCGTGCTGCAAACAAGGTGAGCGCACCGCCGATGAAAATCACCAGAATGAACAGGATGAACACCCCGCGTTCCGGGTCATTGGCAAAGGCGTGAACCGACGTTAGCAACCCCGAACGAACGATGAATGTCCCGATCAGTGAAAACCCGAAGGCAATGATCGCAAGCAGGATGGTCCAGCTTTTCAGCGCCTCTCGCTTCTCGACAACGATTGCCGAATGCAGCAGCGCCGCCGCCAAAAGCCAAGGCATGAACGAAGCGTTCTCGACCGGGTCCCAGAACCAGAAACCGCCCCAGCCTAGCTCGTAATAGGCCCACCAGGAACCCAGCGCGATGCCGATGGTTAAGAAAACCCAGGCCGCCAATGTCCATGGGCGCACCCACCGTCCCCAAGCTGCATCGATACGACCCTCGATCAACGCGGCGATGGCAAAACTGAACGCCATGCTCAGACCCACGTAACCGAGATACAGAAACGGCGGATGGAAGGCCAAACCGGGGTCCTGCAGCAGTGGGTTCAGATCCCGCCCGTCAAACGGCGCGATCGCCAGCCGGTCAAACGGGTTCGACGTAAACAGAATGAAAGCGAAAAACGCGACTGCAATAGCGGACTGAACCGCCAATACACGCGCCTTCAGAGACGGAGGCAACCCTCCCCCAAAAAACGCCGCCATGGCTCCAAACAGAGTGACAATCAGCACCCACAACAACATCGACCCTTCGTGGTTCCCCCACGTCCCGCTGATCTTGTAGATCATCGGCTTTGCCGAATGGCTGTTTTCGACCACGATCCGCAGCGAAAAGTCCGACACGATGAACGCCCAGATCAAGGCGCCAAAAGAAAATGCCGTCAACAGGAACTGGACGATGGCAGCAGGTTCGGCAAATGCCATCCAGCCGGTCCAGTGTTTTGAGGCGCCGATCAGAGGCACCACGCTTTGCACGATGGCGACGAAAAAGGCGAGGATAAGGGCGAAGTGGCCGAGCTCTGTAATCATGCCCCGGAATATACTCCGAGGCCGAACCGGGGGCCATTAACTTTCGCCTGATCCGGGGGCACATAGTGTCGCGGGTCAGCCCCGCCGAAGTCTGCGCCAATCGTTAAGTGCCGCGTTTGCATCGGGATGCGAGGCGTTCAGTATCAGGTTGGCATCGGGGCCTGGATCAGCGACCCCCGGGCTGTCGCTGCGCATCGCGCGTACCTTTTCAATATTGCTCATGACCGTCGGCAAGCGGTGCATAGATGCGCCTATATCCCGCTGAAAGTCCTGCATTTTACTCTGATGACGCGCACCGAAATAGAAAGACACAATCACGCCCAGCAACCACCAAAGGGGTTCCGGCACCAGAGCAATGCCCTGCATTCGTTCGGCGAACCACAGCGGATCCACCATTGCAGCAACGAACAATCCCAACGTTCCCAACGCCAATGCCGGTCGCGGCAGTCGGTTCACACCATCCATGAAACGGTCGAACAGGCCTTTTTGAGGACCCTGAAACTCTTTGCCAAACTGCATCATGGCCTGGCTTTGCAACTCTGTAGTTCGCTGAGCGCGCGACTCAGTATTTTCCCTAAAAACTTCAACCGTTTCGCGCACAGCGTTACGACCGTTCCCGAACAACAGCGCCAGAACCCCTGAGATCAACCCCATGCCGCAACCCTTTCTTTGAATTCACCTTCTGACAAATGGTAACGCGGCGACAGAAACTCTTCGGCCCGCTTGATCCAGCCGCCTTTGCCACCTGATCGGGTACGCGCGTATTTTCTGGATGCCGTACGCCTGTCGGCGAGGCGAAAATAGTAATTCCGTCGCGCCACGCCGTATGCATCGCGCAACGCGTTGGGATCGGGCTGTGCCGCATCTTCACACGCCTGCGTCGTTTGCGCGCCGATCACACCATCGACAACGACATCCAACCCCATATCACGCAAAAGCCGTTGCAGGATTTTGACTGCCTGAACGCCGGCATTCACGTACATGTCGAAGACCGAAGCATGCAGAACCTCTGGCAGCAGGGCGATGCGCGGTTTTTCAAAGTAGTGCTGAACAAAGATATCTACCGCATCGCGCCGAGTTAGCGCCCGGACGTCAGTCACATTGACCTGCCCATCCCCGGTCAAATCCATTCCAAGCCTGCGCATAGTGTGGATTGTAACACCGAACTTGGTCGCTTCGCCCGGATCGTCGGGGTCGTTAACGAACCCGCCTTCTCGATTCACAATCTCTTTTGCAATCTGCCGAACCGTTTGCATACCACCCCCATGTACGTTGAATGGAGGTGACGATCCTGAAAAAGGGTTAACAGGCCTGAAGGATAAAGGGCGCTGCCCGCAACCTGCACGCAACGCCTTCAAATAAAGAATTCTGCTAGATCAGCTGTCTTCAGCCTCTTGGTAAACGCCCTGTTCTTTCAACGCGTCCACGACTTCTTTCGGCATATAGGTTTCGTCATGTTTGGCAAGAATTTCAGTGGCTTCAAACACACCATTGACGTAACTTCCGGTGCCAACCATACCCTGGTTTTCCGTAAAAAGATCAGGCAGAACACCAGTGAATGAAACCTTAACGCTTTCTCCGCCATCGGTGACGACAAAATGCACGGTTTCACCTTGCCCACGAATGATCGAGCCCTCTTCGACCAACCCGCCAATCCTGAAAACTTCGGTTGGTTTTGGCGGTTCCGCAATGACCTGACTGGGCGAGCGGAAAAAGTTGATCCCGTCACGCATGGCATAGCCAATCAACGCCGTAGATGCCACCAAGGCAACAACGGCCACCAGAATGACTTGTACTCGACGACGTTTCTTGAGTGTTTTCATACCGTCCTCACGGGAAAAGCGGGGCCATCATCAGGCCCTGAGTTTCATCCTCACCTAACATCAGGTTGGCGTTCTGCAAGGCTTGGCCACTGCTACCTTTTGTCAGGTTATCCAGCGCCGCGACCACAATCGCGCGCCGTTCGATCCGATCTTCGACCACACCGATATGGCAATAATTCGATCCGCGTACATGGTGGGTCGAGGGGGTCTCGCCCATCGGCAGCATCTGGATGAAGGGCTCATCCGCGTACGCCTTTGCGAGGGTCTCGTAGACGCTCAGCGGGTCACCTTTCACATAGGTCGTGGCCAGAATGCCCCGATTGGCAGGGATAAGATGCGGCGTGAACTGCACATGAACCGTACGCCCGGCCAGCTTTGAAAACTCCTGATCGAATTCGCCCAGATGTCGATGTGTCCCGCCGACCGCATAGGCATTGGTGCCTTCGCTCAGTTCGGCGTGCAGCAGGTTCTCTTTCAAGGACCGCCCTGCCCCGGATACTGCGCATTTCAGGTCCAGCACGATATCGTCGAGATCAATAACCCCGGCAGAAATCAGCGGCCTCAGAACGTATTGCCCCGTCGCAGCATTGCATCCTGTGCCAGCCACCAAACGCGCGCCCCGGATTTCGTCGCGATAGAACTCGGTCAGACCATAAACAGCCTCTTGCTGCTGCTCGAGCGCGGTATGCGGATTGCCGTACCACTTTTCATACTCGTCAGGGTCAGTCAGCCGGAAATCGGCGGACAGGTCGATGATCTTCAAATCTTTGGGTAGCGCGCTGATCACTTCCTGACTGGTCTTGTGCGGAAGCGCGCAAAAACACAGATCGACCCGGGAAAAGTCGATCTCCGAGATTTTGCACAGATCCGGCAGGTCCATGTGGCGCAGATGCGGGAAAACCTGCGCCATGGTCATTCCCGCCTTACGTTCGGCAGCCAGCGCAACGATGTCCATATTCGGGTGCTCGGCGATCAGCCGCACCAGTTCCGCGCCAGTATAGCCCGAAGCGCCCAGAATTGCGATTTTATGGGTCATGTCAGACCTCTTTTTTACGTGTGTCACATGTCACGACCGCCGATGCGACGGCCTTGAAATAAGGGAAGCAGAGCGGCTGAGTCCTTGACCTAAGTCAGGCAGCCTCGAACGTGATTTGTCGTCGGAGGAACTGCGTCGCCCGATCGCTTACCACATTTGGTTTTCCTGTCGTCAGGAAACCTCCGAGGCCGTCACCCTGCATGTTAGGGTGACGCTGCAGGTAGTCCGCCAGACTTTCGGCAACAAGCGCTCCCTGACTATAGACCTGCACGTCAGAACCCAAAGCCGCCTGAAATGCTTCTGCCATCAGCGGGTAGTGCGTACAGCCCAGAATGGCTGCCTGCGGTTCCGGCATCTTGCGTTTGAGAGCATCCACATGACTGCGCACCAGCGCCTCGGCCAGGATCATGTCGCCCTCTTCTATGGCATCCACGACGCCACCACAGGCCTGCGCCTCGACATCCACACCGATGGCTCGGAAAGCCAGCTCACGCTGAAAGGCCCTGCTGGATACGGTCGCAGGGGTCGCAAACAGCGCAACGTGCTGCACCTCAACCTCACGTGGCGGCGAGTTATCGCCCCATTGCCGCTCAGTCAGCGCCTCGATCAAAGGGACGAAGACGCCGAGAACCCGCTTGCCTTCCGGCACGCCCTCTTCCTGCATCCGACGCAGGGCCGCCGCGCTGGCGGTGTTGCAGGCCAGAATCACCAGATTACAGCCGCGATCCCAAAGATCGTGCACGGCTTTGCGGGTCAGCTGGTAAATATCCTCGGCATCGCGCACACCATATGGCGCATGCGCACTGTCCGCGAAATACAGAAAATCAACGTCCGGCAGCCGGTGCTGCGCGGCGTTCAGAACGGTCAAACCGCCCAAACCGGAATCAAAGATACCTACTGCCATTTGCCCCTTCAGGCGCGATGCCGTTCCTCAAATTCATAGCCGTAGTCATAAGACTTCAGCGGTGTTGGAGACAGCTCATACGTGGCTTTGCGCAGGAAATCCATCATCTTGCGCGTATCCTTGCCCAAAGGGTCCAGAATGTCGCGCCCGATAGGCTCGCCAATCACCACTTTCACAGGCGTATCAACACGCTTTTTGAACTCTTTGATCAGCAATCCCATACGCAGGGTGTTGTGAAGATGGCTTGCAATCTGAAACAGGCGCGACGTGTGACCGTCGAAGAAAACCGGCACAACCGTGGCGTTGGATTTCGCCACCATCCGTGCGGTAAAGCCGCGCCAGCCCGGATCCATGGGATGGGCAAACGGCTTAACCCCTGTGCTGACCGTGCCACCGGGGAAAATGCCGATCGCTCCACTCTGTCCCAGATAGTTGAGCGCAGTCTTGCGAGTCTCAAGGTTCAGCTTCATCGCTTCTTTCGTTTCATCAAACGAAATGGGCAGAATGATGCGATTCAGATCTTCGGCCTTGCGGAACACCCGATGGGCCAAAATGCGGAAATCATCGCGCGTCTCGGACAGCATATGCCCCATCATCAAGCCATCCAGGATGCCATAAGGATGATTGGCAATCAGGATCAGAGGACCATCTTTCGGGATATTCGAAAGCGATCCCCCAACCACGTCCAGTGTCAGCCCATAACGTTCGACCATTACGGCCCAAAAGTCGCCCCCTTCGGCAACGTCTTTCTCATATCCGTCCGCGCGTTTGATCAGGCGCAAACGGCCCGTCGTATTCTCCATCAATTTGATAACCATCCTCCCGCCCTTGGTTTCGGCAGAATGGGCGTATGAGATGTCACGAACGGCATGACGGCGAGAAGGCATTTAGGTCTCCGTTTTACTGCCTGCAAAATAAGTGCAAGTAGCAATTTTGCCTAGCTATCGTGACACCCTTGTGACGAATTACTCCGCTGCAGCCCGCAATTCAGGCCCGCCGCTGCGGATGGATGCCAGCAATTCCTCGCGCCGTTTGGCAGCTTTGGCCTCATTTTCCCGCAAAACCGGGCCAAATCCGCGAATATCCAGCGGCAAACGGGCCAGGGCAGATATTGCGTCTCGCGTGTCCGGCGACATTAAGGGCAACACGTCGCGCATGTCCTTTTCGTACTGACGGATCAGAGCACGCTCCATCCTGCGTTCAGATGAGTATCCGAAGATATCCAGCGGCGTACCTCGCAGCGCCTTCAGCTTGGTCAGCAGTTTCAACGGGCCCATAACAGACTCGCTGAACGCGCGCTTTTTCGGCCTGCCGTCGCTGCCTGATCCACCGAAAATCGGAGGGGCGAGGTGGAAGGTCATCTTGAAGTCGCCATCAAACTCGGCTGCCGCCTTTTCCCGGCTGGTCAGCAAAAGGCGCGCCACCTCGTATTCATCCTTGTATGACAACAGTTTATGATAGCCTTTTGCCACCGCTTCGCGCACCTCCGCGTCCTCAACACTGTCCACCAGCTTGCGATACCGTTTGGCCAGCCGGGCGCTTTGGTATTCGGTCAGGTGCCGGGCACGGAATTCTATGATCTGGTCCAGCGTTTTGGGCATTTCAGCCACGGTTGGCGAAAGGATGGATTGAACTTCGTCCGGATGCAGAACCGCCCAGCGACCGATATCGAATGCGCGTTTGTTTCGTTCGACGGCAGTACCGTTCAGCTCGATGGCCTCAAAGATCGCCTGATGGCTGACCGGCAACAACCCACGCTGCCAGGTTGCACCAAAGATCATCATGTTGGAATAGATCGAATCTCCCATCACGGCGCGTGCCAGATCAGTTGCGTCAAACAGTGAGACGCGTTCTTTCAGCCGCGCCTGCAGGGCCAGTTCCAACTGATCGGCAGGAATGCGGAATTCGGTATTGCGCGTGAAGTCACCGGTCACCGTTTCATGGCTGTTTACAACCGCACCGGTACGATCAATACGCGTCAGTCCCATCGTCTTCGCTCCGGCCGAGACCACCAGATCCCCGCCGATCAGCGCATGGGCTTCGCCTGTGGCGACACGGATAGCGCTGATATCGTCGGGGCTGTTGGCCAGACGACAATGGATGTGTACCGCACCGCCCTTCTGCGCCAGGCCCGCCATTTCCATCATGCCCGCACCTTTTCCGTCGATCTGCGCCGCTTGAGCAAGGATGGCGCCCAACGTGACAACGCCCGTGCCCCCGACACCTGTGATCACGACGTTATGGGTTCCACGGATCTCAGGCAGCTCCGGCATCGGAAGATCCGGCAGATCAATCTCGGTCGTTGCCTCTTTACGGATCTTTGCACCCTCAAGTGTGACGAAGGACGGGCAGAACCCATTCAGGCACGAGAAGTCCTTGTTACAGCTAGACTGATCAATGGCTCGTTTGCGGCCCAACTCGGTTTGTTTCGGAACGATCGATACGCAGTTGGACTGCACCCCGCAATCGCCGCAGCCTTCACAGACATCGGTATTGATGAACACGCGCTTGTCCGGATCTGGGAATGTACCCCGCTTACGGCGGCGACGCTTTTCGGCCGCGCAGGTCTGAACATAAACGATGACCGAGGCGCCCTCGATCTCGCGGAATTTCTCCTGCACCTGCATGAGGTCCGCGCGCTCATATGCCTGAACGCTCGCGGGAAGTGCTGTGAAATTCACGTCTTCCTTTTCGTCAAAAACCACGGCGACCTCTCGGACCCCCATGGCCTTGACCTCGGCAACGATCCGTTCAGCGGTCAAGTCGCCTTCATTGCCCTGCCCGCCGGTCATGGCGACCGCGTCGTTGAACAGGATCTTGAAGGTGATATTCGTTCCTGCGGACAACGCCGCCCGGATCGCCTGAACGCCCGAATGGTTATAGGTGCCGTCGCCAAGGTTCTGGAACACGTGCTTTGTGGTGGAAAACGGCGCTTCACCGATCCAGTTTGCGCCTTCCCCGCCCATTTGAGTGAAACCGGTGGTCTCGCGATCCATCCACTGAACCATGTAGTGACAACCGATACCGGCATAGGCGCGGCTACCTTCGGGCACCTTGGTTGAGCTGTTATGCGGGCAACCAGAACAAAAATACGGAAGCCGCGTCGCAATTTCCTGTGCGTTGTCGGCCCTGCGCGCTTCGGACAAAGACGCCAGCCCGGCCCGAATACCATCGGTTTCGCGCCCTTCTTCAATCAGGATATCGCCCAGCTTTTCGGCGATCATGATCGGATCCAGCGCCCCTCGCGTCGGAAAAAGTTCTTCCCGGTGCAACGTCCCGGCCCCGCCTTTGTACCAGCCATAGACGCGGCGTCCGCGACGGTCGTCAAAGATGGCTTCCTTTACCTGAACCTCGATCAGCTTGCGCTTTTCTTCGACGATCACGATCAGATCCAGCCCCTTGGCCCAGTCTTGGAACCCTGTCATATCCAATGGGAAGGTCTGCCCCACTTTATATGTGGTAATCCCAAGACGTTCAGCTTCTGCCTCGTCGATGTTCAGAAGCGACAAAGCATGTGTCAGGTCCAGCCAGTTCTTGCCCGCCGCGACAAAACCGATCCTGGCGCCGGGTTTGCCCCACATCCGCTTATCGAGTTTATTGGCATGAGAAAATGTCTCGGCCGCGAACCTCTTGTAGTCAATGACACGTGATTCCTGCAGATGTGGTGTATCGGCCAATCGAATGTTCAAGCCGCCTTCCGGCATATCAAATTCAGGCACAACAACCTGCATCCGGTCCGGGCTGCCATCCACGACCGAGGTGACCTCGATCGTGTCTTTCATCGTCTTCAGGCCGACCCAGACACCTGCAAAACGACTGAGTGCAAAGCCATAGATGCCGTAATCGAGGATTTCCTGAATACCAGCGGGGCTGACAATCGGCATATACATGTCGACCAGCGACCATTCGGACTGATGCAGAACGGTCGAACTTTCTCCGGTATGGTCATCACCCATCGCCATGAGCACGCCGCCATGCTGCGCTGTACCCGCCATGTTTGCGTGCCGCATGACGTCACCGGATCGATCAACGCCCGGACCTTTGCCATACCATAGCCCGAATACCCCGTCGAACTTGCCGTCGCCGCGCAGACCCGCCTGCTGGCTGCCCCAAAGTGCGGTGGCTGCCAGATCTTCGTTCAACCCAAACTGAAACGTGACATCGTTTTCGGCCAGCGGCTTTTGGGCTCTCATCATCTGCTGGTCAACTGCACCCAGGGGTGAACCTCGGTATCCCGTAACCAGTCCTGCGGTGTTAAGATCTGCTTGCCGGTCCCTGGCCTTTTGCATCAGCATCAAACGCACAAGCGCCTGGGTTCCGTTCAGAAGAACGGGGTTTTTCTCAAGATCGAACCGGTCGTTCAGCGTTATCTGTGGCTGGCTCATCAGACGTCTCCCCTCGTCAGATCAGTGTGCTTTATTCAGATGTATTTTAGGTCATAATTACTGACCTGTATATAATTTATCCACTGATATGTAAGGATTTCGTCCTTTGAATGTAGAAGTTGTTACCTATTTCATATAGGGCTTCTGAAAGAGAACGAAAGTTGCAGCGATGGATTGGGACAAGCTTAGAATATTTCACGCGGTGGCCGATGCGGGCAGCCTCACGCATGCCGGGGACAAGCTCAACTTGTCTCAATCCGCCGTGAGTCGTCAGATCCGCGCGCTGGAAGAGTCTCTGGATGCCACCCTTTTCCACCGTCATGCTCGTGGGCTGATTCTCACTGAACAAGGTGAATTGCTGTTCGACGCCACATCCGCCATGTCGAAACGGCTTGACGCCGCAGCTGCGCGCATTCGGGACAGCGAAGAAGAGGTCTTTGGCGTCCTGAGGGTCACGACAACCTTCGGGTTCGGCACACTCTGGCTGGCTCCGCGTCTCCCCAAGCTGTACGAACAATATCCTGATCTGAACATCGACCTGATGCTGGAAGAACGCGTTCTGGACCTGCCAATGCGCGAGGCGGACGTCGCCATCCGCATGAAAGAGCCAAGCCAGGCCGATCTGGTGCGCAAACGCCTGATGACGGTTCAGATGATGCTGTATGCGACCCAGGACTATATCGAGACCCATGGCGGCATGTTGGAATCGCTGGACGAGATCAAGGACCATCGTCTGATCTGCCAGACCCCTGCGGCACCGCAGGTCGGGGCAAGTGCATCCATGGTGCGCCACTTGATGACCTATAATCCCGGGTCCTTGCTGACCGTGAACAACTATTTTGGCGTGCTTCAGGGCGTTTTGCACAATCTGGGCATCGGTGTCCTGCCCGACTATGTCACGCAAGATTTTCCGCACCTTGTGCCAATCCTGTCAGATATAGAAACCGCCGATGTACCCGTCTATTTAGCCTATCCCGAAGAATTACGGCATTCAAAGCGCGTCGGCGCGTTCCGTGACTTCGTGCAGGATGAGATCATTGCTCAACGTAAGCAGCTGAAACAGATGGGAAAACTATAGCTATGCGCAGATGGCATATCGGGCATGAACAGAATACAGGGTGAATTTTCTTGAACGTTCACGAACTGACCCCTAAATGAGCACTCGAAGGCGGTGATGCTGAAACGCTCATCATCTTCATACCTCCCTGTTGGACTACGGCCGAGCTTATAGCTCGGCCTTTTTTTTGCCCGTTATATTGCATTAAGTCAGCGAAAGCTCTGGGAAAAATACACGTATAAGCATATGATCCCCCAAAAAACCGAAACAATTTCGTGTTCGAGGGAAAATCCATGTTCCATCCACTCCGCCTCGTGTTGGCGATCGTCTCCGCATTATTTCTGGCGGTGCCGTTACATGCGCAAGATACCGGCACAGCTTCTACTGTGACCATTCCGGAAGACCTGACACCCGAACAGGTCGACGATCTGGTTGCACGTATGTCCGATGACCAGGTGCGCGCGATTCTGTTAGACCGCCTTGATGCAGTGGCAGAGAAACAAGCTGCCGAGAAAGCGGACGTAGAAGACCCGCTGACCGAAATAAGCGAAATCTGGGCCGAGATGGTCTCCTCCTGGACACATGTTCTGACTACGCTTCCAAACATTGTCACGGCGCAGATTACCGCGTTCAGCAATTTTGGTGACACGTTTGGCACAACTGGTGTCTTCACGCTGTTCGGGCTAATCCTCTCAGTTCTTGTCGTCGGTTTCATAGCTGAAAAACTGTTCATTTTCCTGACCCGTCGTTGGCATGAAACGGCTGAAGTCGCGGACAAGGCCGATCTATGGGGCGCTGTAAGCTATTTGTTTCGCCGGTTTTGCCGCGAAATCGCGGGGCTGATCGTTTTCTATGTCGTCATAAGGGCGATTGGTCGTGGCTTGCTGACACCTGAACAAATCACCTATGCCGCTCCGTTTGTTTTCTACCTCATCTGGGTGCCGCGTCTGGGCGCTGCGGCGTCACGCTTTGTGCTGGCACCGTCAAAACCGCAGTTCCGGCTGGTCAACATTGACGACCACTGGGCGAAATACCTGCATCGCAACCTGATCGGTCTGCTGATCCTGATCGGGTTCACGCTGTTCGTCGTCCGGTTCAACGCTCTCAATGGTGTCACGGGTGACGATACCCGCATTGGCTTCTGGCTGAACGCAGCAATCCACATCTACATCGCAGTTATCGCCTGGACCGCACGCGAAGGGCTGTCTCAGATGATGCTGGGTACAGACCCGGATCATACGAAATTCGATAAGGAGGTCGCGCACTATTACCCCTATTTTGCCATCGGCGTTTCGGTGGCAATCTGGCTGCTGGTTGAGTTTCTGGTTGCACAGCGCGATCCATCAACATTGAGGTTGCTAACCAGCGGTGCGCATTTCACTACCATGTTCTGGTTGCTGATCGCTCCCGCGCTGGACACGCTGATCCGTGGGTTGGTGCGCCACCTGCAGCCGCCGATGTCCGGCGAAGGGCCTCTGGCCGAACGCGCCTATCGTTCTGCCAAACGCAGCTATATCCGGATTGGCCGGGTGATCGCAGGCTTGTTCGTAGTCTTCATGATCGCTCGAACCTGGCACCTTGATCTGCGCCACGTTGCCTCGGCCGGGGTCAGCGCCGAAGTCGGCGGCGCTGTCATTGAGTTCCTTCTGATCGTCGCCGTCGGCTATATTCTGAACGAGGTCGTCTCGTTGTGGATCAACCGCCGATTGGCCAAGGAACAAACTGCAGCCGAGGCCCTGGACGAAGAAGCGGGCGGTGAAGGTGGCGGTGTCGGCGGCTCTCGTTTGGCGACCGTTCTGCCGCTGATGCGGATCACGGCTCAGATCACAATCGGCGTGATTTTCGGTCTGCTGGCACTGGGTGCTTTGGGTATCAATATCACGCCTCTGCTGGCCGGTGCCGGTGTTCTGGGTCTGGCTATCGGCTTTGGTGCACAAAAGCTGGTGGCGGACATCGTGGGCGGGGTGTTCTTCCTGATCGACGATGCCTTCCGCGTTGGCGAATATGTCGATGTCGGCGGCACGATGGGAACCGTCGAGAAAATCTCGGTTCGCTCGATGCAACTCCGCCATCACCGGGGTCCCGTACACACGATCCCCTACGGTGAGATTCAGAAGCTGACGAACTTCAGCCGCGACTGGGTGATCATGAAGCTGAAATTCACCGTGCCTTTCGACACCGACCCCAACAAGGTCAAGAAGATCTTCAAGAAGATCGGTGCCGAGATGATGGCGGACGAGGTGCACAAGGATGGTTTCCTGCAGCCTTTCAAATCGCAGGGTGTGTTCGACTTTGACGATGTCGGCATGATCATCCGCGGTAAGTTCATGGCCAAACCCGGCAAGCAGTTCACCCTACGCAAGGAAATCTTCAACCGGGTCAAGGCAGCCTTCAAGGAAAACGGAATCGACTTTGCCCGCCGCGAGGTGCGCGTTGCGATCCCGGGGCTGGACGAGACCGAGAACCTGAGCCCAGAACAGAAGGCCGCTGCTGGTGCCGCGGCCGCGGCCCAGCTCAACAAAGACCAGGGATCGGCATAACCTTCACGGTTTAGGTCTGCGATTTGCACCAATACTGCGGTGCGTTCATTCGGAACCGGCCGTGATGCCGGTTCCGTTTTTCTTTGAAAGACGCAGCCTGCGCCGTCTTGACCCTTTCCACACGCGCGCGCTTGCCCTAAAAGGCGCGCAATCTCGGCCCATTTGGACACAGGACAGAAGATGCAAGAGCCCGCCATCACACCCGATCTGATTGCTGCACATGGGCTCAAGCCCGAGGAATACGACATGATCCTCGAGATCATTGGGCGTGAACCGACCTTTACCGAGCTTGGAATTTTCTCGGCCATGTGGAACGAGCACTGTTCCTACAAATCGTCGAAGAAGTGGCTGCGCACCCTGCCCACCTCTGGGCCTCAGGTGATTTGCGGCCCGGGTGAGAACGCAGGCGTGGTCGATATCGGCGATGGTCAGGCCGTGGTCTTCAAAATGGAAAGCCACAACCACCCGTCTTACATTGAGCCCTATCAAGGCGCGGCAACCGGCGTAGGCGGCATCCTTCGCGATGTTTTCACCATGGGCGCACGCCCAATCGCGTCCATGAACGCGCTGTCTTTCGGTGAACCCGGCCATCACAAAACCCGCCAACTGGTGAACGGTGTGGTCGAAGGCATCGGCGGTTACGGCAATTGTTTTGGCGTGCCGTGCGTTGGCGGCGAAGTCCGCTTCCACCCCGCATACAACGGCAACTGTCTTGTGAACGCTTTTGCTGCAGGCTTGGCTGACAGCGACAAGATTTTCTATTCGGCGGCGTCGGGCGTCGGCATGCCTGTGGTCTATCTGGGCGCAAAAACCGGTCGTGACGGCGTGGGCGGTGCTACCATGGCATCCGCTGAATTCGACGACACTATCGAAGAAAAACGCCCCACCGTACAGGTTGGTGATCCCTTCACCGAAAAACGCCTGATGGAAGCCACACTTGAGCTGATGCAGACCGGTGCCGTGATCTCGATCCAGGATATGGGTGCGGCAGGCCTGACCTGCTCCGCCGTTGAAATGGGCGACAAGGGTGGTCTGGGCGTGCGCCTCGATCTGGAAAATGTCCCCCAGCGCGAAGAAAACATGACAGCCTATGAAATGATGCTGTCGGAATCTCAGGAACGCATGCTGATGGTGTTGAAGCCCGAGCTTGAAGCCGAAGCTCGGGCCGTCTTCGAAAAATGGGATCTGGATTTCGCAATCGTAGGTGAAACAATTGCCGAAGACCGTTTCCTGATCATGCATAACGGCGAAGTCAAAGCCGATCTGGTTCTGTCCAAACTCTCGTCGACCGCGCCGGAATACGACCGCCCATGGGAGCCTACGCCAGAGGCAGAAGAACTGACCGAAGTGCCTCAGATCGACCCGATTGACGGGCTGCGCGCCCTGCTCGCGTCACCCAACTACGCGGGCAAGCAGTGGGTCTATGAACAGTACGACACCATGGTGATGGCGGACTCATCGCGCACCCCCGGCTTGGGCGCGGGTATGGTTCGAGTGCATGGCACCGACAAGGTGCTGGCGTTCACATCCGACGTGACACCTCGCTATGTACGCGCCAACCCTGTTGAAGGCGGCAAGCAGGCGGTGGCCGAAGCCTATCGCAACCTGACCGCTGTTGGGGCCAAACCGCTGGCCACCACCGATAATCTCAACTTCGGAAACCCCGAAAAGCCCGAAATCATGGGCCAGTTCGTCGGCGCAATTCAGGGCATTGGTGCTGCGGTCGGCGCGCTGGATATGCCGATCGTGTCGGGTAACGTCTCGCTTTACAATGAGACCGACGGACAGGCGATCCTGCCAACCCCCACCATCGGCGCAGTTGGCCTGTTGCAGCATTCGGATGAGGTCATTGGTAACGAAGTCCGCGAAGGTCATGTTGCATTGGTGATCGGCGAAACCAAGGGTCATCTGGGTCAATCCGCCCTGTTGGCCGAGGTTTTCAATCGCGAAGACGGCGATGCACCTCATGTCGATCTGGATGCCGAAAAGCGCAACGGGGATTTCATCCGCACCAACCGCGAGATGATCAAGGCCTGCACCGACCTCAGTGATGGCGGCATTGCACTGGCAGCATTTGAGTTGGCCGAAACCGCTGGCGTTGGCGTGTGTCTGGACGATGCCCCGACCGAATTCCTGTTTGGCGAAGACCAGGCACGCTATCTGGTTGCGTGCAACTTCGATCAGGCCGAAGCTTTGATGATCGCAGCCGGTCAGGCAGGCGTTCCGCTGACTTCGGTTGGCCGCTTTACCGGAGAAAGCGTCAAGATCGGTAACTCGGAAGCCCCGCTTGACGAATTGGCCGCGGTTTACCGCAACAGCTTTGCTGAGGCCGTTGCCTGACAAATCAGCGCTGAGTGCACTGGGAACCCGCGCCCCGACCGGGCGCAGGTTTCAGAATTCGAGCCTTTTCGAGCGCCCTTGCACGCCCGGTTCATGCGCTCTACATCTTGGGAAAGACTTTCTGGAGTTACCTACATGCCGATGAGCACCCACGAAATAGAACACCTGCTGCGCGAAGCCTTTCCTGACGCCGAGATTCAGGTTGGTGGAAACGACGGTGTTCATATGTCCGCCATGGTGGTGGACGAAAGCTTTCGCGGCAAAAACCGGGTTCAGCAACAGCGCGCTGTTTACGCGGCTCTGAAAGGCAAGATGGACGGCCCTGACGGAGAATTGCACGCGCTGGCGCTCACCACCAAAGCCCCGGAATGATCAAGTTTATCTGGGAAGTGCTAAAGTCAATGGGTGGCTGGAATCCCCCGAACCCCAATGAAAAACCTCTGTTGGGAATGGAAGCGACTGACCTGGATCTCGTTAATAAAACGAACAACGATAACGCCTGGCGGCAAGGAATAAATGATAGCCACAGGCGTGATATGTAAAGGAAACGCAAAATGACCGATGTGAAAACCCAGATCGACGAAACCGTCAAAGCCAATGACGTGGTGCTATACATGAAAGGCACCAAAGAAATGCCGCAATGCGGGTTTTCCTCGCGCGTGGCGGGCGTGCTGAACTATATGGGCGTCGAATACACCGACGTGAACGTTCTGGCTGATGAAGATGTGCGTCAGGGGATCAAGGACTATTCCGACTGGCCGACAGTGCCACAGCTGTATGTCAAAGGCGAGTTCGTTGGTGGCTGTGACATCATCACCGAAATGACTTTGTCCGGTGAACTGGACACGCTGTTTGACGAAAACGAAGTTGGCTACAACAAGGAAGCAGCCGACAAAATTCGCGAAGCAAACGCGTAAACCGGCCTATCGGCTGGAACAATCCTGATAAATCACCTGCTCATTGGCGGCGCCTGCCGCCAAAAAGCTAATCGATGCGTTCCAGCCTTTTGAGCGCAGTATGTAGGTTCCTCCATCTCCGATGGACTCATAGCGGATGCCCGACCCGCTTTGAACCTGGCGCATTGCAACCAGAGAATTGTCCACCATCGTCGCAGCGGCACCTGAACCGTCGGGTGCGTTGAAATAGGTCACCGGCAATGGCACCCCGTTCTCACAGGTGAATGTGACGGATAGAATGTCGATTTCGGCCAATACAGCCGTCGCCGGGAAAACAAGCAAAGCGCCGCAGAAAAGATTGCGCAGGTACGTCATTGTGCCTTTTTCTCCTCGACGACCGAAGCCAACGCTTCTGCACGTGCCGCCAGTTCTGCCAGCGTATCTGTAACGGATGGCGGGACGACCGCGACTTCAATACGTTCGGGTTCCGGCGCGGGAGCATTGCGCAGCGATTGAAGTTCGGCCTCGGTCTCGGTCAACTTTGCCTCCAGCGACTTCACCTTGTCTTCCGTTGCCGCAGTCTTGTCGGCCAGCAGCAACCCCGCCATCAGCAACATGCGGGCTTCCGGCATCCGCCCGATCTGATCGGACAGAACCTGCGCTTCATCATCCAGCATTTTGGCAGCAGCGTGCAGAAAGGTCTCTTCCCCGTCCCGGCAGGATACGTCAAAACCGCGCCCGCCAATATGAATGGTTACTTCGGGCATTACTCTACCTCACCTTCTACAAGTTTCGCCTGCGACAACAGAGGCTCCAACCGTGCCAGAACGGCCTGCGCTTCGGCCGCATCCGAAGCCTGCGCGGCACGTGTCGCTTCCAGCTCGGCAACGGTGGCCCGGTTCAGCAACTCGGCATCCGTCAACCCTTCTGTGGCCGCAGAGCGCAGTTCCTCGACCGAGTTTCGCAATTGCTCGTTCGCCTTGCGCATACGTTGCAGATCGTCATCAAGCCGGGACATCGCGGCCCCATGGCTGGCCCTTTCGGCCCTCAACATCTCGAGCTCTGCGCTCAGATCATTGACCCGTTCCGTATCTTCAAGCTCAGCCTTGAGGCGGCTGTTTTCCGCCTCTATTTCTTTCGCCTGAGCAAGCAATACTTGCATTTGCTCCAACTCCGCTTTCAGCGGGGCCGGATCTTCGCGACCTGCGAGATCCGCGCGCATTACTTCGTTTTCGGCTTTCAATGCGTCCAATTCGGAACTGTTGTCCAAGGCTGCCTTGGCTTCGGCCAACTCGGCGCGGGCGGCTTCAACCGAGGCGATCCTGGCTCTGGCTTCTTCCAACTCAACACGCAACGCATCTGCCTCACCCGTGTCCGAAGGCGCGATCCGCAATTGCTCCAAATCGGCACGCAGCCCATCGACTTGCTGTTCATGCTGCTCCTTCAGGGATTTCAGGCGTTCCTGAAGCTGCGCATTGGCAACTCTTTCGTCTTCAAGTTCGGCCTGAAGCCCTTCATCCATCCCGGTATTCCGGGACGCACCACCCAGTCCTTCGACGCCTGCACCGATACGGTCCATCGCGGCAAGAATGCGGTGCTGTAATTCCTCTATCTGGCTCATGCCTCTGTCACCTCTTTATCAAGGTTCGTTCTGTTGCGAAGTGATCCGAATCAAAACCGAATCCCGCCTGCTGACAGTCTAACGGAATGCGGCGGAAAATACCCACTGTTTGGTTTCAACAACTTGGGCCACGCTCTTCACCTATCCCTAACGGTTAAAGCCCGGTTCCGCTTGCACTTTGGGTGCTGAGTGGTATTGAGCCCGCAATCTGCTTTTTATCCAAAGGAACAACGCCCGTGGACCTGACTGCGCTGCGCAATGCCAACCCCGAACATTGGGACAAAGCTGCGGCCATCCGCACCCTGACCCTTGACGCCGTCGCCGCCGCAAATTCCGGCCATTCCGGCATGCCCATGGGCATGGCCGATGTTGCGACCGTTCTGTTCGAAAAGCATCTGAAATTCGACGCGTCTGCACCATACTGGGCTGACCGCGATCGGTTCATCCTGTCGGCTGGCCACGGTTCGATGCTAGTGTATTCGCTGCTCTATCTCACCGGTCACGCGGATGTAACGCTGGAAGAGATCAAGAACTTCCGCCAATTGGGCGCCAAGACCGCAGGTCACCCTGAAAACTTTCTGATCGACGGTGTGGAAACCACCACCGGCCCGCTAGGTCAGGGTATTTCGAACGCTGTGGGTTTCGCCATGGCCGAGGAAATCCAGCGCGCTCATTACGGCAAGAAGGTCGTAGATCACTACACTTACGTGATCGCGGGCGACGGCTGCCTGATGGAAGGCGTCAGCCAGGAAGCGATCACGTTGGCCGGCCGTCATGAGTTGGGCAAGCTTATCGTTTTCTGGGACAACAACAACATTACCATCGACGGCACCGTCGATATCGCTGATCGCACCGATCAGGTCCGCCGTTTCGCGGCCTCGGGCTGGCATGTGATTGAAATCGACGGCCACGACCCGAAGGCTATCGATGCGGCCATCGTTCAGGCGAAAAAATCGAAAAAGCCGACCATGATCGCATGTGAAAGCCACATTGCTCTGGGTCACGCAGCGCAGGATACCTCGAAAGGTCACGGTGCTCTGACAGATCAGGATCAGCTGAAAGCCGCGAAAGAGGCCTATGACTGGCCACATGACGCGTTCAACGTTCCAGCCAACGTCAAATCCGCATGGGAAGCCATTGGTGCACGTGGCGCAGCCGAACGCGCCGCTTGGGAAGAGCGTTTCGCGCAGCTGTCCGAGCGCAAGCAGGCCGAGTTCAACCGCGCCTATGCATTTGAGGCACCCAAGCGTCTGGCCGGTGCCATTCGCGCGTTCAAGAAACAAATGTCCGAAGACCAGCCGAAACTGGCCACCCGCGCCTCTTCGGAAAAAGTTCTGAACGTCGTAAACCCGATCATGACCGAGACGGTTGGCGGTTCGGCCGACCTGACCGGATCAAACAACACCAAATCGGCCGATATGGGCGTGTTCCTGCCGGAAAACCGTAAGGGCCGCTATATTCACTATGGTATCCGCGAGCACGGCATGGCCGCCGCGATGAACGGTATGGCTTTGCATGGCGGCATCCGTCCCTATGGCGGTACGTTCATGGCGTTCACCGATTATGCCCGCCCGTCGATGCGTCTGGCGGCACTGATGAAGATTCCAACGGTCTTCGTGATGACCCATGACTCGATCGGTCTGGGCGAAGATGGCCCGACCCACCAGCCGGTCGAGCATCTTGCGATCTCGCGTGCGACGCCCAACACCTATGTATTCCGCCCCGCCGACACGATTGAAACCGCCGAGGCTTGGGAACTGGCACTGACCTTCAAGGATAGCCCCTCGGTCCTGTCGCTGACCCGCCAGGGCGTCCCGACCGTACGCAAGGATCACAAAACCAAGAACCTGACCTCTCAGGGTGCCTATGTTCTGGCCGAGGCCGAAGGTAAACGTCAGGCGATCCTGATTGCAACTGGTTCAGAAGTTTCGCTGGCTATGGAAGCCAAAGCGATGCTCGAAGCCGAAGGTATCGGCACTCGCGTCGTCTCGATGCCCTGTATGGAACTGTTTGCGCAGCAGGACGAAGCATACCGCAAGCGCGTCCTGCCCGCAGGCCCCGTTCGTGTGGGTATCGAGGCAGCTGTCCGTGCCGGAGGCTGGGATCGCTGGCTTTTGGGTGAGCGTGGTCGTGAGGCCAAGGCTGGCTTCATCGGCATGTCGAGCTTTGGAGCTTCGGCCCCTGCGGGCGAGCTGTACCAGCATTTCGGTATTACCGCCGAGGCCACCGTTGCCAAGGTCAAGGAACTGCTGGGGCTGTGAGCCTAAATAAAAACAATCAAGCAAAGGGCGGCATCAGCCGCCCTTTGCTTTTTCATATCAGTGCGCTTTGGAATTACTGAACAAAGGTATAATCACCTTGGTGGCCAGTGGGATCAAAACCAGCCCCCAGGCCAGACCAAGAACACCATCCATCGCCGCCTTGGCCAACCATTTCACCGCAGCGGCCCAGTCTTCAGGTGCTGAATATGCAATCGCCTTTGCCCAGTCGTAGATCAGATGCTGCAACCAGCCAAAGCCAAGCACTTCAAGCCCGTGGATGACGATTGAACCGCCAACCCACAGCATCGCCGCAGTTCCAACAATGGACAGTGTTTTCATCACCCCGGGCATTGCCTTGACCAACCCTCGGCCCAGACCGCGACCGATAGGTGTCGGCGCGTTATTCGCCAGAAACAGCCCCACATCATCCATCTTCACGATCAACGCAACGGACCCATAAACGGCGACCGTCACCCCTATTCCCACGACGGCCAGCGTCGCGGCCTGCATCCACAGGTTCGGGGCTTCGATCGCCGCCAATGCAATAGTCATTATCTCGGCAGACAGAATGAAATCGGTCTTGATCGCGCCCTTGACCTTTTGCTCCTCCAGATGGCCCGGATCGCGGTTTTTCATATCGTCCTCAATGACATGGCTGCCATGAGGAAACAGAACATGAAAAATCTTCTCGGCACCTTCAAAACATAAATAAGACCCACCCAGCATCAAAAGGGGGGTGATCAGCCACGGGGCAAAATTGGCCAGCAACAAAGCTACGGGCAACAAGAGTATGATTTTGTTGAAAACCGAACCGCGCGCAATGCGCCAGATGATCGGCAATTCGCGCGCCGGGGCAAAGCCCTGCACATATTTAGGGGTCACCGCTGCGTCATCAATAATCACACCAGCGGTCTTGGCCCCCGCTTTGCCTGCCGCGGCAACCACATCGTCCACTGATGCTGCCGCAACTTTGGCAATTCCTGCTACATCGTCCAACAGGGCCAAAAGACCACTCATTGCGTTTCCTTTCACTTCTGCTGCCGCAACCCGGACCCTACCTGATCCGTCGGCTAGCGCAAGCGTTAGCGCAACCGGCGCAGGTTTGCGCTAACACCTTAAAAATATGCCGTTTTTGCCCTTTTGAGATTCCCTTTTCGCCGCTATATGGCCCTCAAAGCAAGCGCATCTGGAGACGTCATATGACCATCAAGGTCGGTATCAATGGTTTTGGCCGTATTGGCCGCTGCACCCTGTCGCACATCGCCGCTTCTGGGCGCAACGACATCGAAGTGATCAAAGTCAACGCCACTGGCCCCTTGGAAACCTCGGCGCACCTGCTGAAATATGACAGCGTTCACGGGCGGTTTCCGCGCGACGTCACCATTGACGGCAACACCATGGATCTGGGTCGCGGCCCGATGCAGATGTTCTCGACCTACGACATGAACGAGTTGGACTGGGAAGGCTGTGACGTTGTTCTCGAATGCACCGGCAAGTTCAACGATGGCCTGAAGGCCAAAACGCATATGGAACGTGGCGCAGGCAAGGTTCTGCTGTCGGCTCCGGGCAAGAACGTGGACAAGACGATTGTTTTCGGCGTCAATCACAACACGCTGGCCGCCAATGACAACATGGTATCAAACGGATCGTGCACCACCAACTGCCTGGCCCCGCTGGCCAAAGTTCTGGACGAAGGTGTCGGCATCGAACACGGCATCATGACCACCATCCACGCCTATACCGGCGACCAGCCAACGCTGGACCGTCGCCATAGCGATCTGTACCGCGCCCGCGCTGCTGCAATGTCGATGATCCCGACCTCGACCGGGGCTGCCAAGGCTCTGGGTGAAGTTCTGCCGAACCTGAAAGGCCGCTTGGACGGTTCCGCCATCCGCGTCCCTACCCCAAATGTCTCGGCCGTCGATCTGACCTTCCGCGCCTCGCGCGACACTACGACGGCCGAAATCAACGCGATCGTCGAAGAAGCCGCCAAAGGCCCGATGCAGCGCGTTCTGGGATATGAACCTGCTCCGCTAGTGTCGACCGATTTCAACCATACCGAGGAAAGCTCGATCTTCGCGCCGGATCAGACCCGTGTCGTCGACGACCGCATGGTTCGCGTTCTGGCCTGGTATGACAATGAATGGGGCTTCTCGGTCCGCATGGCAGATGTGGCTGTCGCGATGGGCCGTCTTAACTGACCCTTCGGACTTCGCTTGTACCTTGATGCCCGCTCAGGTTATCTGAGCGGGCATTTTTTGTTCGGAACGGCCATGACCAACCAAATCGCTATCTGGCTCGGCATACTTCTGCTCGGTGGCATGATGCTGGATGTGGCGATGTACGGCACCGAACATCTGCTTTTCCTTGGAAAGAAGCTTTACGACTTTCTGGACTGGCTCGCATTCTGGCGGTGACCGAGGTTTCTCTTGACATTTTAGTTGATCTGGCTTTGTTAGCGCTAACTCAACTAACTGAGACATTAGGACGGAGCAGACCATGACCTTGAAACTTGCGATCAACGGATTTGGACGGATCGGGCGCGGGGTGCTGCGCGCGGTGATGGAAAGTGGACGTACCGATGTCGAGATTGTCGCAATCAACGATCTTGGCAAACCGGAGATGAACGCGCATCTGTTCGAATTTGACAGCGTTCACGGTCGTTACCCCAACCCGGTTACACTCAGCGAGGCAGGTCTGGATGTGGGTCGAGGTCCAATTCGCCTGAGCAGCGAGCGCAACCCGGAAGACCTGCCCTGGTCTGATATTGACGTCGTTCTGGAATGCACCGGGGTGTTTCGTACGCGCGAAGCGGCTGAACGTCACTTCAAGAACGGATCCCGGAAAGTCCTGATCTCTGCCCCGGCCAGAGGTGACGGCGGTGTGAAAACCATCGTCTTCGGTGTAAACGACGACGAACTGACCGCCGAAGATCTGGTGGTGTCAAACGCGTCCTGCACCACCAACTGCCTGTCTCCCGTTGCTGCCGCTCTGGATGCCGGCCTTGGCATCAAGCACGGCAACATGACCACCGTCCACGCCTATACGGCCAGCCAGCCCGTGCATGATCTGGTTGGCAAAGACCCCTATCTGTCGCGCGCTGCAGCTTTGTCTATGATCCCGACGACAACCGGTGCTGCTGCTGCCGTAGGATTGGTGCTGCCGCAGTTGAAAGGGAAACTGACCGGTCAGGCGATCCGCGTTCCGACCCCGAATGTCTCGGTTGTTGATCTTGTGGCCGAGGTTTCACGCCCTACGACCGAAGAAGAGGTCAACCAACTGTTCACCGATGCAGCTTCCAAGATCCCCGGCGTGCTGGCCGCGGAAAGCCGCCCCCTGGTTTCCGTTGATTTCAACCACGACCCGCACAGTTCGACAGTGTCACTGGCCGAAACCAAAGTCACCGATGGCACATTAGTCCGCGTGCTGGCGTGGTATGACAACGAATGGGGTTTTTCGAACCGGATGCTGGATACAGCCGCCGCAATGGGTGCCCTAACCTAACCGCTCTTTTAGTGCTGCGTTGACGCGGGGCGTGACGAATTTCGACACGTCCCCGTTCAAACGGGCGATTTCCTTCACCAGTTTGGACGCAATCGCCTGATGCCGTGCCTCGGCCATCAGAAAGACGGTCTCAATCGAATCGTCCAATGCGCGGTTCATACCGACCATCTGAAACTCATATTCGAAATCAGCAACCGCGCGCAGACCACGCACGATGATTTGCGCCCCAACATCCCGTGCGCAGTCAATCAGCAGATTTTCGAAGGGATGCGCAACAATCTCGGTACCGGTCTGTTCCGATAGCTGGGCGCATTCCGCTTCGATCATGGCCACGCGCTCTTCCAACGAGAACAGAGGTCCCTTGTCCCGGTTGATGGCAACGCCGATAACCAGTTTGTCCACCAAAGCTGCCGCCCGACGGATGATATCAACGTGCCCCATAGTGATGGGATCAAAGGTTCCAGGATATAATCCAACCCGCATCGCGCCCTCCTGCGCAACAATATTTCTGCGCAAGCAAACACAACTTTGCTGCAGGTGCAAGTGGTTGCCTTGGCAACCCTTGCCGTTAATGCCCCATAATCATGCCTTCCAGGGCATCTTTTTCCATTGCCAGTTCTGACAGCTGTGCCTTCACCACATCGCCAAGGGTCACAATACCGATCAGCTTGCCGTCTTCGACCACCGGCATGTGGCGAAAGCGCCCTTCGGTCATACGGGACATGATGTCTTCCACTGTGGCCTGACGGGTCGTCGTGATCAGATCTTGCGTCATGTAAGTCTGCACCGGCTGGTCCAGGCAACCGCTGCCACTGGCCGCCAATTCCCGGACGATGTCGCGCTCGGACAATATTCCCGACGCGGTTTGGCCGCCGTCTTCAGAGACGATAACCGTCCCGATCCGCTTGTCCGCAAGAATCTTCGAGGCCTCCGAGATCGTTGCCGTTGGCGCAACGGTCACAACGCCGTCTGTCGCTTTGGACTTCAGGATGGCCTGTACTAGCATGAAGAATACCTCCGGAATAATAACACTTATTCCAAAGCGTTGCGCGATTGCTGCGGCCTGTCAAGCGTCGGCACCTGCTTCCAAACGAAGCACTTCCTCGCGAATACCGCGCGTCAGAGCATCTGCGAAGCGGTTCAACCGCTCGTTGCGCTGGTCACCCTGATGTCGGACCAGATAGAAACTGCGCGTCAAACTCACTTGATCCGTCAGGATTTTCCGAAGACCCGGGTGGAACGGCAACGTGAAATCATGCGCCACACAAACGCCGGTCCCCAGACAAACTTGCCGCAACTGGACCGAGACAGAGTTCGATGCAAGCGCGACACGGTCAATACCAATATCGTTCAGGTAATCCAGTTCCCGGTCGAAGATCATATCAGGGATGTAACCAATCAACCTGTGCCCGTTCAGGTCTGCGACTGTCTGGATCGGGTAATGTCGCTTCAGATAGTCTTCGGTCGCAACCATGTGCAATTTGTAGTCACTGATTTTCTTCACCAGCAATTGCCCGGCAGTCGGCGCACTGACCGTCACCGCCATATCCGCCTCACGACGGGACAGGTTGATCACACGTGGAAGGGCAAGGATCTGAATATCCAGATCGGGGTTGGCATCACTGATTTTGGCGCAGACCTGGGGCAGCAGATAGTTGGCACTGCCGTCCGGCGCGCCGATCCTGATCTGCCCGCTCAGCGATTTCGTGGACCCGGCCACCGCACCGGCAGCCGCACGCATTGCTTCTTCGGCGTGCACGCCGTGTTCCAACAGGCGTTGCCCTGCCGGGGTCAGAACATAGCCCTGCTGCGATTTGGTGAATAATGTGGAATCAAGCGTTGCCTCTAAACGCGCAACGCGCCGACCCACGGTGGCAGGATCAATCTTCAGGATACGACCTGCGGAAGACAGGCTTTCTTCTCGTGCCACGGCCAGAAAAATCCGCATATCGTCCCAGTTTGGGGTCATTCTTCGCCCTTTTGCATTTTTGCAAAACTCTTTTGAGACATTGCCTCTGTTCGTTGGATTTCTGCAAGTCTATTCTGCGCGCAAATCTATCGGAGGAGCTATTGATGCAAGATCTGACCCATTTCCTGAACGGCGAAATGACCGCCGGAACGTCTGGTCGTTTCGACGACGTCTACAACCCGGCGACGGGCGAAGTTCAATACAAGTGCCCCATGGCCAGCGCAGCGGAAACCACTGCGGCGATTGAGGCTGCGGCTGCAGCCCAGCCAGCATGGGGCGCAACCAACCCGCAGAAGCGTGCGCGTGTCATGATGGCAATGGTCGGCCTGATGAACCGTGACATGGATAAACTGGCCGAAGCGCTGAGCCGCGAGCACGGCAAAACCATCCCCGATGCCAAGGGCGATTTGCAGCGCGGCCTGGAAGTGATCGAGTATTGCATCGGTGCGCCGCAGATGCTGAAAGGCGAGTTCACCGACAGTGCGGGCCCCGGCATCGATATGTATTCTATGCGTCAGCCTTTGGGCGTTGTCGGCTCGATCATGCCGTTCAACTTCCCGGCAATGATGCCCCTTTGGCACGTCGGTCCGGCACTGGCCTGCGGTAACGCCGTGGTTCTGAAACCGTCCGAGCGTGACCCCTCGGTTCCGCTGATGCTGGCCGAACTGTTCGTCGAAGCCGGCCTGCCCAAGGGCGTGTTCCAGGTCGTGAACGGCGACAAGGAAGCGGTAGACACCATTCTTGACAGCGAGATCATTCAGGGCGTCAGCTTTGTGGGTTCAACCCCGATCGCGCAGTATATCTACAGCCGCGCAACGGCGAATGGTAAACGCGCGCAGTGTTTTGGCGGTGCCAAGAACCACATGATCGTCATGCCCGACGCTGACTTGGATCAGGCTGCCGACGCGCTGGTTGGTGCCGGATTTGGGGCGGCAGGCGAACGTTGCATGGCGATCTCTGTTGCGGTTCCCGTTGGTGAAGAAACCGCAGACAAGCTGATCGAAAAACTGATCCCGCGCGTCGAAAAGCTGAAAGTCGGCCCCTATACTGCCGGTGACGACGTCGATATGGGCCCGGTTGTGACCGCCGCCGCGAAGGAGCGCATTCTTGGCCTGATCAACTCGGGCGTTGAGCAAGGCGCGAAGCTGGTCGTTGATAACCGCGATTTCAGCTTGCAGGGCTATGAGGACGGTTTCTTTGTCGGACCGCACCTGTTCGACAACGTGACCCCCGATATGGATATCTACAAGCAAGAGATCTTTGGCCCGGTTCTGTCGACTGTCCGTGCAGGTTCATACGAAGAGGCGATCAGCCTGGCGATGGATCACGAGTATGGCAACGGCACCGCAATCTTCACCCGTGACGGTGACACCGCGCGTGATTTTGCCAGCCGTATCAATATCGGCATGGTGGGCATCAATGTTCCGATCCCGGTTCCGCTGGCCTATCACACCTTCGGCGGCTGGAAGAAATCCATGTTCGGCGATCTGAACCAGCACGGTCCGGACAGCTTCAAGTTCTATACCCGCACCAAAACAGTGACCGCACGCTGGCCGTCGGGCATCAAGGAAGGTGGCGAGTTCAACTTTAAGGCTATGGACTGATCCCTAAACTCCCAAGATTTTGAAGCCCGGCCCTTTCAAGGGCCGGGTTTTTTGCATGTTTCCGCCGAAACCTGTCTTCGGGCGCACGCTCACAAGAAATTCAGGTACGCCACTCTGGAAAAATGCGGCCAACGTAAATATTTTAGCGCGGACTACATAACGAGCAGTGATTTTACCGGAGGCAACCTTGTCCCAATACCGTATGACCCGTCGTTCCGCCCTGTTGGGCGTTGCCTCATTGATGGCGACCCCTGCCCTTGTTCGGGCACAAAGCACAGATGCCTTCCCGGAAACGGAAGACGCTATCAGCACACAGTTGCCGGTACGTCGAAACGTCTCGTCCTTCTCGCAGCAGAACTGGCAGGACCATTTCGATGAGTTGGGCGTTGGTTGCCTTTTGGCCGATATCACCAGCCGCGCCGTTCATTACTGGGGCCCAGATGGCACCTACAAACTGTACCCAAGCTCAGTTCCCATGAGCGAAGAGCTTACCAAACGCGGGTACACCAAAGTTGTACGTAAAACAGAATTCCCAAGCTGGACCCCCACGGCATCAATGCGCGAACGTGACCCTTCGCTGCCGCTCCGCATGGAAGGTGGCGATCCCGGCAACCCGCTGGGAACCCGCGCGATGTATCTGGACTGGCCTGCTTACCTCGTCCACGGCACGCATGACACGCGCAAGATCGGCCGGCAGAGTTCGTCAGGATGCATCGGCTTGTACAACCAGCATGTCGAAGAGCTGTATCCCCTGGTGCAGGTCGGCACACAGGTTCGTTTGGTCTGATCATCTGGCGATGAATAGCAAAAGCCCCGGTCAAACGCCGGGGCTTTGTTGTTTCCGGGAATAGAAAGTTATTCCGGAAGAATCACTGCGTCGACCACGTGGATCACACCATTACTGGCTTCAATATCGGCCTGTACGACTTTGGCATCGTTCACTTTCACACCGTTTTTGGCATTGACGCTCAACCGATCACCCTGAACCGTCAGAACCTTAGCACGCTTGCCTGCGATATCACCCGACATCACTTTGGCCGGGACAACGTGGTAGGTCAGGATCGAAACAAGCTGATCCTTGTTCTCTGGTAGCAACAGCGATTCCACCGTGCCTTCGGGAAGAGCGGCAAAGGCTTCATCCGTAGGCGCGAAAACGGTGAAAGGACCATCACCCTTCAGCGTATCCACCAAACCAGCGGCCTGAACGGCAGCAACAAGGGTGTTGAACGACCCGGCCGCAACGGCGGTGTCGACGATGTCGGCGGCCTGCGCCTTGAGTGGCATGGCGAATGCAAGTGCGGCGGCTGCGCCCATGAATGTGCGACGGAACATGGCTGTCTTCTCCTCTCCAGCGTGTTATGGAAAGGGGTACGGACCTTTTGCCGCAGCGGATCACTCTGGGATCAATTTTCTTTGAGCTGCACCCAGATGCTCTGCGCGCGTCCTTCAGCCAAAAATGGCAAAGCGGCGACAGCATCGGGCCGATCCTGTTGCAAGTAATATCCCGGCCAAAGCATTGAATACGCGCCAGATTGCAGCAAAGCGTGCAGCATGTACTGCTCGCCCCAGCCCGGGCAGTCATAGAAGAACCGCTTGGGGTATTCATAGGGCAGAAAAACATCGTGCACATGGATCACCACCCCGGGTTTCAGCGTCGGAATGATGCGGCAAAACAGATGGGCCACGTCGTTGCTCATCCGCACAACATGGCTGGAATCGATGAACAGAACGTCTCCGGCTTCCAACTCGGCAAACAGTTCCGGGTCTGTTTCTTCGAGGCGTTTCTGCTCAAACCTGTCGACCACATGCGCGATGTCGGCCCGAGGGTACGGATCGATTGCGGTAATTGTTGTGTCCAACTCACCATCGATGATCGCTTGCCGGGTCACACGGGTTGAATTGCCACACCCAACTTCGATCACGCGTTTGGGCTGAAAACGGCGGATCATCAGATACAATGCGTCCGCGTCCGGGCTGTCATAGTAACCGTTATCTGTACGATAGCCGGTCTGGTTGCGCCCGGGGTCTTTCAAAGCCTGTAAGGCTGCCTTGTGAAATTCGAATTCCGCCACAAGCTGAGAGAGGTCGAACCCCTCCATCCCCGGCGACAAAGCGTAAGCTGGGCGCGTCAGACCTCCGGCCGCTTCGAAGGCTTCCAGACGAGCGCGCTCATCCTGCTCGGTCACCTTGTCGACCAGTTTCACCCCCAGCTCATCCAGGGCGGCGTTGATCTGCGGGAATTTTCTGGGTTTCAAGGCGCTGGCTCCGTGGTCTATGCTGTGATGTCCATACCGTTGCTGACCGTTCCTCTGCAAGGACAAGCCGGGCAAACCCTTGGCAAAAAGCAAATTTCCGTATTCACTGATTGAAATAACAATCGTGAGGGCCGCCATGCAGCAGGAATTTACACTCGGGATCGAAGAAGAATATCTTTTGGTGGATCGCGACAGCCTGCAATTGTCCGAAGCTCCCGAGGCGTTGATGGAAGCCTGCCAAAGTGATTTTGAAGGTCAGGTCAGTCCCGAGTTCCTGCAATGCCAGATCGAGGTTGGTACCCGTCCGCACACCACCGTTGCTTCGGCCCGCGAAGACCTGAAACGTCTACGCTCCTGCGTTTCGAAACGCGCCGCCGAATACAACCTGTCCCCTATCGCTGTCTCGTGCCACCCATTCGCCAACTGGAAAGACCAGCATCATACACGCAAAGAACGGTATGACGCGCTGCAACATGCATTGGGCGGTGTTGCCCGACGCATGTTGATCTGCGGAATGCATGTGCATGTTGGGGTCGCTGACCCTGCTCTGCGGGCCGATCTGATGCCGCAGTTGTCTTATTTCTTGCCCCATCTTCTGGCATTGTCTACCTCCTCGCCCTACTGGAACGGCGAGGATACGGGCCTGTCTTCCTACCGCCTGACGGTGTTCGATAACCTGCCCCGTACCGGGCTACCTCCTGTATTTGCCAGTTGGGGCGAATATGAGCGAACCACTGGCATTCTGGTCGAGCTCGGGGTCATCGAAGATACCACGAAGATTTGGTGGGATCTGCGCCCCTCTCATCGTTTCCCCACGCTGGAAACGCGGATCATGGATGTCCAGCCACGGCTGGAGCACACTTTATCGTTGGCGGCGCTGGTGCAAGCCCTGACCCGGATGCTGTGCCGCCTGAAAGACCGCAACCTGCGCTGGCGGCAATATGATCGCTTTCTGATCGGCGAAAACCGCTGGCGTGCGCAGCGTTATGGCGTGGGCGAAGGGCTGATTGATTTCGGCGACCGGTCGGTTAAGCCCATGTCCGAGCTGATCGGCGACCTGATGGGAATGCTGGCCGAAGATGCCGAAGCTCTGGGCACCATGACAGAATTGGCCCGCTTGCGGCAGATAGCCGAAAATGGCACCTCAGCCACACGTCAGCGTCAGGTGCACGCCGAAACTGTGGCCCGCGGAGACGATCCGGGACAAGCCGTGGTGCGCCATCTGATCGAAGAATTTCACGCTGATCTTTGATCAGTAGCAGCAAATTATTCCAACGACGCTGCCCCATTGTTGAGCTTGCAAAACTTCTGTAAGAATTCGGAAATAAACAACCGTTCAATTCATCACCTACGGGAGGGAGCGCCATGGATTTCGCACTCAGCGAGGAACAAACAGCCATTTTCGACATGGCACACGCGTTTGGGCAGGAAAACATCGCACCCTTTGCGCGGCAGTGGGAATCCGACGGCACCATTCCCAAATCTTTATGGCCACAGATCGGCGAGCTTGGTTTTGGCGCGCTTTACGTATCCGAGGACAGTGGCGGCTCGAACCTGACCCGCCTGGACGCGACGCTGGTTTTTGAGGCCCTGTCGATGGCCTGTCCTTCGGTCGCGGCCTTCCTGTCGATCCACAACATGTGCGCAAAGATGTTGGACAATTTCGCTGATGACGATCTCAAAGCGCGCATCATGCCCGATGTTCTGAACCTGAATACGGTTCTGAGCTATTGCCTGACCGAACCCGGTTCAGGTTCGGACGCCGCGGCGCTGAAAACCCGCGCTGAACGTACCAACGAAGGATATACGTTGAACGGTACCAAGGCGTTCATCTCCGGCGGTGGCTATTCCGATGCTTATGTCTGTATGGTGCGCACCGGTCAGGATGGCCCAAAGGGTATCTCGACCGTTTATGTCGAAGACGGGACACCGGGGCTGAGCTTTGGGGCGCTGGAACAGAAAATGGGCTGGAAAAGCCAACCTACCGCGCAGGTCCAGTTTGACGACTGCAAAATTCCGGCTGGGAACTTAGTAGGCACCGAGGGTGACGGGTTCAAATATGCCATGATGGGGCTGGACGGCGGGCGACTCAACATTTCGGCCTGTTCGCTCGGGGCTGCTCAGGCCGGGCTGGACATGACATTGCAATACATGTCCGAGCGCAAGGCATTTGGCCAATCCATTGATCAGTTTCAGGCCCTGCAGTTCCGTCTGGCAGACATGGAAATCGAATTGCAGGCCGCGCGCACATTCTTGCGTCAGGCGGCGTGGAAACTGGATCAAGGCGCGCCGGATGCCACGAAATTCTGTGCCATGGCAAAAAAATTCGTAACCGAAACCGGTTCGAAAGTGGTTGATCAATGTCTGCAGCTGCATGGGGGGTATGGCTATCTTGCGGATTACGGCATCGAAAAGCTTGTACGCGATCTTCGCGTGCATCAGATACTGGAAGGCACCAATGAGATCATGCGCGTGATCGTTTCGCGCCAGTTGCTCGCCAACCGCTGAGGCCCCAATGTCAGACATCGAAATCCGCACCACAGGCCGTGCCGGGCGCATCACCCTGACTCGCCCCCACGCGTTGAACGCGTTGAGCTATGACATGTGCATGGCTATCGACACGGCGATGCGCAACTGGCGCGAAGACGATGCCGTCGACTTGATCATTCTCGACGCCGAGGGAGACAAAGCCTTCTGCGCAGGCGGTGACATCGCCGAACTCTATGAAACAGGCACCAAAGGCAACTACGCGTATGGTCAGAAATTCTGGCGCGACGAATATCGCCTGAATGCCTTGATCTTCGAATACCCCAAACCGGTCATCAGTTTTCTTCAGGGCTTTACCATGGGCGGCGGTGTCGGCATCGGATGCCACGGCAGCCACCGCGTCGTTGGAGAAAGCTCACAGATTTCCATGCCCGAGTGCTCTATCGGTCTGGTGCCGGATGTTGGCGGTACGCTGATGCTGGCGCTTGCGCCGGGAAGATTGGGTGAATTCCTGGGGACTACGGGATTCAGAATGGGGCCTGCGGACGCCATCCTTGCGGGATTTGCAGACCATTTCATCCCGCAATCACAATGGTCCGATCTGATTGAAATGCTGGAAGCGTCTGGAAATGCAGAACTGGTAGCCGAACATGCCGAAACCCCACCCGATGGTGAATTGGCAGAGTTGCATACCGAAATCGATCAGCATTTTTCAGGTGAAACACTGGGCGACATCCTGACCAGCCTACGCGGCAGCGATCAGGGGTTTTCCGCGAAAACTCTGGGAAAAATAGCGAAGAACGCACCTCTTTCCGTGGCCTGCACGATCGAGATGTTACACCGTCTGCGCGGTCCCTCTCTGACCATGCGGCGCGCTTTGGATATGGAATACCGCTTCACACACAGATCGATGGAGCATGGTGATTTTCTGGAAGGCATCCGCGCGCAGATCATCGACAAAGACCGCAACCCGAACTGGCAGTTTCCCGATATGGACGTCCCGCTGGTGGCCGTCTCGAAAATGCTGCAGCCAATGGGTGCGCACACCCTGACTTTTGAGGAGGACTAATAGATGCAGATCGGTTTCATAGGGCTGGGAAACATGGGCGCCCCCATGGCGGCAAACCTGGCAAAGGCCGGGCATCAGGTTCTCGGATTTGACACGGCTGACGTCACCGTGGAAGGCGTTGCAAAGGCCGAAACGGCGGCTGACGCTGTAGCAGGGGCTGATGCTGTCATCACAATGCTGCCGAATGGCGCCATCCTACGGGCTGTTGCAGATCAGATCCTTCCCGCCATGGCGAAGGGTGCCGTTCTGATTGATTGCTCGACAGTCGACGTGGACAGCGCGCGCGCAGTCGCAGAACAAGCCACCAGCGCAGATCTGCTATCCGTTGACGCGCCGGTATCAGGGGGTATCGGCGGTGCGGCCGGCGGCACACTGACCTTTATGGCCGGCGGATCAGAAGCCGCCTTTGCCAAGGCCGCGCCTCTGTTCGACATCATGGGACAGAAAGCGGTTCACTGCGGCGAGGCCGGGGCCGGTCAAGCCGCCAAGATCTGCAACAACATGATCCTGGGCGTCACCATGATCGCCACCTGCGAAGCTTTTGCATTGGCCGACAAGCTGGGTCTGGACCGCCAGAAAATGTTCGACGTCGTCAGCACCTCTTCCGGGTACAGCTGGACGATGAACGCCTATTGCCCTGCGCCCGGCGTGGGTCCGCAAAGCCCCGCCGACAATGATTACACGCCCGGATTTGCGGCAGAGTTGATGCTGAAAGACCTTCGTCTCAGCCAACAAGCTGCAGACAGTGCTGATGCGGATACACCAATGGGACAGGTCGCGACCGCGCTCTACGAACAATTCGTCGAAAATGAAGACGGATTGGGCCGCGATTTCAGCGCCATGCTTCCCCGTTTTGAAAAGCGCGGACGCAAATAATCGGCATTTAAGCGACATCTTGCCCAGTGGTTTGACTCTCACTGGGCAAGCAGCCATCTGAACAATCATGTTCGCAGGCTTTGACAGCATGTTCAAAATGGAAAATGGCATGACGAAACTCTTGATGACAACGGCAACTCTTACGGCTTTGGCGATTGTGCCCGTTTCCGCGATAGCCAAGAACAAGGCCGGACATTGCCCGCCGGGTCTGGCAAAAAAAGCCGTCCCTTGCGTTCCACCTGGACAGGCCAAAAAGATCTATGGAAATGGTGACTTTATCCGCAATGATTACCGCTGGATAGATAACCCAAATCGCTATGGGTTAAACCGAAACTACTCCTATATCCGCGCAGGCGATTACGTGTATCGGGTTGATCCCGACACGCGCAAAGTTCTGAACCTGATTGGTGCGGTTGCTGACATTCTGAACTGAAACAAGGGTTTGGATCCGCTATTCAGCCGCTACGCGCGCACCATCCAGCATTGATTTCAGATATCGGCCAGTATGGCTGCGCGCTACGGAGGCTATGTCCTCAGGCGTTCCGGTTGCAACAACTTCACCGCCCCCGTCGCCACCTTCCGGGCCGATATCAATAATATGGTCAGCGGTTTTAACGACATCCAGATTGTGCTCGATCACCACAACTGTATTACCTTGATCAACCAATTCGTGCAGCACTTCCAACAGCTTGCGCACATCCTCAAAATGGAGCCCGGTGGTCGGCTCGTCCAGAATATAGAGCGTCCGACCGGTTGAGCGTTTCGACAGTTCCTTGGACAATTTCACACGTTGCGCTTCACCACCGGACAGCGTGGTCGCCTGTTGACCCACCTTGATATATCCAAGACCTACGCGGGCCAGCGCATCCATCTTGTCGCGGATTGACGGCACCGCTTTGAAGAACTCCTGCGCGTCCTCCACAGTCATATCAAGCACATCGGCGATGGATTTGCCCTTGAACTTGATCTCCAGCGTTTCGCGGTTATAGCGGGCACCTTTGCAGGTTTCGCAGGTGACATAGACATCGGGTAGAAAGTGCATCTCGATCTTTATGACCCCGTCACCCTGACAGGCCTCACACCGACCACCCTTTACGTTAAAGCTGAACCGGCCGGGCTTGTAACCGCGCGCTTTCGCCTCGGGCAGCCCGGCAAACCAGTCTCGGATCGGGGTGAAAGCCCCTGTGTAAGTCGCCGGATTCGAACGCGGAGTCCGCCCGATCGGGCGTTGGTCGATATCAATGACCTTGTCCAGATGCTCCAAACCCTTAATCGTCTCACAAGGCGCAGGAGTTTGACGCGCGCCATTCAAGCGCATCGAGGCGGTCTTGAACAACGTCTCGATCGTCAGTGTCGATTTACCGCCACCTGAAACACCGGTCACACAGACAAACTTGCCCAGCGGGAACTCAGCCGTGACGTTCTTGAGGTTGTTTCCAGTGGCCTTAACCACAGTCACCTTCTGCTTCTTGCCCTTGCGCCGCTCAGCCGGAACCGCAATTTCACGCGTTCCCGCCAAATATTGCCCAGTGATCGAGGCTGCATCTGCGGTGATATCCGCCGGAGTCCCATGGCTTACGACCTGCCCCCCATGCACGCCCGCTCCGGGGCCAATATCGAATACATAGTCGGCTTCACGGATGGCTTCCTCGTCATGTTCGACAACAATCACCGTGTTGCCCTGATCCCGCAGATTCTTGAGTGTACCGAGCAACCGGTCATTGTCGCGCTGGTGCAAGCCGATCGAGGGTTCATCCAGTACATAAAGAACACCGGTCAGACCCGATCCGATCTGGCTTGCCAATCGGATGCGCTGACTTTCACCGCCTGACAATGTTCCACTTGAACGAGACAGCGTAAGGTATTCCAAACCCACATTATTCAGGAATCCAAGCCGTTCGCGGATTTCCTTGAGAATCGCGCGGGCAATCTCATTTTTCTGGTCGCTCAGGTGGTTCGGGGCATCTTCGATCCAGGCCAAAGCTTCTCGAATCGACATTTGCACCACTTGCCCGACGTGCAGCCCGGCAATCTTCACTGCCAACGCTTCGGCCCGCAGACGGTACCCTTCGCAGGTGCCGCATGGGCGGTTGTTCTGGTACCGCTCAAATTCCTCGCGTATCCACGCGCTATCAGTTTCGCGATACCGCCGTTCCATATTCGGGATCACGCCTTCGAAACTGCGGGTCACCTGGTATACCCGTCCGCCTTCATCATAGCGGAACTGGATTTCCTCATCGCCCGAGCCCCGCAGGAACACCTGCTGCACTTTGCTGGGCAGGTCTTTCCAAGGCGTGTTCTTGTCAAACTCATAATGACGCGCGATGGCTTCGATGGTCTGAAGGAAATACGGCGACTTGCCTTTCCTCCATGGTGCCAGGGCCCCGTCATACAGTTTCAGCGACTGATCCGGTACCACGAGACGCTCATCAAAGAACAACTCAACACCCAAACCATCACAATCCGGGCAAGCTCCAAATGGCGCGTTGAACGAAAACAGGCGCGGTTCAATCTCGGGGATGGTGAATCCGCTGACAGGGCATGCAAAATTCTCGCTGAACGTGATCCGTTCCGGGTCACCCTCACGTGGTGCCGTTTCCAGAATTGCGATTCCGTCCGCCAGATCCAGAGCGGTGCGCAGGCTATCTGCCAAACGCGTTTCCATCCCTTCACGAACGACCAGACGGTCAACCACAACATCGATATCGTGTCGGAACTTCTTGTCCAACGTGGGTGGCTCGTCCAGTTCATAGAACTCACCGTCCACCTTCACACGCTGGAAACCCTGTTTGCGAAGTTCCAGGAATTCCTTGCGGTATTCACCCTTCCGATCACGCACGATCGGGGCCAGCAGATAACCTCGCGTGCCCTCCTCCATCGTCATGATCCGATCAACCATGTCCTGCACCTGTTGCGCTTCGATAGGTTGCCCGGTTGCCGGACTGTACGGCGTACCAGCGCGGGCGAAGAGCAAACGCAGATAGTCGTAGATTTCTGTCACAGTCCCCACTGTCGACCGTGGGTTTTTGGAGGTCGTCTTCTGTTCAATCGAAATCGCCGGTGACAAGCCGCTGATGTGATCGACATCGGGCTTCTCCATCATGTCGAGGAACTGCCGCGCATAAGCCGAAAGACTTTCGACATAACGGCGCTGACCTTCAGCGTAAATCGTGTCAAACGCCAGCGACGACTTGCCCGAACCCGACAGACCGGTGATCACAACCAGCTGATCCCGAGGGATATCGACGTCGATGCCCTTGAGGTTATGCTCTCGCGCGCCGCGCACCTCGATATTCTTCAGCTCAGCCATTTCCGGCCCCCAACAAACAAGTGGTTTAGAGATAGGCGAGCTTGCCTGAGTCTCCAACAGAAAAGTTAGAACATTTAGTGAACGTACAGGTTTTTGCCGACCAAATCAAACTCAGGACATGGTGCCGGGAATTCCGACGCAGCGCCTTTTTGGCCGATTGACGAATTTAAGAAGGAAATGGCGCGGTTGACGGGGCTCGAACCCGCGACCCCCGGCGTGACAGGCCGGTACTCTAACCAACTGAGCTACAACCGCGCATCTATTTCATGGCCTTTATCCTGGACCAAGGTTGGCAGCGGTGGCGCGGTTGACGGGGCTCGAACCCGCGACCCCCGGCGTGACAGGCCGGTACTCTAACCAACTGAGCTACAACCGCCCACTGCATGTTCATTGCTGAACGTTTGGGTGTATTATGGCTACGGTCGGGCAGCGTCAAGCGGCGTTTTGAAGTTTTTTAACAGAATCCAGATTTTTGTTCGCGAGCGGTTTTTCACCCATGCGAACAGGTCAATTTCGCTTGCAGCAAACTCCACGGAAAGATATGACCGCGTGTCATGGGTGATTAGCTCAGTGGTAGAGCGCTTCGTTCACATCGAAGATGTCAGGAGTTCAAATCTCTTATCACCCACCATATTTTTCAATGGGTTAAGAGTGTTTTGCGAAGTGTTCCAAAGTCATTTGAACTTAGGCGAACCTAATATCTGACCGAATCCACCTCAGGCCACCCTGGCAATTTTTCCGGCGCCGGGACGTCATTGCGCTCTAACCATTCCTTGATCGCCGCCCAGTGATCCTGTGGTTTCGCGGTGTATCGACGTGAGTGCAGATCGGCAATTGTGCGCTGCAATCTCGGATACCACTGAATCTTAAGCTTCAGGCCGTGCTCTTTCGCCCACACGCGTAACGCAATCTCCCAATCTGGAAGCGGGCGAGATTCAAGTTCTTTGTGAAGGTCGAACGGGATTCGGTTGGGCCATGTCATGGCCCAGATATGAGGTGGGTAAGCCGATGCCGCAAGCGCCATATTGGTCAGCCTGCCACCGACGATGCTAAGCTATTGTTTTGGAAAGAGTGGTTTGAAGTCGCCGTTTTCTTTAATGTATATTTCGTTACCGTCAATTACGTCGATTTCTCCACCGGCGATCGCCTCAATGAGAGCTTCATTGATTATACTTTGGACACTTCCATCGTCACTCCTGGCAAACCCGAACTTCATTCCTTTGAAATCATCAACAGGCACAAGGCCAGGGGGCGGATAGTGGGATACAAGTGTGCCCTCGATCCATTCGGCACCACGTAGGTTGGATTTCAGGCTGGCTTCCAATTGACCAAGACCCTGCGTAACCACCAAATCAATTTGCCGTTCAAGCGCGGCTGTCTGTGCGTCGATCTTTTTGTCCACCTGGTTTATGAGCCATCCTGCAAAACCAGCAGCCACCAGAACGGCGAACCCAAGTGCCCCAAAGGCATGTTTTACGGTGAAGTAGTTCTCGGGATTGGGCGATTGATCCGCGAGCCTTGAAGCCTCCAGCCTGTCGAGTTTTTCTAGAACAGACTTCTCAAAATCAGTGTTGGCATTGCTCATTGCAAATTCCTGAAATCAAAATGATTTACGGGAACAATATCCACAAGAGTGCCACAATTGCAACGACGCCAGTTAGAGCCAAGTAAAAGTGCTTTACAGTCAGACCCTTATCATAGGTCCTGTCAAGCCGATCCAGACGCTCTAGAATCTGAAGCTGGGCTTCGGAAAGTGGCGCGTCATTCATCAAATTTTGCTTCATGCCGATCACCTCTTAATCGAATATAGCACGCGAACGCGGCATTTATTAGGTAATTGCAGTCAAATCAAAGTAGCAAAAACGTTAATGTAATCTTATCAACACGTGATGATTGTTACTCGGGTTGATAATACCACATATGATCTAATTCACAAAAAGAGCCTCCCTGGACCTCATAGGAAGCCCGGATCGATAGCTTCGTGGCCGCACTTCATTGTGAACTTCCGCGCGGGACGAAAAACAAAACAGCAGCACCCACGAAGCACATCATACTCGTAACTCGAATGGTGTCTTCGGAAGGTGTGGCGCGATCAAAGAAGGCCCCATTCCAACCCGGGAACAGGATCTCCCCCATTCCCAACGCGAATAATAGTATCGCTCCAACGTTTGGATTTCCCAATGTCCGCTCCCTATAGATGACGCCGTAGTTCTTGGTTACGGCAAAGTTCGATTGTTGTCTCTAGGTTCCGAAGCATTGCCTTTAAGCCGCCGGAAGCAGGCGCAGACCGGTTACCATGATTGAGCCAAATTGAAGTCTTAAGAGCTTCATCAAAATGGCGCATGAAATTAAAATGGGGACGATCCATAAGGTCGCAATTCTCTAAACAAAGGCGCTTTACTCGCTCGGCAACTTCATCGCTGGTCACCTAACCATGCTCCTATTTGTGTATCTACAGGTTCTTCACGAGTCCGACGCGGTTACCTTGATCTCTGTCGTGCGGAAGAACCACTTCGATCGAGAACGCAAGGCGAGACACGCAAACCAATGCAACTTTGATTTTTTACACCGACTTCCTATTGTGCACTGGTGCTTTCAACTGGGTGGTAGGTGAATGGGTCAGTAGGCCCACCCTTCCCCCTGCGTTCAACAGCGCCACTGTCTGCAAGCATTCGGCAATCTTGGTTCACCTTCTGCTGATAGGCAGCGTCTGTGTTTCCAAAAATCGCCTTTGCCAACGCGGACTCTGTTCGACCTGGGCATTTTTCAATTAAGAACTCCAAGACGTCTTTTTGAGCCAGTTTCATTCAGGGCTACTCCTTATTTTGATCTTCAAAATGGGGGGCGGTAGGTCCAACTCCGCCTTGCAGCCTGTCGGTTTTGGTGGAATGATCGGCGGCCAATCCCCGCACTGGTATTCCTTTTATCGCCAGCGTCGCCCCCCACTTATTCTCTATCTCTTCCAATAGTCCGGAGCTTTTGCCTCAAGAGCAACTTCAGCAACTACAATTCTCGTCCCGGTCATCGTCGATTGGGCTGCCCAACCTTTTGCAATGCTCTCTGCGTCCTCACGATTTGCGTAATGACCGTCCATCCTAACAGGTGCAGGTTTCTCGTTATCCAACAGGGATGGTGCGTACTCGATCACCAAGTAGCATAAGCTGCTCATTTGTTTCTCCTTGTTGTGTACTTCAGTCAGCCCCAATGACGGAACAAACCTCCATTCGCCATTGGGATTTCTCCGCTCCCAATGGGTGTCTGTCTTTGTATTCCAGAGCATATCTAAGTCGGCAGACGTCTTGCTTCCCCAACCATCACCAGGGAAATGACCCGTTGCGCGCAATTTCTCACAATCCTCAAAAATCTTGGTCAAATCGTGTTGGTTCATGGGAATCTCCTTATTATGAACCTTCTTCGACAACATGTGCCGCATTGGCAGTGGTCACATCAAACTTTGCACCGTCTTTTGTGATCCATTCTGACCGGTAAGAATCAAACTTGGCTGTCACCATATTTTCTCTATCGCCGTCGCCCACATAGAAAATCACTTGCGACCCATCTCTCGGCGCGTCATTCGGGTCTATAGGTCTTGTCAAATCAATCTCCTTTATGCTGGTCTTCATCGTCCATAAATCCGCAGCATTGGCAAATCTCTTGCCCAACCGCTCTTTGATAGTGCATTCCGCCAAAGCAACCACACGACGGGCAACATTCATTAGGCTCCAAGTCTAACCAACAAGCGCCCCGTACAAATTCAGGGAAACCATTGCGGTCATTCCCTGCGAACTCATAAATCGCATCATCGGCTGGAACATAACCCCTCACCCCTGCGTCTTTCAGTATCGGCAGCAGTTCTAATACATCAACATAGTACCATTCACCTCGCTTTAGGGCGTTAGCGAACTGATCATGCAGCGCCCTCTCCAAAGCCACGTCGTCGTCAGAATGTATGTACCCCAGAAGCCTGAGTGTTTCAGGATTGCCTGTCTGCAAATCTCGAATACGCCGTTTTATGTTGGCCGCTCGGCCAATTTTAATTGGCCCGAATTCTCCCCCTTCATGCGAGACAAAGTAAATTGGCATCTGTTACCTATTTCAATCTACACGCCCGATCCGGTCATCTTGACAACCTGATCGCGCATCCAAAAACAAAAAAGCCCGACCACTCGGGCCGGGCAAGTAAAAAACCAAAAAGATTGAGCTGTTAACGCAGGACGTTCTCCTTTCGCTCTATGCGCCGCACCCCGGCGCCGGGATCATTTATCCAACACGTGGATTTCCATCTTGCGACTGTCCTGTCGACCTCCTGCCGTAATGATGTGGCAGTCTATCTCGTAGCTCTGACCGATAGTTCCACCAGAAAGCCAAGCCGTGACAGTTGTGGTTGTCTTGGAATGCGATGCGAGGGTGAGCCCGGTTGGAACCGCAACGGTGTAACTTGCGATGGTGTCCCCATCACCTGCCAACCAGGCAGCCCAGTCGAACAGATAATCAAGAACCGCTACCGGGTCTTTTACTTTTGCCACCATCACGAAACCCTCAATGTTCTGTCTTCTGCAGGAATGGCCAAAGCGCGATCTTCAGCGGCAATCACCACTATCCGCTCCGGCGGTGTGACCGGACTAACCAAAGCGCCGCCGTAAGCCGTGCCTGATCCAAAGGTGTCCGGATCAACGAACAGGTTGCCCGCCAGAACGACCGGCCCAGATTGAACACCGCCGCTGCCAAAGGCGTCTGAATCCGAAAATCTCAGGCCGGTGATCTGTATTCCGCCGGCGGAAATCAGCCCCGCGCCGAACGTATCGAGGTCAACGTGTTGACCCCCACCGATCGACACCGGCCCCGGCTGGATGTCCCCCGCCCCAAACACGTCGGCATCCGCAAAGGATGTCCCGCCGAGGTTCTGGGGCGGCGGCCCGCCCTGACTGACGATACCCGTCCCGATCTGGTCCGGATCGACGTAGATTGTGCCCGTCAGGGTCACGCTACCGGGTTGTATGGAACCAGATCCAAAACCATCGGGATCACTGTGCAGCGTCCCTGCGATGACAACCGCGCCAAGCGAAACCGCGCCAGCGCCAAAGCTGTCCGGATCGTTATGCTCGGAACTTGTAATACCTTGTGCGGGCGCTCCGCCTTGAGACACAGAGCCAGCTCCGAAGGCGTCCGGATCGTCATGAGCAGCCCCGGCAATCGCCACAGGCCCTGCACTGATCGCCCCACCAAAGAAGCCGTCCGGGTCAGCGTGCAGTGCGCCCGTGATTGTCACGGGGCCAGGTGCAACCGCCCCTGCCCCGAAGGTGTCCCCGTCGGTGAAGATCGTCCCAGTGATTGCCACCGGCCCAACTGATACGCTGCCCGAACCAAAGGACTCTCCGTCATCGTGATCAGTGCCGGTGATTGTCTGCGGGCCACTTCCAGCACCGGGGGTTTCAACCCGGAAAATATAAACCCCGTTACCGCCGTCACCGCCGCCCGCCGCACCGGTTGAGCCACCACCGCCGCCACCAGTACCATCTGTGCCGTTTGTACCCGCCCCAGACGAACCAGTACCACCGTCACCAGCACCGGTGCCGCCTAGGTTATTTCCAAGTGACTGACGGTCGCCACTACCGCCGCCGCTACCGAACGTTTGCGTCGTGCCGTCAATATCATCGGTGATGCCCTGACCACCACGGCCTTCATTGCCCGTATCGTCAAATGCAAAACCTGCCTGACTAGCACCGCCACCGCCGCCGCCACGACGTGTTGACGAAATCCCCGGTGTGCCCCCCGCACCGCCATCATTGCCGACACCCGGCGAAACAGCCGTTGATGTACCGCCGTCAGACGTACCACCGCCATCGGAATCACCACCGCCGCCGGAACCACCGTCATTACCGGTGCCGTTGGCACCACCACCGCCACCACCGCCACCGCGCGCTGTCGTAAGCGTTGAACCGCCTTGTTCAGCAAACGTGGTGTCACCACCGTTTGTACCCTCACCGTTGCCTGGATTACCGGCACCGCCCAGACCCGGACGAATTTCGTAGGTTATACCGGTGGATACCGCAAGTGTGGCACGACTAACGACTTCTCCACCGCCGCCACCGCCGCCACCGCGAAGCGTACGACCGCCGCCACCGCCGCCACCGCCAGTAGCATTCTCGCGAATGTCACCGCCGGTACTGAACGTTACGCTTGTGAAACCTGAGCATTGATAGACGTCGTAATCCGTTCCACCGATATCGACAGTGGTCTTGGAATACGCGCCGGAGATGGAACCGACGACGGCCGATGGCATTAGACGGCTCCTACTGCCTCAAATGCCGAGATCAGTTCAGCAAGCGCTTGACTGGAACGCAGCGGGTCAGCCTTTGCCGCCGGGATGAAGTGTTTGTGCTCGATCATTTTGTAAGACAGCGAATCTGCGCCATGCTGTTCAAGGCCGATCAGCTCGTCTGCGGTCAGGCTGGACAGAACACCGGCAAGCGCGGCGTTCCAGGTCGCCGCTTTCGCCTCTGCATCCTTCGCGGCCGTCTGATAGTCGATCAACGTGGCAGGCCCGCCGATGGACACCATGAACGCCTCCGCCGCTGCGGGCTGTTTTGACCCTTCTGCGAGGGCCTGAGCGGTAGTCAGTTTCGCATTGGCCAAACCCCGTTGAACTCTGTCCAGATCCCGATACGTGAGATCACCGGTTGCGTCCCGGACATGCCGCAGCGCGTCGGCAACCTCGATCGATGCTTCTGCCGCCATCGGCATGACAGTTGGAAAACGAGAAAGCGTCATTCTTAGGCCCCCGAGTAATCGAAAAATGGCAGGCGCGCGCGCGCCATTGCCCGCACGGCAGATTCATCACCTTCATCGCGAACGTTGCCGTTCGTGCCGTGAATACTCACGCCGTTGTAGTAGATTTCAGGCGCTCGGCAGTTCTCAATCAGGATGTCACCGTCAACCCGGATTTTCGGTTGCCACAGACCGCGAAGACTATCCCCGCCCAAACCGTTCGGTTCATGCGCTTCGGCAAAATCGTTCTTGGCGCGAACCATGATTTCACCCCGGATCACGCTCTGTTCCCAATTGCCGCCAGTGTGGCCATTGGTGTGCGCAAGGATGAAAATGTTATCGATGGCTTCGACGGCGCGTTTCACCGTCTGGGTTTTGTTGTGCCAACCCTGCGTATAGAGGCCACCGGCCTTGTCGCAGAAGTTCCGCAGATACTTGACCCGCTGCTGTTCGCCGAAACCCTGCATCTTGTCACCATGCGCGCCGGGCTTCTGATCAACGCAATGATGAATGTAGTTTTCCTCAATCAGCGAATCCCAGATATCGGAATGGCTGATGCCATCTGACCCAAAGAACCCGATATCATTTCTGATGATCTCAAGATTCGCGGCCCGGTTTGGCTGGATTGCTTTCGAGAAGCCACGGAACTTGCTCTGACCGATGTAGAATCCGTTGCAACCCCACATCTGGATGCCTTCGCCCCAGTTGTATTGGGTTTGGCTCGGGTCGCCCACGTCGTTCCACAATCCACCGACCACCAAGGCGTTGATGTAATCGATGTTGGTGCAATTGTAGTGGTTCAGGTGCGGATGCGAAGTCTGATGCCCGGGCTGCGGATCGTACCGGAAGATCAGGCCATCGAAGGTCAGGTTTTGCTTGTCGTCCAAGCGGTGACTGCCAAAGACCGGCTGGGCGTTCTTGCCATGAGCGATCAAACGGACACCACTGCTCATCGCATTTGATAGCGAATACTTCTTTTCACTGCCGTCAGTCTCGAACATCGGCGCAACGGTGTAGTCGCCGGGGTTCTGGATCGCCGCATCGAGCTCAGACTGATTGTTGATGTCAGCGGTTTTCGGCTTGGCAGGCGTCCCGTCATTTGGCGGCGTAGTGTCATCCCCACCGGATGAACTGCCCTGATCCGAGCCAGTGTCACCGCCGCCTGTATCCTGCCCCGTGTCAGAACCGGCATCACCGCCGCTTGTGTCCTGATCGGTGCCTCGGTCGGCGTCATCACCCCCATCAGTCGGCGGGTCTACCGGAACCGCCACAATCTCCGAAAAGTCCGTTCCATCCGTATGAACGGAAACTTTCTTTGATCCGTCTGGGTTTGTTTCGACAAGGATTGTATCTATGCCGTCAGCGATTTCCGCGCCATTCGACGCGTGGCGGAATGTGAAATTCGACATTTCAGCCTCCGAATTGTGAGGGGGAACAGGGTTGGGCGCTGGCCCACGCGTCAGAGCGTGAACCAGCCAGCGGCATCGACCGTGTAATTGATGTCGCCGCCGTTCGGGGTGACCGGCAATCCTGTCTGCCCCGTATCCAGGAACAGGATCAGGCGCGACGTGGCGGGCGTTCCTGTATCGATGTACAGAACAACCGCTTCGGCCGTGCTGCCGGACACCGATGGCCACGTGACATTCCCACTGTCGAACTTCCCGTCGGTGAAGGTCTTTGATGTCAGGGTGACTGCGGTCCCAACAGTTCCTGAAAGATCAGACAGGAATTCATGGGTTCCGGAATAGGTATAGGTGCCGGTATCAACCAGAACCGCCTTGACGGTCCCGCCCGACATATCCGTGTTTGCCGATCCGTTCAGCAACGCCTCTTTGTATTTCGGATAGATGGCGTTTGCCGCATCCGCAGGAGCCGCAGCCAAAAACAGCATGGCGCAGCCGAAAACAACCGCCAGAGCGGCAGAGAAGAACTTCTTCATAGGTATCTCCATTTCAGGGGTTTGCGCCGCACCCCGGCGCCTGGGTTACAGAGGGTTTCCCGCAGGCTCCTGCGCTGGGACCGCCTCAAAGAAATCAGTGCCAACCGCCATGATGCAGCTGATACCGTTGGGGTGTGTCATCAGAACGGTAAAGGAGTCGGTTTCAGCCGACACCCAGACCTCCAAGACAGTCTGTGTTCCGCGCGCTTTCTGCAGTCCACCGAAGCGCAGAGACTCGCCGTGGACCTCCGTGAGTTTGGCGGTGATGTCCGTGCGCGGTGCGCAGTTCTGAGCGAATGCAGGACCGGCGAACAGCAGGAAAGCCAGCAGAAGCGCGGAGAGCGGTTTCACGGCCCAGAACCGACGGAAAGGCCCTGCTTCGCGCGGATACGACCGATGAAGGCAATAATGCCGCCAATCGCGGTAATGGCTGTCTGAACGTGCCCATCGGCCTCAGCCGCGTCGGCAGCCGTGAAATCGAAGCCGAACAACAAAGCGAGCTGCGGAGCTGCCATGATCAGAATCCCCCAGACAGTCATGGACTTCATGAAGAACTTGTTGCCGGTCATTTCGCGGCCTCCATGGCTACAGAGCAGAACTCAGCGACATCAACGGCGCGCTCGGGATAAACCACCGGAATCAGCGCACAGCCTGAGGCCAGCAACGCCAGTTCTTCAGCGTCCATGCGTACCGGATCAATGCCCTGAGCGTTCAGCAGTTGGATTTGAACAAGCGCAGCATCGGCCAGCGCAGCTTTGCGTTCGTCAGTCCAGCCACATGCAGACACGAAAAGAGCCGCCAGAACGGCGGAGATCATCAGTTTCATAGGATTTTCCTTTCATCCAAAGAGGGGTTTGAAGAACCTGCGAAAACCAGCGAAGAAACGTTTTCTTGGTGGCTCTTGCTTTTGGGACCTGATCCAGATCGGCACATTGAAGCCGGGACAGGCCTTGGGGGCGTATTGGTTATGCCCCGAGACTTTTGTGATCGAGTGTTTGTTCTTCAGGTCTTCAAGGAATGAGCGCAGCGCCTTTTCCTGATAGATCGTGAAGTTCTCGCTGAACTCATCATCAGCAGACGAACCATGCCCACCAATCAGGCAAACGCCAATTGTGCCGGCGTTGTGCCCTCTGACATGTGCCCCTGTGCGCTCAATCGGGCGGCCAGACATGATCTTTCCGTCTCGATCAATGAGGTAGTGATACCCAATGTCGGACCATCTGCGCGCCTTGTGCCACCGACGGATCTCGTCAACCTTGGCCTTGAGTGATCTGTCGTGCATCCAATTGGGCTGTGTGGCCGAGCAGTGCAGTATGATTTCGTTGACGTGCCTCATGTCCTCGCTCCAATGCCTAAGACCCCGCAGGCGGGGCGAAATGGCTCATTTGTTGGGCTGCGTTAGGGGTTGTTCACTCGAAGCGGGAACCAAGGCGTGGAACGTTCTATGGGTTCACCACGGCCGGGACAGTCTTCATAGATGATCTTGGCTTGCCAGCTATAATCACCTTCACTCAGGTAGGCAGGAATTTCCAACCAGACCAGGAACCCATGCGGCTGCCTGGTCAAGTGAACCGGGGTCATCTCTTCCTCATCAAAGGAGATCTGCGTGCTGTTCCCGGTTGGCGATCTGAGAAAAGGGATAATCGATTTCGGGGCTCCGCAACTTTCGCCGTACTGTGTGCGTGCGCCAGTCAGGGTGTAGATACAGCGGTCGGCTGTACATGTGCCCCTTTGGCGAGCCATGCTTTCGTTCCACTCGACAACCGCGGGCGGCGGCACATACCGCTCCAGATCGTCAAGCCTGAGAGACAATTCAGTTATGCCCAAGAAATCCTGTGTGACGGACTTTACACCCGGCCCAAGAAACTGAGCCCATAGGGTCACCAGAATGCCAAAGAACAAAATGGCGGCGCTGCCAATTTTGCGCCAGTAGTCGACAAGATCGCCAAACCTTTGCGCGTGGCTTTTCAGCTGCTGCTTCGTCATCCCTCGTCCCTTTCTGCCCAAGCCACATTTGCACGCGACCGCTCCAGCTCTCGGTCCCAAGCCCACCGGCAATGATCAGCCTGCCAGAAGAAAATCCAGTTGATGACATGCGCAGTCCACAGGCCGCTCTGGTGCGACCGGGCGGAAAACGTCAGGTCAGCACCGCCACCGGTCAGGATGTTGATCAGGCGCGACGGCAATGACGCCAGTTCGAGAAGAAAATCGATCATGGCGACACAGTCAGACCCAAGCTTTTAGCCAGCGCCATCGCCTGCGCCTTTGCGTTCACGAGAATGGTTTCATACTCACTTGGGTCCGTCGCAGCTTCCAAGGCCAGATCAGTCGCTACTCGCAGACCAGCAGAATGAGCAATTACTTCCTGATATTGGTCAGCACGCGCAACGATGATGCTGGCAACTTCAGCCTCCGTGCGCCCTGATGTTGCGGCTTCGTTGGTAATCATAGCGGTCTGATCAGCCCGCGGCGTGCCCGCTTCATATGCTCTGGCCGCTTCCGCTTTGGAAGGCCAGCTTGCTCGCTCGTATTCCGGTATTGGCCCGGTAACTTGCGACATGAAGTCGTCGACAAAGGCGACCATGGCAACCCGAGCAGATGCCAAGTCCGGGTATTTCGGAGGCACAGCGCCTTCTGCCCACACATCCTTCTTATCATCCCAATCCCAATGGGCGGCGGGGCGTTGCGGAACCGGAATCCGACCATCATCCCAATTCTTCAGATCCGTGGTGGTCTCGACGTAGTTTCCGTTCAGTATGAAAAACCGGCTCATGCTCTGCGCTCCGACCAGGTGTAACTGTTCACTGCACCATCGACCCGGTAGTAATGGCCGTCAGGCACAGTGAACGTATTGGGGGTTGAAACCGACGTTGCGGGAAGCCATCCGACAAGAACCGAGTCAGAGGCAAAATTGTCGGTTGAAACAAGGATAGCCCGGTCCGTTGCGGTGAAGGCGGTAACCATCACCTCGATGTCATAGCCGCTCGTGTTCTGGTAGGTGGTCCCGGGCGAACGACTGCCCCCCACGTTCTGCCAATAGCTGTCCTTTTCGAAAACACCTGCGATTGGAGAAAGCTTGAGGCCATCCGCCGAAGTCCAGATGGCAATCGTGTGATCCACGCTGCCATCAAACAGCTTTATGTGGATGTCACCACTGACATCTTCCGCCCAAATCAGACCTTTCGCGGCGTCCTGAGGTTTGGAGGCATCGAAGTGCCCGGATACCACAGCCGAAACCAGTTTCTGGAAATACTGGATCATGAACGTCGTGTCCGGGATATCCGGGCCCAGCGGTGGAGCCTGAATTGTCCCCTGATCATATCTTGCCATGTTTATCAGTCCTTTTGGGGTTTATGCTTCCCGGCCATACCCGACAGCCCCATAGTCGAAGGATGCCGCGATGGGTGTGTCGCTATCGTCGTAAAAACGCTGGGTGAAACCCGAACGGCTGACGTTTGTGCGTTCAGATCTGGCGCCCGCAGGCAGTCCCTGCCCGTTTACGAGAATGGTGGGCGTGGCCTTGAATGGTGGATTGAAAGTCACCGTCACGCCTGTCGCAGGACATTGGATGTCATCGCCCCGTGCAATCCTGTCCGGCATGTCGACGGTAACGGTCAGACCCTCCAGCACCACCCCGACCACGGGATCATCACTCAACAGCCTCACCCGGAACTTGAAGCCCCGGGCAGAATAGTCGCCCACCATCAAGGGTTGCCACACAGACCAAACGGCCGACGGTGAAGCCGGGTCATCGTCCGTTACCGAAACCTCCACCCGGACGCCCCAGGAACTGCCGATGTTCCCCCAGATACTCGCGCCGGTGAACATGCTGTTGCCGCTGAACATCGAGTCGGTAGTCTTGAAGGCAAAAGCGCGCACGTCAGCGGACAGGCGCGAAGTATAAACCTCTGAGAGGTCCAGGAACCCGGCCAGTTCGTAGATCCCTTCCGGTTCGACTGAACTGCCCGAGAACATACTGCGACCACTGAACATGCTGTTGCCGTCGAACATCGAAGTGGCGCCGAGCAAGATGATTTCATCAGGCCCGCGAACAAGCCCGTTCGATAGCGTTCCTGCGAAACCGGGCTCAGCTGCGACGGCCTCCACAACATTGAAGTGCGCCAGATTCAGGGTATTGGACGTCACAACCGACGCATTCAGGCTTTCGAACCCAAATACGGAAATGGCCTTGATCAGATACGCGCCGGCAAGAGGCGGAACGCCACTGGTATTGCCAGAAACATTTGCCTGCACATCAATGGCAGTGTCCCATCCCCCGGATGGATCAGCACTGTATCTGATCCGATACCCCTGAACGATCGGCGCCCCCTGATCCCAGGACAGCGTGGCCTGGTTTCCAAGAACCCGGATATCAAACCCTGTGACATCATCCGGATAAAGGACGCTCTGATCGACACTGAACTGAACATTGGCAAATTCGGACCAGATATTCAGTACGTTCTTCGCTCTCACATGAACCGAGTAAGATCCGATTTCTGCCCCCTCAAGGGGGATATCGATGCTTTGAACCCGTTGTTCCGGGAACTGCGTTCGGACACCATAGTTGTCCGTGAACTCAACCTGAAACGCCGAGACATTTTCCCCGGGAAGGACCTGCCAACTGATAGACGCCACCAACCCGGCCGGAGCAGCCCTGTAGTAAACCCTGACCTGCAGGTTCTGCACCTGCTTTGGCTGTTGGGCATTTGGCAGAATGTAGGGCGAGGCAGAATCGACCCGTATGCCCTGCTCGACTCGCGCATATTTGTTCGGGTCATCCTCCAGCGCGATAATGTTGAACAAGTGGCCGTCCGGAGTGTTTGACAGAACCCGGAATTGCCTTGCCGCAAGATTGCTCGCCGTCATCATGAACACCGCGCCGGGAAGCACATTTGCGGGCAGTGCGGCGGACAGGTTTACGGTCGAGAGATCGCCGGATTGCCCCGCCACAAGGGGTGCCGTAACAAAATCGCCCACGTCATCAGCCAGCAGCAGCGTGTACGTTTCCGACGCCTGAAGAGTAACCGGAGCATCCAGATCGACAGACATCCGGTCCCCGGCAATGCCGAGCAGCCGCCCGCCCATCCGGAACCCCACGCGATGACGATCCGAGACCAGAATGCGGTCGCCTGGCCGAAGCCCTGCGTGATCAAATCCGGCCTGATATGTGACCGTCTCTCGCTGTGTCGTGTCAGTATCGACAAGCCATTTCAGCGCCCGTAGCGCCTCCCCGCCTACTGTGGTGAATGGCAGGCTGATGTCGGACGGACGCCGCCCGTATCGCTGAATTGCGGCATGATCTTCGTAAACAGCCCGTGGCTTGATGCGATAATGGTCAAAGGGATCACGAAAACTGGCGACACCCGCGGTCTTGCGGGAACTGAGCGCTGTACCGGAATAACTGAACTGCCCATCGACCACGTTTGCATTCGTTACGAGCTTGATCGGATCCGACGGCGCATCCTGAACCGGAACAATTGCGCCCGCCCCCCAATACGTGACACCCCGAAACGCTGCCGAAAGCTGCGTGACAACCTGATAGGCGGCCTCGCGCGTGTTCATTACGCCGTTCATGGTGAACCGCGGCTCAACACCACCGAGCCCGTTTGGAACAGCTTCGTCGCAGTATTTACCAATCTGGTAGATACGCCACTTATCGACCAGCGTGGGATCGATGCGCTCTCCAAGCCCCCAGCGATCCTCTATGAATACGGTATATGTGAAAAAGGCGGGGTTGCTGGTGAAGGCCAGTTTGAACGTCCCGTCCCAAATGGTTGTTTCGTCATAAGTGCGGGCAACCGGGTCATAGTTCGACGGCACCCAGCACTTCATTCCCTTGAGGCGATAGGATCGGCGCGGAATGCGGCCACCAAATGCCTGGGCCGGGACGGCAAGCGCGACATAGGCCGTGTCGGGATAGCGCAGCTTGGCGTCGATGATCTCGGTGTAGGACACGAAATACAGATCATCGGAGATATTGCTTGTCGTCTGATCCGGGGTGCGCCGCCGTACCCGGATTGATACCGGTCGCGTGTTTGGCAGATCTACCCGGTAGGCTCTCTGATAGCCCGAGGTTGTTTTTCCGCTGATACGCAGATCGGAATGGGTGTACCAGGGGCCGGCACCGACCTGCAGATCAATCGAAAAATCGACCGCGGCGCCGGTCAGATCGCCCGTGTCTTTGTTCAGGGTCGTTAACTGGTTGACGCCAACCTTGACCCGCACCGCATCAACATCATCAGCCGTGATCGTGCGAACAATCGGAAGGCTTGCCTTGACCTCCGCGCTGACCGCCACTTCACTTTCGACCGCCGAGAACCCCGGAACCGGTTCCTGATCGGGCGTTCCGGTGCGCAGATGGAACTCAACCCCCGGGAAGTTATAGCTCCCATCCGGGTTCTGGAGCGGGGTATCGTCGAAGAAGATGCAGGTTGCCGGATGGTTGGGCCGTGCCCATCCCTCGATCTCACCCTCGGACACGACATCGATGATGTAAGCCGTGGAATCCGCCAGAAGATTATCGGGAGCCTCGTATGGCGTACCACTTGACCCCCCGCCGCCCTTGCCACCCCCTTTGCGGCCACGGACCTGTTGGGCTTGTGTTTCAGGAAAATCTCTCATCCGCCGAATATCCCGATGCCAGCGGGGAAATTAGGGAAGTATGGGCCCGGAGGCGAAGACGGCGCGGCCGGAACAAAGGCACGATCCTCGACATGAATGGCCGCCGAGACAACGACTGACCCTACTTCACATTCGCCGACCAGCACAGGAACAGCCACACCCGGCGTGGAAACGTTCAGCGAATTGCCGAAGAGCTCCGACCGGGGCTGTTCCCGCTCATCGTAGTCAGGGGTTGTGTGCGTGGGCGCGAGAAGCTGGGCGGCACCCCCCAATGCCAGCGCCGCGCCAGCTTTGAACGCAAATCCCGAAACCGAAATCGCTCTACCTGCAATCGCAACAGTAGCAGGAAGAACGAAGGACGCCGCGATCAACAGACCGCCGACAAGTATTTTTCCCAACCCACCGCGCTTGGCACCGGCCGCACAGGGGACGATGTGCATCTCGATTTCATCGTCGGCGAAAACAACGCGCAGCTCCTGTGGGTCTTGATCGCGCCCATCAACCTCCGCGCCGCGAAAGACCTGGTAATAACCGTCGTGAACATGCTCCTGAAACCCTTTGACCATCGAGCAAAGCGCCCGCACGGCCTCGGCCGGGCTTTCAACAGCCAAACGAATTTCCCGGCCAAAGGCATCGCCCAGGGCCCCATGAAGATAAACGGTGCGGATCATGTCAGCCCTTCGGTCTCAGCCAATGCGTGATGTGTTTCAGTTTGCGGGCGATGGGCTCGCGGTGCGACAGGTTGCCGTGCATATGTTCCAGCAACTGGCCATTCCCGATATAGATGCCGGCATGGTTGGGAACTTTGGACCTGACCGGCATGAGATACGCATCATGCGGTTTAGCGATCGAGGCGTATTCCATCGGGTTGGTCGAAACCACTTCGAAACCCTGTTCCTCGAAGTTGTCCAGATACATGCCCTTCGGCGTTTCCGGATTCACCCACCATTCCCAGTCGCGCGGAAATTCCGATAGCTGAAGGCCAGCCATTTCTGCGTAGTAGTCCCGAACCATCGAATAGCAGTCACTGACGCCGTGCAGAAAGCTGCGGGGAACGTGCAGCCCGTCATGAAAGACAGGAGGGCGCACACCGCCCCAATGACATGCAAGCTCTGCCTCAGCTTCCCCCGCGACGATGATTGCCCAGGGAACGCCCGTTTCAATCTGGGCCGCCATATCGGCCTTGGATGGCCACCACGGGGCCATCGGGTGTGAATGAATGATGCCCTCAAGGTCTCCGGCCCTGAACGCCTTTCCCATTGTGATCGGCGATACTTTGAACGCCTCTGTCGGTTCTGGCGACACGTTTTTACATGGGACGTAGCGACCTGACCGAACGATGCCGCATGACTCCTGCGGAAAGCACGCGATTGCATGTGCCTTTGCTGCGGCGATCACTACGGGAGTGAAAACCTCGTTCGGCTTCCTGTAGAACTCGGGTTCGAACATGCTTCAGACCCCAAGCTTTCCAGCGCCCGGGAAGCCCCCGAACGGCAGTTTCGCATTATTCCCAAACCGACGCTTGCAACCGGTCGTGAGTAAGTAGCTACATTTGTCCTGCTGCGGCGAACTGACGGCATTCCCGTTCTCATCAAAATACGCCGCACCGACATAGGGGCATGTGACATTGGTGTAATCAAAGGAATCGTCGGGTTGCACGCGCCGATAGGACAACTGGCAATAGTTCAATACCTGCCTGCGTGGCAGAACCACGTCCTCCAAATCCAGCGAGCTTTTCAACTGGAATTCAATCATATCCGGCGTCTGGTTTGTCTTCTGGGACACCGTATAGACCTCGATGCCCTTATGCGCCTGCGGGTTGGGCTCCGATCCGTCATCCAGGTATTTCCGCAGGGTTTGAACGCGGGTCACCGTGGCGCCAAGAAAATCGTCATAAACCTCTACCAGCGCCATGAGAGCAGACACGGCCGAGCTTTGATCGCCATCTTCCCGCGCAGTCAGAAAGCGGATCGTGGGTGTCGGTAACGGCCCGCCAGCGGACCACTCCCACCCCTCGGATTCGAACGGCACGACGACAAATGTCTGGCCACCAAAAACCGGTTCAACCTGCACTCCGCCGGAATCGACAACCGGGCTCGGCGCAAACCAATACACCGCGCCACCTATCGATGTCGCATCGACTGTTATCAGGTCGATTTCTTCGCCTACCTCGAACTGCTCCAGTTCTCGGCGAACGGTGTCTTCAAACTGCTGCATCAGGGAATATCGAACTCTTGCCGGAAGGTTGCGTTAATGTATTTAGGGTTGATCAACAAACGGCGATTGTGGCCGATCAATCAGTCCATGTTGGGTTAGATATCAGAAAGCAGCCTCAGAACTTCAGTAGCCCCTTTCTGTTCCTCCTTCGGAAATATTTTTCCCGTTTTGGGAAATATATATCTTGAACTTTCCCATTTTGGGAATAAATTGAGAGCAGTTCAAAGAGGCCGAATTGCCAGATGCGTATCATCGCCAGAAACACACTGACCGACTTTTACAAGAAGCATCCGGCAACCAAGACACCTCTTGAGCATTGGTATCAAGTTGCGAAGGCCGCCCAATGGGAAACTCCGTTGGAAGTTACGGGGTCCTTTTCAAAGGCCAAAGTGGTTAGTGAGGATCGCGTTCGCTTCGAGGTACAAGGCGGAAATTTCCGCATGATTGTTGCCTTCGACTTCGTGCGAGGCATCGCCTTCATAAAGTTCATCGGCACTCACGCCGAATACGACAAGATCGACGCGACTACAGTAACCCTATTCTAAGACAGTTATGCAGTGAGGAATCCAAAATGGACCTCTTTCCAATCAGAAATGAATCTGACCATAAGGCCGCACTCAAGGAAATCGAACTCCTCTGGGGCTCAGAGCCTGGGACCGAAGATGGCAACAAACTCGACATCCTCGTGGACCTTGTTGAGCACTACGAAGATCAGAACTTCGCGATCTCGGCGCCCGACCCTATCGAAATGTTGTTTCTCTACATGGAAGAAATGGGCCTAACCCAGACCGATTTCGGCAACGTCATAGGATCGCAACCTCGAGCATCCGAAGTGCTGAAAAAGAAACGAGCCCTCAATCTCGCTATGATCAGAAAGGTCACTTCCGAGTGGAAGATTCCGGCTGAACCTCTGATTGCTCCTTATCATTTGGAGGGGTGAGCAAAGTGGACTCTTCCACAACAGCACTCCCAATCCTCGCATCAAACGCCGCAGCTGTGATGTCCGGCAACGGCGGCTTTTCTTTGGTTCCACTCAGCCAAACGGCATCCATGGCCATGATCGCGCGGACGTGGCGCGGTTCCAGAGGGACACGCATCAGGCGGCAATAGGCCT